>CAZBJI010000054.1:20938-43330 GCA_964492175.1 uncultured Polyangiaceae bacterium | reverse complement strand
GCAGTCGATGCCGCCGACCTGCTGGAAGTAGGTGAACTGCGAGATCTCGAGGCCGTCCAGCCAGACCTGCCAGCCGAGGCCCCACGCGCCCAGCGTGGGAGACTCCCAGTCATCCTCGACGAAACGGACGTCGTGCTTCAGCGGATCGGTGCCGAGCGCGCGCAGCGACTCCAGGTAGAGGTCCTGGATGTCGAGGGGGCTGGGCTTCAAGATCACCTGGAACTGGTGGAACTGCTGCAGGCGGTTCGGGTTCTCCCCGTAGCGACCGTCCGACGGCCGGCGTGAGGGCTCGACGAACGCCACGTTCCAGGGCTCCGGGCCGAGGGCGCGGAGGAACGTCGCGGGGTTGTACGTCCCGGCCCCGACCTCCGAGTTGTACGGCTGCAGCACGATGCAGCCGCGGTCCGCCCAGAACTTCTGCAGCGCGAGGATGATGTCTTGGAAGCGCACGGCGACGCCTCTTGTATCACACCTCGACGAGCACCTCGGAGAGCGGCTTCTTCGTGATGTCCGGCACCGCGCAGCCGTCGGCGGGGAGGCCGACCGGCAGCAGCAGGTAGGCGCGCTCGTTCGGAGGGCGCTTCAAGATCGCGCCGAGGAAGGCCATGGGGCTCGGCGTGTGCGTCAGCGTGACGAGGCCCGCCTGGTGGAGGGCCGAGATGAAGAAGCCGGCCGCGATCCCGACCGACTCGCTGACGTAGTAGTGCTTCTCCTCCTCGGTCGCGCCGCGCCGCTGGGCGAAGAGCACGACCAGCGCCGGCGCCTCCTCCAAGAAGGGCTTCTCCGCGTCGGTCCCGAGCGCCTCAAGATCCGCCAGCCAGGTCTCCGGCGCCCGCCCGCCGTAGAAGGCGCGCTCCTCCTCCTCCGCAGCCTCCCGGATCCGCCTCTTCACGTCGGGATCGGTCACGAGCACGAAGGTCCACGGCTGCTTGTTCGCCCCCGAGGGCGCCGTCGCGGCGACCTCGATCGCCCGGCGTACGACCTCGAGGTCGATGGGCTCCGAGGAGAAGTGCCGGACGCTGCGACGTCGTCGCATGGAGCGCGCGAGCGCCTCGACCCGGGAGAGCATCTCCGCCGGCTCGAGGCGCTCGAACGCGAGGGGTACGGTCTTCACGCGGGCGGGTGGCCTACTGCGCGTCGATGCGCATGACGGTCCCGCCGTGATCCACGACGTACACGTTGCCGTGGCCGTCCTGGCCGAAGCCCGAGACGTTGCCGCCGTTCAGCCCGGTGTCCGTCGGCCCGGAGACCAGCGCGCCGTTCGCCGACTGGAGCATCCAGATCGTGCCGGAGCAGTAGTCCGCGTAGAGGTAGCTGCCGCGCAGGCCCGGGATGGCCGACCCGCGGTGCACGTAGCCGCCCGTGATGGAACAGCCAGCGGCGTGGGAGTACTCCGCGATCGGCTCGGTGGGGTTGGCCGGCGGGTTGGGGCACGAGTTGCCGAAGTCGTGCATGCCCTCGCGCACGGGCCAGCCGAAGTTGTGCGCCGCTCCCGGGGTGACGACGTCGACCTCCTCCCACTGGTTCTGGCCGACGTCCCCGATGTAGAGGTCACCGGTGCACACGTCGTAGCTGACGCGCCACGGGTTGCGGAGCCCGTTGTGGTAGATCTTCTCGCCGCCAGGGTTGCCGGGCGCAGCGAGGTAGCCCTCGCCGTCGGGGGTGGAGTAGATGTCCAGGCGCACGATCTTGCCCCACAGGTTGGCAGGGTTCTGCGCGTCGCACTCCGGGTCCCCGCCGCCGCCGCCGTCGCCCCACGCGATGTTGAGGTAGCCCTCCGAGTCGAACTCGATCGACCCGCCGTTGTGGTTGCTCTCCGCCGTGGGGTGCTGGATGACGAGCTGCACCGGGGTCGGATCCGCGACGAGCGGGTCGGCGCTGCGCGCATACTCCATCACCGTGGAGGCGCCGTTGCCCTGGTTCGAGTAGTGCACGAAGAACCGACCGCTGGTCCCGTAGTCGTTCGGGAAGGCGAGACCGAGCAGGCCCTCTTCGCCGCAGCAGTCGAGCACGCCGCTGAGATCGATGAAGGGCGTGGGCAGGACGCCGCCGTTCTCGTAGATGAGGATCGCTCCGGTCTGCTCCACGATGTAGAGGCGATCCGGGTTGTCGGGCGCGCTCTTCACGAGGACGGGGCTGTCGAGCCCGGTGGCGACGTCCGTGAGCGTCAGGTTCGGCATGCTGCCGTCGGGGGCGGCGCAGTCGAACATCCCGGCGGCCGTGGTGCCGGCCACCGTGGTGGTCGTGGCCGCGGTGGTGGTGGACTGCGTGCCGCTCGTCGACTGCGTACCGCTCGTGGCCGGCGTGCCGCTCGTCGACTGCGTGCCGCTCGTGGCGGAGGTGGAGCCGCCGGAGCCGCTGTCGTCGCCGCAGCCGGAGAGAAAGACGCTGCTCGTCGCAGCGACGCCCAAAGAGAGGAGAAGGAGCGCGCGATTCATTCGGTCTCTCTAGCCGGTACCGCCCCGGGCGTCACCAGGCGGGATGGGGCTACCGTGTCATGCGAGTTTGTTACCCTCGCGGCATGCATTGGCGTCACCTCGGGCTCCTCGCCGTCGGCCTCTCCCTGGCCTGCGCCGACTCCCCACGCGCCCCCGTCCCCCCGGTCGCCCGCACGCCCGAAGAGCCCGCGTTGCGCTGGGACGCCCCGGCGGCGACCTCGGTCCACCTGCCGAGCAGCGTGGTCCCGACGCGCTACCGCCTGGAGCTGACGATCGATCCTCGCAAGGAGTCCTTCTCGGGGAAGACCACGATCCACGTGGACGTCCTCGAGCCGACCGATCACATCGTGCTGCACGGCCGCGATCTCCGGGTGAGGTCGGTGCAGGTCGTGCACGCCGGCGCCCCGAAGGAGCCGCTCGAGGCCGAGGTCCGGCCGCGCCGGGCGTTCGGGGCGAAGGACAAGGACGAGGAGCTGGTCCTCTTGTTGGGACGGTGGCTCCAGCCCGGGAAGGCCCACGTCGAGATCACCTACGACGCGCCGTTCGGATCGCTCTGGGGGCTCTTCCGCGTGCAAGAGGCCGGCCGCGCCTTCGCGTTCACGCAGCTCGAGGCGACCTTCGCCCGGCGCATGTTCCCGAGCTTCGATGAGCCTCGCCACAAGACCCCGTTCGACGTGGTGCTCGAGGTCCCGATGGGGATGACGGCGTACGCGAACGGCAAGGTGCTCCACCAGCGAGCGCTCCCGGAGGACATGCAGCGGCTCACCTTCGACGAGACGCCGCCGATCCCGACCTACCTCGTCGCGGTCGCCGTAGGCGAGCTCGAGCGGCTCGAGGGCGCACCCGTGCCCGCCCCCATCGCGGTCCTCACCGCCCCGGGCAAGTCGAAGGCTGGCGCCGACGGCGCCGAGGCGGCGCGCCGGACCCTGGCGGCGCTCGAGGGATACTTCGATCGGAAGTACCCCTACGGGAAGCTCGACCTCGTCGCGGTGCCGAACTTCGCCGTCGGCGCAATGGAGAACGCCGGCCTCGTGACGTTCCGCGAAGAGCTCTTGCTCGCGACGGCGTCCGCGCCGGTGTCTCTGCGCCGCAGGATGATCCTCGTGATGGCGCACGAGCTCGCCCACCAGTGGTTCGGCAACCTGGTGACCATGACGTGGTGGGACGACATCTGGTTGAACGAGGGCTTCGCGACATGGATGCAGGCCAAGGCAACCGACGAGGCCTACCCCGAGCTGCGCACGCAAGCCGAGCGCGTCCTCTCGAAGGATCTCGCGATGCGCTACGACGCGCTGCCCTCCTCGCGCGCCGTTCGACCTCAGGTGACGCGCGCCGACGACATCGGCCAGATCGGCGGCTGGAGCGCCTACCAGAAGGGGGCCAGCATCCTCGCGATGCTCGAGGCGTGGGCAGGCGAGGAGAGCTTCCGCGACGCGATCCGCGCGTACGTCGCCAAGCAGGCCCACAAGAGCATCACGTCGACGGAGCTGTTCGCCGCGCTCGACGCCGGCACGAAGAAAGAGGTGAGCCGCGTCGCCAAGACCTTCCTCGATCAGCCAGGCGTGCCGGTCTTCCAGGTGTCGCTGACGTGCGACCAGAAGACCCAGGGCCCGGTCACGGTGAGCGTCGAGCCCGGGGCGCTCGGAGGCCCGCCGGGAGCGCGCTGGGACGTGCCCGTGTGTCTCCGCGTCCAGGGCGAGACGGCGCCGCGCTGTGTCCTCTCGCGCGGCGCGGCGACGAGCGTGAAGCTCGATCGGTGCCCTGGCTGGGTGCACCCCAACGCGGGCGAGGCCGGCTACTACAGGTACGATCTCGACGCCGCCTCGTGGCAGAAGCTCACGAAGGCGTTCGCGGAGCTCCCCGAGGCCGAGCGCGCTGGCCTGCTCCTGGACGCCTGGGCGCTGGCGCTCGCGGGGCGCCGCGGCGTGGAGGACGTCACGTCGCTCCTCGGCTCGATCGACTGGAAGCAGGAGCGATCGCGCGTGGTCCTCGAGGCGGCCATCGTCGTGCTCACCGAGCTCAACCGCCTGAACGGAGCCGAGGCGCCGAAGACCTACGTGGCATTGGTGCGGAGGGTGCTGGAGCCGGCGCGCAAGCGCCTCGCCCTCCCCAAGCTCGGACAGAAGGAGCCCGACGACGACGCGCTCCTCCGCGCGAGCGTCCTCGCCGCCCTTCACGACCTCATCCGCGATCCAGACGTGGCGCTCGCGCTGACCCCCGCGGGCCGGGCGTACGTCTCCGATCCGGCGGCGGCCCAGGCGCTCGTGGGCCCAGACCTCGCGCCGTTGGCGGCCCGCGTCGCGGTGGCCACCGACGAGAAAGCGGCGGGCGCCCTCGACGAGAAGGCCCTCCTCGCCGCGCGATCGCCAGACCACAGAGTCGGCCTCACGATCGCGATCGCCTCCCGAGAGCGCCCCGAGGCCCTGGAGGCCGCCCTCGACCTCCTCCTCAGCGGGAGCATTCGTGCAGGGGACGTGAGGCACGTGAAGAGCGCCATCGGGGGCCGCGCCAAGAGCCGCGAGGTGTTCTACCGCTGGGCCGTGAGGCACTTCGACGAGCTGACCGAGAAGCTCGGCGGCGCGCCCACCCTCATCCAGACGATCGGCTGGTCCTGCGGCCGGTCACCGGGCGTCGACGCCCTCGTGGCCGCCGTGGATCGGCGGCTCGAGAAGCTCGACGGGGCGCGGCGGGCCTACGAGGAGGGGGTCGCGGACCTCGAGCGCTGCGCCTCCGTGCGCGCGCAGAACCGGTGATTCGCGGGCGATTGAAGAACGGCGCCTCCCCCGAGGTCTAAACGAAAGTGTTGACAAGCGCGCCCCTGCGGAGACCATCGGGCCAACCAGCACGTCCTACGACAAGCCGTACCCGAACGGCTGCGCGTGTGCTCTGATCCGCACCCGAAGTGAGAACTCGCCCGGCCCGGTCGGGCGAGCCAAGATTGCCCCCGGAGACCCCCATGAGCCTGAGCCGAACCATCTGCGCCGTCCCCCTGCTGCTCCTCGTGACCGCCTGCCCCCCGAAGGATCCGGAGAGCGACGACGAGCCGAAGAAGACGGCCAAGGCGACGACCGAGGCGACCACGACGCCCACGCCCGCCCCGAGCCCCACGCCGGCGCCGACGAGCACGGTCAAGATCGACACGCCGCCTTCGAATCCGGCGATCGAGGCGAAGGTGAAGGCCGAGCTCGACAACCGCTCCGACGGGATCACCGGGACGGCCGTGACCACCACGGGGGCGAAGGCCACGTTCCAGGCGCCGAAGGACTGGACGACGGCCAAGTCGGGGGACTTCAACACGTCCAACTCCGCCGACAAGAAGGCCGTCCTCGGCGCCGGCGCGGGCGGCACGGAGAAGATCGACGCCGTCGCGTCCGCCGCCGGCCTGACCGCCTGCAAGTGGAACCCGAACGAGGCGGTGACCTGGGGCAAGGACAAGATCGCTGCACAGGCCGCCGACGGGCTCTGCACGAAGGACGGCGCCGAGGTGAAGGCCGCCGTGGTGACCGGGGAGAACCTCGTGGTCGTCGGCGGGTGGGCGCCCGGGACCGACGCGGCGAACGTGTTCGGCGCGATGCGCTCCGCCGTGAAGGCCGGAGGAACCGGCGGCGGGATCGCCGCCTGCTGCGCCGCTCTCAAGGGCAACGCCAAGAGCGCCCCGCCGCAGCAGCAGGGCGCGTACCTCCTGGCCGCCGGTGCCTGCCAGTCCGCGATGAGCAACCCGAACACGGCGCAGGCGCTCGCCGCCGTCCGGGCCGCCGCCGTCGGCATCGGCCTCCCGGCAGCGTGTAAGTAGCGCGTCGGTCCGAGCTGACGACGGCCGAACCGTTCTCGCGCGTAGGGGTCGTCGCGCCGCGAGGACGGTCCGGCGCGGCGTCTCGCCGTGCCCGTTGGGTTGCGATACGGAACGCGGGCGGACCGGGTCCCGCGCGCGCGGCTTGTCTCGGGTCCGCTCACCCGCTACCTCTGGTCACGCCATGATGCGAGGCGCGAAGAGCGACATCACCCAGGCCATCGGCAACACCCCCATCGTCAAGCTCAACAAGGTGACGGAGGGGCTGGCGGCCGAGATCTACGTCAAGTGCGAGTACTTGAACCCGATGGGCAGCCACAAGGATCGGGTGGCTCGCAACATGATCCAGGAGGCCGAGGCGCGGGGCCTCAAACCCGGCGGCACGATCGTGGAGGCGACGAGCGGCAACACGGGCGCCTCCCTCGCGATGCTCGCCGCGGTGCGCGGCTACAAGTGCGTCTTCGTCATGCCCGACAAGATGTCGCAGGAGAAGGTCGCCACCCTCCGCGCCCTCGGGGCGCGCGTCGTCGTGTGCCCGACCGCGGTGGAGCCCGAGGATCCGCGGAGCTACTACTCGGTCGCCAAGCGCATCGCGAACGAGACCGCGAACTGCTTCTACGCGAACCAGTACCACAACCCCGACAACCCGGCCGCGCACTATAGATCCACCGGCCCGGAGATCTGGGAGCAGTGCGGGAGCGAGCTCGACGTGCTCGTGGCGGGCCTCGGCACCGGCGGCACGATCAGCGGCATCGGCAAGTTCCTGAAGGAGCGCAAGCCCGCCATCCGGCTCCTCGGCGTCGATCCCGTGGGGTCGATGTACTACGACTACATCAAGGACAAGCGCATCACGAAGCCCTTCAGCTACAAGGTCGAGGGCATCGGAGAGGACTTCTTTCCGTCGACCATCAACCTCGACATCATCGACGAGGTGGTGCGCGTCGACGACAAGGAGTGCTTCCTCATGACGCGCGATCTGGTCCGGCTGGAGGGCCTCTTCGTCGGGGGGTCGGGCGGCGCGGCCGTCGCCGGCGCGATCAAGTACGCGCGCGCGTCCGGCAAGAAGGAGAACATCCTGGTCATGCTGGCCGACGGCGCGTCCAAGTACATCTCGAAGATCTTCAACGACGACTGGATGCGGGAGAACGGCTTCCTCGACGAGGAGGGCCCCGGCTTCGGCACGGTGAAGGAGCTGCTCGCGATCAAGGGCGGCGGCTCGCAGAAGGTGGAGACCGCGTCGAGCGACGATACGATCGCGAGCGTGGTGAACAAGCTCAAGACCTTCGGCATCAGCCAGCTCCCGGTCGTCGACGACGGCAGGCTGCGCGGCCTCATCCACGAGAGCGATCTCCTGAAGGCGCTCGTCTCGGGCCGTACACAAGACACCACGATCGCCGAGATGATCGAGAGCGACTACGCCACGGTCACGCCCCAGACGAAGGTCGAGCTCCTGAAGAACGTCCTCAACGACGCCAAGATCGCGCTCGTCATGGACGGGCCCGCCATCCTGGGCCTCGTGACCAAGATCGATCTCATCGACTACCTCACCCAGCGCGTCGGCTCCGCGGCCGGGACCGAGCGCGGCAGCGCGCGGCCGGGTCGGATCGGCGGCTAGCGGGCACGTCCTCGAGCACGGAGGCGCCCCCCCTTCCGGCATCGGCGAGCTTCCCGGCACGGGAGAAGCTCGGTTCCGAACACTGAAATGGTGATTTCAGTCCGCGCGACGGCCGTGCTAACCGTCGGCCATGCTCGAGCCGCTGATCCAGAAGGTCACTCGCAAGAAGGCGCCGATCCCGAGCGGACTGCTCGCGCCGCCCCGACTCTCAGGCGGCATGCCGGTGGTCGGTCACACCGTGGAGTTCGTCCGGAACGCGCTCGGGCTCCTCTCGCGCGCGCACGACGAGCTCGGGGAGGTCGCGGCGTTCGAGGTGATGGGCCGCAACATGGTCGCCGTCTACGGCCCCCAGGCGCACGAGGCGGTCTTCCGCGCCCCGGAGGAGCAGCTCTCGCCCCAGGAGGCGTACAAGATCATGACGCCGGTCTTCGGCAAGGGGCTCGTCTACGACGCCCCGCACGCGAAGATGAACGAGCAGCTCAAGATGCTGCTGCCGGCGCTCAAGGACCGACGGATGCGGACCTACGGCGAGATCGTCGTCGAAGAGGTGGAGAAGAGCATCGCGGGCTGGGGGGACGAGGGGGAGATCGATCTGGTCGAGTATTGCCGCGTCCTCACCAACTACACGTCCAGCCACTGCCTCCTCGGCAAGGAGTTCCGAGGCGCGATGAACGAGGAGTTCGCGCGCGTGTACGCGTCGCTCGAGCGGGGCGTCACCCCGATCGCCTACATCAACGCGCACCTGCCAATCCCGAGCTTCTGGGAGCGCGACCGAGCCCGCGTCCGCCTCGAGGAGATGGTCACGGCCATCATCGAGCAGCGCAAGAAGGCGGGCCGCACGGGGGAGGACTTCCTCCAGACGCTCATGGACGCGAAGTACAAGTCCGGCGCGCCGCTCACCGAGCACGAGATCACGGGCATGCTCGTCGCCGCAATGTTCGCCGGCCACCACACGAGCTCGGTCACGACGGCGTGGGCGCTCATCGAGCTGACGAAGCAGCCCGACCTCCTCACGCGGGTGCGCGCCGAGCTCGACGGGGTCTTCGGGGAAGGCGCGGTGCCGGGCTTCTACACCCTGCGCAGCATCCCGCTCACGGAGCAGACGGTGCTCGAGACGCTCCGTCTCCACCCGCCTCTCTTCATGCTCGTGCGCGTCGCCGGGCAGGACTTCGTCTACAAGAGCTACTTCATCCCGAAGGGCAGCTGGGTCATCGTCTCACCGACGGTCGCGCACCTCATGCCGGAGTACTTCCGCGATCCGCTCCGGTTCGATCCCGACCGCTTCGGTCCCGGGCGCGAGGAGGACTCGGTGGACTACGCGTTCATCCCGTTCGCGGGGGGGCGCCACAAGTGCCTGGGCAACGCCTTCGCGCTGCTCCAAGTGAAGGCCATCCTGACCATCTTGCTCCGCCGCTTCGACTTCGAGCTCGTCCAGCCCGACGTGAAGAGCGATTTCCACGGGCTGGTCGTCGGGCCCGAGGAGCCGTGTCGCATCCGCTACAAGAAGCGCGCGGGCGTGAAGCACTTCACGTACTCGGGGGCCGCGGCCAACGCGGGCGCGGCCGCGGTCGCACCCCGCCCCTTCCGGGTGGAGGTGGATCTCGACCTCTGCCAGGGTCACGCGGTGTGCATGGGGGAGGCCCCCGAGGTCTTCCGCGTGAGCGGCGTCGGGAAGGTGGAGCTCATCGACGCCCGCCCGGATCCGAAGCTCTACGGCAAGGCCAAGGAGGCGGAGAAGTACTGCCCCACGAAGACCATCCGGATCATCGACGACGCATGAGCCGCGCCGCCCCGATGAGCGCGGCGACGCGCGCGCGTCGCAAGGAGGGCGCCCGGTCGGCGCGCAAGGGCCTCCACCGCGCGCTGGTCCTGGAGGCGGCCGAGCGAGTGTTCGCCGAGCGCGGGTACGACGGCACGCGCATGCAGGACATCGCGAGCGAGGCAGGGCTCGCGCTCGCGACCCTCTACGCGGCCATCCCTAGCAAGGAGGACATCTTCGCCGCCATCCACGAGACGCGGGGCCGCGCCCTCCTCGAGCGAGCAGCGCGCGCGTCGGCCGGCGCGTCCTCGGCCTTCGAGGCCCTCCTCGCCGGCGTCGACTCGTACGTGGAGTTCCTCGCGGACCACCCCGCCTACCTGAGGATTCACCTCCTCGAGAGCCAGCCGTGGGCGCTCGATCCGAGGTTTACGACCGCGGAGCAGCGGCGGCAGTGGCGGGAGGGCCTGGAGCTGACCGCGCTCGTGTTTCGCGAGGGCATCGAGCAGAGAGCCTTCCTCCCCGGGGATCCGGAGCTCTACGCGCGCGTGATGATCGCCGGTCACCAGGTCTTCCTCGCCCGCTGGGTCGAGTCGGGCATGAAGGAGGCGCCGCGGGCGCTCGCCGACCGGATGAAAGACTTCGTGAGACGATCGTTCGGCGCGTGACGCGCGACGTGGGTTTGCCGCGCACCGTGTATGTGCGGAGCGAGCGCCTCGTCCAAAGGACATGTGGCGACCTGCAGTGCTGGGGTTCGGCATGGGCGTAGCGATCCTGGCGATGAGCCCGACCGAAGGGGCGGAGGTGCCGCCGGAACCCCCAAGGCGACAGGCCGGCGCGGCCGTCAGCGCAGCGCCGGCCGCCTCCTCCCCCGACCCGAAGCGCCCGGCGCCGGCCCGCGCGGCCCGGAGCGACGCGGAATCGCTGGCAGTTCTGGCGTTGCTCCTGCTCGGAGGCGGCGAGATCGCCGACGACGTGCGGGTGCCGACCGGGAACTGACGGGACCGCACCGGCCGCGCTCCCGCACGTTCGACGCCCGACCGCGACACCCGAGCCCGACTCGGTGACACTACCCCCCACGGGGTATGCAAAGCGGCCAAGACGGACCTCCGACGACCGAACTCGTGCGCCGCGCGCGCACCGAACCTCTCGCGCTGGAGCTGCTCTACGAGCGCGAGGTGGGCGGGCTCTACGCGTTCGTGTTCTTCCGGGTCGGACGTGACTCGACCCTCGCCGAGGACGTCGTGCAGGAGACCTTTCTCTCCGCGTTCGAGCGGCTCGACGACTACGAGGCGCAGCGCGGCTCGCTGCAGAGCTGGCTCTGCCAGCTCTCGCGCAACGTCGCCCGCGTCCACCTGAGGGAGCGCAAGCGCACCGAGGTGCTGGCCATGTGGGACAAGATCGACGGCGTCTTGCTCGCGCTCTACGAGCGCATGGACGACGAGCTCCTCGCCCCCGAGGTGCTCGAGCGCGAGGAGACCCGCGACCTCGTCCACCTGACCCTCGGGCACCTGCCGAGCGCGTACCGGAGCGTCCTCGAGCGCAAGTACGTCGAGGGCGCCACGCTCGAGCAGATCGCGGAGGAGTCGAGGTCGAGCGAAGAGGCGGCGAAGTCGATGCTCGCGCGAGCCCGGCGCGCGTTTCGCGAGACGTTCCAGACCCTGGGTCGTTCGTTTGCGGAGGTGGAGCAGTGACGCACCAAGAGAGAGACCCCGGCCCCGAGGCTGCGCTGGAGACGAACGTGGCGGAGCTCCTGAAGAGCGCGTCTCCCACGCCGGTGATGCGCGCGGAGGCCAAGCAGCGCGTGCTCGCGGCGCTCCTCGCGAAGCAGGCCGCGACGGCCCCGAGGCCGGCGGCGCCCGCAGCGGTCACGCGCCTCGCGGGCCGGCGCCCGGCGCGGCGGGAGGCGTTCTCGCTCGGCGCGGTCGCCCTCGCGGCGGCGACGCTGGGCTTCTTGATGGGCGGCGACGCGTTCAGCCCCGTCATCGTCCACGAGAACGCCGGGCGCGGGCCGAAGGAGGCGCGCCTCATCGATGGGACGCGCGTGGTCCTCGACGAGGGGGCGCGCGTGGAGGAGCGCGCGCGCGGCTCGGTCCGCCTCGCGCGTGGAGGCGCGATCTTCGACGTCGTGGGCTCCGAGACGCTCCGGGTGGACGCCGCGGCCGCCCGGGTGAAGACGCGCGCGAGCGAGCTCGTGGTGCGCGCGGGCGACGGCGGGACGCGTGTCGCGGTGGCGCGTGGCCGCGCCGAGGTTTCGGGCGCGGGGGGCGAGACCATCCTCGCGGCCGGCCAGCAGGTGATCGTCCGCGGCGACGAGGAGCTCGCGGCGGAGGCCGCGCCGCGGATGAGCCACCTCTTCGGCTTCGCACGGAAGGGAGAGGGCGACGTCTTCGAGCCGCAGGGCGGCCCGCCGCGCAGGCACGGGACCCTCGTCGCCCGAGACCCGCGCTGGGGCGCGGAGCGCGCCCTCGACGTCCGAGACTTCACGCTCGACGTCCACGTGGAGGACGGGATCGCGCGAACCACGATCGATCAGACGTACTTCAACGCCGACGTTCGACAGCTCGAGGGGGTCTACCAGTTCCCGCTGCCGCACGGCGCGGCGATCTCCCGGCTCGGGATGTACGTCGAGGGGGAGCTCATGGAGGCCGCGGTCGTGGACCGCGACCGCGGCCGCGACATCTACGAGGGCATCGTCTACCAGCGGCGCGACCCGGCCCTCCTCGAGTGGATGACCGGGAACACGTTCAAGATGAGGATCTTCCCCATCGCCGGGCGGTCCGAGAAGCGCATCTTCCTCTCGTACACCCAGCCGCTCGAGCGGCTCTACGACACGGAGCGGCTCACGGTGCCGATCCCTCGGGTGGACGTGCCGGCCGCCAAGGTGAGGTTTCGGGTGAGCCTCGCGAACATCGGGGATCGTGAGATCCACTCACCCAGCCACGAGATCTCGATCAAGACCGAGGGGCAGGACAAGGTAGCCACGTTCGAGGCGTCCTCCCACACGCTCGGCGACGACTTCGTCCTCTCGCTTCGATCACCGGGGGAGGCCACGGCCGACGTCGTCCGCTCGTTCAAGGCGCCCGACGGAGAGCGCTTCGTCTCGGTCCGAACGGCCGCCCCGCGCGCCGAGGGCCCGCTTGAGGTGCGCGGGCCGGCGTCGACGGAGCCCTACGTCATCCTCTTCGACACGAGCGCGTCCCGCAACGAGGAGGCCCTCTGGGCGCAGCGCAAGTTCGTCCGGGAGCTCGTGGGCGATCTCGATCGCGAGACGGCGGTGACGGTGATCGCCGTCGACCACACGGCCCGCGTCGTGCCGGGCAAGCTCACCCCCGTCGGCGCCGTGGATCTCGACGACCTCGATCGCCGACTCATCGCCGAGGGCGAAGGCGCCGGCGACAGCCGCTTGGACGCCGGTCTCCGCGCCGCCGCCGAGCTCCTGCGCGCGACCGGCGCCCGCGATGGCAGCGGGACCGTCGTCTACGTGGGGGACGGCGTCGTGACGGGCGGCGTGGACGAGCCCGCGAAGCTCGCTGCCTTGCTACCCGAGACGGCGCGCTTCGCGGCCGCTGCCATCGGCGACACGTCGGATCTGCGTCTGCTCGACGCGATCGCGGACGCGCGCTTTGGCGTCGTGAAGCAGGTCGGTTTCGGCGAGGACCTGTCCCACCGGGCCTTCGATCTCGTCTCGACGCTGCGGACCCCCTGCGCGCGCGACCTCGCGGCGGAGGTGGTGGACGGTGATGGGCGGCCCATCGGCGGCGCCAAGGCTCACCTCCGGGGGCGACGGGCCTGCGAGGGCGAGCAGATCGACGTCATCGCGAAGCTGCCATCGGACGCGCCCGCCGGTCTGGGCATCCGGGTGACGGGGCGCTCGATCGGGGGGGCCTTCTCGCGCACCGTGCGCGTGGACGGGGCGGCGGGGAGCGCCGGCTACCTCCCCAGGCTGTGGGCACAGCGGGAGATCGACTGGCTGCTCGCGCAGCCCGCGCGCGAGCAGCAGAAGCCCCGCGTCGTCGAGCTCGCGCTGAAGAACGTGCTCGTCACGCCCTACACGTCGCTGCTCGTCCTCGAGAACGACGCGATGTACCGCGAGTTTGGCGTCGAGAAGCGCTCGCCCACGGGGTGGGCGGTCTACCAGGCGCCGGCCAAGATCCCCGTGAAGTTCGAGCCGCTCGGCTCGAGCGCGGAGATCCTCGACCCGTCGTGGGAGCTCCTGCACCGGCTGCCGACGAGGGTGCTCCAGGAGGGCTCGCTCGGGCTCTCCGGGATCGGCGCCGGCGGCGGTGGGCGAGGCCAGGGCTTCGGATCCGGGTCGGGTCGCCTCGGGGGCATGCATCGCGAGCGCCCGAGGGGCGACGACAGCCGCGTCATGAAGTCGGTCGCGAAGGAGCGGGGCCCCGCGCGGAGGCCGCCTCCGGCGCCGCCGTCGATGCTCAAGCGTCGCGTCCCCGTGATGGGCCCCGTGGCGTCCGCTTCGCCCGTCGCGGCGGCCGACATGCCGTTCCAGTCGATCCTGACCGAGTCCGTGGCGCTGTCCTTCGGCGAGGACGGCGGCGCGACGGGGTGGGCGGGCGGCACGGGAGAGATCGACGGCGAGTTCGGGAGCAAGGCCCTCGCGGGGGCCTACCCGAGGGCGTTCGCGTCCAGCTACGACGCCCGCTTCGACGACCTGACCGAGATCGTTCCTGCGCTCGTCGCGAGCCCCGTGGACCACCAGCAGGAGTTCCTCGCCGCCTCGCGGGAGGTCTCCCCCGGGGCGGCGGAGGACGGCGCGCTCGAGCTCCTCCGTCGAGCAGCTCGCGCCCGCAAGCCGGCCGCCTACCGGGCGTGGGATCCGGCCGAGACGGTCAGCGTGGACGGCGAGGGGCGCGTCACGTGGGCGCGCTACGAGAGCACCGAGCGGGTGAGGTTCGACGGGGAGCACCTGGAGGCGACCTACCCGGAGCTCGATCTCCGCGTCCGGCGACGCGTCGGCGAGGCGGCCCCTTGGCTCCTCGCAGCCAGCGCCCCGTTCGTGGCTCCTTCCGCGGAGGCCGTCGCTGGGCTGCGGGTCGAGGTCATCGACCTCGGCCGAGGGGTGCGCATCTCCGCGCCCGTCTCCCCTCCCGCAGACGGGGAGGTCGACCTCCCGGCGATCGAGCTCACCTTCGACGATCAGGACCGCGTGAGCCGCGTCCGCCTCGTCGCGCCCGGCGGCGGCGCGCGCGACCTCTTCGTGCGGTACGTCGGAGACGACGTCGTCGTGCGGACCGGCGGCGGCGCGGAGCGGACCTACACGCGGGATCTCGCGAACGATCCGAGGCCCGGCGTCGCCCCCGCGTCGCTCGCGCCGTCGGCGGTCCTCGTCGAGGTGCCGGTCTCGTCACCTGCGCGCATCGACGAGCGCTTGAAGGCCGCGCGCGCGGGATCGGACCAGTGGCGGGCGCTGCACCACGAGCGGCTCGCGGCGCACGCGGCCCTCGGCGACTCGGGGGGCTCGCTGGAGGGCCTCCGCGCGCTCCTCGCGCAGACCGGCAAGGTCACGCGCGGTGAGCTGGTCCTCGGGAGCCGGGGCGCGCCTCGGCTCTCGGACGACGAGGCGAAGGCCCTGTTCGACTCGCTCCCCGCCGGCGACCCGGTGCGCGCCGCGGTCGAGGCGGCGCGCCTGACGGACTCGACCAAGAGGCGGGACGCCTACGCGAAGCTCGACCTCCCGCCAGGGGCCCTCAAGACGTTCACGACGGCTCGCTCCTTGTTCTTGGATCTGGAGGAGGGCGGCACCGTGGGCGCGAAGCTCGCGGCGCGCATCGGCGCGTTCGCCGAGGATCGGAGGACCTCCCCCGAGCTGCGGTACGCGGTCGTCCGAGTCGCGTCGGATCGCGCGCGCTACCCGGACGTCGCGGTCGCCAAGGGGCTCTGGGCGGCCCTCGGCCGAGATCCTGCGCTCACGATGGTGGCCAAGAGGCAGGGGGCGCTCCTCGACCCCTGGACCAAGCCCGCGGAGTCGTCCGCGATGATCGTGTCGTCGTTCGACGAGGCGCTCGACCGTGGCATGGCGGCGACCGTCGACTACCAGACGCGAGAGATCATCCGCCGCGGGCGGGGTGAGGTGGGGTACCGGTTCTTCTGGTCGCGGTGGCAGAAGCATCTCCGCGAGAAGGGGACCGCCGAGCAGATCATCGCGTTCGTGGACGCGACCGCGCAGAACCTCGCGGCGCCGGACAACACGAGCGCAACGCTCTTCGATGGTCTCGAGCCCATCCTGCAGCGGTTCGACGAGGCGGACGGCGTGACCCCGGCGGCGCGCGCGACGCTCGCGCGCCGGCTCCTCTCGATGAAGCGGACCGTCGAGGCCCAGCGGATCCTCGCGCCGCTGAGCAACCGGGACGACGCGCCGCCGGAGGTGCTCGACCTCGCGTCCTCCGTCGCCGAGGATCTCGGGCGGCTGGAGGAGGCCAGGCACCTCGTGCAGCGCGCGATCGACCTGAGCGCGGACGTCGAGGTGCCGATGGACGTCGTTCGTGCGCGCTACGGCCGGCTCATCGCGCTCAGCGTGCGTCGATCCATGCTCGAGCCGCAGAAGACTGGCGAGGCGATCACGGCCGCCCTGGACGCCGCGCGTCGCTGGCGGCGCGAGGATCCCGACAACGCGGACGTCGATCTCACCATCGCGGCGGCGCTCGATCGGCTGGGGAGGCGCGGCGAGGCCGACCGGCAGCTCTACTCGATCGTGGACCGCCACCCGGGCGACGGCGACGCGTGGTCGCGCGTCGCGGGCTCCTTCGAAGCTCGCGGCGATCTCGACGCCGCGCTGTCGCTCTGGGAGCGGGCGACGTCCGTCGAGGCTACCAACCCGACCTGGCCGCTCCGCAAGGCCCAGCTCCTGAAGGCGCGCGGTCAGGGAGGCGACGAGGCGGCGGCGAAGGTGCTGCTCGAGCGCATCGTGGACGGGAAGTGGCAAGATCGTTTCAACGGTCAAGTCTTCGAGGCAAGGAGCCTGCTGGGGCGCGACCGGGAGTAGCCTCGTGGGCGCCTGACCTCGGCGCCCTCGAGATCTCCGACGTCGGACCGGGCGGGCTGCGTCTACGCCGCGCACCGTGACCCCATCGGGGTGCGGTCGTCCGAGCGGCGCCCGCGCATGGCCATCCTGACATGACTGTCGCCCGCGTGTGCCACATGGCACGAGGGCTCGCGAGAAATCGCGGTGTCTACGGGCGGCGCGCGTCTTGCAGATCCCCGCCACCCTCGCACGCCGCGAAGGCGGTGTCGCCGAGGGCCTCGTTGCTCGTGGCTTTGGCGCCTGCGGTACGCCGCGGAGCCTCTTCTCCTCTTTTCTTTTCTTTCTTACGTCGGAGGCGATCATGGCGAACGCACGCCTTGCTCCTGCATGGGTCCTGTTGGGGTTGGGTGCGGTGGGTCACGGGGTCGCCGCGTGCGGCGACGACACGGGCGATGGAAGCGGAGGCGGCCATCCCGCGTACGCGTCCGCGACTGCGGGCTCCAAAGCGAGCGCTGGCCCCACCGGAACCACGGCCGCGACGGTAGGACCCTCGTCCCAAGCGTCCAACGTGGCCAGCTCGACGGCGGCGGGGTCGAACCCCTCGCCGGACCCGCTCGCGCCCTTCCTGCCCGCGGAGTGTGCCGAGCTGGACCCATCCCAACCTGCGATCCTCTATCTCTCCGCGGACGACTCGAACTCGATGGCGTCGCCCGCGCGGGCGCGCGCTCAGTTCCTTCAGGACCAGCCGGGCACCGAGATCCGCACGTTCGAGTTCCTCAACTACTACCGCATCGACTACCCGGCGCCCCCCTACCCCGACGTGGCGATCTACCCAGATCTCAAGCCGGGCAGCGCCGCGGGAGAGTTCGATCTGCAGATCGGCGTGCGATCGTTCGATCCGCCGCCCACGAGCCGCGCGAAGACCATCACGTTCGTGCTCGATACCTCGGGATCCATGGCCGGGGAGAGACTCGAGCGGGAGAAGGCCGCCGTGTCGGCGATCGCGTCGCGGCTCGTCGGCGGCGACATCGTCAACGTCGTGACGTGGAACGACGACGACAACATCGCGCTGGAGGGGCATGTGATCACGGGGCCGGGCGACCCCACCCTCGCCGCGTTGGTCGCGAACCTCGAGCCGAGCGGCAGCACCAACCTGAACGGGGGGCTCACGGCGGGCTATGCGGTCGCCGCGCAACACTACGGTCCCACCCGCTTGAACCGCGTGGTGCTGATCACCGACGGGCTCGCGAACGTGGGCATCACGCAGAAGGAGCTCATCGCTGCGCACTCCTTCGACGCCGATCAGGAGGGTATCTACCTCGTGGGGATCGCCGTAGGGCCGGGCGGCGACGACATCATGGTGGACGTCGTCACGGACCACGGCCGAGGTGCATCCATCTTCCTCGACAGCGTCGAGGAGGCACACCAGATGCTGGCGGTGCGCTTCGACGAGGTGATGGAGGTGGCCGCGCGCGGGGTCCAGGTGGAGCTCACGCTGCCGTGGTACTTCCAGATGCAAGAGTTCTTCGGCGAGGAGTTCTCCGAGAGCCCGGAAGAGATCGAGCCACAGCACCTCGCGCCCGGCGACGCGATGGTGTTCAGCCAGATCATCCGCGCGTGTGATCCCGGCGTGGTGGACGGGGGCGACACCGTCCGCGTCCGAGCCCGGTGGACGACTCCGCTCTTCTACACGGAGCAGGAGACGGAGGTGGAGGTCTCGCTCGATTCCTTGCTGCGAACGCCGTCGCCAGCGCTCGTCAAGGGCAAGGCCATCGTGGGCTACGCGGAGGCGCTGAAGACGCCGACCCAATCGGCCCTCCAGGATGCGTTCATGGCCGCCATCGAGGCGAACCCGACCCTGAGCGATCCGGACCTCAACGAGATCGCGGGCATCCTCTCGGCGCACCCGAACTTCTGAGGCGGCGCCGCGCTGCGTACCGGAGGGCCCCGCCCCTTCACCCGCGAGGCAGGCTGCGGGCCAGCGGCGGCCGTTCGCCGACGGGGTCGCGCCGTCCTGGCCCTCCCGGTGACGGGATCGTCCCGCGACCGGGAGCTCAGTGCGCGCCGTCGAAAGGAGCGATCGCGGCCGCCGCCACGCGCGGGCTCGCGCTGACGGAAGGGAGCTTCCGCAGCGCGGCGGGATTCGGGTGGCTCGGCGGAGGCCGCGGAAGGTCGACGGCGGCGAGGGCGTGGGCCGCCTCACCGCGCAGGAGCCTCCCCGCGAGCGCTCGCACCTCGGAGGCCCGGGCGCGGATCGCCTTGGCTCTCTGCTTGTACACGCGAGACCTAGCGTCGGCCGCCGCCGCGTCCAGCTCCGCCGCCTCCGCCTTCGCGAGCAGCGCGGCCCGGAGCTCCTCGTCCGCCGTGGCGGCCTCCGCCTCGAGCTCACCTGCACGCTTTCGCAGCGCCACCGCCGTCCTCTGCGTGAACTTGGCCGTGCTCTCCTCCGAAGACGCGTGCCCGTCCAGCGCGCGGGCCTCCCGGCCGAGCTCCTCCGCCCTGTCGAGCGCAGCCGAGGCTGGCGCCGGCGCGGCGAGCGCAGCGCCCTTCGGCTTGGCGTCGGCAGTGGCGACACACGAAACCAGCAGCGGCGTGATGACCAGGGCCCATCGGGTACGGCGAGACGTCATGGTGGCCTCCTCGGGTGCGTGTGGGCGTAGCAACGAGGAGCCGGTTCGTGACCGACCTGGTGGAACGAACCCGCTCGCCCCGCGTGGCGAGCCGCCCTGGGCGGAGCGCTCCGCTAGGCGCGGGGCCCGAGCGACGCCCCCCGTGACCAGGCGACGCTCAGGCCTCCGGCGCCGCCGGCGTCGAGCGCGAGGGACCTCGAGCGACGGCTCCGAGGGGGACCTCCCAGGCCTCGGCGTCGGCGGTCGTCTCGTCCTCACCGAGCCAGGCGACACGCCCGTGACCGAGATCACCGAGCAGCCTCGAGGTCGCGACGAACGGCTGGACCCCCGGGGAGACGGAGAGCTTCACCGCGGCACCGGCGGGACGACGACGGTGTTGATCGGAATGACGTTCTCGCCCGCGGGGTACGCGTAGCTCACGTCGCACGAGTTGTTCGGCTGCGTGATGTCGCAGGGGTAGTCCTCGCCGGCCCGCGTCTCGGGAGTTCCCCAGCCCCAGACCCAGACCCCGAACTTTCCGTCGGACTCCATCTCGCGCCTCCCGTTGTCGCAGCCGTCCTGCCCCTCGAAGTTGTGCCGAGAGACGTCGACCCGCGTGTACTCGTACGTCGCCCCGTCGCCGACCGGCAGCCAGCCGTCGATCGTACCGCGGCAGTCCAAGGTCACGTCGGCGAAGCCGTCGTCCCCTTTCTTCCTCACGACCACGAGGTTGGTCTCCGGGTAGGTGGGGTCGGTGAAGAAGACGTAGCGGCGCAGGAACTGCTCGCCGGCGACGATGCGGACGAAGTCGGTGTCGCCGTAGCCGCTCGGCGCGCCGAGGTCGGCGAGGTTCGCGGACCCGCTCATGTACGTGAACACCATGAACGGATGGTCGGAGCTCTGGCTCCGCACGATGAACGGCTCGTCCGTGTGGAACTCGAAGACGTCGCCGAGATTGAGCGACGTGGGCGCGCCAGGGATCGGCGGCTCGTAGCTGAGCGTGGTCCCGTCGACCGCGCCGACCACTCGGTGCATGCGGTTCTCGGTGACACCCTCCACGCGGTCTCTGTAGCTGACGACCGCGTACTCGTGCCCGAGCGCGCGCACCGGCGGGATCTGCTGCTCGGCGTGGTCGCTGTAGTCCACGTTGTAGGGGATGCGAAGTCCCAGGTGCCCGGCGAAGACCCCGATGGGCTTGTCCGACTGGATGGGGCTGCCGGTCAGCTCCTCGGCCTGGATGAACTCGATCGTGTCACCCGCGTGGAGGACGTAGCCCATGGGCTGGTTCGCGACGGCGCCCTGGACGTTGATCCCCTCCTTGATGTTCACCTTCGGCAGGATGGTCACGGTGGTGCCGTCCTCCTTGGCGACGATGGTCATGCTGGGCGGGAGCGGGAGCCCCTGCCAATCCGCCGCCCGGTACGCGTTCACCGCGACGTAGTTCGTGTCCCACGCGGAGGTGGGGATGAGGAGCGTCGCCCCGGTCGCGGCGGCGTACGCGGCGTTGTACGGGAGCATCTGGTACGCGACCACCGGCTGGTCCGTCGTGATGTGGAAGCCCTGGCTCCGCCCCGTGGAGATGTTCAGCCCGTAGTGCACGTGGGCGTCCAGGCCGACGGCGGCTGGGACGGGGCACGCCGCCGCGGGGCTCCAGTTTCCGTGTGGACCGGGATCGTTCGCGAGGAAGAGGATCGCGACCTGTCCGGGGGCGAGGCCGGCCGCCGGATCGTACGGCTCGTAGGTGAGGCTCGGGCCGGAGCCGACCGGGATGGCGGCATGCACCGCGAGATCGATCGGCAGGTCGCCCCACGAGGCCTGGATGGTCGTGGGCTGGTTGGACGTGTTCGCCACGAAGGACACGAAACACCCGCCGAAGGCCCCGCCCATCGCGTTCAGCGTGACCGCGTAGTAGTCGCAGCCGACGGAGGACTTGTTCGCCGCGGCCGCGTCGCAAGGCGCCATACACTGCCCCGGCGATCCGCACAGCTGATCGGGCGGACACGTCTCGACGACGTTCCCGTCGCAGTCGAGCACCTGCGTGAAGTCCTCCGAGCACGGCTGGCACTCCACCCCTGGACCGCCGCCGCCGGTCGGGTCCGAGAGCGTGCCCGTGCTGCCGCCGATGCCCCCGCCTCCAGCCGACGCCGCGCCGGCGCCTTCGGCCCCGGACCCTTGCCCGTCCTCGGCGGGTGGCTCCTGCCCGGGAGAGCAGGCGAGCACGAGAGAAGCGACCGAGGCGAGCGCGACGAGGCGGAGCGACATGAGCGAACCTCCTAGCGTTCGTTCTAACGGCGCGACGCCAAACGTAGGCCTTACTCGTCCTTACTTCGCGCGACCCCGCCGCGGCCGGATCACGCGCGCGCTCCGCGCCCCGCGCCCGGAGGTCTTCGGAGACCGAGCCTATCGAGCCTGCGGTAGAAGGTGGCGCGCGGCACGCCGAGCTCGCGCGCCGCGGCGACGACGTTCCAGCCCGCGCGCTCGAGGGCGTCTCGGTAGGCTCGCCGCTCGTCGCCGGTCGCCCGCGCTGCACGGACGCGCGGAGGAGCGAGCCCCAGATCCTCCACGGAGATCTCACCTCGATCACAGAGGACGACGGCGCGCGTCACCACGTTCTCCAGCTCGCGGACGTTGCCTGGAAACCGGTGCGACGCGAGCGCGCGCAGCGCGGCCGCAGACACGCGCGGCGGCTCCCTCCCGAGCCCCTCGGCGGCTCGATCGACGAAGTGCGCGATCAGGTCCGGGAGGTCCTCCAGCCGATCGCGGAGCGCCGGCAGCTCGATCTCGATCACCGCGACGCGGAAGTAGAGATCCTCGCGGAAGCGGCCCCGCGCGACCTCCTCCGCGAGGCGCCGGTTCGTCGCGCACACCAGACGAAAATCGACCGGCGTGGCGCGCTCGCTGCCGACCGGGCGCACCTCGCGCTCCTGCAGCACGCGCAGCAGCTTCGCCTGCACGTCGAGCGGCATCTCGCCGAGCTCGTCGAGGAAGAGCGTCCCCCCGCGGGCGGAGACCATGAGTCCGGTGCGGTCCTTGTCGGCGCCCGTGAAGGCGCCGCGGACGTGCCCGAACAGCTCCGACTCGAGCAGGTTCTCCGGGATCGCGCCGCAGTTCACCGCGACGAAGGGCTTCTCGCGCCGGTCGGACTGCTCGTGAATGCCGCGCGCGACGAGCTCCTTGCCGGTGCCGCTCTCGCCGCACACGA
>CAZBJI010000054.1:0-20928 GCA_964492175.1 uncultured Polyangiaceae bacterium | reverse complement strand
GAGGAGCGCCGCGGGCAGCGCGGCGCAGTTGATCCCTACGAAGGGGCCTTCCTTTCGCGAGCCTGCGAAGTGCACCGCCCTCGCGACCAGCTCCTTGCCCGTCCCGCTCTCTCCCGTGACGAGCACGGTCACCGGGGCGTCGACCACACGATCCAGCACGGAGAACACGCGCCGCAGCGCTGGGCTGCGGCCGATGATGGCGCCATAGTCGAAGCGGTGCTCGAGGGCCTCCTGGCGGACCTTGACGGCCTCCGCCAGCCGCTCGATCTCGGCCGCTTGGTCTCGGGCGATCTCGGCGATGCGCCCCCGCTCGACCTCCAGCTCCTCGCTCCGCCGTCGCAGCTCGGCGACGAGCGCGGCGTTGCGGAGCGCGAGCGCGACCTGGTCGGCGAACGCGAGGAGCAGCTCGACGTCGTCGGGTCGGAACCGATCCCTGCCGAGGCGGTTGTCGACGTAGAGCGCGCCGAGGACGCCGTCGGGGCTGCGAATCGGGACGGCGAGGACGGAGCGCAGGCGCATGGCGTGCACGCTCGCGTTCTCTCGGAAGCGCTCGTCGGACTGCGCGTCCACGGTGACGATCGGGCCCTCCGTCTCCATGGCCTGCTCCGCGATGCTGCGGCTGAACTTGAGGTGGCTCTTGCCGACCCTCTCCCGATCGAGGTTGCGAGCGACGGGCACCCGGAGCGCGCCGTCGGCTCCGCGGAGCACGACGAACCCGCGCTCCGCGTTGGTGAGATCGATCGCCGCGTCGATCGCCATCGCCAGGACCTCGGCGGTCTCGAGGGAGCTGTTGAGCTTGCGGAACAGACCGACGAGCCGCCCGACCGGCGTCGCGAGCCCGGGCGCCCTGGACGCCGCGGCCTCCGGGGTCGCTCGGAGGTCGCGCCGCCTCGGGTGCGCGTGGAAGGCGTCACGCATCGCCGCCGGGAGCGTCTCGGCCATGTCGGCCCACGCCCGCCGCGCCCGCGCGAGGCGGTCCTCGGCGTCTCCCGGACGGCCGAGCGCCACGAGGGCGTCGGCTTGCGCCACGTGCGCCTCCGCCGCGAGGTCGGGGCGGCCCGCCTCCGCCGCGAGCCGAGCGGCGAGCTCCGCCTCCGCCAGCGCCGCGCCGTGTCCCCCGGCGGCTTGCGCCACGCGCGACGCGAGGACCGCGGCGCGCGCGCCCAGGTCGGCGGCGCCCGGGAGGAGGTCGCCGCGGCGCGCCCGCTCGACGATCGCAGACGCGCGCGAGTAGTCCGCACGGGCCCAGGCCGCGCGCGCGAGCTCGAGCTCCTCCTCCAAGGCCTCGCGGAGCGCGCCGGCCGCCCCGAACTCCGCCCGCGCCCGCTCGAACGCAGCGCCCGCCTCGTCGTGACGCCCGCGCGAGAGGGCGCAGTCCCCGAGCACGCTCTCGGCGGCCGCGACGAAGAAGCGCATCTCGCGGGCAGCCGCGGCTGCGCGCGCCGCCTCCGCGCGCTGCGCCGCCCGGTCGAAGGCCCCCGCGTCGGCGTAGAGCTTGGCGAGGTTGAACCCCAGGATCACCTCGAGCTCCGCTTGGCCGAGCGCCGTCGCCATGGCGAGCCCTCTGTCGTAGGCCGCGAGCGCCGCGCCCAGCTCTCCGCGGGCGTGACACGCGGTGCCGTGGTTGAGGCTCGCCCGGGCGATCTGATCGGAGAGCCCGTGCTCCTCTGCGATCCCCAGAGCTTGCTTGTGGCCGAGCGCGGCGGCGGCGGCGTCGCCGGAGCGGTACGCGTCGATGGCCTGGTAGGAGACGGCCCGCAAGATCCGGCGCGGCGCGCGACGATCCCGGTGCAGGCCCGCCGCCATCGCCAGGTGGACGCGCGCCGCGGGGTGGTCCCCGGCGTAAGAGGCGGCGATGCCGAGGTCCTCGTGCAGATCGGCGAGCGTGGAGGAGTCGCGGGTCAACGTCAGGGCGGACTCGGCCGCGCTCCTCGCCCGATCATGGTCGCCGAGGCGGATCCGCGCGCGAGCGACCCAGTGCGCGACCGCCGCGCTGGTCTCCGGTTCCGCCAGCTCCGGCGCGTAGCGCTCGGCGTCCGCGAGCGCCCCCGCCGCGTCGTCGCACTCGACCGCGCACGCCAGGGCGGCGACGAGCGCCTCGGCGCGCTCGCCCGGCGCCAGCTCGGGGACGCACCTCTCGAGGATCGAGCGCGCCTCGCCTGCGGCCCCCGTCCGGCGGAGGAGGTCGGACGCCGCGACTCGATCACGCGGCGTCGTCGCGGCCGCCGCGATGGCGCGCGCGGCCGCTCGCCACACCGCGGGCTCTCGGTCGACCGTCGCCGCGAACCGCCGCGCGAGGGCGAGAGCCGCGTCGACGTGGCCGGCGAGCGCGCGACAGCGAGCGAGGTCCGCCGAGACGAGCCCCTCGCGCTCGCTGCCGCGGACGAGCGCTGCGATCTCTCGCTCGCGGACCTCCGCGAGCGCCGCGAACGCGGCGGCCATCGGCACGCCCCGAGCGAGCTCATCGGCCGCAGCCGGACGTGCGAGCGTCCAGCCATCCTCGCGCTTCACGATGAAGCCGCGCTCCGCCAGGTGGAGGAGCGCCGCCTCCTCGACGCCGAGGAGCGTCAGCTCGCGCTCGGCGGCAGACGGAGCGAGCGCGAGGACGCGAGCGAGCGCCTCCCGGGCGTCGGCGCCGTCGGGCGGCGCGAGGCCCGTCTCCCCGGCGCCGCTCGCCGGCCCCGGGTGCCCCAGCATGACGAGGTCGGCCGGGAGCCCTCCTGTCGCGCGGAGGGCCTCCTTCACGCTCGTCGACGCGCCGGTGTCCGCGAGCCACACGGTGAGCTCGCCTTCGCCGAGGGGCCCGAGGCGGATCTCGCTCGCCCCCGGGGTCGGTCCCTCCCGGTCCGTGGTGAGGAGCATCCAAGGGTCGTCGTCGCGCGTGAGCCGAGAGAGCGCGGCGACCGCCTCACGCTCGTGCGCGGGCAGGTCGCTGAAGGAGTCGACGATCAGCAGCAGCACCTCCTCGCGACCGCGCATGCGCTCGGACGCAGCGATCGCTGCGAGCGCGCCGCGAGCCGGGATTTCGCAGAGAGCGGCGCGCTCCAGCGCCGCGCGCGCGTCCAGGCCCGGGCGCGCGAAGCCCTCGACCACGCGCATGCGCGGCTGGGCGAGCCAAGCGAGCTCGCGCAGCAGCCTGCTCTTGCCGACTCCGGCGGGTCCCGTGATCGACCACGACCGCGCGCCGCGGCGCGTGTCCTCGAGCGCGTCGAGGGCGCCCGAGAGCAGGCCGAGCTCCTGGTGGCGACCGACGAGCCGCCTCGGCACCGCTCGCACCGGGGCGCTGGGGAGCGCGCCCATCCCCCAGAGCTCCAGCACCTCGGCCGCGGACGACGGTCGGCGCGCGAGATCTTCGCTGGTGAGCCGCGCGATGAGGTCGAGGTCGGCCGGAGACCAGGGCTCGCAGAGACCGGGCCCGAGCTCGCGCAGCGTGACGCCGAGCGCGTAGAGATCCGCCCGATCATCCGGGTGCGCGCCGCGCAGGACCTCCGGGGCGAGGAACCCTGGCGTCCCCGAGGTGACGTCGACGGGGCCAGCGCCGATCGGTCGGGCGCACGAGAGATCGATCAGCGTGCCCCTGCCCGCCGGGTCGACGAGGATGTTCGCGGGCTTGACGTCGCCGTGGCAGAGGCCGGAGCCGTGGAGGTAGCGGAGCGCGTCGACGGCGCTTGCCAGCGCAGCATGGACGCGGCGACGCGGCTGGTCCTTCGCCCAGGCGTCGAGCGGCACGCCCGCCACGACGTCCGCCGTCAGGTACGCGCGGCGTGCACCCTCGATCGTGGTGAGACCGAAGTCGTGGACTCGGACGAGCCCGGGATGGGAGAGCCGCGCCAGCGCGCTGAACTCCCCCCACAGCGCCGCCGCGTCCCGGCCGGCGTGCAGCAGCTTGACGCAGACCTCGCCCCCGCGCGCCTCGTCACGGGCCCGGTAGGCGTCGGCAAGGCCGCCCGAGCCGAGCGGCCCTAGCACTCGATAACGCCCCGCCACCAGGTCCCGGGAGGAGAGCACCTCGCGAAGTGTCTCATATATGTATCAACGCGGCCACATGAGACATGAAGAGCGAGACACATGAGGTGGGTTCCCGCGGAATCCAAGGTGCGAGGTGGTGGCATCCAGGTTGCTTCAAGGGTTCTCGTGACGACGCGACGCGCTCTCCCCTGGCTGGCCCTCTTGGCCGTGGGCTGCACCGTGAGCCCCCAGCCGAGCCCGCCCATGGACCCGCCGGACCTCGACGGAGGGCTCGTCGGCCTCGGCATCTCACCGGAGGCGCTCGACCAGACCGTGACGGTGGCGGGGAACCCCGGCGCGGTCGACCCCCCCGAGGGCGTCGTGATCATCACGAACCTCGATCGCAGCGACGCTCCGAGCATCGCCCCCGTGGCGCCGGATGGGAGCTTCGCGATCGCCGTCCCGGCGTCTGGCTCGGAGGTGCTTCGCCTCCAGGTGAAGGGCGACGAGCTGCGGTCCGAGCCGGTCGACCTCGCGCTCGACGCGACCGCCACGAGCCTCGCGGTCGCACCGGTAGGCGCGGCGTGCTTGACGATCGAGCCGGCCGCGTACCTGCCGCTGGAGGACGGAGCGCCAGGGAAGGTGCTGCTCTCGAACGGGTGCGCCGAGGCGCTGCAGATCGTCCCGCCCAGGCTGCGCAGAGGCCAAGCGGGCCTCACCTTCTCGCCCACGGCCGCCCTCGATCTCGCTCCAGGCGACGCCGCGGTGCTCACGGTCCGCCCGGAGGGTGCGCCGATCGAGGAGGAGGACGTCCTCTACCTGGAGATCGTCTCGGGGCTGCCCGCGCGGCGCGCCGTCACCATCGTCCGCTGAGCTCGACGGGCTGCCCTCTCGGCGGCCCAGGGTGCGCCCGCACCAGATCGTTTGTTCTTCAACTATTGGACACTGGAGGATACGACCATGCTCTCTCGAACTCGATCCATCGCCACCCTCGCGCTCCTCGCGGCGCTCCCCGTCGCCGCCTGCCAGGTCCAGGGCGGGAGCGGGTACACCAAAGACCAGGCCCGCGACGTCGGGGGGATCGATCCGAACGGCGACGACATCTGCGCCCTGGAGGGCTGGTACGGCGACGGAGAGTGTGACGACTTCTGTCCCGCCTTCGACGACACGGACTGCACGCTCCCCCCGGAGTGCCCCGACGCCAGCGACCCGACGGTCCACTACCACGGCGGGCCCGGCTCGCTCAGCTGCGCGCAGGAGATCGCGTTCTGCGCGCAAGACGGCACGCAGGTCATGTTCAACAACGCGGAGTGCGGCTGCGGCTGCGTCGATCTCCCGGCCACGTGCGGCGGCATCGCCGGCGTCGCGTGCGCGCCGGGCCAGTTCTGCGACTACGCGCAGGCGGACCTCTGCGGCGCCGCGGACGCGCTGGGCACCTGCAAGACGATCCCCGAGGTCTGCACGGAGGAGTACGCCCCCGTCTGCGGCTGCGACGGCGTAACCTACGGGAACGCCTGCTTCGCGAACGCCGCGAGCGTGAGCGTCGCGAGCCAAGGGGAGTGCGGGCCCGTGTGCGGGACGATCGCGGGCCTCGGATGCGAGGACGGCTTCTACTGCGATCTCGGCCCTTCGTGCGCCATCCCCGACGCACAAGGCGTCTGCAAGGAGATCCCCACCGCGTGCCCCGACGTCTGGTCGCCCGTGTGCGGCTGCGACGGCGTCACCTACGGCAACGACTGCGAGGCGAGCGCGGCTGGCATCTCGGTCGTCCACTCGGGGAGCTGCGAGGTCGAGACCTGCGGCGGATTCGCCGGGATCGCCTGTGACCCGGGCCTCTTCTGCAACTACGCGATCGGGGACCTCTGCGGCGCCGGGGATCAGCTCGGCGTCTGCGAGGTCATCCCCGAGGCCTGCCCGGAGTACTACTCGCCCGTCTGCGGCTGCGACGGCGTCACCTACGGCAACGAGTGTTTCGCCAACGCCTCGAGCGTCGCGGTGGCCTACGAGGGGGAGTGCGGCTCCTGAGCCGACGCTACGGGGCGCGGGGAACGACGGCGGAGAGCATCCGGCCCGACACCTTGCCCTCGCGCCGGTAGGAGAAGAAACGCCCGCCATCGCACACGGTGCAGCCTCGCACGTGATCGATGGCGGGCGACGTGATCCCGCACGCGACGAGCTGGATCTCGAGCACCCGGCGGAGGTCCACGTGGAGCTTGCCCTCGGTGGGCCTCACGATCACGCCCTCCACCACGCCGGCGCTCTCGGCGATCTGCTGCGCGACGTCGTCGCCCACCTCGAAGCAGCACGGCTCGATGTGGGGCCCCACCGCGGCGACCAGGTCTGCGGGGCGGGCTCCAGCCGAGGAGAGCGCGGCGACCGCGGCGCGAACCACGCCCCGGACGGTGCCCCGCCACCCCGCGTGCACGGCGCACGCGGCGCCGCTCCGGCGGTCGGCGAGGAGGACGGTCCCGCAGTCGGCGCTCCGAACACCACACGCGACGCCCCGGGCGAGGGAGAGGGTGGCGTCCCCCTCGCGCCGGACCACCTCGGCGGGATCCTCGTCGCCGCGGAGGACCTCGACGCCCGTGCCGTGCACCTGAGACAGGTAATAGACGCGGTCGGCGTCCACCTCGAGGAACGACGCCGCTCTCCGGACGTTCTCGCGCACGTTCTCGACGGCGTCCCCCGTAGAGGCCGCGAAGTTCAGCGACGACCAAGGATCGGGGCTGACACCGCCGGCCCGGAGGAAGAACGCGTGGCGAAAACCCTCGGATTTCAGGAGCGCGCTCGTGAGCGCCAGGGGCTCGGGCACGCGGGACACGATACCCCAGCCCGCGACGAGTCTGCCAAGCCACGCCGCGTAGATTTCAGAGCGGGGGGAGGAGCCCTCGGGTAGCCTACACCCGGGCGCGATCGAGCGCCTGGCTCGGTATGACGTCGCCGCAGCAGAAGCCCCCTGATCCGTACATTGGCCGTTCCGTGCTCAACGGCCAGTTCCTCATCGAGCAGAAAATTGGCTCCGGTGGGATGGGCTCGGTCTATCGCGCGTCGCAGCCGGCCCTCAACCGGCAGGTGGCGATCAAGATCCTCCACCCCAAGCTGACGAACCGGAAGGACCTGGCCTCGCGCTTCCGACGTGAGGCGCGGGCGATGAGCCACCTCTCGCACGACAACACCGTGAAGGTGTTCCTGTACGGAGAGCTGGAGGACGGGTCCCTCTACATCGTGATGGAGTTCTTGGACGGCAAGAACCTGAACCAGATCGTCCGAAAGGAGGGCCCGCTCCCCCTGGACCGGGCGATCCCCATCCTGGTCCAGGTCTGCGGCGCCCTCCACGAGGCGCACAACCTGGGCATCATCCACCGCGATCTCAAGCCCGAGAACATCTTCCTCACGCGGCGCGAGGGCAAGCGCGACTACGCGAAGGTCCTCGACTTCGGGCTGGCGAAGGTGACGGAGCGCGAGCTCAGGCCGGGCAGCATCATGCTGACCCAGGAGGGCATGGTCTTCGGCACGCCCGAGTTCATGTCGCCGGAGCAGGCGCAGGGCAAGAAGCTCGACGCGCGGAGCGACCTCTACTCCCTCGCGACGATCCTCTACGAGGTGCTCACGGGCAAGCTCCCGTACGACGCGAAGACGCCGATGGAGTACATCCAGCTGCACGTCACGAAGCCGCCGATTCCGCTCGACGAACGCGTGCCGGGCAAGCGCTTCCCGCAGGGGCTCTCGGACGTCATCATGAAGGCGCTCCAGAAGCGCCCCGAGGACCGCTACGCCAACGCGCAGGACTTCGCGGTCGCGCTCGGTCGCTACGCCCCCGGCGGCATCAACGTGCAGCAGCTCTTCCCCCGCGCGGTGGAGCCGACCCACGTCGACGCGCCCGCGCCAGGCTCCGGCTACGTGCCCCCGAGCGTCCAGGGCCGCGACGTCCCCCCGCCCGCGCCGTCGAACGGACAGGCCGCCGGCGGGGGTCCAGCGCCGAGCGTGGACGGCTCGCGCACCATCCGGATGGCCGCCGGCGCGCCGGTCTCTAGCCCGCTGCCTCCCCACCTCGCCCGGCCCCAGGGCGCGGGCAACACCATCCCCGTGGGCCCGTACCCGCCCCCGCCCCGCCTCGCCAAGCCGCGCATCAACTATGTCACGCTGACGGCGGTCGCGGTCGTCTGCCTGATGCTCGGGATCGGCCTGACGATCGGCGTGATCTCCATGCTCTCCAACTAGTACCTCGCCCCACAGATTTCGATCGGTTCCTCCCACCCCCGCGACGAGGCGAGGGGGTGGGAGGAACCTCCTGATGCCGCCTCTCTGTGCTCCCTCCTCGACTTCCCCTGGGCACCGCGACCCATCGAAATCGATGGGTCGCGGTACTAGTCCTCTTGGGTGAGGGTCCGGCGGACCAGAGGAGCGGGAACAGGGAGCCTCGGCTCCGGCGTTCGTGAAGGCGGATATGTCGAAGGAGACCTCGGAGACCAGCCGCCGCCGCCCTTGGCGGGCCGTCCTCACGTGGGGGTGGCGGGTCTTCGCCACGGTGCTGATGTTGAGCGGGCTCGCGATGATCGGGGTCGCGCTGACCATCCGTCACTTCGAGGCGGGGCTGCCGGGCATGGACGAGGTCCAGCGTTACACGCCGCCCCAGGTGACCCGCATCATGGCCCGCGACGGCACGCTGCTCGGCGAGGACTTCGTCGAGCGCCGGACCGTGGTGCCCGTGGGGGACATCCCGCCGCACGTGAAGCTCGCGTTCCTGGCCGCGGAGGACGCCTCGTTCTACGAGCACCAAGGCCTCGACTATCCAGGGATGCTGCGCGCCATCTGGGTGAACCTCCGCTCCCAGAGCTCTCGGCAGGGCGCGAGCACCATCACCCAGCAGGTGGTGAAGAACGTGCTCCTCACCCAGGACCGCACGTACGAGCGCAAGATCAAGGAGGTCATCCTGGCTCGCCGCATCGAGCAGGAGCTCTCCAAGGACCAGATCCTCGAGCTCTACCTGAACCACATCTACTTCGGGCACGGGCGGTACGGCGTGGAGGAGGCGAGCCGGTACTACTTCGGTAAGGGCGTGCAGCACCTCACGCTGGGAGAGGCCGCCCTCCTCGCCAGCGTGCCCAAGGGTCCGACCCGGTACTCGCCGCGGGAGCACCTGGACCGCGCCCTGGAGCGCCGCGGGTACGTGCTCAGCCAGCTCGAGCACAAGGGCTTCCTGGACAGCGCCGCCATCGACGACGCGCGCGAGGAGGAGGTGCACCTCGCGGCCGAGTCGGACGCGAGCGCCGAGCTCGCGCCCGAGGCGCTGGCCGAGGTGCGCCGCCAGCTCAAGGCGATCGTGGGAGAGCGCGCCGAGCGCGGCGGCTTCGTGGTGACGACGACGATCGACCCCAAGCTGCAAGCGACCGCGCGGAAGGCGGTCCGCGACTCCCTGGACGCGTACGACAAGCGCCGCAAGAACACGGCGCCGGTGCGCAAGCCCAAGACGAAGCCGGCGTTCTTCGAGGGCGACCCGACGAAGGAGAAGCGCGCGGTGTACCTCGCGGAGGTCACCGGAGCGGACGACGCACGAAACGAGGTCTTCGTGCGTGTGGGGACCGTCCGCGGTCGCGTCGCGCTCGCCCAGGCGGAGCGCTACAACCCCGGCAAGCTGGCGGCGAGCGCCTTCGCCGAGCCCGGCGCCGCGCTCCGCGTGAGCCTGGTCGCCCCCGGCAAGCCGGACGCGGGCGGCGCGCTGACCAACGCGACGTTCCGGTTGGAGCTCGGGCCCCAGGGGGCGCTGGTGGCGATCGATCTCCGGACACGCGACGTGCTGGCGCTCGTGGGGAGCTACGAGGGCCCCCGCGCCGGCTTCGATCGCGCCACGCAGGCGAAGCGCCAGCCGGGGTCCACGTTCAAGCCCTTCGTCTACGGGGCGGCGCTGAAGTCCGGCAAGGTGACGCCCGCGACGCTCCTGCCCACCGATCCGGCGGTGCTCGAGGGCTACCGCCCGAAGAACTACGACAAGTCCGCCGACGGCGAGCCGAAGCGCGCGCGCGAGGCGCTCGCCAAGAGCGTCAACGTCTCCGCCGTCTGGCTGGGCCAACAGGTCGGACCGAAGTCGGTCGCGGATCTCGCGGGCGCCCTCGGGATCGAGTCCGAGCTCGGCGCGACGCCGTCGCTCGCGCTCGGCGCCTACGAGGTGTCGCCGCGCGAGATGGCGGCCGCGTATGCCTCGATCGCCGCCGGCGGCGTCTACGAAGCGCCACGCCTGATCTCTCGCATCGTCGGGCCGAACGGCGAAGAGATCGCGCTCCCCGCGGCGCCCCCGCGCCGCGTCGCGATGAGCGCGGCCGAGGCGTACGTCCTCACCGACCTCCTGAAGAGCGTCGTGAAGGAGGGAACGGGCCGCGGCGCGCAGGTGCTGCGGCGCCCGATCGCGGGCAAGACCGGCACGTCGAACGAGGTCCGCGACGCGTGGTTCGCCGGGTTCTCCACGGAGATCGCCTGCGTGGTGTGGACGGGCTACGACGATCGCACGCCGCTCGGCGCCGGCGAGTCGGGCGGCGCGACGGCGCTGCCAGCCTTCGTGGAGTTCATGCGCGTCGCCCATCAAGGCGTCCCTTCCACGGAGTTCCCCGTCCCCGGGGGCGTCGAGCGCGCGCTCGTGGACCCGAAGACGGGGCTCCGGGCGCGCGAAGGGCAGGAGGATGCCCTGAGCGAGATCTTCCTCGCGGGGACCGACCCCAAGGACACGGCGCCGGAGCCGGCAGGTGAAGGAGGCGGAGGTGGCGGCGAGCCCAGCGGCCCGAGCCCCGAGGGCTCCGCGTCACCCGACAAGGGCCCGCTCGAGGAGCCCCCGCCGCTCCTCAAGCCAGCGCCCTCTCCCGGCGTGCCCGAGACTCAGTAGGGGAACGTGCCGCCGCGATAGTCGAAGAAGGTGCCGGAGTCTGCCTGCCGCAGCCCGTCGATGATCGCCAGCATCTTGGCCACGGAGTCCTCCACGTCGGTAGGGGCGCCGCTGCCACCCATGTCGGTCTTCACCCAACCCGGGTTCATGACGACGCAGGTGAAGCCCCGCGCGCGCAGGTCGATGCTCATCGACTTGTTGGCCATGTTGAGCGCCGCCTTCGACATCCGATACCCGTAGGCGCCCCCGCTCGTGTTGTCGGCGATGGATCCCATGCCGCTGGTGATGTGGACCACCCGACGCGTGGGAGCGCGCTCCATCTGAGGGAGGAGCGCCCGCGTCACGCGCACCGCGCCGAGCGCGTTGACGTCGAAGGTCCGGGTGACGTCCTCGAGGTCCAGCTCCTCGAGAGATTGCATCTTCCCCATCACGCCAGCGTTGTTGATCAGCACGTCGACCGCGACGTCGCGGAGCGCCGCCGTCAAGGCGTTGACGCTCGCGTCGCTCGCGACGTCGGCCGCGTGGGGCCGAACCAGGCCCCGCGAGCCCTCGACGAGCGCGGCGAGCTGTGGGACGCGCGGATCGCGCGCGACGGCCTCGACGTGATCCCCGCGCTGAGAGAGCTGCCGCGTGAGCTCGAGGCCGATGCCGCGGCTGGCGCCGGTGACGACGTATCGCATCGGCGGAGCCTAGCGCACCCCGAGCGCTTAAGGTCCCTTCCACATGTCCGTTCCTGGTCACAACGCTCCGAGCCCGCTCAGAACTGGCGCGAGGGGTCAGCACGAAGGAAAGGACACGGACCATGCGTAACTGCGACTTCTATGCTCGTGGATCTCTGGCGATGTTGAGCGCCCTCTCGCTCCTCGCCGCCGGCTGTCAGCCGGTCGACGAGCACGAGTCGACGGACGCCGAGGACCTGGGGGAGGCCGCCGACGAGCTCGGCACGCCGCTTCCCTCTTGCTCCACCGCCGGGTCGAGCGGCTACAACTCGACCACCAAGCTCCTGGCGCTCAGCCTGGGCGGCGGCGTGACGACGATCGTCGTCAGCGCGGCTGGCGGGCGCATCCTGGTGAACGGCTGGCAGTGCGTGAGCTCGACCAGCGTCCCCCTGACCACGACCAACGTCAGCAAGATGACGATCACCGGGACGAACGCGAACGAGAAGGTCATCTGGGACAACCTCCCGGGGTCCTTCGGGACCACGATCTTCTCGCCGACCACCGGCGGCGTGACCGTGGACATGGGATCGGGCACCGACTCCTTCATGTTGCGCGGGACCTCCGCCGTGGACGCCTACCGGGCGGGCGCGAGCGCCGCCGGCGACACCTACTGGGACCTCACGAACGACAACAAGGCGGACATCCGGGTCATCGCCGCGGACGTCGTCTCGGTGTCGCTCCTCGGCGGCGCCGACACCTTCCACGCGGCGGGCGGGGCGATCACGGCGACGAACTTCGACGCCACCGTGACCAGCCTGACGCCGATGGCCGGGGCCATCACGGTGTACGGCGGCGATGGCAACGACCAGATCCAGGGAGGCAACGGCGCCGACGTCCTCTACGGAGGCAACGGCGACGACACCTTCAAGATGGCGGCCGCGGCCGACGGGGGCGACACGTACCACGGCGACGCCGGCTCGGACCTCGTCGACTACTCGAACCGGACGGCGGCGATCACCGCCGACATCGTCTCGGACAAGGGGATGGCCCGCGGCACCGTCGACATGACGACCTTCACCTTCGGCGCGTCCGGCACGCTCGACGGCGACGAGCTGACCTTCAAGGTCGACGGCGGCTCGGACCAGGTCGTCACCTTCGCTGCCCCGGCCAACGCGGCCGCGGTGGTGAGCCAGATCAACGCCGTCGTGGCCGGTGTGGCGTCCCTCTCCACGGGCAACAGGCTGGTCTTGACCTCCGGCACCACGGGCGCGTCCTCCAGCATCCAGGTGGTCAGCGGGACGGGCAGCGCCCTCACGGATCTCGGCATCGCCGCGGCGACGTACGACACCATCGACGCCGACGACGGGCTCTCCGGCGAGGGCGACGACATCCAGTACTCGGTCGAGAAGATCAACGGCGGCAGCGCTGGTGACACGCTCACGGGCAGCGACGTCGGGAACACCTTCAACGGCAACGGCGGCAACGACACCCTCATGGGCGGCTGGGCCAACGCGACCTGCTCGGCCGACGTCGACGTCATGAACGGCGGCGACGGTGACGACACCTTCGACATGGGCAGCGAGTCCGACTGCGGCGACTCCCTCACGGGTGGTGCCGGCTCCGACAAGGTGGACTACCAGAAGCGCAAGGCGAACCTCACCATCACCGTGGACACCGCGGCGAACGACGGCGAGGCGAGCGAGGCCGACAAGGTGTTCACCGACATCGAGATCGTCCTCGGCGGCTCGGGCGACGACACGATCACCGGCAGCGCGAACGCCGACCAGCTCCACGGGGGGCTCGGCAACGACACGCTGAACGGCGGCGCCGGCAACGACACCCTGGTGGGCGGCGACGGCGCCGACACGTGCAACGGGGACGCGGGCGACGACACGATCCTCGAGTCGGGCACCGACACCCAGTACACCGTGACGGTGACCCGCGGCGCCGGCAACGACGTCACGAACGGCGGCGCAGGCAACGACAAGGTCGACTACAGCGCCCGCACCGCGACGGTCGACCTCACCCTGTGCGTCGACGCGAACGACAACGTAGGCCTGCCGACCTCGACGGCCTCGGCGTGCACGGACGACGATGGCGTCGGCGCCGAGGCGGACAAGACGACGAACGTCGAGTACGTCATGGGTGGCACCGCCGCCGACAACCTGACGGGCGGGAGCGCCGCGGAGACCTTCGAGGGCGGCGCCGGCAACGACGTCATCATCGGCGGCGCCGGGGACGACACCCTCTACGGGGACGACGGCGACGACAACCTCCAGGGCGGCGACAACGACGACTACATCGACGGCGGCGCCGGGAACGACACGATCCACGGTGGGAACAGCGACGGCGACATCTGCGTGGGCGACGGCAGCGACGTCGCGGCCCAGGTGGCCTGCGAGCTCTAATCGGTCCGCAGACGGTCGAGCCCGGCCCGCGGGCTCCGTCGAGCCCCTCCCGCGCAAGCGGCGGGGGGCTCGGCGCCGTTTTGTCCGGTCGGACCGCGCACGACCTCGAGCGGGTGCCGGAGCCCACGCAATCTACGCCTGGCGGGTGGCACACCGCTCGCAACGCGACTGCCAGGGACGACGATGGACGACGGTTCGTGAGCGAGTTGGGCCCGGCGGCGTCATGCGGATGACGTCGGGCGTCACGCGAACGTCGCCGACGAGGAGATCGAGGTCGACATGAGGCGCGCGCTGGCAGTGAGGACCGGGACGTGGGCTTTCGCGGCGTTGGTGGCGGCGATGGCGGCCGGGTGCGACGAGGACGCCTCGAGCGGCGCAGGGTCGGATGGCGCGGGCGCCGACGGAGCCGGCGCCGCAGCCGAAGGCGGAGCGGGCGGCGGGAGCCCGCAGCCCTTCCACGGCGCGCAGAGCTGCGCCGAGCTCGGCGGAGCGGAGCCGCTGGACGGCTTCCCCGGGATCGACGCGAGCCTCTTCTCCGATGGGTCCGCCCCAGCCGGCTGCGAGCTCGCAGCGGCGACGCCCGAGGCGATCAGCATCACGCTCACGCCGGGAGCGACGCGCATCTCGTTCGACGCAGACACGCTCCGGATCAACGGGGTCGCCTGCTCGGCAGCCGATGGGGCGCCCATCGCGCTCACCGAGGACACGCAGATCACGATCACCGGAACGCCGGACGACGACGTCCTCATGATCGATCTGGCCGAGGGCCACGGCGGCTCGCTCGCCGCCACGAGCACCACGGGCCTCCTGGCGGACCTGGGCGGCGGGACGAACCGCCTCATCCTCAAGGGGTCCAGCGGCGCCGACGCCACCGCGGCGGGCACCGAGGGCGGCGCCCTCCGCCTCGACACGGACGGGGACGGGGAGGCCGAGATCGCCGTCGCCGGCGTCGGCATCGCCACGGCGAGCCTGGGGGAGGGCGACGACCGCTTCGACGCCTCGCTCGCCGGGTGGGGCCGGGTCGGGGTGAACATCACGATCTGCGGCGCCGAGGGGGCGGACGACCTGCGCGGCGGGGACGGGCTCGACCGCATCGAGGGCGGTCCCGGGGACGACACCCTCCGGGCGGCGGCGAGCGCCGACGGCTCGGACTACCTGGACGGAGAAGACGGCTTCGACACGGCGACCTACGCGGAGAGGACCGTGAGCGTCGGCGTCTCGCTCGACGGACAGATGAACGACGGGGAGGCCGACGAGTCCGACAACGTGCTCTCGACGGTCGAGAGCGTCGTCGGGGGCGACGCCGACGACACGCTCCAGGGCACCGCTCGCGACGAGCGCTTCGACGGCGGCCCCGGCAATGACACGATCGACGGGGGCGAGGGTCAGGACGTCCTGCTCGGCGGCGACGGCGACGATCTGTTCCCGGCGGGCAGCGCGCCCGACGGCCGGGACCTGATCAACGGCGGTCCCGGGCTCGACGCGATAAGCTACGCGCAGCGGACGACCTCCATCACGGCGACGACGTGCGCTTCGAGCCAGAACGACGGCTGCGACGCGCCCACGTGCGCTTGCGAGGCCAACGACGGAGAGGGAGACGAGCTCGACACCCTCGTCAACGTCGAGGGTGTGCACGGCGGCAGCGCGGCCGACACGCTGATCGGAGACGACGCAGACAACTCGTTCTACGCGAACGGCGGCGACGACCTGATCGACGGGCGTGGCGGTGACGACTCGCTCTTCGGCGACGACGGCGACGACGTCCTGATCGGCGCCGAGGGTGACGACTACCTCGACGGCGCCGCGGACATGGACCAGTACGACGCTGGGTCCGGCGAGGGCGACATCTGCGTGGTCGACATCTCCGAGGCCGCGATCAACTGCGAGCTGTTCTGAGCGTGCAGCGGGCGCGCCGCGGCGGGCGGGCGACGCTACCTCCTCGGCTCGACCTCCGCGTCGAGCCGAGCGGGCCCGGTGACCCGAGCCAGCCGCGGCCCGCCCCCCCGAGGTAGGACGATCCGGGAGCCACCCTGCCCGCGGACGAGGGGCTCGCCGAGCCCCCAGTTCGCGTTGGCGATGACGAGGTCGTGCTCCGCCGACAGGCGCGTGAGGATCGCGCCTCGCGCGTCCTCCGCGTCCTCGTCGACCCACGCGCTCGGGAAGAGCAGCAGGTCGGCGCGATGGAGCAGCGCCGAGGCCTCGGACGCGAGGAAGTGGACGTCGAAGCAGATCGCCAAGGTGCACGCGACGCCACCGACGTGGAACAGCGGGGGCGCGTCCCGGCCCGGCGAGGCCCACGCCTCGGGGTACCATGGATGGCGCTTCGCGTAGCGCGCGAGGAGCTGGCCGGCGCGGTCGACCACCACGTGCGCGTTGTAGATCTCGTCCCGCTCGCGGAGCACGACGGGCCCGGCGACCGCGCAGCCGGCCGCCCGCGCGAGGCCCCTGAGCAGCTCCAGCGCCCGGCCCTCGAGCGGCTCGGCGAAGCGAGTGAGGTCGAAGTCGCCGGCCGGAGAGACGTACCCGAAGAGGGCGCACTCCGGCAGCAGGCAGAGGTCGCAGGGCCCCTCCGCGAGGAGCTGCGCCGCCTCGGCCGCCACCAGATCGGGTCGAGCGGAGCGGGCGGGGAGCTCGAGCACCGCGACGCGCATGGGAGCAAGCTACCGCATCGCGGCGAGGACTCGCCCAGATGTTCCGGGCGACGCGCTCACGCCCTCGCGGCGGCGCTCCCACGCAGCGCTAGCGCGCGGCGTCTTCGAGGCAGAAGCGCGCCGCTCGACGAGCGATCATCATGCTCGGAGCGTTCAGCGCCGCGACGGGCGCGACGGGCATGATCGACGCGTCTGCCACGCGGAGCCGCTCGACCCCCCGGACCCGAAGCCGCCGGTCCACGACTGCGTCGGCGTCGCCCGAGTCCCCCATCTTGCACGTGCCGGCGTAGTGGTACGTGGTCATCGAGTTCGAGCGCACGAAGGACTCCACGCCGCGCCGCCCGACACCCATCGGCCCCGGGATGAGCTCCCGGGCGCCAAACCGGTCGAGGGCCGGCGCCGCCGCGAGCCTCCGCGCGACGGACACGCCCTCCACCATGGCCTCCAGATCGGCCGGGTGCGCGAAGTAGGCCGGATCGATGAGCGCCGCGTCGCGGGGGTGTGGGCTCCTCGGCCGGACAGCCCCGCGGCTCTTGGGCTTGCCGAGGATCACGACGATCCCGAAGATGCGCCGGACGAACCGCTCGACGAGCGGTCGCCCGAAGAGCGCGCCGACCGCGGACCGCACGAGCCGCGGTGCCTGCCCTCCCCTCTCCGGCAGCAGCATCGCCGGCAGCATCCGCATCATGCCCTCCTTGAGGCTCGAGCGCGCAGGGTAGAAGACGAAGCAGGCGTCCGGAGCGGACGCTCGGGCCCCGAGGGGGGCGAAGCCGTAGAGCTGCGGGTACTCGCAGTCGACGTCGGAGCGGCCCAGGAAGAACAGGGTCACGTTCGGGTGGTCGTGCAGGTTCGCGCCGACCCCCGGTAGGTCCACGAGGACGTCCAAGCCGGCCGCCCGGAGCGTCGCGGCGGGTCCGATGCCCGACAGGGCGAGGAGCTTGGGCGACTCGAGGGCGCCGGCCGCGACGACGACCTCTCGCCGAGCGCGCACCGTGCGGACCACGCCGTCGGCCTCGTACTCGACGCCGGCCGCGGCGCGCCGCTCGTCGAGCAGGACCCGGCGCGCGAGCGCGCCCGTGCGCACCTCGAGGGTGGGCGGCTGGCTGTCGCGGACGAACGCCACGTAGGAGTTGCGCCGGTCTGCGCCGCGGTAGTTCATCCACTCGTACCCGAGGACGCCGGACAGATCACCGTCGTTGAGATCCTCTTTGCGGCGGAACCCGACGTGTTCGGCCGACTCGATGCAGGTCTCGGTGAACGAGGTGGGCGCCCGGCGGCGCACGTCGAGGACGCGCTCGACCTCCTCGAACGCTCCCGCGACGTCATCCCAGCCCCAGCCGACGCCCCACGCGTCGAAGTCCTCGCGGGCGCCGCGCGTGTACACCATCGCGTTGATCCCGCCGCTACCGCCCATGCCACGGCCCGAGCCGAGGAAGAGGCGACGCCCCCCGCAGCCGGCCTGCGGGACGCTGAACCTCTGGATCATGAGGCGATCGTTGATGAACGCTTCCTTGTAGCCGTCCGCGCGCAGCGTCTCCGGGTTGGCCTCCGCGCGCTCCCCTTGCTCGAGCAGGGTGACGGTGGCGCCGCCGCGCGCGAGGGACGCGGCGACGACGCAGCCGGACGAGCCACCGCCCACCACCACGTAGTCGCGCTCCGGCGGTCTCCCGGACGGGTCAGCGGTGTCTGTCACGCCGCGGGCCTACCTCAGAACGACGCAGGCGTCTCAGGCGACCAGCTCGTCGACCGGGCCGGCACCCTCTCGAACGACCTCGACGCGGCCCGCGGACAGATCCACCACCGTGGTGGGGTGGATGCCACACACGTCGCCGTCGAGCACGAGGTCCAGGCCCTTGAAGCGGTCGCGGATCTCGGCCGGGTCGATGAGCGCCTCTTCACCGGGCGGCGCCGCGGTGGTCGAGATGATGGGGCGGCCGAGCTGCTTCGTCAGCTCGACGATGACGGCGTGATCCGGGATGCGGATCCCGACGGTCTTCTGCTTCGTGAGGACCATCTTGGGCACCTCCCGGGTCGCCGGGAGGATGAACGTGTAGGGCCCGGGCAGGAAGCGCCGGAGGATCCGGTACGCCCAGTTGTCGACCACGGCGTACTTCGAGATGTCGGACAGATCGTGGCAGATGAACGCGAGGTTCTTGTTCTTCTGCATGCCCTTGACGACGTACAGGCGCTCGATGGCCTGTTTGTTCATCAGGTCACACCCGAGGCCGTAGACCGTGTCCGTGGGGTACGCGATGAGCCCACCCCGCTCGAGCACCTGCACGGCCTGTTGAATCTTGCGCGGCTCCGGGTGCCTCGCGTTGATCTCCAGCAGCACTACTCTTTGATCGCTTCGCTGCCGCCGATGATCTCCATGAGCTCCTTGGTGATCGCGGCCTGACGTGCCTTGTTGTACTCGAGCGTGAGCTTGTCGATCATCTCCGTCGCGTTCTTCGTGGCGGAGTCCATCGCCGTCATGCGGGCTCCGAGCTCGCTGGCCTGGGACTCGTAGAGCGCGCGGAGGATCGAGATGTCCACGTACAGCGGGGCGAGGTGCTCGAGCAGCGCGGTGCGGCTGGGCTCGAACAGGAAATCCCCCGAGTCGAGCCCGTCGGTGTCGGGCACCGGCGGGACCGGCAACAACCGCTCCGTGACGACCTGCTGGCTCATCGCGCTCTTGAACTCGTTGTAGACCAGGTAGATCGCGTCCACGTCGTCGTTCAGGAACGGAACCAGGACCCGCTCCCCCACTGTCTTGGACGTCTGGTAGTCGAGCTTGTCCCACACGCCCGGCAGGTGCTCGAGCGGGACGTCGCGACGCTGGAGGTACTCGCGACCCTTGCGCCCGATGACCTTCACGGTGACCTCTTGGCCCGCCGCGGTCCGCTGCCGGTACTCGCGCTCAGCGGCGCGGTTGATGTTGGAGTTGAACGCGCCGCACAGCCCGCGATCGCTGGTGAGGACGAGCAGCTCCACGCGCTTCTCCTCGCGCACCGCGAGGAGCGGGTGGAGGAGGTCCGAGGGATCCAAGCCGGCCGCGGGCTCGCTCCCGCTGCTCGTGGCGCTCTGAACGCGCGACGTGATCTCGCTCAGCATCTCCTGCGTCTTGATGGCGTACGGACGCAGCTCCAAGATGCGCTGCTGCGCGCGGTTGAGCCGTGCGCCCGCCACCATCTTCATCGCGCGCGTGATCTTCTGCGTCGACTTGACGCTTCCGATGCGCTTGCGGATCGCTTTGAGAGAAGCCACGGCTACTTGCCCTTCTTCTTCTCCGCCTTGGCGTCCTTCTTCTCGTCGAGGACGAACTTGTCGCGGAAGGAAGAGAGCGCCTTGTCGATCGTCTTCTTCAGATCGTCGCCGAGCGCCTTCTTCTCCCGGATCTCGGAGAACACCTCTTGGTGCTTGGAGTCGAGGAACTTGTAGAGCTCTGCCTCGTAGCGCCCGAGGACCGCGACCGGGAGATCGTCCAGGGCCCCGCTGGTGCCGGCGTACAGGATGATGATCTGCTTCTCGACGGGGACTGGGACGTACTGGCCCTGCTTGAGGATCTCCACCATCCGGATGCCGCGATCCAGCTGCGCGCGGGTCTTCTGATCGAGGTCGCTCGCGAACTGGGCGAACGCCGCCATGGCGCGGTACTGGGCGAGATCGAGGCGGAGCGTGCCGGCGACGGACTTCATCGCCTTGATCTGCGCGTTGCCGCCGACGCGGCTGACGCTGATGCCGACGTTGATCGCCGGGCGAACGCCGGAGAAGAAGAGATCGGACTCGAGGAAGATCTGGCCGTCGGTGATCGAGATCACGTTCGTGGGGATGTAGGCCGAGACGTCGCCCGCCTGCGTCTCGATCACCGGAAGCGCCGTGAGCGAGCCGCCCGAGTAGGGGTCCTGCTTGATCTCGTGATCGCCGCCGAGCTTCTTCAAGGACGCCTCGGCGTCGTGCTTTCCGAGCACGCCGATGTGGGCCTTGCCGTCGACGCCGCGGTACGCGAGGTCTCCGCTCGGGACGTCGGTGCCCTTCTTCACGACGTAGTAGACCTGCGCCATCTTGGCGGCGCGCTCGAGCAAGCGGGAGTGCAGGTAGAAGACGTCGCCCGGGTAGGCCTCGCGACCCGGCGGACGGCGCAGGAGGAGGGAGAGCTGACGGTACGCGACGGCCTGCTTGGAGAGATCGTCGTAGATGCAGAGCGCGTGGCGCCCGGTGTCGCGGAAGTACTCGCCGATCGTCACGCCCGTGTAGGGGGAGATGAACTGGAGCGGCGCGGACTCGCTGGCCGTGGCGGCGACGACGATGGTGTAGTCCATCGCGCCGAACGACTCGAGCTTGTCCACGACCTGCCGCACCGTGGACTGCTTCTGGCCGATGGCCACGTACACGCAGAAGACGCCCTG
>CAZBJI010000053.1:0-43669 GCA_964492175.1 uncultured Polyangiaceae bacterium | reverse complement strand
CGACCCCCCAGTCGTTCTCCCCGCTCGAGACCTTGCAGAGCTCGATCGCCGGACCGACCTGCATCGGGTCCATCTCGTCGATCGCGATCCCGGTGTCGCAGGGCGGGTCCTCGGCCTCGTCGATATCGCCGTCGCAGTCCTCGTCGAAGGGCGTCTGACCGTCCGCCGTCGGCACCTCGATCGCGTTCGGGTTGCGGTTCGGGTCGCAGTCCTCGCAGTCGCCTTGGTTCGGCGTGAAGCCGTCCATGTCGACGTCGTCGTCGGGGCCACCGGGATCGCACGTGATCCCGCCGCCCTGACCGTTGCCGCCGACGTTGAAGCCGCCCCCCATCCCCGTCGTGCTCGCGCTGGCCGTGGTGCCGCCGCCGCTCCCGGTCACGGGGCCCGAGGCGCCCTCGCCCGAGCCGCCGCTGCCCCCGTTGGGCGCCGCGCTGCAAGACATGGCGAGGATGGACGCGACGGAAGCGACGAGGCGAACCGGTCGAAGAGCAAGCATGGGTACCTCCAGGCTCTCGGGGCGCCGGGCGGCGCCCCGAGATGGTGCAGATCGGGCAGAGCCGCCGAGGGTCAGTTCACGCAGATGTTGGAGCCGTTCCAGTTGATGCAGAAGTAGCCCGGGTTGCAGTCCGAGGGCTGCGAGCACTCATCCATGCAGAGGCCGTTCCCGCTCGGGAACCACTGGTAGTCCGAGCAGACGGAGCCCGAGGGGCAGTCGTCGAGCGACATGTCACAGAACTCCGTGCAGTATCCGCCGGCCCACCAGTCGATGCAGTACGGGTCACCGTCCGTGGACGCGCACGACTGGTGGATGAAGCAGCCGCCGCCGACCGGGGTCGACCCCCCGGTGCAGCTGAAGGAGATCCCCTTGCAGCTCGTCGGATCCTCGCAGTCGACGAAGTCGTCGAAGTCGTCGTCCTGGTAGTCCTGGCAGTTCATCTCCGGCGGCTTGTCGCAGATCATCTGGCCTAGGCCGTTGTCCACGCAGCTCGTGCCGCTGGGGCAGTCCGAGGGGACCGTGCACGACTTGAAGCAGACGCCGTTCACCGAGACGTTCACGTCCATGCAGACGCCGTTCGGCCCGCACTCCCCTGGGACACCCAGGTAGCAGAACTCGGAGCAGTACCCGTTCGGGAAGCCTTGGTTCCAGTCGAGGCAGATCGGGTCGCCGCCGGTGGCCTGGCAGGCGTTGTTGCTGAAGCAGGGCGTCCCGTAGGCGCCACCGCCCGGCTGACACTCGAACGAGATCCCCTTGCAGTTCGTGTCGTCGTCGCAGTCGACGTACCCGTCGTAGTCGTCGTCCCACTGGCCCGAGCACCACTGCTCGGGCAGCGGCTGATCCACCTGCACGCTGTAGTCTCCGCTCATCGCCGACGTCGTGGAGTCCGCGATCATGTAGTACGTCTGCCCCGCGACGGCCTGGATGAGCACCGACTCCTGCCCGTTCGACGGCGCGTTGTTCACGCAGGCGATCTCGGTCGCGGGATCGTTGCAGCTCGTGCGGATGGAGATCGACCCGTCGAAGCCGTACGGCCAGAGCGTGAAGCTCATGTCCCCGTCCTGCACGGCGGTCACCTGGAACACCGACTCCTGCCCGGACGACCCCGTGCACGAGGGCGCGAGGACCGCCGGCTCGCCCGCGATGTAGCCCCACGACCAGCCGGGGATCGTCATGAACTGGGGCGCCGCGCACGGGTCGGTGCAGACGAGCTCGGCGACGCACTCGCTGTCGGCGCAGTCGATGAAGCCGTCGAAGTCGTTGTCCTGGTTGTCGTTGCAGCTCTCCTTCGGGGTGCACTGCGAGACGACGATGTTGCAGTACGGGTTGCAGATCAGCGTCCCGCCGGCGAAGCCGAAGTCGGTGCAGCTCGCGCCGCCGAAGTCTGCGCCCTCGCAGGTCTCCCAAGGCGGCTCGATGGTCCCGTCCCCGCAGTTGTTCATCGCGGAGCCCGTGGAGGCGACGGTCGTGGAGGCCGTCGTGCTCTGTGCGCTGGAGCTGACCGAGCTCGACGTCGAGCTCGAGCTCGAAGCGACGGTCACCGACTGGGTCGTCGAGCTCACCACGCCGCCACCTGCGGCGCCCTCCCCGCCCGCGCCGCCGTCTCCGTCGGTCGCGTTCGCGCAGCCCCACACCGTGGCGCCACACAGACCGACAAATACCGCAAGCGTGGGATAATGTCGTACTCGACGGTACATAGTCATAAGCCTTCTCCCGTTCGGCGGGCTGGACGGACGCGACATCATATCAGGGGTACCGGCCGCACGACCACGGCCATTGTTGCGCGGCTTGCTAGAATCGAGCGCTCGAGCCGCATGGATCAGAGAAGAGTCAGGGGTGAAGAGAGAGGGGAGCGGGTGTTCCGTGAGCCGGCGGCGCCGGACCCCACGGCATCTGATGCCCTCTCGCCCACGATGTGTGCTGAAAAAAAATGAAGCGTCGGCCACTTTGATCTGCTGAGAGGGCGCGCCCGGCGAGCCCGGACCAAAATGCTGCTCATTCGTGACACTCCCCGGGCGAGATGGGCTATGAGAGCTGCGTCGGTTTTTCGACACCCGGGTGCCGCATGCTCCGATACCGCGCCGACCTCCGCACTTTGCTCTTCTGCGCCGTTTTCTTCGGCCTCGTCGGGCTGCAGTGGGGCGCGCCCGAGCTGTCGTTGCTCTCGTGGAACCTGGCGGCGGGCCTGCCGCTCTTCGCGCTGACCTGCTTCTTCTCCTTCTTCTGCGCCGTCGCGACGCACAACACCGTCCACTCGCCGGTGTTCAAGGAGCGCGCGCACAACCGGGTGTTCCAGGCGGTCCTCACGCTCACCTACGGTCACCCCGTCAGCGCCTACGTGCCCGGCCACAACCTCAGCCACCACAAGCACACGCAGTCGCGGCGCGACGTGATGCGCACCACGAAGGCACGGTTCCGCTGGAACCTGCTGAACGGCCTGCTGTTCACCCTGATGGTCGCCCCGTCGATCATGCGCGGCGAGGCCGCGTACTTCCGCACCATCAAGACCCGCCTCCCTGCGTGGTACCGGCAGCTGCGGATCGAGCAGGCGTGCCTCTTCGGCGTCTACATCGTCCTCGCCCTGATCGACTGGCAGAAGTTCCTCGTGTTCGTCTTCCTCCCGCACAAGTACGCCGCGTGGGGGATCGTCTCGATGAACTTCCTGCAGCACGACGGCTGCGACGAGAACAGCGAGTACGACCACTCGAGGAACTTCGTCGGGCGGCTCGTCAACTGGTTCACGTTCAACAACGGCTACCACACGATCCACCACATGCACCCGGGCCTGCACTGGAGCCTCCTGCCCGAGGCCCACGCCCGCGAGGTCGCGCCCTTCATCCACCGCGAGCTCGATCAAGCCTCCCTGCTCGGCTACGTCTTCCGCACCTTCCTCTGGCCCGGCAAGCGGATCCGCTTCGACGGCGCGCCCCTCGTGCTGCCCCCGGAGGGCCCGGACGAGGACTGGATCCCGAAGCCCGAGGAAACGACCGAGGACCTCGGCGCGATGGCGCCGGCGTAGTGACCTCGCGGTTCGATCCAGCCGGCCCGGCGTTGCACGACGGGATCTTCGGGCTGCCCCACACGGCGGACGAGGCGCGGGTCGTCCTCATTCCCGTCCCGTGGGAGCCCACGACCTCGTATCGGAAGGGGACCGCCGGCGGGCCCGCGGCGATCCTGGAGGCGAGCCGGCAGGTCGACCTCTTCGACGTGGAGACCGGGCGCGCCTACGAGGCGGGCGTCGCGATGCTGTCCCCCGATCCGGAGATCGTCGCCTGGAACGAAGCCGCGTCCGGCGACGCGCAGCCCGTGATCGACGCCGGCGGACCTGGCGATGACGGCGACCTGTTCGCGCGCCTCGAGCGCGTGAACCGGGTCTGCGCGGCGCTCGACGCGAGGGTCGAGCAGATCGCGGACCGGTGGCTGGATCGGGGCAAGCTCGTCGGCGTCGTCGGAGGCGACCACGCGAGCCCGTTCGGGCTCATCCGCTCGGTCGCACGCAGGCACCCCGGCGTGGGGGTTCTGCACGTCGACGCGCACGCGGACCTGCGCCGCGCGTACGAGGGCTTCGTCCGATCCCACGCCTCGATCATGTTCAACGTGCACGAGGAGCTCACGGGCGTCGCCAAGATCGTGCAGGTGGGCGTGCGCGATCTCTCCGAAGAAGAGCACCGGCTCGCCGAGAGCTCGCCCCGGATCCACGCGTTCTACGACGCCGAGCTGGCCCGGCGCGCCCACCTGGGCGAGCCGTTCGCGCGCGTCGCGGAGAGCGTGGTTCAGGCGCTCCCGCGGGAGGTCTACGTGAGCTTCGACATCGACGGCCTCGATCCGGCGCTCTGCCCCAACACCGGGACGCCGGTCCCCGGCGGGCTCGGCTTCCGTGAGGCGTGCGCGCTCCTCGGGGCGGTCGTCTCCTCGGGCCGACGGATCGTCGGCTTCGACCTCAACGAGGTCGCCGGCACCGGCGCCTGGGACGCGATCGTGGGCGCTCGGATCCTCTACAAGCTGCTAGGGTTCGCGCTGCGGAGCGACAAGCCATGAACCCAGCTCGCGACCTCTGCGACTTCATCGACGCCTCGCCCACGCCCTACCACGCGGCGGCCGAGGTCAAGCGGCGGCTCGAGGCGCAGGGCTTCTCCGAGCTGGACGAGCGCGCGGTCTGGGCGCTCTCCCCCGGCGACAGGCGCTTCGTGATCCGAGGCGGCGCCACGATCACCGCGTTCGTCGTCGGAGAGGAGCCTCCCACGCGCGCGGGCCTCCGCATGATCGGCGCGCACACCGACTCCCCCAACCTCCGGGTGAAGCCCCTCCCCGACGTCCACCGCCACGGCTACCGGCAGATCGGCGTCGAGACCTACGGCGGGGTCCTCTATTCGACCTGGCTCGATCGAGATCTCGGCATCGCAGGGCGCGTCACCTTGGCGCGCGGCGGAGCTCAGGAGTCGCGCTTGGTGCACTTGAAGCGCCCCGTCGCGCGCGTCGCGAGCCTCGCGATACACCTCAACCGGAGCGTGAACACCGAGGGGCTCGTGCTCAACGCCCAGAAGCACCTCCCCCCCCTGCTCGGCGTCGGGGACAAGGCCGATCTCGCCGCGCTGATCGCCGCCGAGCTCGGCGAGCGCCCCGGCGACGTCCTCGGCCACGATCTGATGCTCTTCGACACCCAGCCCGCCGCCCTGGGGGGGCTCGACGGTGACCTCCTGCTCGCCCCGCGCCTCGACAACCTGGGCAGCTGCCACGCCGCGACCTCCGCGTTGCTGCAGTCCGCCCCCACCGCGACCGCCGCGACGCGCCTCATCGTCCTCTACGACCACGAGGAGTGCGGCTCCCGGAGCGCGGTCGGCGCGCAGGGCACGGCGCTCCGGGACGTCATCGGCCGGATCCTCGAGGCGCGCGGCCCGGGGGAGCCACAGGCGATGGCGCGCGCGATGGCGGCGTCGTTCTTCGTGTCCGCAGATATGGCGCACGCGGTCCACCCGAACTACGCCGACCAGCACGAGCCCGAGCACCAGCCGGTCCTCGGCAAGGGCCTGGTCCTCAAGGCGAACGCGAACCAGTCCTACGCCACGAACGGCGAGACCGCCGCGCGCCTCACCGCGGCGTGCCGGGAGGCGGGGTTCTCCCCTCAGCACTACGTCACGCGGAGCGATCTGCCCTGCGGCAGCACCATCGGCTCGATCACGGCGGCGGAGCTCGGCGTGCCGACGGTGGACGTAGGGTCCCCGATGCTGAGCATGCACTCCTGCCGCGAGGTCGCGGGCGCGAAGGACGTGCCCCTCGCCATCGCCGCCTTCGTGCGCGCGCTCGGCGCCGCGAGCTGATGCCGGCCGCGCGTGAGATCACCGTCCGCGCGTTCGACACGTTCGCCAAGGTCGCGCCGTACTGGCCCGAGCTCCAGGGCCTCGGGGATGCGCCGTTCCTGACCGCGGCGTGGCTCGGCGCGCTCGAGGAGACGGGGTGCGTGAGCGAGGAGGCTGGCTGGATCCCGCACCACCTCGCGTTCTTCGAGGGGGGCGAGCTGCTCTGCGCCGCGCCGGCGTACCTCAAGCTCCACAGCCAGGGGGAGTTCGTGTTCGACCATGGCTGGGCCAACGCAGCCCGCAAGTTCGGCGTCGCCTACTTCCCGAAGCTCCTCGTGGCCTCGCCGTTCACTCCGGCGAACGGGCCGAGGGTGCTCGTGGCGCGCGGGAAGGACCGCGCGCTCGCGCTGAGCGCGTTCGCCGCGGGCCTCGAGTCCATCGTCGATCGGGCGAAGCTCTCGAGCGCCCACGTCCTGTTCCTCACCGACGACGAGGCCACGACGCTCGCGCGGCTGGGCCTGGTCCGGCGCGCCGGCGTGCAGTTCCACTGGCAGAACCGTGGATTTTCCACCTTCGAGGAGTTCCTCGCGACGTTGCCCTCCAAGCGGCGTACGCAGATCCGGCGGGAGCGGCGCGCCCCCGCGGAGCAGGGCCTCACCCTCCGCACCCTGACCGGGCCCGATCTCACGCCGCCGGTCGTGGACGCGGCGTTCGAGTTCTACCGAACGACGGTCGACAAGTTCTACTGGGGCCACCGCTACCTCACGAGGGGCTTCTTCGAGGCGGTCTGCGCGACCATGGCCGAGAGCGTGGAGGTCGTCCTGGCCCGAGGCGCGGGGGGCGAAGCCGTCGCCGGCGCGTTCAACCTGAGGGGGGCTCGGACGCGGTTCGGACGCTACTGGGGCGCCCGCGACGAGATCCCCTTCTTGCACTTCAACGTGTGCTTCTACCACTCGATCGATCGGTGCATCGAGGAGGGCCTCGAGCGGTTCGAGCCCGGAGCGGGGGGGGAGCACAAGCTGGCGCGGGGGTTCCTCCCTACCCTCACCCACAGCGTGCATTCCATCCGAGAACCGAGGTTCGCCGCCGCGATCGACGACTTCTGCCACCGAGAGAGGGAGCTGCTCGAGGCGGAGATCGAGCAGCGCGGTTGACGCGGACGGGCATCCTTCGACATGCTTGGCACATGAAGCACTTCGTTCGGAGCTTCCCCTTCTTCATGATCGGCGGCGTTTGCCTCCACGTCGCGTGCAGCGACGGCATCAGCGGATCGGACACGACCGGCGTCGGCCCGGTCGGCGCGCAGGGCACCGGGTACAGCCCCGCGTGCAACCTGGACCGCCGAGACGGCTACTGCAACGCCCTCGGCATGGATCCCGAGACGTGCGAGTGCTTCGACTGCGTGAACACTGCGTTCTGCAACGGGCGCTGCCAGAACGACGGCGCCTGCAACTACGACGAGGACACCGGCGAGGACTGCACGTGCATCGACTGCGCCGGCATGGGCAACTGCATGGGGGATCCGTCCACGAACGACTCCGGCCCCGGGCCGCAGCAGCAGTCGTCGTCGACGGGCAACACCACGCAGGCGAGCACCACGCAGGCGAGCACCACGCAGGCGAGCACCACGCAGGCGAGCACGACGACGGGCGGGATGGGCGGCCAGGGCGGGAGCTGACCGCCGCGCCGCGGATGCCCGTTCATCTGCGCGGTCGGCGCCCGCCAGGCGTCACTTCATCAAGCCGAGCTTGCGGAGGAATGGGCGGATGTGGTGCCGCTCCATGCCCGTCCGCCTGGCCATGTCGCTCAGGTTGCCCGCGGTCGCGCGGTAGAGATCCCCGAAGTACTTCGCCTCGAACGCGGCGATCGCCGCGCGCTTGGCCTCGCCGTACGGTGTGGAGAAGTCGACCGCCTCACCCGTCGGCGCCCCGCTCCCGCGCTCGAGCGGCAAGATCTCCACGACGCTCTCGGCGCCGACCGGGAGGCTCGCGGCGACGCTCGTCACGTTGACGAGCTCGCGCACGTTGCCGGGCCAGTCGTGCAGCGCGAGCGTGGTGGTGACGAGATCGATGACGTCGTCGGCCCGCTCCGGCTTGCCGATGCGCAGGCACACCGCGCGCACGAGCGCGGGGATGTCCTCCCGACGATCCCGGAGCGGAGGCATCTCGATGCGCACCTGCGCGATGCGGAAGAAGAGATCGCTCCGGAACTTCCCCGTGTTCATCGCTTGGCCGAGGTCACGTCGCGTGGCGGCGATCACGCGGGCGTCCACCGGCTCGTAGTGCTGCGACCCGACCCGCTTCACCTGCTTCTCGCTCAGCGCCCGGAGGAGCTTCGGCTGGAGCTCCACGGGGAGCTCTCCGAGCTCGTCGAGGAAGATCGTCCCCTTGTGGGCCTCGTGGAACGCGCCGTGCCGACGCTCGTTCGCCCCGGTGAAGGCGCCCTTCTCGTGGCCGAAGAGGAGGCTCTCGGCAAGCGGGCCGGGGATCGACCCGCAGTCGACCACGATGAACGGCCCCTTCGCGCGCCCGCTCTGATCGTGGACCGCGTGGGCGACGAGCTCCTTTCCGCAGCCGGTCTCGCCGTTCACGAGCATCGACAGCTCCGTGGGGGCGATGTCCTTCAGGATTCGGAAGAGGTGGCGCATGCGGTTCGAAGAGCCCACGATGGGGCCGAAGCTCTCCTCGAAGCCGACGTCGACGCGCTCTTTCTTCGCGATGGGCTCGAACGCGATCCGCGCCTGGCCCACCTGGAGCGTGCACGCGGCGGTGAGGATCGCCTCTCGGATGCGGACGGCCCCCGCGAACGTCCCGTTCCGGCTCCCCAGGTCCTTCACGAGCACGCCGGCGCCGTCGGCCCGGACCTCGCAGTGGATGGAGCTTACCTCGGGGTCGTCCACGACGAGCCCGCAGCTCGGGTCACGACCGATGAGCACCGGCTCGACGTTCACGCGGACCGGCTCCCGCCCTGCCAGGGTCAGGGTGCCCCCGCGCACGAACCACTGCAACGTCGAGGCGCGGGTGGAGTCGGCGGACACGGCAAGAGGTAGGTACCACGTCGGCCCCGAGGGCCGCGAGCAGAACACACTGGGCCATGCGAGCGCCCTCGCACCCCCACTCTCCTCCCCTCACCCACGCTGGCCGCACGCCGCCCCGAACGAGCCCGCGTCCCCCCCTGGACGTGTCCGCGTCCGGTCCAAGGTGTCAGATCCCGCCCAAACAAGCGTCCGAAGGTCGGGCACGGCTCGTGCTTTAGGGTCTTCGTTCCTTCATCCCCGCGAGGCGCCCATGAGGAGAATGTCCCGAGTGAAGAACCAGCTGTTGATGAGCGGCACACTTGCCGCTACCGCCGCGCTTGCCCTCGGCTTCGCCGGGTGCAACTCGGAGGGAGGTGGTGTGGGTGACACCTGCATCTCCACCGATGAGTACTTCGCTCAGGCGTACTTCAACGTCATGAAGTCGAAGTGCGCGAGCTGCCACCAGGTCGGTGGCGTCGGCGCTCAGAAGAGCGACTTCAAGCTCAGGCCGTCGTCGGAGGCCGGCTACCTCGAGGCCAACCTCGAGGCGACCCGCGCGCTCGCGAAGACGGTGAGCGGCGAGACGTCGATCCTGCTGCAGAAGCCGGTCGGCGGCCTCGGCCACGAGGGCGGCAAGGTCATCTCCGAGGGCGACTCGGACTACAAGATCCTGACCGAGCTCACCCGCCGGCTCTCCGCGGACACGGAGGACAGCTGCCCGAACACGGAGGCGCGCTACCTCGCCGGCGTCGAGATGATGAGCCCGATCGAGACGCTGCGGAAGGCAGCCCTCGTCCTCGCCGCTCGTCTGCCGACGGCGGAGGAGGAGGCGGCGGTCACCAAGGGCGGCTTCGAGGCCCTCGACCCGATCCTCGACAAGTTCATGGAGGAGCAGCCGTTCTATGACCGGCTGAAGGAGAAGTACAACGACATCGTCCTCACCGACTTCTACCTCGGCCAGGCGGACGCGATCGGCGGCGACGGCGACAACGGCACGGGGTACGACCCGGAGTGGTTCCTCAACGTGCCCGACACGGCGGCCAACCGCCAGAAGTACGGCGTCCCGCCGAACTTCGACGGGGACGACGGCGCGCTCCACTCGTACCTGCGGATGCTGTCGAACCGAGCCATCGCGCAGGCGCCGCTCGAGCTCGTCGCGTACATCGTACGGCACAACCGGCCCTACACCGAGATCGCGAACGCGAACTACATGGTCGTGAACCCGTTCTCGGCGCCCGCGTACGGCATCTCGGACGTGAGCTGGGTGAACGACGCCGACCCCTACGAGTTCCAAGCGGGTCGGATCGGCGGCTACGAGAGCGGCTACCCGCACGCCGGCATGATGAGCGACCCGATCTGGCTGCTCCGTCACCCGACGACGATCACGAACCGCAACCGTCACCGCGCCAAGGAGGCCCTCTACCTCTTCCTCGGCAACGACATCCTGAAGGCCGCCGAGCGCCCGATCGACATCACGGCGGTGCAGCGCGCGACGAACCCGACGGTCAACGACACGAACTGCTCGGTGTGTCACACCGCCGTCGACCCCGTCGCCGCTGGCTTCATGAACTTCCAGGTGTCGGACGACGACGAGAGTCAGTTCGCGTTCAACCCCGACTTCAAGTGGTACGACGAGATGTGGGAGCCGGGCTACCAGGACGTGGACATGCCGCCGAGCGCGTACACGAACGCCCTGCCCTGGACGATGAACATGATCGCCCAGGACCCTGCGTTCGCCTTCGCCGGCGTCTTCATGGCCTACCGCATCGCGGTCGGTCAGGAGCCGCTCCTCCCGCCGCCCGATCCGAACGACCTGGAGTTCCAGGCGGACCTGACGGCGTACCTCGGGCAGTACTACACGTTCTCCAAGATCTCGAAGAACTTCCGAGACAAGCACGGCTACAACTTCAAGCTGATGATGAAGGAAGTGGTGATGAGCCCGTACTTCCGGGCGAAGAACACCGCGGCCGACATCTCGACCGAGCAGCTCGTGCACCTCGGCGGCGTCGGCACGGCGCACCTCCTCACCCCCGAGGAGTTCAACCGGAAGCTCGAGCGCGTCCTCCACATCAACTGGGCGGACGGGCAGACCCCGAACTTCCTGAGCTCGGAGGGCGACAGCGGGTACAAGATGCTCTTCGGCGGCATCGACTCGATCGACGTCACCAAGCGCATCAAGGAGCCGAACGGCATCATGGCGAACGTCATCGAGCGCATGAGCCTCGAGGTCGGCTGCCAGCTGATCGCCAACGAGTTCTCGCTGCCGCAGTCGGAGCGCCTCCTGTTCACGCAGGTGGAGCCCGGCACCGAGCCGCAGGACGCGAACGGCTACGACATCCCGCAGGCGACCGCCGCCATCCGCGGGAACATCGTCCACCTCCACAACCACCTGCTCGGCGAGAAGTTCGCCGCGACGGACCCGGAGATCGAGCGTACCTACCAGCTCTTCCTCCAGACCTGGAAGGAGGGCAAGCCCCTCACGCAGAAGCCCACGGACGAGGGCGGCCTCGGGCAAGGCTTCCTCTGCGGGACGAACACGAACTACCTGACCGGCGTCACGCTGGAGCCGGTAGCCGAGGGTGACAAGAGCCCGCAGGCGCTGTGGCGCGGTGGCGATGGGGGCGCGAACGACCCCCTCTACACCGGGCGCGCATGGATGGCCGTCATGGTCTACATGCTCACAGACTACAACTTCGCGTACGAATGAGAGGAGCCCAGACCATGGAGCGTCGAGATTTTCTCAAGCTTTGCAGCATGACTGGGCTCGCGGTGACGGTTGGTTCCGCGACCCAGAAGGAAGCGGAAGCGGCCACGCCTCCGCACTCACTCGCCATCCTCTACCACGCCGGTGGCGGCTGGACGGTCACGCACATCTGTGACCCGAAGCCCGCCGGCTCCGCCGCCGAGATCGCCATCAACGGCCCCAAGGACGTGATGTCGAACTACCTGGGCTACGGCCAGGCAGGCAACCTCACCTACGCGCCGCTCGACACGCTGCCGAACGCCAACGGCGCCGGCCTCGCGATCGGCACGTTCTTCCAGCGGCACTACCAGGAGCTGTGCGTCATCAACGGCATCGACATGATGACGAACAGCCACGACGTCGGCACCCGCGCCATCTGGGCGGGCGGCCTCGAGGAGGGCAAGCCGACCGTGGCCGCCCTCATCGCCGACGGCCTCGCTCCTGGCGCGCCCATGGGCTACGTGAGCTTCGGCGGCTACGACTTCACGGGCGGCGTCGCTCCGGCGACGCGGCTCGGAAACATCAACGCCGTGAAGAAGCTGGCGTTCCCCTACCGGACCGATCCGGACAGCCCGAACGATCCGTTCCTCACCGACGCGACGCAGGCGCGCATCGCGCAGGCTCGCCTCGAGCGGCACGACGTGCGGATGGGCCAGCAGCGGCTGCCCCTCCTCAAGAACGCCATCAACAAGCTCCACCTGTCGCGCCTCGGGCAGAACGAGCTGAAGCTCCTGGTCCAGTACCTCCCGCAGCAGCAGGACCTGGAGCAGGGCATGGTCGGCGCGGTGCAGCTCGCCGTCGCGGCCTTCAAGGCCGGCCTCTGCGCGGCGGTCAGCATCTCGACGGGCGGCTGGGACAACCACGGCGGCGTGGACCAGGCGATGCTCCAGAACACGGACGACCTCTTCCCGCAGATCTCGCGCATCACGGAGATCCTCGAGCAGCAAGGCGTCCGCGACAGGGCGGCGATCTGGATGGGCTCGGACTTCGGCCGCACGCCGGGGTACAACGACGGCGCCGGAAAGGACCACTGGGCCGTCTCGAGCATGATGGTGATGGGCTACATCAACGGTCGCAAGATCACGGGCAACCGTGTCGTCGGCCAGACCACCGAGGGCCACGATCCGGTGGAGCTCGATCCCATCACGATGCAGCCAGGCGGCAGCGCGCGGATTGGCCCCGGCCACATCCAGAACTCGATCCGGAAGCTCTACGGGATCCAGGAGACGGAGGCGTCGCGCCTCTTCCCGAGCGGGGCCTCCCCCTCGGAGTTCCCGGACCTCGTGACGCTGGACTGATCCTGGACGGAGAGAGCGTGGAGCGACAGCTCCCGCGACGCGAACGGCCCGATCCACATCGGGCCGTTCGTGTTTCTGCGCTCCAGGACGATCCCCTCGCGCGTCAGGGCCGATCGAACTTCTGCGCGCGTCGTCCCGAGCCGACCTCCACCACGTAGACCGCCCCGTCGAGCCCCACCGCGATGTCGTGGGGGCGGTTCAGCTCGCCGTCCCGATTCCCGAACGTGCCGAAGCTCTCCAGCACGGCGCCGGCCGCGTCGGTGATGAGCACACGGGCGCGGTCGGGCCCGATGACGGGCTGATCGCCGCCATCCACGACGAAGGGCTCGCCCGTGGGAGCGAACGCGATCGCCCACGGGCGACCCAGCGCTTCGCTCTTCCACTCGGAGACGAGCTCGCCTGCTTGCGTGAAGATCTGGACGCGGGCGTTGCCCCGATCGGCGACGTAGACGTTGCCGTCGGGTCCGAGCGCGATGCCGTGCGGGACGAGCAGCTGCCCGGGCCCCGTCCCGATCGAGCCGAACGTGCGCAGAACCTGCCCGTCCGCGGCGAACACCACCACGCGTCCGTTGCCGTAGCCGTCGCTCACGAATACCGTGCCGTCTTCGGTCACGGCCACGTCGGTGGGCCGATTGAAGTGCAGCGCGTCCTCACCGGAGACCCCAGGCTCACCCAGCGTCCGCACGACCGATCCGTCGGGCGCGAGCTCGACGACGACGTGGAGCCCGACGTCGGTCACCCAGAGGTGCCCGCGCGCGTCGACCGTCAGCCCGTGAGGCATGGCGAACTGCCCGGCGCCCAGGCGCGCCCGCTCCTCCCCCGTGTCGGGGTCGAAGCGGAGAATCGTCGGCGCCGCGATGGGCTCTGGCGAGATCGCGCCGCCGTTCCAGTCGCGGTCCGCGCGGCGGAACACGAGGACGTCCCCGCCGGCGTCCACGCCCACGCCGGAGACCTGCCCGAGCAGCTCCCCTTCGGCGACCTCGGGCCAGCCAGGCACCACGGTGTAGGCCCCCGCGCGCGGGACCGGCGCGACCTCCTCCTCCGCGCACGCCGCGAGCCCGAGCGCCGCCGCCGCGAGCGGCCACGGCGACCGGCGCGCTGGTCGGGGCCGCGGGTGGGTCACTTGGTCACGAAGAAGTTCGCGTTGCACATCTCGTCGTCGGCCGTCGGGCCGAACACGGTGTCCTCGGTCCTGGAGGTCGTGTCGTAGACGCACTCGATCTTCAGAAGATCGCCCGGCAAGACCGGGATCGGCTCACGGTAGAAGTACATGAGCTGCCACTTCTCGTCCCAGCGGGGGATCTCCAGCAGGCAGCGCGACGCGCCGTCCCTCGTGAGCGTCACGTGCGCCGCCTTGCCGAGCCCGTGCATGTGGGCGCGCGCGCCCCAGAGCAGCGCCGGGGCGACGGCGATGGTCGAGGCCGTGACGCTCAGATCGTCCTCCCGCGGGGGCAAGACGAACGGCGCAGGCCCCACCGTGATGAGCTCCGCTACCTGCTCCACCGTCGGGGCGACCTCGAGCGCGAGGAAGAACTCGCTCGGCTGAACGGCGTGGTGGAAATGGATCTGGGTCATCAGCTTCTTGCCCGCGAGCAGGCGCACGCCGGTCCCGGGCGGGTGTCGCCGCACGGGATCCGTCGGACCCCACACGGTGAGGTGGCGCCCGCCGATGGCGCCGCCCTCCTTGCAGGGGAAGCCCGAGCCGGGCTGCTCCGCGTCGACCTCCTCCGCCTTCGCCGCTTGTACGTCGTCGTCCAGCGACCACACGTGCAGGTGATGGATCCCCTGCGCGCCGCCGACGGCGTACGCCGTGAGGTAGGCGTCCTCGGTGAGCCCCGGATCGAGCACGAAGCAGCGATACTCGTCGAGGCTCGGATCCGGGACGAAGACCTCGGCGGGGGCGACGTCGATCGTCGGGCCGGTGAGCCAGCGCGCGGGCGCCAGGCTCGGAGGCGCGACGTCCTCGGCTCCGCGCGGCGCGCCGCCGTCGACCCACCGGGTGATGAGATCGATCTGATCGGGCGTGAGGCCCCGGGCGTCCTCGAGGGTGGGACAGTCGTCGTCTACCACGGCCGGCCAGGGAGGCATCTTCCCGCTCTCGACCGCCGCCGCGATGGCGCCCGCGTGCGCCTGGGCGTCCTCGTAGGTCTCGAGGGGGAACGGCGCCACACCGTCGCTGCGGTGGCACGGCGCGCACTGTGACGCGAGGATCGGGGAGATCTCCCGCGAGAAGGTCGGCTCCGCGTCGCACCCGACGAGCCCCATCCCGACCACGAGCAGCGCTGAGCGGCGAATCACGGCGACACCTCAGCCTACGCCGGTCCCCGCGCCGGGTCAGCTATTCCATCACCGAGACGGTGACGGCGTCGCGCGCCCCGCCCCGCCGCGCCTCGATGTGGTGGGTGCCGGGGTGCAGGTGGAGGATCGGCGAGCTGACCTCACGTCCGTCGACGAAGAGCCGGCTCTCTCGGCCACCCGCCAGCTTCACCCGCAGCGTCGGGAGCCGCCCGCCGGGCTCGACGTGGAAGACGTCCCCGTCCCGCGGAGAGAGGACGCGCACGCCCTCGCCGTCCGCGCGACGCGGCGACTCCGCGGGAGGGCAGCGCGGCGAGGGATACGCCGGCGCGAGGCGCCCCGCCGCCTCGGCCCACTCCGCGTAGAGCGCCGGGAACACCTCGACGACGCGCTCTTCGACCGAGGCGGGCGGACAGCCCGGCCCCGCGCGGTCGCCGGTCGCAACCTCGAAGAGCGCCCGCTCGTGCATCGCGCAGATCGGGAGCGACGCCTCCTCGACGAAGACCTCCCGGCGGCGGTGCGGGCAGTCCTCGGTCGGGCGGTGCCCCGAGAGCGAGCACACCTCCGCCTCCACCACGCCGGCCGGCCGCACGAACGGCGTGGACGGCCGATGTCTCGCGGCCGCCAGCATCACGGCGCGGAAGAGCGGCCCGGCGCCGGTCACGCCCGACACGCCCCGCATCGGCGATCCGTCGAAGTTCCCGACCCACACGGCGACCGTGACCTCCGGCGTGTAGCCGACGGTGACGTTGTCGCGGTACCCCTTCGAGGTCCCGGTCTTGACGGCGACCTCGAAGGGCAGGTCGAGCGCGCTGCGGTCGCCGAACGATGCGAGGCGCGCCGCCGGATCCGACAGCACGTGGGTCACGAGGTAGGCCTCGCGCTCGGAGAGGACGCGCCGCTCCGGCGCGGCGGCGCTCTTCCATCGCCCCCCGCCCGACGAGGCCTCGAGCAGGGCGCGCGGTCGCACCTCCAACCCTCCGCGCGCGAGCGTCGCGTACGCCCCCGCGAGGTCGAGCAGCCGCACCTCGCCGTCGCCGAGCGCCAGCGCGAGCCCGTAGTGCTCCGCGTCCCGGCGGAGCGACGAGAAGCCGAGGGCGCGGAGGCGGTCGAGGAGCGGCCGAACCCCGACGCGCTCCGCGGCGTGCACCGCCGGGATGTTGTAGGAGTTGCCGAGCGCGTCGCGGAGCGTGACGGGGCCATGGAAGCGACCGTCGTAGTTCCGCGGTCGGAACGTGGACCCGTCCGGGCCGGGGAACGAGAGCTCGATGTCGGGCAGCACCGACGCCGGCGTGAGGCGGGCGCGCTCCATCGCGAGCTCGTACACGAACGGCTTGAGGGCAGACCCTGGCTGACGGAGCGCGAGGACGCCGTCGTTCGCGCCCAGGCGGGCAACGTCCGCCGCGTCCGGGGACCCGACGTAGGCGAGGATGTCTCCGGTGTGGTTGTCCAACACGACGACGCTCGCCGCGCTGACGCCCTGCCCCTCCAGGGACCGGAGGGTCTGGCGCGCCGCCTCGAGGGCCTCAGCCTGGAGCGCCGCGACGAGGGTCGTCTGCAGCTCGGTCGCGTCGCCCGGTACCTCGCCGAGCGCGCCGCGCAGCACCGCGGACGCGAAGTGAGGCGCCTCCACCGCCGCGAACCTCGGCGACAGCGTGATGGGCTCCCCCTTCGCGCGACCCACCTCCTCGGCCGTGGCGAAGCCGGCCGACGCCATGCGGTCGAGCACCCTGTCGCGACGAGCGAGCAAGTGGTGCGGGCGTCGCCGCGGATCGTAGAGCGTGGGGCCGCGCGGGACGCTCGCCAGGGCGGCCGCCTCGGCGAGCGAGAGCTCGGCGCAGGGCTTCCCGAAATAGAGCTCCGCCGCCGCCTCGGCGCCCCGCACGTTGGGCCCGAACTCCACGCGGTTCAGGTACTCCTCGAGGATCCGTTCCTTCGGGTGCTCCGCCTCGAGGCGCAGCGCGACCGCCATCACGTGGAGCTTGCCGCGGAGATCGCGGGCGTCGCCCGTCAGGGACCGCGCGAGCTGCTGCGTGATCGTCGACGCCCCAGACACGATCCGGCCGGCCGCCGCGCCGGCGCCGGCCGCGCGCGCGACGGCGACGAGGTCCACGCCCGCGTGAGCGTAGAAGCGCTTGTCCTCTGCGGCGAGGACGGCCGCGGGCAACCTCGCGCCGAGGCGAGACAGCGGAACGCGACGCGCGCGGCGACCGTCGTCCGCACGGACCTCGCGGATCAGCGCGCCGTCGCGGTCGGTGATGCGGACGCTGTCCTCGCGGTGAGGCGTCTCGGCGGCGCGAGGCGCCGCCAGATCCACGCGCGGCAGCAGCGCCGCGTAGACCGCGAGGGCGGTGATCGGCGCGAACGCCAGCAGCGCGCCGACGACGAGCAGCCGCTCGAGGAGGGCCGCCACGGCCCGCGCGCCGCGCCGTGCGCGCCCATTCGTCCGCGTCCGCCCGCGCTTCACTTCGCGCTCACGCTCACCGACGAGGCCCCGGTGCGGCCGAAGACCTCGGGCGCGTACATCTCCTCGGCACGCGTCGGGGGTACGACGAAGGTGCCGAGCGACGTGGCGCGCGCCAGGTAGCGGTAGCGGTAGACCCCGGCAGGCAAGGCGTCGACGAAGAAGAGGACTCGGTCGTCGCGCACCTCCTTCGTATAATGGGCGCCGTAGGCGTCGCCGTCCTCGTCGTCCTCGTTGAACGAGCCACCGCCGAAGCCCGTGCCGGGCCGCCGCGTGCTGGTGGCGAGGCGCATGTCGATCGCCTCGAAGCCGGCGGGGAGCGGATCATCGACGACGACGAAACGTCGAGGCTTGGGCGTCACGACGACGACGTCCGCGAGGACCAGATCGCTCCCGTGGAACTTCGCCAGCGTCTCCCTCGGCACGACGGAGAGGGCGTCGCCGAGCTCGTCGAACGTGACGCGCCGCAGCCGCTTCTCGACGAAGAAGCCGCGATCCAGCGTGTCCGAGGGGAGCGTCTTGCGGACGTAGCGGAGGCGCGCTTCGTAGAAGAGCGTGCCCTGCCCCTGCACCTCGAACGAGAGCGCGGAGCCGCCCGCCGCGAGGACCTCGGCCGCCGGTGTCTTCGCGACCTGAGGCAAGAGGCTGCGCCCTCCGAACACTTGCTCGGCGGTCAGCGTGTCGCCGAAGAAGACGCGGGCGGTCATGTCGGGGACCACTTTCTCCTGGGCGCGCCGGTAGTCGCCCAGCGCGAGGAGCGCCCACGCGGTCTCCTGCGTGGTCCTCCACGTGCCGCCGCGCCGCTCCTGCAGGAGGCCCGCGACGATCTGCTTCGCCAGGGGATGGTCGGGCCTCGCGTGGAGCAGCGCGCGCAGGACGATGGCGGTCGTCCGCGCCTCCGAGTCGAGGTAGCCGAGGTGGGTGTCTCCACGGTTCTCCGCGATGCGCACGACGGGTCCGTCGATCCGGACCAGGCTCTCCAGCTCCTTCACCAGCGCCGCGATGCTGCCGGGGTCGCTCTTCTGCGAGACCATGGCGGACAGCAGGAAGCCTTTGGAGTACGCCGGCATCGCCTCCCGCCCCTCGAACAGCGTGCTGAGGCGACCGGCGTCGCCCTTCCCCTGCTCCGCGAGGACGTACAGGACGAAGGGTCCGACGAAGTGCATCGTCTCGGCGTCACCCCGCTGCACGAGCGCGAGGAGGTGCTTGGTGGCGTCGTCGAGGACGCCGTCGGGCACGCGGAATCCTCTCCGCTTCGCCTCTCCGAGGCCCCACAGCGCGTACGTCGTGGCGAACGCGTGGCTCTTCGGGGAGTCGGGCCAGAACCCGAAGCCGCCGTCGCGCCGCTGATGGGTCACGAGCTTGGCGATCGTCTTGTCGACGACCTCGTCCGTGTTCTTCGGGAGCGGGAGCCCGAAATCGGTCGCCAGCTCACGCATACCGACGAGCGGGACGAGGCGGCTCGTGAGCTGCTCGGTGCAGCCGTACGGGTAGTCGAGCAGCTGCGTCGCGGGCGCGTCGAGGCCGACGAGCGCCGTGGACGCCGTGGTGATCGTGAGCTCCCCCACGTCCCCGCGGATGGCCGAGAGGTCCCCGAGCTTCTCCGCCGACGCCGAGGACGTCGAGCCGTACAGCGCCACGGCCTCCGGAGCCATCGGCGTGGCGACGGCGCGCTCGACGACCACGGAGTCCTCTGCGCCGCCTCCCTTCACCTGGAAGGAGAACGTCGCCGGGCCGATCCGCTTGGCCTCCGCGGGGAAGCGGACCTCCACGCTCTCTCCCGGGCCCACGCGCACGCGCTTGGTCGCCTCGCCGGTCAGCGTGACCCCCGTCAGGGCGGCGCTCACGTCGACCTCGGCCGCCGCGGTCCCCTTGGCGGTCACGATCACCGACGCGTCGAAGGTGTCGCCGGCACGGAGGAAGCGGGGAAGCGCCGGCCGGGCCATCAGCGGCCGGCTCGTCGTCACGCGCGCGTCCGCGCTCCCGAAGCGGTCGTCCTGCGCGACGGCGACGGCCATCACGCGGTAGGACGTCAGGGAGTCGGGCAGCTTGAAGCGCACGCTCGCCTTGCCTTGGTCGTCCGTGACCACGGTCGGGTTGAAGTAGGCCGCGGCGCGGAAGTCTCGGCGGGCCGCCGTGCCGCCCCCGCTCGCGTCTCCTCCCCCTCCCCCCGCGAGCCCCTTGTCGAGCCCGAGCCCGCTCAGCGGATCGAAGAGCGTCGCCATGGAAGCCCGCGCCTCGAGGGTGGCGACGTGGTTGTCGCGTGGGGCGCCGAACACCGGCACCGGGTCTGGGGTCTGGTAGCCGACGAGGGAGAGCACGCCCTCGTCCACGGCGTAGACCGTGAGCTCCGCCTTGGCGGGCCTTCCCGACCTGTCCTTCACCGCGAGCGAGACGCCGAGCTCCTCGCCCGGCTTGAGATCGGACCGGTCGGGCTTCACCTCGACGGCCAGCCTCCTCGACTCCGGATCGACCAGCAGGTTCGCGTAGCCGATCCGGTACGCGGGCGCGCCGAGGTCGGGCTTGTCCAGCGCCGCTGGGGCGTCCTTCGTCCGCCCGCGGACCAGGAGGACGGACACGAAGGCGTTGGGGCGCATTTTTTCGGTGATCGGCACCGAGATGGTGGGCGCCGCGCCCGACACCTGGACGCGCCTTCGCTCGGAGACGCCCGCGCGCTCGATCGTCACGAGCGCCTCCGCCGTCTTCCAGGGTGACTTCACGAGGATCTTCGCGACGTCGCCGACCTGGTAGCCGCCCTTCTTGTCACGGACGAGCTCGAGGTCGGCGCGGTCACTCTCGCCGAACGACGAGAAGCGCAGCGGGGAGGCGCTCTCCCCGGTGACGTACACCTCCTGGGACGCCGCGACCGGGTTCTTCCTCCCGTCCACGGAGAGGACGCGCAGGATGTAGTAGCCGGGGTCCTGCGGCACGAGGTCGCAGGTGACGGGCTTCGGCGCGGACGTCAGGCTGCAGCTCCCGACCAAGGCGTCCACCGGCGTCGAGATGGTCGCCGCGGCGCCGCCGCCGGCGCCTTGCTTGGCGACCGCCCAGACCCGCTTCAAGAGCTGGACCTGGAGCGCGACGCCGCTCACGCGCTGCCCCGTAGGTCGGACCGCGACGACGTTCGGCGTGACCTTCGACTTGGCGGGAACGAACCACCCCTCGAGATCGATGCCGACGTAGTGCTCCCCCGGGTGCAGGATGGCCGTCGTGCTCGACGAGACGACCTGCCTGGAGACGTCGTGGACGTCCAGGTGCGCGCTCAAGGTCTCCGGTCCGCGCTGGCCCGCCAACGCGAGGCTCGCCGTCGCGCTGGTCTGGCCCTTCGCGTCGAGCTTCGAGCGGTTCGAGACGATCTCCCCTTCGGGCGAGGCCGGATCGAGGTCTCGCCAGTAGGCGCCGTCCCCGGTCTCGAACGCCTCGTGCCCGGGGGGGGTGAACGACGTGGTCTCGCGGTAGACGCTGAGCTCGGCGCCCGCCCCGGACATGGGCGCGCCGAAGAGGTAGTCCCCGCGCGCGGTCCACTTGCCCGCGTCGCCCCGGATGTAGCTGGCCTTGTCGCTCTCGACGCCTGCCTTGAACTCCACCGGGCGGTACTCGGCGATCTCGATCTCGTCGGAGGCCTGGGTCACGTTCCCCGACTCCGCCACCACGTAGTGGGTCCCGATGCGTGCCGTCGCCGGGACCTTGAGCTCGGCCGAGAACGTCCCGTAGGGCGTCGTGGTCACCTGCTGCGACACGAGCTTCTCGCCGTCGGGTCCGGTCACCTGCACCGTGATCGGCTTGCCCGCGCCAGGAGACACCGAGCCCGACTCCGCGGGCTCGCGCAGGATGCCCTTCATGCGCGCGACGTCCCCCGGTCGGTAGATCTTCCGGTCGGAGAACAACATGCCGATGGTGCCGTCGGGCTCGGGGTTGAACGAGCCGACGTACAGGTTGTCGCTCACCAGCTTGTACGCCCAGTCGGCGCCGGACTTGACGAAGATGACGCCCTTCTCGTCCTCGTACGTGGGCTGGAAGTCCTTCGTCGAGAACGTCGCGAAGCCCTGCGCGTCGGTCGTCGCGCGCGCCGCGAGTCCCGACGGCCTCCGAATCCGCACCTCGGCGTTGGCCACCGGCGACGCGTCGGAGAGCTTCGTGACCCACACGAGCGACCCGGCGGTCGAGACCTTCGCGGTGATCGCGAGATCGGTGACCTGCCCGATGCTGCGCTCTTCCCTGCTGGCGCCGTTCGAGGTGTACTTGAGGGCGACGGCGAAGGGCCCGCGGCCGGTGGCCGATCCGAGGATCGAGTCGACGGACACCCGCGTCGTCGAGCGGGTGTTCTTGACCCCTGGCGCCAACCTGCGCGTCTTGAACTGGGAGCGCCGCGCGAGGCCCTCGAAGCTGAACTCGCCGTTCTCGACGGCGAGCACGTCGTCCTCGGTGAGGGCGATCGTGCCGAGCTCGAGATCGGTCGCGTTGATGTGCGCCACCCCGATCTCGCGCTTGCCCTTCGCCTCGATGAGGCCGCTCGTCATGCCGATGCGCGCGACGGGCCAGAGGTCGCCGAACTCCAGCCGCCTCGAGAACGGCGCCTTCAGCGCTTGGCCGAAGCGGTCCGAGATCCCGCCCCCGACGCGGATCGTGTACGTGCGGCCTGGCAGGAACGCGCCGGAGAGCCACAGGTTCGAGACCGTGTCGTCGTCCTCGAGCCACCCGGGCCACGCCAGCTTGACGGCGGGCTCGACGGTGAGGACGCGCTTGAGGTCCTTCACGCGCACGTCGTTCGAGAGGCTCACGCTGATGCCCGAGGACGCCGCGCACTTCTTCCCGGGCGCGTCGTCGTTGCAGTCCACGTCCGTGACGACGAGCGGCCCGACCGTGCGAAACTCGAGCCGATCGCCGCGGGCCGCGGGGAGCGCGCCCTCCTTGCCGCGCAGGGTCGCGGCGACGTCGATGCGCACGGGCGCGTCGAGCGGGAGCTTCGCCGCGGGCACGAGCTTGAAGGAGCGGTCCTCCTGCCCCTCGACCGGCTTCACGTCGGCGACCGATGGCTTCTCCGCCACCGAGAGGGTCACGGCGCGGCGCACCTCCGCGAGGTCGACGGGCTGATTGAACGTGAGGACGAAGCTCGACGCCGGCTCGAGCTCGGTGCTCCCTCGAGAGGGGCTGGACGACGTAAGCCGAGGCCGCTCCGTCTCGAAGTCGAACGTGTAGTCGCTCGCCAGCGTGTCGCCGTCGAGGGAGCGCGTCCCCTTCGGCACGGTCACCTGGAAGCGCGTGGCGGCCGGGAGGCGCGCCGCGCCGCCTCCGCCGGGTCGGTCAGGGACGAAGCTCGCGGCGCGGGTGCCCGCCCACTGCCAGACCCCGGCGATGGGGGGGTCGACCTTCGCAGGGAACGGCGCCTCGGCGCCGGCCGCGGACAGCTCCCGGAGGGGCTTGTTGAAGAGGACGGTGATCTCGGAGGGCCCGCGGAGGATCCCCTTCGGCGACGCGAAGACGACGGCCAGGGGCCCCGCCTCTTCTTCGCCCGCGGCGAGCTCCCTCAGGCCGAGGGTCCCGCGAGGCGCGACGTCCGGCGCGCGAGCGCCGGGCACACAAGCCACGACGATGGCCACGACGAACAAGAGCGCCGAGGCGTAGCTCGCGAGGGGTCGCTGGGTCCGCATGGTGGCGGAGTCCAGCAACAACGGGGCCGCGGCGGAAGCGAAATCTTCGTAGCGCGAGGGTGGGCCGAGCGTCTGGGAGCGCGACCTCCGTGGCCCTCCGCCCACGGCGTGTGTCTGGTGGCACGCACGCGCGGCCCCGCGGTCAGGCGCGGGGATGCGCGCGGGCGTGCGCGCGGCGCACGTGCTCCGAGGAGAGGTGCGTGTAGATCTCGGTGGTCGTGATGTCCGCGTGCCCGAGCATGGTCTGGACGCTCCGGAGATCCGCGCCTCCTTCGAGGAGATGTGTCGCGAAGGTGTGACGCACCCAGTGCGGAGACACGGGCTTCGTGATCCCCGCGGCCCGGGCGAAGCGCTTCAGCGCCTTGAAGAAGCCCTGCCGCGTCATCGGACGCACGCCGCGCGAGAGGAACAGCGCCGGGCTCGCCGCTCCCACGTGGTCCGCCCGCGCCGCTAGGTAGGCGTCGAGCACGGCGAGCGCGCGCTCCCCACACGGCACGATGCGTCGCTTCTCGCCTTTGCCGAGCGGGATCACCACGCCGCGGGCGCGATCGAGGTCCACGACGCGCAGGCCGACGAGCTCGCTCACGCGCAGCCCCGACGCGTAGAGCAAGTACAACATGGCCCTGTCCCGAAGACCGCGGAAGCCATCCGGCTGCGGCGCCTCGATCAGCCGGAGCACCTCGTCTCGCGTGAGCAGCTTCGGCAGCCTCCGCGGCAAGCGCGGACGATCGACGAGGTCCGCTGGATCCGCGGCGATCACGCGCTCGCGCACGAGGAACCGAGAGAACCCGCGGACGGCGGACAGCCGGCGCGCGGTGGACCGGGCGCTCTCGCGGCAGGCGGCGACGAAGCTCGCGATGGCGGCGACGTCGAGCTCGTTCGCCTCGAGCCCGCCCCGGGCTTCGACGTGCGCGGCCAGCTTGGCGAGGTCGGACCCGTAGGCGGCCAGGGTCGCCCGGGAGAGGCTCCGTTCGACCCGCAGGTGGTCGAGGTACGCGTCGATCCACGAGGCGAGCGACATGCTCGACAGCTAACCACCCGGCGCGCGAAACGCCAAGCGAGCGGCGCGTTCACCTCGGCTGCGGCGCGCCCCTCAGGGCGCGGCGGCGCATCCTGGGCAGCCCCCGGCGCGTCCGATCAGAGCTTGTAGCCGTGGCGCTTCGCGAACTCCGTGATGCCGATCTTGTCGATGGTCCGGAGGTCCCGCGTGGTCAGGCTGAGCGTGACGAACCGGCCCTCTTCCGGGATGAAGACCCGGCGAGTCTGGATGTTCACGTTCTGCCAGCGCTTCGTCTTGATGTTGGAGTGCGAGACGTTGCGCGCCAGGAGCTTGCGCTTGCCGGTGATGTCACTCTTGGCCATAAGGGCCGCGGACACTAGCCCCCGTCCGGCTGCCTGTCAAAGGCCCTTTTTCGCGGCGGCTGGAGGCACCGCGCCCAGGCGCTCCACGACCGACGCTGCGAGGGCGCGCGTCCGCGCGAGGCCGTCCGGCGCGAGGGTGAGGGCGTCCTCGTCCATGTACAGGCGCCGGGCGAGCTCGATCTGGACCGCGTGGACGCCGGCGTCGGGCTTGCCGTAGTACCCGGTGGAGAAGCCCCCCTGGTACGGATCGTCATGGGTGACCGTCATGCCGGCGTCGCGCGCCGCGCGATCCACCACGTCGATGACCGCGGAGCCTGCGGTGGTTCGGCCGCGCGTCCCGGGCACCACGTCGGCGCGGCCTCGCCCCACGTCCACGTGGCCCCGGCGCCCCGTGCTGGGCATGGAGTGGGCGCACAAGAGGATGGCGTGGCCGAAGCGCGCGCGCTTGTCCGCCAGGAGCTCGGCCAGGCGCTGGTGGTAGGGCTCGTAGAGCGTGCGCATGCGTCGCTCGAGCTCGGGGCGGGAGAGCCGGCGGGCGAGCACCGGGTCGCCCTCCGTGGAGAGGCGCCAGACGAGCCCTCGCGGTCGGTTCTCTGCGCCGCCGCCCTCCACGGAGAGGCCGTCGTAGTCGGTAGCGGCGCGGTTGAGGTCCACCACGTAGCGGCTCCACTGGGCGACCAGCACGGTCGCGCCGAGCGTGTGGGCGGCCGAGAAGACCTCGTCGACGTACAGATCCGCGTCCCGGCCGACGGAGCGCGCCGGGGCCACCGTGAACGCCATCGTCGGCGCGTCCACGAACAATCCGGCGTGGGGGATCTCGACCACGACCGCGGTCTCCGGCGCGCCCGACGGGGCGCGGACCACGAAGGGCGCAGGCGTGACCCCGTGGGTCGGGCTCACGCGGACCTCCACAGGCGGGCGCCCCCGGGCTCCGCCACGGCCGCGACCGAGGCGCCGAGCGCGCGGAGGGCCGCGTCGACGGGGGCGCGCCGCAGGGCCTCGGCGCGCGAGCCGTCGTCCTCCGGGGCCGACGGGCCCAGGCACGCCGCGACGCGGAGCGCGGGCCCGCCCTCCAGGAGCGCCGCGTCCCGCACCCGCATCGGCAGGACGGTGCGCGGCGGGGCGCGTGTCTTGCCGCGCAAGACCGGGATGGCCACGCCCGGCAGCGCGATCTCCAGCTCTTCCACCATGCGGCCCTCCTGCTCGGGCAGGTCGAGGCAGACCAGCGCCGCCGAGAGCCCCCAGCCATCCACCGCGCAGATCACGTGGACCCCCCGCCCCTGATCGTCCAGGACGTGCGGCCAGGGGGCGACGACGAGGCTCGCGTCGATCCCGCCCCCCGCCGCCTCCCCCCTCGGCGCGAGCACCCGCGCGGGCTCCTCGGACGGGGTCGCTTCTGCGAGATCCTCCGCCGTGAGGAGCCCGCCCGCGTTGAGCCCGGCGACCCGCAGCAGCGCGCGCGAGACGTCCTCGCGCCGGAGCGGCTCGGCCCCGCCCTCGCCGATGCGATCGATCAGCGCGGCCCGCCGAGGCGCCCCCCGCGCCTTCGCGGAGACCACGCCTGGCTTCGCGACGTCCCGCAGCGGCCGACGACCGAAGCGCGCGTGCGCGAGCAGCACCATCTGCGGCGCGCGTGGCACGGCCGTGCGCGCGACGGGCGGGGGCACCTCTCCGCCGAGGACCCCGCGCGGCCGGCTCGCGGCTACGCCAGGCTGGAGCGCCCGGCCGTCGAAGGCGCGCGCGCCCGCGCCCGCTCCGGCGACGAGGAGGTACGCGGGCGAGAGGAGCCCCGAGGCGAGCTCGCCCGCGAGCGTGAAGTAACCGGCCACCACCGCGTCGACGGCCCCGCCCTGCGCCTCGAGGGTGGCCGCCGACGCGACGGCCGCCTCGACGTGGGTCGCCGTCGCCGCGGACCGTACCCTCATTGCTCCTCGTCCTCGGCGCGCATGCGGCCGGGCGCGGCGCGCGCGACGGGGGGCACGGAGGCGTGGCCGAGCCTGGCGACCGCCTGGGTCAGCTCTTGGCGCAGTCGGCGCGCGCTCGGCGCGTGCTCGACGACGACCCACGCCTCCCGCTTGTTCTGCAGCTCGCGCGCCATGCGCTCCACGACCCGCTGGGGGACGCGGTGTGCGCCGCCGAGGGCGCGGAGGCGGGTATAGACCACCGACCCCGGCGGGAGCGCGTCCTGCTGCGCGTCGAGCACGGGGGTCAGGCCGAGCTCCTTGGACGCGCGGAGGATCTCCTTCCGCTCCCAGATCCCTCGAGGCTCCCAGCAGTGCAGCACCGCCGGCCGCGGGAGCCGCTCGACGACCGACGCGAGCTTCTGAAGGTTTTGCTGCGTGGGCCTGACGTCGGCGAGCGTGGAGAGCACGATCGCGCGCGCCTCGAGCGCCGTCGCGACGGTGACTGCGGCGTCGAGCGCCGCGTCCATCTCCTTGGTCATCGTGAGCTCGCCGACGATCTTGGGCAGGCGCACGCTGAAGCCGAAGCTCGGGTTCACCGCTCTCCGCCAGCCGCGGAGCGTGCTCGGCTTGGGCGCCGCTTCGCCCTCGAAGCACAGCTCGACCATGTCGAACTTCTCGGCGTAGTCCGAGATGCTGCCTTCGAGGTGCGGGAGCCCAACCTGGAGCCGAGCCATGACGCCCCTTACAACGGCCCGGCGTGAGCGTCAGGGATGTTTCGAGCGAGCCTCTCGTCCGCGCTCACCGGGGGAGCCAGGAGAACTGGAACCAGTCGGTGGGGTGCGCGCGGAGGAACGCCTCCATTTCGCGGGCGATCTCGCTGGCAGCCTGCTCCACTTGGTCCCGGGTCGGCCTCCGGGAGACGGTGACGCATCGCCCGACCTGGATCTCGTAGTCCAAGAACGCGACGCGCCGCCCGAGGACGACCACGATCGGCGCCCCGCTCGCGCCCGCGAGCTGGATAGGGCCCTCCGGGACGGCGAAGCGCGCTCCACCGAAGCCGACGGAGACCCCACGCTGCCCCTCCACCACGCGGTCCATCTGCACCGCGACCACGCCGCCTCGGCGGAGGTGCTGCAGCAGGGGCACGGCCGCGAGCGGGTCGTCACCGACGTGGATGACGCGCAGACCGAGGCGGTCGCGCGACTGCTGCTGGACCCGCTCCGCAGCGCGGTCGCGCTCCCGCTGCATGACGAGGAGCACGTCGTCCTCGTACACGGAGCCCAAGATGGGTCCGGCGGCGTACCAACCGCTCGTGTGCGCCGTCGCTACGATCACCCCCTTGCCCAGCGCCCGCGCGCGCTGAAAGTTGTCGTCGCCGACGATGCGGGCCGACAGCCGCTCGTTGCGCCCGCTGCCTACCGCGAAGGCCTCGGTCAGGCTGAGCGCGTACTTGGAGAAGACGCTGGCGACCTCGACGGGCGTCCCGCGCGCCCCCGCGAGCCGCAGCGTCTCCGCGACGCGGCCTCGGAACGCGGGGAGGAGGAGGGCCCACGCCACACCGAAGAACGGCGGGCTGTAGCGCACGAGCGCGTCGGGGCCGTGGACGGCGCCGTAGCGCGCCGCCCGGCGCCAGAACTCCGAGTCATGGCGTAGGTCCGGGAGCAAGCCGCGCAAGGTCTGAGCGAGGTCGGTCACGAGCCGCCACCCTTTTCGACCGGCGCCCGGGGATCAAGCCCCGCGGCTCCTACCGCGCGCCGCGCCAAGGCCGCCACGGTCTCGTCTGCGTGGTCGAGCCCAGCCGCCAGCGCCGCCCGCGCTTCCGGGTGGGCTGGATCGTCCCGGAGGAGCGCGCGCGCGACCTGCAGGGCGCTCCTCGCGAGGCCCGCGCGCGTCGCCCGCCGGACCGGGCTGCCGGTCGTGAGGGCGAGGAACCCTGCCTCGTCTTGGGCCACGAGCCCCGCCAGGTCGAGGTCGCGCCACCGAGCGCCCGGGCGGAACGCCCTCGTCCGGGCCGGATCGGGCGGCGCCGTCCGGTTGTAAGGGCACACCGACTGGCACTCGTCGCAGCCGAAGAGGTGCTCGCCGATCCCATCCCGATCGCCGGCGGTGTCCTCGATGGTGAGGTAGGCGACGCAGCGCCGCGGATCGAGCACGAAGGGCGCGTCGAAGGCCGCCGTCGGGCACGCGTCCAGGCAGCGCGTGCAGGCGCCGCAGCGCTCGGCCATGGGCGCGTCCTCCGGCAGCGCGAGAGTCGTCACGACCTCCCCGAGGAGGACGAAGCTCCCACGCCCGGGGACGATGACGAGGCCGTTCTTGCCGACGAACCCCAGCCCGGCCCGCGCGGCCCAGACCCGCTCGAGCACGGGCTCCTCGTCGAGGAGGGGGCGCGCCCGGGTCCCCGGCTCGAGGGACCGCACGAACTTCGCCAGGAGCCGGAGCTTCTTACGCAAGAAGTTATGGTAGTCCTGGCCCCGCGCGTACCGCGCGATCCGGCGCGACAGCGGCGGATCGGCCTCCTCCTCCGCCGCGCTCCTCGCGTAGGACCGCGCCACGCAGATCACGGCCTTGGCCCCGGGGAGGATCGCCTCGTGATCCAGCCGGCCGCGGGCCTCGGGGTCCCGGGCCAGGTAGTCCATCGCGCCGTGCTTGCCAGCGCTCAAGAAGGCCCGGTACCGGTCGAGCTCGGGGCCGAGCGCCACGTCGGCCCGCGCCACGCCGACAGCGTCGAAACCGAGCTCTGTCGCGCGGCGACGGATGAGGTCCCTCCGATCGTGCGTCATGAGTGCAACTGGCCCTTGTCTCCCCCCCAAAGTACAGGCAATCCTGGGGGCATGCGCAGCAGTTGCTTCATCGGCTTGGTCGGGTTGGCTCTCCCTCTCGCGCTCGCGTGTGGCGACAGCGGAGGCGACCCAGGGGGTTCAGGGGCGGCCAACGTGGGAGGAGGGGCGGTCTGCAACCTCGCGCCCGCGGCGAGCCAGGAGTTCTGCACGGCAGGGAGCACCGACTGCGATCTCGTGACGTCCGAGAAGAACCACGTGTGCGGGGTCCCGCTCCAGGCGCCGACCGTCGCGCTGGCGCGCGCCACGGACACGGACGAGTTCTCGGGCCCGGGCGCCCCGCAGGTGAGCTGCTTCCAGCCCGCGACGTACCCCGCGAAGCCGGGCACCCCTCAGAACGTAGACGTGACCGGCTTCGCGCGCATCTTCTCCAGCGGGTGCGACTCGGGCAACCTCAAGATCACGTTCCACAGAGTGGTGCGCGACGGCAGCGCCAACGACGGCAAGCTCGGTGAGGCGATCGGAACGCCGATCACCACGGTCGCCGACTGCACCAACATGGGCGAAGAGACGATGCCCGACGACTGCACGGACTCCCGCTGGGAGTGCGCGTACACCTACCCGGCAGTCCCGACCGAGACCGAGCTCGCGATCAAGACCGAGTCGATCGACGGCGACGACAAGTGGGCTCCGCTCATCCAGTACAACATCTACATCCCGAACGCGGAGGTGATGGCCGGCGCCTGGAGGCACAACGTCCGCGCCCTCGCCTCTCCCGACTACTCCGTCATCCCCGGGACCGCGATCGGCAAGCCCATCACCCCAGGCAACGGCGCCGTCGCGGGAGAGGTCCACGACTGCGGCGACGTGCGCCTCCTCAACGCCGTCGCCGGGATCGACCGGCCGAAGCAGGCGCTCACGTACTTCACCAGCGACGAGGACAAACCGCTGCCCGACCTCGGCGCCAAGGCGACGAGCAAGCTCGGCCTCTACGCGGCGCTCGACGTACCTCAGGGCCAGGTACACGCAGCGGCCGTGGGGCTCGTCGACGGACAGGTCGTCACCCTCGGCTACCACACCGTGTGGGTGTACCCGGACACCGTCTCGAGCGTCACCTTCCGGGGCCTGCGCCCCTACCAGGTGCCCTGACCTCCACCCCGAGGACCTCCACCTCGAGGACCCGCCCGCCGCCGCCCCGCGGCGGGCCGAGGGAGGGCGGGCGGGGACCGCACGCGGGTGGTCTCTGACGAGGCGACCGGTGCCGAAGGAGGGAGTCGAACCCCCGACCCGGCGCGTATGAAACGCCTGCTCTAGCCGGCTGAGCTACTTCGGCAAACGCTCTCGAGGAGCGTGACTTCTCGTTCTTGCTTCACGTGGAAGGCGCGAACGCGGCGCACTATGAAGGGACAACCCGACCTTGTCAATCAGCAGCCCGAGCCCACCACGCTCGTGGCGATCGCCGAGGTCGCGCGGCCTCACGGCGTCCAGGGCGAGCTGCGCCTCAAGGTGTTCAACCGCGAGAGCACGGCCATCGCGAAGGGCCGCCACCTCTTCCTGCGCCTCGGCCGGGCGCCCGAGCGGCGCGTCCTCGTGAGCGCGGTCCGGCCGACGGAGGGCGCCCTGCTCGTGCGGCTCGAGGGTGTCCACACGCGGGACGACGCGGAGGCGGTGCGCGGCGCGGTGCTCCTCGTCGCCCGAGGCGACCTCCCCGAGCCCGAGGGGGCCGAGTTCTACGCGTGCGACGTCGAGGGCGCCCGCGCCGAGCTCGTGACCGGCGACGTCGTGGGCACAGTTCGGCAGCTCGCGAGCTACCCGACGTGCGACGTCCTGGTCGTCGATCTCGCCGACGGGACCTCCGTCGAGGTCCCGCTGACGGACGCGTTCGTCGCCGAGGTGGACGTCACGGCGCGCGTCGTGCGCCTGACGACGCTCGAGGGCCTGACCGGCTGACGATGCACGTCTCGGTCATCACGTTGTTTCCGGAGCTCTTCGAGCCCCTCTTGTCCGCTGGCATGATCGGGCGCGCCGCGAGCGGGCCGCTCGACGTCACGATGGTGCCGCTCCGGGAGTTCGGCCTCGGCAAGCACCGCTCGGTGGACGACACTCCCTACGGCGGCGGCTCGGGGATGGTGCTGCGGGTCGAGCCCGTCGTGGCGGCGCTCGAGGCGGCGGACGATCGCGCCACCCGCGCGGGCTTGCCGCCGGCGCACCGCGTCTTGCTCACGCCGCAAGGTCGGCCGTTCCGGCAGCGCGACGCGCGCGCTCTGGCCGCGCGTCCCCACGTCGCGCTCGTCTGTGGACGCTACGAGGGCTTCGACGAGCGGGTGCGATCGTTCGTGCACGAGGAGGTGTCGCTCGGTGACTTCGTGATGACGGGCGGCGAGGTGGCCGCGATGGCCATCCTGGAGGCGACGTGCCGCCTGCTCCCGGGCGTGCTCGGAAACGCCGAGTCCGCATCGTCGGAGTCCTTCAGCGAAGCGCTGGGCGGGCAGCTCGAGTATCCGCAGTACACGCGCCCTGCCGAGTTCCGCGGGGCGGGCGTGCCGGAGGTGCTCTCATCCGGCAACCACGCGGCCATCGAGGCGTGGCGAGCGGAGCAGGCGCGCGAGCGGACGCGGGCGCGCCGACCCGACCTCTTCACGCGAGCGCCCGCGTCGCCCTCTCGAGCCGAGGTCCACGTCGTGCTGCTCCACCATCCGGTGCTGGACCGAGACGGGGGCATCGTGACGACCGCGATGACGAACCTCGACCTGCACGACATGGCGCGCAGCGCCCTCACCTACGGCGCGGCGGCGCTCTGGATCGTGCACCCGATCGAGGCGCAGCGAGAGCTCGCCGGTCGCATCCGCGCCCACTGGGTGGAGGGGTCCGGGAAGCGCCGCATCCCCGATCGCGCAGCGGCGCTCGAGATCGTCCGCGTCGCGCCCTCCCTGCCGGACGTGTTCGCCGCGCTGGGCGGGCGAGGATCCGTCGAGCTCTGGACGACCGCCGCCCGCGCTCGCGACGGCGACGTGCTGCCCTACGCCGGCGCCCGCGCCAGGCTCGAAGCGACCGGCAAGCCGGTCCTGCTGACCTTCGGGACCGGCTGGGGCATCGCGCCTGCGGTGCTCGAGGACGCGGACGTGCGCCTCGAGCCCATCGTGGGGGCGCCCGGCTCCGGCTACAATCACCTCAGCGTCCGGGCCGCATGCGCGATCTCGCTCGACCGGATCCTCGGCTGATCCGCCATGGCCACGCTCGTCGACACGCACTGCCACCTCGACCCCTCGTACTACCCTTCGGGGCACGCGGCCGCGCTCGACCGCGCGCGCGCGGCCGGGGTCGGAGGCTTCGTCGCGATCGGCGTCGGCGAGACGCTCGACGCCGCGCGCCACGCGATCGAGGTCGCCGCCGGAGAGCCGGACGTGTGGGCCTCCGTGGGCCTCCACCCCCACGACGCGCGCGTCCTGGACGACGCGATGCGCGAGGAGCTCTCCGCGCTGCTCCGGCGTCCGAAGATCGTCGCGCTCGGCGAGATCGGGCTCGACTACCACTACATGCACTCCGAAAGAGGAGCCCAGCTCGAGGTGTTCCGCTCCCTCATCGGGCTCGCCCGGGAGCTGCGGCTACCCATCGTCGTGCACACGCGCGAGGCCGCAGAGGACACCCTTGCGGTGCTCGCGGAGGAGGGCGCGCGCGACGTCGGGGGCATCATCCACTGCTTCAGCGAGGACGTGCCCTTCGCGCGGCGGGCCCTCGACCTCGACTTCGATCTCTCTTTCTCCGGCATCGTGACGTTCAAGAACGCTCGCGCCGTTCAAGAGGCGGCGGCCTTCGCCCCGGCGGATCGCATCCTGGTGGAGACGGACAGCCCCTACCTCGCCCCCGCCCCGCTCCGCGGCAAGCCCTGCGAGCCCGCCCACGTGGTCCATACGGCGCGCCGCGTCGCAGAGCTACGTGGGGTGACGTACGACGCCCTCGCCGACCTCACGACCGCGAACGCGAGGCGCCGGCTGCGGCTGGCGTGACGGGGCGGCCAGACTGCGGGCGCGGCGAGCCCGGGACGAGCGGTCTTCTCCACGCGACGCTTGCCCCGAGCCAGCGCGGCTCGGCCCACGCGAGCTCGCGCCCGACGCCCGCCTGCCTCGGCCCCCCGCCGCAGGGAGGGTCCGCCCTTGTGAAAGGGGGAAAAGCGGGTCAGACTTCGATCATCGTGCCGCGAGGTAGTCTCCGCGCCCCTCCGGGCGCCCCGCACGGGCTGGACATCACCACGGCCGGGGCGCTCTCCCTGGCCGGACACGCGCTGGCGACGTTCGCGCTCGTCGGCTTCGTCCACCTCGCGAGGCTCCTGACGCCGCCGGCGCCGCCCCCCCCGCTCGTCGCCTCGTTGGCCGCGCCGACCACCACCGAGATCGAGCTACCGGAGCTCTCGCGTGAGTCGCTGCAGCTCTCGGACGAGCGCCGCGCCGAAGAGGCCCCCGCGGCTCGGCCGAGCGGGACCGACGTCGCGCACCCCGACATGACGCGAGGGGGACGCGGCGGCGACACCACGGCGCGCGAGCAAGCCCTCAACTTCGCCAACCAGGACGACGGCATCACGCTCGACATGAGCGTCTTGTCGAACCTGGAGCGCGCGCAGCTCACGCACATCCTCTCGGGCAAGCTCCGCCGGTCGTGGGAGGACCTGCGTTCGAGCCGGGAGCCGACGGAGCTCACCTTCGTGGCGATGGGCCGCACCGGGCTCGCGGAGGAGCGGCGCGCCGAGGCGCCCTCCGACCCCGCGCGCGGCCTCGCGACAGCAGGCCGGCGGAGCGAGGTCGGGGCTCTGCTCGGCGGAGGCGACCCGGGGGAGGGCGACCCGTCGCGGCGCCCAGGCGCCTCCACCTTCGGCGGCCCGCTCCGCGCAGTCGGGCTTGGCTTCGTGGGCGGCGCCCGCGACGGCCACCAGGCGTCGGCGCTCCGCAACATGCTCGCGCGGCCCCTCGTCACGCAGAATGACCCCATGGTGGACGCCAACGCCGAGGGCAAGCCGAGCGACACCGAGGACACCGAGCAGGCGGTGAGCGCGCGGGCGCAGGCGCTGCTCTCCGCGAGCACGATCGGCGGCGCGCGCGGCGACGGGAGAGGCGGCACCGGCGGCGGGGGCGCCCCGGCCGCCGCGGGCCAGAAGGGCGCGGGCGCGACGGCGTCGACGCTCGGCGCAGGCGGCGTGGGACCAGGCGACGTCGAGCGGATGGGCTACGTTCGCGCGGTCCACGCCAAGATCTTCCCGTTCACGAAGAACGCGTTCCCGAAGTGGGCCGCGCTCGAGGGCCGCGGGGGCGCCGTGACCGTGACCTTCACGATCGCGGCGGATGGATCGATCTCGGGGCTCACGACGACCCGCTCGAGCGGCATCGTCGAGTTCGATGACGCGATCAAGCGCGCCGTCACCCGGGCCGCGCCCTTCGGGCCGCTCCCGCGCGGGCTCCAGCCCCGCCTCGTCTTCGCGCTCCCGTTCACGGCGCCGAACCCGGCGGTGCGGCCCAAGCACAGCGGCGACGGCGCGACCGCGCGCTAGGGGGGGCGAACGCCGCCCCCCTGCGAGCTAGACCACGAGCTCCGCGAACCGCGCGCGCAGGAGCGCCATGGCGGCGTCGAGCGCGCTGTCGTTGTCGTAGCCCTGCGCGGCGAGGCGCTGGAGCATCGCGAGCGCCTCGCGGCGCCGTTGCTCGCCGAGGTCCTTGTCGACCGACCGCTCCTTGGCGTCGCGCTGCTCGCGGAGCACCCGGATGAGGTCCCGCACGAGGAGGGCGATGGGCTTCCTCCGCTCGCCGAAGACCGCCTCTTGTAGCTTCTTCACGAGGTCGGGGAAGACCACCTCGTTGACGGCGCGCTCCCCGGGATGGTCGATCGCCCAAGCCGCGATCGACGAGATGAGGCTCCTTCGGTGCTCTTCGTTCTTCTGCGTCACGCCGAGGAGCCCCTCGACCTCCCGCATCATTCGCTCGTCCGGCTTCTCGTAGTCGCCCGTGTGCGGGTTGCGGACCGTCTCGCCCTTCACCCACACCGACACGCTCGTGACGTAGCGGTCGAAGAGCTCCTTGTACTTGAGCTCGTCGACGAGGCCGCTCGCCGCCCGAAACTCCTCCTCGATCCGGTCGAGGAGCCGCCGCCGGACGATCGCGCGCATTTCTTTGGTGTCGTGGTAGCCGCCCGCCTGCGGCTTCATCCGCAGCCAGTCGTACTCCGACGTCTGCTTGCAGAGCTCGTCCAGCTCGGAGAGCACGGCGAACGGCGAGACGCACGCGTAGTCGGGGTGCTGCGCGGCGTTCAGGAGGACCGTGCGCATGGTCCGCGGCGAGACGCCCTCCTTGCCCTCGTAGTCCACCGTCGCCTCGGTCTCCCGGTAGACCGTGCCCAGGCCGCTCTTCAGGACCTTGCGCGCGTCACCGTCCAGCGAGTCCGGCAGGAGCGCGTTGGCGTAGAGGTCCATCTTCTGCTCGACGGTGAGCTCCTTCACGACCTTCGCGAGCTCTGCGGGGTACCGATCCGGGCTCGGCTTGGCCAAGCGCGTCATGACCGCGAACTCGGCGGCCACGGTCGTGGTGTGGGGCGCGACGAAGCGGCGCGCGAACGGGGCGATCTGCACGTCGTAGATCCGGCGCTCGTCCTCGAAGCTGCGGAGATACGGCGCGGGGACGAGCTCGAACCGCCCCCGAAAGCTCGTGAACTCGGGGTGCTCGCGGAATGCGGCGAGGTGAAGCTCGTTCGCGCTCCCGATCATGACGACGTTGGTCTGGACGTTCTGGTGGGGCAGGCTCACCTCCCCCGTCTCGAGCGTGAGCTGGAGGTATCGGAAAGCCTCCATCGGTCGCTTGAGGATGTCGCTGAACTCCAGCACGCCGCCGGCGGCGTCGATGATCTCCCCGTGGGCTTCGAACAGCGTCGTCGCTTGAAGCGCGGTCGGGAGGGCCGAGAGCGAGCGATCCGCCGTGATCTGGCGCTCCCCGGCGTCGACGCTCAGCTCGGGCCCGAGGGTGATGGCGCCCTGCCGGTACCTGCGGGACATGGTCCAACGCTCGACCTGGACGTGCCGGAGCGCGCGCCGCAGATCGCCGCCCTCCGCGAGCATCAGCGCCTCGACGACCTGCTGGTTCTTGTACGAGAGCTGCCCCGCCATGAGCCACGCCGGGGCCGCCTCCCCCGATCCGGCGTAGAGCTTGAGCAGGAGCCGCTGCCGCTCCGCCACGGGGAGCAGGAAGAGCGGGTGGTCACGGATCTCCATCTGGAGGCGCGCGTCGATCGACTCGTCCGGGAGGTGCGCGAAGCTCTCCTCCCAGCCGCTGGCTGCGGCCGGATCCTTCGAGTCTCCGAACCCGATGGATCCGCGGGTGGTCTTGCGGCTGGGGAACACCCAATGAAACCGGTAGAGCGCGCCCTCCGCGAGGGTGGAGTAGTGCTCGAGCGCGCGGAGGATGCACGCCGCCGTCGTGCTCTTCGCCGATCCGTTCGGCCCGTGCATCAGGACGAGCCGGTTGGCCCGCCCTTCGCTGACGAAGTTCGAGAGCGCGCGGTAGAGCTGGCCCTGCAGCTCCTCGTGACCGATGAGCGGGGTGACCCGCCCGTCGTCGTGCTGATCCCACGGCAGGTCGAACAGGCGGAACCGAGAGACTTTGCCCCAAGGCTTGTCCACGGTCTCCACGCCGTAGTGATCGAACATGTCACGGACGTAGGTCGCCGCGTCTCGCCCGTGGCGCCTCGGATCCTCGGCGAAGAGCTCCAGGTACTCCCGGAACGAGAGCACCGACTTGGACGCCTTGAACCGGTCTTGGAGCGCGTCCGCGATCCCGTCGAGCTCCGCCAGCGCCAACGCCTTTCGATCCGTCCCGTCAGTCACAGCGGGGAGAGTAGCGGCATGGGGTCTCCCCGTCCGAGCGAAACGAGCCGGTTCGCATGACCGCGCGTCACCCCGCCACCCGCTCGACGGCCTCGCCAGCGCGGCCGCCTCGGCGAGCTCACGCCGCATGGCGGGCGCCTCTCCCCCGTCGACAGTCGCGCCATCGTGCTCAAGGTGGGGGGCGCCCGCGCGGCCCCCCGTTCATTTCACCGTGACGGCGACGTCGACCGCGACCTTCTCCATGAGGCACTTCTTCTCGTTGCAGACGCTCAGCGAGACGGTCGCGCCCACGGTGTACTGGCCCGGCTTCTGGGCGACGAACGGCGCCTTGAACGAGCCCTCCTTCTCGGTGAAGGTGCCGTCGTCCTTCTTCAGCACGGGCTTGCGGTACGTCACGCCCTCGGGCGGCTCGCCCATCTTCAGCTTCGTCGGGAACTGCGCGTTGATCTTGAAGTCCCCCTTCGCCGCCAGGACCACCTCCACGACGCCCTCCTGCCCGGCCGCGTAGGCGCTGGCGGCCTTCATCTCGACGGTGAACGCGTCGGCCGTGACCCTGCTCTTGCCTGGACCGGCCACGGGCGCGTGGGCGGGCGCCGCGGGGCCTACCGGCGCCGACGCGGCCTGCGCCGGCGGGAGCGTGAACGCCAGACCCGCCCCAGCCACGGCGACGAGGCGTCGAGCGACGGAGGCGCGACCGATCACGTGGGGGCGTGTCGGAGCCATGTCCCAAGGCTAGCCCCCTCGGAACGAACTTTCCACGCAAACGAGAGCGGGCTCGCCGATCGGAGCGAGGCGCTACGCCGCCCGAGAGCTCCCGCCGCCGTCGCGCCGTCGAAGGCTGCGCGAGCTCTTCGAGGGTGAGGGCTCCAGGGCTAGCGCGCGATGAGGAAGATCACGAGGCAGAGGACGACGACGGCGCCGCCCCCGAGCGCCGGCCAGAACCAGAGGGGCCGCTCCGGAGGAATGCCCATGATCACGTAGTCGTCGGGGAGCGCGCCGCCCTTCGGTCCGCCCTCCGACCCGGCCTTGAAGGCCTCATCCATGCTCGCGAGCTGGGGCGCGGCCATCGCGGCGCGCGCGTGCTCTTCGAGCTTCGCGGGGAGGCGCTCCGCGATGAGGCTCGTGAGCTTCGCCTCCGCCAGGGTCGCCCAGAGGCGGTGGTCGCCCTCCAGCCCGTACGCTCCGCCGACGGCGTCGGCCAGCTCACCGATGGATCCGAAGCGGATCGCGGGGTTCTTCGCGAGCGCACGCTCCATGACCTCGTCCAAGGTCACCGGGACGCCGAGCTCGCGGCCCGTCTCGGAGATGGGCGCGGGATCCTGGGTGAGGATCGCGAGCAAGATGGCCGGCCCCGTCGAGCCCGCGAAGGGCACCTTGCCAGTGAGGCACTCGTAGCCGATCGCCGCCGCGCTCCACACGTCGGCCCTGTGATCGAGCGTCGCCAGCCCTTGGGCTTGCTCGGGCGCCATGTAGAACGGCGAGCCGATCGTCGTACCCATGACCGTGAGCTTCTTCGCGTTCTCCGAGTTGTCCCGGACGCTCCCGAAATCCAGGATCTTGGTCACGTCCCCCTCGGGCGTGTGGCAGAGGAAGATGTTGTCGGGCTTGAGGTCGCGGTGGACCTGCTTGCGATCGTGGGCGCCTTGCAGCCCCAGCGCGACCTGGCTCAGCATCCGGATCAGGCGCTCGGGGCGGATCGTCTTCTCTCGCTTGAGGAGGAGGCGCAGCTCCTCGCCCTCCAGGTATTCCATGACGAGCGCGAACGAGCCGTCGTCGGTCTTCTCGAACCCGAGGACGTCGACGATGTGGTCGTGGGGGAGGCTGCTGGAGATCTCGAACTCCCGCTTGAAGCGCTCGACCGCGACGGAGTCCGCCGCCACTTCAGGGTGGAGGATCTTCATGGCGACGCTCCGCTGCGCCACCTCGTCGAGGGCCTGGTACACGCGCCCCATGCCGCCGTCCGCGACGGTCCGGTAGATGACGTAGCGCTTGCAAGTCTTCTTGCCGATGCGCGGATCGGCGGGGTCCGTCGGGACGCGCGCGGGGTCGACCGCCTCCAGCTTCGTGCCGTCGACGGGGCAGAAGCCGGAGGTGTCGTCGAACAGCCGATGGCACTGCCCGCAGCTCTTCATCCCATCAGCTCTCGGAGCCCCCGGCAGCTGGGCGTGGAGTGTAGTAGAGGATGCGCCGGCACTGGGGGCACTGCTCGAACTCCTCCTGGCGCAGCATCTGCTGGAACATCATCGGGGGGACGGCGATGTTGCAGCCGCTGCACGTCCCGTCATGCGTCTTGGCGATCGCCTTGGGCTTGCGCGATCGGATGGTCTCGTACCGCCGGTAGAGGATCGGCGTCAGCTTCTTCACGGCGAGCTCGCGTTCCGCGTGCAGGGCCGCGCGCTCGCTCTCCTTGGCCTGCAGCGCGTTCTGTGCGCCCTCCGCCGACCCCTCCAGCTCGGCCGTCAGCTCCGCGTGCCGCTTCTCGGCTTCGGTGACGGACGCCTTGGCCTGGTCCGCGACCGCGCCGAGCTTCTCGATCTCGTCCTCGCGATCCCGGACGAGCTTCTTCAGCTCCTCCAGCTCTCGCTGGGCCGCCATCGACTCTCGCTCGTTCCGAGACCGCCCGAGCTTCTCTCGCGACTTCTCGATCTGGCCGTTCATCTGGCGGACCTCCGCGAAGAGCTCGCTGCGCGTCTTGTCCATCTGGCCTATCGACGCACGCCCCTCCTTCATGCGCCGCGCGAGGGACTCCACCTCGGCCTTGAGCGCGTCGAGCCCACCCCGCCGGAGGGCGAGGTCCTCGTCGAGGGTTCGGATGCGCTCGTCCAGGTCGGAGAGCGCCTCGAGGTGTGGAATGTTGTCGCGAATGCTCAAAGTGGTTCACCTCAGCGAAGTTCGGTGCCGGCCGAGCGGCGCGTCGGCCACAAGAAAGGGACCGGAGAGAGGCCCCCCAGGAGGGCTCCGGGGAGCGTCCTCCAGGCGGGCGGAGCCACCGCAGCCGCCGCGGGGTCGGCGCCGGAGGCTTTGTAGTAGGCCCACCTGGGTTCGAACCAGGAACAGCCCGGTTATGAGCCGGGGGCTCTTACCGATTGAGCTATGGGCCCATCCGAGAGACGTTTTCACCCGGCCGCATCCGGACGCCACAGCCGCACGCTAGTCGAAGGGGGGCGGGCATGGAAGCGTGACTTTCGGACGACCCGCGCCGCGTCATCGCGGCGCGCCGATCGGACGGAAGCCTCCGCCTCGAGCGCGCCTGCGATCCGGGCCCGGCGAGGCGTCGCGGGGGGCTTCGGTGCAGCAGCGGAAGCCAACCGCGGCGGCGCGGTGCGGAGGTGGCTGGGAGGCGTCGAACGTGCGGCACGATGCCGCACCCATGCCCCACGCGCCCCCCGCGACGGTGGAGACGAACGGCTCGCGCCTTCGGCTCCCCTGCGGGTCGGCGACCCACTCCGCCACGTTGCCGGAGAGGTCGGAGATCCCGAACGGGCTCACGCACGCCGCGTGGCTCCCGGACGCGGCGCGCCGGTCCACGAGCGCGAGCGCCTGCGCCACCGTCGGGCCTCGGCTCGGCGCGACCCGCCCCTCGGCCCCCACGTCCCACCGGCACGCGCTCGGCTCGCGCGCCTCGCCTACGGCGTAGGGGTGGATGGCCTCGCCCTCGCACGCGAACGCGTGCTCTTGGGGCGTGCAGAGCCGCTTGCCCTCCACCTCGCACGCCCGCGCGGCTTCGTCGAAATCCACGAGCACCGCGGGCACGACCCCTCGCTGGTTCGGATACTCGAAGACATCCATGCAGTACCGGAGCCGCTCCATCGTGCCCTCGCACAGCACCTCCGCTCGGTACTCGAGGCACACCGGCTCCAAGCCCGGCGCGCTGGGGCGACGCTCTTTCTCGCAGCGGTGCGCGACGAAGGGGCAGAACCACCCCTCGACGATCGCCATGTCCGGGGGACACCCGCCCGGGCCGGGCTGGGCGACCACGTGCGAAGGCGCCGGCGACGGGGGCGCCGGCGTCGGCGCTGGCGTGGACGCGGCCCCGAGCCCGTCATCGCCGCGGTCCGGCGTGTGCGAGGCCACGGGGGACGGCGCAGCGGGGGGGGCCGGGGCGCGCCGCCCTCCCCTCACCAAGAGGATGGCCGCCAGCGCCGAGGCGGCGAACACCAAGGGCAAGGCGTACCTACGAGCCAGGCCCGACACCCCCCCATCGTAGTCTCATCGACGCGCCGAGGCCCAGCGCGCGAGCCGAGGTCCCGCGCGAGCGCTCCGCCAGGCCCGGCCGCGCGCCAGGAGAAACCAGGCTCTCGCGCGCCGCCCCGCTGTGCTACCGAAGGAGCCTCGATGAGCTACCTCGTCGTGCGCGGGGCGCGGCAGCACAACCTGAAGAGCGTCAGCTGCTCCATCCCTCGCGAGAAGCTCGTCGTCATCACCGGCCCGAGCGGCTCGGGAAAGAGCTCGATCGCCTTCGACACCATCAACGCGGATGGGCAGAGGCGCTACTTCGAGATCATCACGTCGTACTCGCGACAGTTCTTGTAGCAGCTGGCGAAGCCCGCCGTCGAGTCTATCGAGGGTCTCTCCCCCGCGATCGCGATCGAGCAGCGCGCGCTCGCCAAGAGCCCTCGCTCCACCGTCGGGACCGTCACCGAGATCGCCGACTACCTGCGGCTCCTCTTCGCCCGCGTGGGCACCCCACACTGCCCGAGCTGCGGCAAGCCCATCCAGGCGCAGACGGTCCAGCAGATCGTGGACCTCATCGTCGACCTCGGCGAGGGCGCCCGCGTCTCCCTCCTCGCGCCGATCGCCCGCGCGCGACGCGGAGAGCTGCGCCTCGAGCTCGACAGGCTCCGCCGGGTCGGCTTCGTCCGGGTCCGGATCGACGGCGAGACGGTGGACCTCGGCGACGACATCGTGCTCGACGGCAAGAAGGCGCACGATCTCGACGTGGTCGTCGACCGCGTGATCGTCAAGGACGGCTCGAAGGGTCGCATCACCGACTCGGTGGAGCTGGCCCTCAAGACCGGAGAGGGTCGCCTGCTCGTCGACCCGGGCGGCGGCGCGGACCCCTTCTGGGCGAGCGAGCGCTTCGCGTGCACCGACTGCGGCGTCTCGCTGCCGCCGATCGAGCCCCGCATGTTCTCCTTCAACGGGCCGCACGGCGCGTGCCCGAGGTGCGACGGGATCGGGCACCGGACGCGGGTCGATCCGGAGCGCGTCGTCCCTGACAAGCGGCGCACCCTGCGAGAAGGAGCGGTCGCCGCGTGGGGTCGCCGCGGCAGCGTCGAGCTCGCCGTGGAGGTGGACCGCGCGGTGAAGGTGCTCGGCGCGAGCCCCGACGTCCCCTGGTCCGCGCTCCCAGAGGCCACGAAGACCGCGATCCTGCACGGGGTCGGCGGCGCCGAGCCCGCGGAGGGCAAGCGCGCGAGGCGGCGCGCCGCCTACGAGGGCATCGTGCCTCGCCTGGAGCGCGCGCTCGAGACGGGGGAGCTCGCACGAGACGACGACGCCGACGCCGGCGACGACGGCGGGGAACCGGAGGACCTCGGCCGGTTCGTGGTCACGAGGACGTGCGAGGCGTGCGGCGGACGGCGGCTGCGCCCTGAGGCGCTCGCCGTGCTGCTGGCGGGCAGGAACATCGCCGAGATGGGGACCCTCCCCCTCCGCGATCTCCGCGCCCTGGTCGTCCGCTCCAGCGAGGCGACCTCCGAGCTCCGGGACCGCGCGCGCGCCATCGCCGAGCCGCTGCTCAAGGCCGTGGCGGCTCGCCTCGGCTTCCTCATCGACGTCGGGCTCGACTATCTCACGCTCGACCGCTCCGCGATGACCCTCTCCGGCGGCGAGGGACAGCGGATCCGGCTCGCCACCCAGATCGGCTCGGCGCTGGTGGGCGTGCTCTACGTGCTCGACGAGCCCAGCGTGGGCCTGCACGCCCGCGACAACGCGCGGCTGCTCGAGGCGCTGCGGAGGCTCGTCGACCAGGGCAACAGCGTTATCGTGGTGGAGCACGACCGCGAGGCGATCCTCGCCGCCGATCACGTCATCGACATGGGCCCGGGGGCGGGCGTCCACGGCGGGACGATCGTGGCCGAGGGTCCTCCGGCGCGGATTGCGGCCGATCCCTGCAGCGCGACGGGGCCGTACCTCTCGGGCGAAAAGCCCCTCTACACGCCGCGACCGCGCAAGAAGCCCGGCCCGATCTTCCTCCGCCTGCTCGGGGCGCGCGAGCACAACCTGAAGCGCGTCGACGTCGCGATCCCGGTCGGGCTCCTCACGGCGATCACGGGCGTCAGCGGGTCCGGGAAGAGCAGCCTGATCGTCGACACGCTCCTCCCCGCGGCGCGGCAGGTGCACTACCGCTCCGGCGTCCCCGTCGGCGCGTGCGACCGGGTCGACGGCCTCGAGCACTTCGACAAGGTCGTGAGCATCGATCAGGCCCCGATAGGTCGCACGCCTCGCTCGAACCCGGCGACCTACACGGGCGCGTTCGCGCTGCTCCGCGAGCTCTTCGCCGGGC
>CAZBJI010000052.1:0-44135 GCA_964492175.1 uncultured Polyangiaceae bacterium | reverse complement strand
ACTCCACGTGCGGCCAGCGCGCCGTCTACGAGGTCGGCGTCACGGGGATCCCGGTCTTCAACGTCAACAACAACTGCTCGACGGGCTCGACCGCGCTGATGCTCGCGCGGCAGGCGATCGAGGGCGGCATCGCGGAGTGCGTGCTCGCGGTGGGCTTCGAGCAGATGGAGAAGGGGGCGCTCGCGGCGAAGTGGAACGACCGCACGAACCCCCTCGATCAGCACGCGAACGTGATGAACGACGTGCAGGGGCTCTCCGCCGCGCCGGGCGCCGCGCAGATGTTCGGCGGCGCCGGGCGCGAGTACCGCTGGAAGTACGGCACCAAGCGCGAGACCTTCGCCAAGGTGAGCGAGAAGGCGCGCAAGCACGCGGCGCAGAACCCGCTCGCGATCTTCAACCAGGCGCTCAGCGTGGAGGAGATCCTCGCCTCGGAGGAGGTGTTCGATCCGCTCACGCGCTACCAGTGCTGCCCACCCACCTGCGGGGCCGCCGCGGCGATCCTCTGCAGCGACGACTTCCTCAAGCGCAAGGGCAAGAGCGGAGCGGTCTACATCGCCGGCCAGGCCATGGCCACGGACATGCCCTCCACCTTCCAGGAAGACAGCATGATCAAGATGGTCGGCTACGACATGGCGAAGAAGGCCGCCGACCTCACCTACGAGCGCGCGGGCCTCGGGCCGAAGGACGTCCAGGTCGTGGAGCTGCACGACTGCTTCACCGCCAACGAGATCCTCACCTACGAGGCGCTCGGCCTCTGCGGGGAGGGCGAGGCGGAGAAGTTCATCTGGGACGGCGCCAACACCTACGGCGGCAAGGTCGTCACGAACCCGTCGGGAGGACTGCTCTCCAAGGGTCACCCGCTCGGCGCGACCGGCGTCGCCCAGTGCGCCGAGCTCGTGTGGCAGCTCCGCGGCCAAGCGGGCAACCGCCAGGTGCCGAGCGCGAAGGTCGCGCTCCAGCACAACATCGGCCTGGGCGGCGCGTGCGTCGTCACGATGTACCGGCGCGACGCGTAGTCCCCTGGACCCATCGCTCCTCGAAGAGCTCGGGCCCCGCCTCGCCGGCGAAGGGGGCCCGAGCTGTCGAGCCCGTCGCGTGCGCCAGCACCTGGCGCGGGGCGACGCCTCGAGATCGCGCGCTCCGGCCCGGCGGGTGTCAGTCGCCCGGGGAGAACGCCAGCGGATAGGTCACCGTGATGTGCCCGTTCGGCGGCGGGTCGAAGCTCAGCTTCACGAGGTGCTCCACGGCGCAGTCTTGGAACTTGGGGTCCGGGACGTCCGTGCCGCCGATGCCGGCGTCGTGCACGCTCCCATCGCGGCCGATGACGAACCCGAGCGCGAGCTTGCCCCCGATGCGTGGGTTCCGCTTGAGGGCCTCTTCGTAGCAAGACCGAAACGCGTCGAAGCGCTTGCGGATCACCGCTTGTATGTGGGCCGTGTACTCGGGCCTCGCGGGCGCGCAGCCGCCGTCGACGAGCGCCTTCTCGGTCGTGCCGCCGGGCGCGCACTCACACCGCGCCGCGAGCGTGCCGACGAGCCCCTTGGCGCAGCACACGATCTTCCGCTCGGCTTGGTCGCACCACGCGTGCTGCCCCTCGAAGCACTCGTGCTTCTCCTTGCACCTGCGCGGAGGAGGGGGAGCCGCCGCGGAGGCCGCCGCGGAGGCCGCCGCGCTCGGCGCATCGGGCGGGCCGTAGAGCTGGCGCTCCCGCTCGCGCGTCGCCTCGTCGCTCAGGCCCAAGATCGGCTCGGCGGACCCGGCGGCGCTCGCCGCGGGCCGCGCTCCCTCGAGGATCGATCGGACGAGGAGGACGCCGCCGGCGACGACGAGGATCACGACGGCGAAGAGAGCCCACGGCGGCGAGCGCCGCGCCGGGACCTCGCCCGTCTTGCCCGCGACGGCGGGCGTGTCCGTCGTGGTGCTCGCAGCGCCGGCGTCCGATCCCGCGCTCGGCGGCGGCAGCGGCGGCGCCGTCTCTTGGCCCGACAGCGCCTGCACGACCGCGCGCATGGACTCGAAGCGGCCGGTCAGGTCCCGCTGGAGCGCGCGCGTGACCGCCGTGGCCACCGCCTGAGGAGCCGCCGCCGTCAGCCTCGCCGGATCGCGTGGCGGATCGTGGAGCACACGCGCGGCGAGCTCGAACGGGCTCGCCGCTTTGCCCCACGGCAGCTCCCCGGTGAGGAGCTCGAACGCCATAACGCCCCAGGCGAACTGGTCCGCGCGTGCGCCCGCGGCCTCTCCGCGGAGCTGCTCGGGCGCCATGTAGTAGGGCGAGCCGATGACCGTCCCGGTCTGGGTGAGCTGCGCCCCCGCCTCCGCGGTCGGGGCGCTCGGGTCGAACACCGTCGGGTCGGACCGCGCGATGCCGAAGTCGAGGAGCTTGGCCGTGCCGGCGCTGGTCACGAAGACGTTGTCGGGCTTCACGTCTCTGTGCACGAGCCCCGCGTCATGCGCGGCCGTGAGGGCGCTCGCGACCTGCTCGAGCCACGCGATCTTCTGGTCGCGCGGCACGCCCTCATCCCCGACGAAGGCGCGGAGAGGGCTGCCCTCCAGGAGCTCCATCACGAGGTAGGGCGTGCCCTCGTGCATGCCGACGTCGTACACGACGGCCACGTTCGGGTGGGAGAGCCGCGAGGCGGCCTTCGCCTCCCGCTTGAAGCGCGCCACGGCGGCCTCGTCCGCCTGCCCGGTGATCACCTTGAGCGCGACCGGCCGATCGAGCTCCGTGTCGAGGGCTCGGTACACGGCGCCCATTCCTCCGGCGCCGAGCAGCGACTCGATCTCGTAGCGTCCTACCTTGTCGCCGGCCGCGAGCCCCATCGCGCGAAGCATGCGGCATCGGGCGGGGCCCGAACAAGCTCCGAGTGGCGCGCCGGCGACGACGACGCCGACTAGAGGGGCTGCGTCCGCTCTTTGCCGGCCCAGCCGTGCGACACGGTGACGATGGGCTTCGTGTCTTGGCTCATCCACGTGCTGGAGAAGCCGATCTTGATGGGCCTGAGGCGGGCCTCGTGCTGCCCGAACGACGGCAGCGCGCCCTGGAGGGACGGCATGATGCCGCGCTTGCCGTCCTCCTCCTCCTCCTTCACGTTCTTGACCTCGAGCAGGGTCTCCGTCTGGACCACGGCGTTCACGGCGACGTTCTTCCCCGTCTTCAGGCTGAACGTGACGGGGCACCCCTCGGAGCCGGAGGTGGAGTGCGAGCCGTTGATGAGCACCGTGAGGTGGCTCGAGTGGAAGCGCTCCTTCTCGTGCCGGTCTCGTCGCACGAGGAAGGTCGCCTCCCCAGTCGACTTCGCCCCCCACACCTTGAGCTTGCCCGGCAGCTCCTTCACGAGCGCGAAGTCCACCGTGGTCGAGCTGACGAGCCGGACGCCCATGGTCTCGGCGTCGACGTACGCGACCTTGATCTCGTACGTCATCTTGTCCGCGGTCTCCTTCACGACGCGCTCCGACCGCAACATCTGGACGCTGCCGAACTGGCTGCCGTAGCCGTAGTTGGCGCGCGCGTAGTTCTGCACGGTGGCGCTGACCGCGAGGCCGCCGGACCAGTTGAGATCGTTCCCCATCGACGGGTGCGCCGTCGTGAAGCACGTGGGAGCGCCGCTCAAGCTGTTGCCCCGGTTGCGTGCCTCCGATTGCTCCTTGGAGCTCGACACCATCACGTACCGGTACGGATCGGTGGAGCGCTTCAGGTGCTCGGGCACCTCCACGTAGAAGCCCTCCACCTTCTCGCTCGCGGGGATGCTCTTCGGCGGGCTCCACGTCGTGGGGTACTCGAGCTTGCCGGTCGGGAGCTTCTCGATGATGCCGAGCTCGGCCTTCTTCTTCGCCGCCTCCGCCTTCTTTTCGGCGGCCTTCGTCGGCTCCGCCTTCTTGTCGGCGGCGACGGACGGAGAGGCGAAGGCGACCAGCCCGAGGGCGAGCGCCGCGGAGAGGAGGGTGGGAGTCTTCATCGCTCGGCTCCGGATCACAGCGACCTCAGGTAGAGCTCGAGGGCGTCCAGCTCCTCGGGCTTCAAGTGCTTCGTGTGGCCCATCATGCCGTCGGACTCCACGAGGAGCTGGCGGAGCGTCTCGTAGCGTCCGTCGTGGAAGAACTGGCCGCGGCCCGACAAGTAGCTGAGGGAGGGCGTGTTGAACGCGCCCTTCTTGTCCGCCCGCACCTTGGATCCGAGGTCGTGGGTCTTGTTGTCGGTCCCGCCGTCGACGTGGCAGGTGCCGCACTCCGCCTTCTGCGAGTGGAAGACCTCCTTGCCGAGCGCGACCTTCTTCGCGTCGAGGTCGTTCTCCTTCGGCGGCGTCGGCAGCGCCTCCAGGTACGACACGAGGGCCTCGAGCTCCACGTTCCGGAGGCCCTGCCCGTTCAGGCGATCGAAGGTGTGCGTGAGGTGATCACGGAGATCCTTGCTGGTGCCGTTCCAGGCGAGCGGCTCGGTGCCGGCCATGCGGCCCGCGAGCATGATGGTCCGCCGCGGCCCCTCGGGCGTAGCCCAGGTGATCGCGTCGTCGCGCCCGTCCGGGTGGCAGCTCGCGCAGGCGCGCCCGTCGCTCGAGACCCGCGCGTCGCCGACCGCGTGGAAGATCTGGCGTCCGAGCACGAACGCGAGCGGCAGCGGCTGGTCGGCCGGCTTCACCGCGATGCGGTCGTTCTTCTGCCGCTTCTTTCCGTCCACGGGCTGATCGAGCGCGATGATCTCGAGCGAGCGCTCGAACTGCGACCACACGACGGCGCGGCGCTTGGCGCCGTCCACCGCGATGCCGGTCGGGCCCGAGCCGACGTCCCAGCGGTCCTTCTCGACCGAGACGGGGTTCGCGCTCGTGGCGTCGTACGCCACCACCGAGTCGATGCCGAGGCACGTGACGAGGAGCGTGCCGGTGTCGGCGTCCACGGCCGCGCTGCGCGGCAGGATGCACTCGCCGACCTGCGGCTCGCGCGAGTCACCGCCGAAGAAGTGTCGGTCGGGGACGTGCCCGACCGAGGCGCTGACCATGCGGCGGGTACCCGCGTCGATCACCGCCACGTTGGCGACCTCGGTCGGCTGGTTGGCGTCGCCGTAGCCCTGCGCGCGGTTCTCGGGATCCCCCGGGTCGACGAGGATCTGCGGGGCGATGATGCGGCCTTTCGGCTCCACCGACTTGACCATCGGGAAGCCCTGGCAGCCCATCTTGGTGCCGAAGCGGCCGGGGATCGCCTTCTCGCCTCCGCCCACCGCGCTGGTCACCGCGGAGGCGAGGCTGAAGGGCCGATCGCCCACGTCGTCGACGGCCATGTTCGGGTTCACGATGAAGGAGATGGGCTGCTGCGCCTTCATCGCCGTCAGATCCACGACGCTGGTCTTGCCCCCGACGGCGTGTGAGACGTAGGCGAACTTGCCCGCGTCATCGATGACGACCTGCCGAGGCTCCCGCGGGAGGTCGACCTTCGCCTTCTTGGCGAGCGTCGCCGCGTCGAACGACTCGAGGGCGCGGCCCCAACCAGCGGACACGAGCAGCGTCTTTTCATCGGGCGTCACGGCGAGCGCGATCGGCTCTGCGCCGGTCGAGACCGCGCAGCCGGGAGCCAGCGTCCCATCCGAGGCCGGGTGGAGCACCGCGAGCTGCGCGCCGCCGCGCAGCGTCACCATCAGTCGCCCGTCGGACATCACCATGAGCTGGCCCGGCGCCTCGTCGAGGCGCTGACGCGCGATCTCTTTCTTCCCGTCCACGTCGACAACGAGCACGGCCTTCGCGTCCTCGTCCGCGACGAAGGCGAGCGTCTTGCCCGCGAGAGGGCCCTCGCTGAAGGCGCCGAGCGCCACCGCGTTCGACTGCTGCAGGCCGCCTACCGGCCGAAGCGCGCTTCCCCCGGCCTCGCACCGACCGGCCTGCGGGTGCTGCGCCGCCGTCTTCGCGAGATCCTGCGCCGCGTTGTCTTGCGCAGCACCTCCGCACCCGCCGGCCGCGGCGAGGCCGACCACGGAGAGGACCAAAGCGACGGGAGGGAGGGTCGACCAGGTACGGTTTCGCATGGCGTTCCTACTACGCGCTCGGGTGAAGGGGGCTTCCCGGGGCGGCGCGACGCCCTCGGCCCTACGTCGCTTGGTACAACGGGCTTGTGACGGTCTTTGGGCGCAAAAGTTCCTCGGTCGAGGCACACGCCATCAGGGCCGAGACCACGCGAGCGGCGCTGGGACGGCGAGTTCCACCATGCCTTCGGGCACTTGGGCCTCGAAGACGACGCCACGGCGGTCCGCCAGGCCGAGCCTGATGGTCCCGTCGGGCCTCACCAGGGAGAACGGCGCGCGCGGCTGGGGCAGGTCGCCTCCATCGGGGACGACGAACACCACCAAGGGGAACATACGACCTTCACCCACATTACCGCCGCGCTCACACACCTGGGCGACACGAAAGACGACCTCCTCCGCCGCGCACCGGCGGAGGCCCCTTCGGACCGCCGGGTCCGTGGGGTGCTCCCTGGCGAGGTCATGGAGGTGGCGGGCCGCGGCGACGCGCACCGCGTCTGCCGGATCCGACGCGAGCAGGCTCTCCACGAGGGCGCGCTCGCAGGCCGCGCCGGCCAAGTCGAGCCCCGCGAGCGCGTTCGCGCGGACGTAGGCGCGCGGGTCGTGGAGCGCCGCGCAGAGCGGAGCCTTCGCCCACTCGGGCCGCTTGGCCGCGGCGGCCGCGCGCCCGAGCGACGCTGCGGCGTTCCCCGCGACCGCCGCGTCGGCGTCCTGGAGGGCCCGCGTCAGCTGCTGCTTGGTGGGCTCGTCCGCGCCGACGAAGCCGAGCGACCACACGGCGGCCGCTCGCACGCCGGCGTCGGCGTCGGAGGCCAGCGCCACGAGCTCGGGCCGCGCGGACGCGCCATGCCCCGCGAGCGCCTCGGCGATCTTGCGGCGGTCGTCCACGTGGCCGCCAGCCGCTGCGCGCAGCGCCTCCAGGGCGGCCGCGCCGCCGGCGCGCCCGAGCCCCTCGATCAGCGCGTCGCGGGCCGAGGAGGGCGCCGATCCGAGGGCGGCCTTTGCTTGCGCGATGATAGGACCCTCTGGCGTGCGCCCGAGCACGCCAGAGAGCGCGAGCCCGAGCGCCGCCCTGTCCTGCTCCGCCGACCGGAGCAACCGCTCGAGCAGCACCGGGCCCGCCGCCGGCGTGCCGACCTTGGAGAGCGCGATCGCCGCGTCGGTGCGGACGGCGCCGCCGTCGGCGTCGAGCGCCGAGACGAGCGCCGCGTCGATGGCGGCGCTTCCGGCCGAGAGGCCGCCCATCGCGACCAGCGCGGCGCGGCGGACCGCCGCGCTTTTGTCGCTGGAGAACTGGAGCAGCGTCGGTCCCGCGCGCGGGGAGCCGGCTCGTCCGAGCAAGCGGACCAGACCCACGCGCTCGTCGAGCGTGAGCGTGGGATCGCGGAGCGCCTCGACCACCGGATCGACGGCACGGCCGTCGGGTCGGGTCGGATCCAAGAGCTCCCCCGCCGCGCGGATCGCCTCGACACGGACCGCGGAGGCGTCGCCGGAGATCAGCTCCAGGATCGCCGGCAGCGCGTCGGGCGAGCGGAGCCGCGCCAGCCCTCGCAGCCCCGCGGTGACGGGGACGACGCCACGCTGCATCCCGCGGACGATGGCCGGCGCCGCGGACGCGTCCCCGATCGCACCGAGGGCCTGCACGGCGCCGGTGGCCGTCCGGGGCGACACGCTGTGAGCGAGCGTGGCGAGGAGCGGCCGCACCGCCGGCGCGCCGACGGCGACGAGGGCGGCCTGCGCCGGCGTCCGCTCTGCGTCCGGTCGATCCCCGTCGAGCGCGGCGATGAGCAGCTCGACGGCGCGCGGCGTAGCGATCCGCCCGAGCGCCGTGAGCGCCGCCTCCCTCACCGCGTGGGCGGACTCCGCGGAGGGGGCGCCGCGAGCGCCGTCCCCGGCGATCTGCACCAAGGGGGCGAGCGCCAGCGTGGCGTCGTCGCCGCCGATCCTCCCGAGGGCGTGCGCGGCCTCCACACGCACTTCCACCGCCGCGTCGTTGAGGCTCACGACGAGAGCGCTCGTGGCGCGGACGTCGCCGAGCTCCCCGAGCGCGCGCGCGACGGCGCGGCGGACGGCGTGATCCGTGTCCTGCACCTTTCCGACGAGCGGCAGCACCGCCCGCGCGTCGCCGAGCCGCCCGAGCGCGGCGGCGACCTCGACGCGCACCTCGGGCGAAGCGTCGTCGAGGTGGCCCAAGAGCAGGCTCGAAGCGCTCGCGGACGTGGCGCGCCCCATCGCGCGAGCCGCCGCGAGCCGGACGTCCTTCGACGGATCCGACAGGACTCGGCCGAGCGCGCCGATCGAGCGGTCGGTCGGGGAGACGCGGATCACCTCGCACGCCGCCAGCCGGACCCTCGAGTCTGGCTCCGTGAGCCACGAGGCCACGAGGTCCCCCGCGCCCTCGAGCTTCAGCTTGACGGCGACTGCCGCCGCCGCGATGCGCACCTCGGGGTCCTCGTCGGCCATCGCCTTCTGGACGAGCGGCCGCGCGAGCGCAGGCGGGAGCCGCGCGGTCTCCTGGGCCGCCACCCTCCGCTCGGTCGGGTCGCTGGACGCGAGGCCCTTGGCGATCTTCTCCGGGACGTTGGGCCACACGAAGGCCTCGGCGGAGGCGGCGCAGGCGGACAGCACGACCGCGACGACCAAGGAGAACGGACGATGCGACCTCGCCGCCATGCGAGAGCAGGGTAGCATGTGTGATGCCACCCCGAGCCGGCGCGGAATGGCCCGCTGGCAGGGTGCGTTTCTCGACCATGCCGCTTCGCCTCTCGTCCTCCGCGCTGGCGCTCGTGCTCTGCTTCGCCGCTTCGTGCCCGGTGTCTTGCGCGACGCCTCCCCCCGTCACGGACGGCTCCTCGTCGGTGGCGCACACCGCCGAGAGAAGCGCGGCGGCCGCGTCGGGCGCCGCCAGCACGTCCGTGGACAGCCCCGCCCCCGGGAGCCCCGCGCTCCATGCCTCGGCGCAGCGCAAGGCAGCGGCCGACGCGAAGCGGTTCGCGGACCTGGTGAACGACCTGTCGGAGCCCGATACCTATTTCTTCTCCGACAACCTCGTCACGAACGAGACGAGCTACCTCCAGGTGGCGAAGGAGCTGGAGGCGTCGGCCCCTCCGGGGGGCGTCTACCTGGGCGTGGGCCCCGAGCAGAACTTCTCGTACGTCGCCATCGCGCGCCCCAGCATGGCGTTCATCGTCGACATCCGGCGAGCCAACATGCTGCTGCACTTGCTCTACCGCGCCGCGTTCGAGCAAGCGTCGTCCCGAGCGCACTTCGTCGCGCTGCTGCTCGGGCGCGCGCACGACGCGCAGGCGACCAACGCCCCCGACGCGGACGTCGAGGCGGTGCTCGACGCGGCGGTCCGCGGCGCGGCGACCGAGGATACGTTCGAGACCGCGCACGCGGTGCTCATGCGGCGCGTGCGCTCCTACGGCGTGAAGCTCTCCGCGGAGGACAAGGCGGGGTTGCAGAAGATGCACCGCGCCTTCTTCGCCGATCAGCTCGGGATTCGCTTCGAGCTGCACGCCCAGAACGGCAGGACCTACCCGACGCTCCGCGAGCTGCTCAAGACGCGGAGCCCGGGCGACGAGTCGGGCAGCTTCTTGGCGACCGAGGAGGCGTTCCGCTACGTCCAGACGATGCAGAAGGGGGGACGCATCGTGCCGATCGTCGGTGACTTCGCAGGGGACAAGGCCATCCCCCAGCTCTCCGCCTACCTCCGGAGCGAGGGCAAGAGCGTGGGCGTGTTCTACGTCTCGAACGTCGAGCAGTACCTGCTCGCGCCCAAGACGTTCGAGAAGTGGGTGCGGAACGTCCGGGGCCTGCCGAAGACGGACAAGAGCCTCTTCCTGCGCGCGTACCTGGACCAAGGACGCAAGCACCCCTCCCAGATGCAGGGCCACAGGACCGCGAGCGTCCTCTCGCGCATGGTCGATTTCGAGACGAGCTTCGGCGAGAAGCCGACGGCCACGTTCTGGGCGCTCTGCACCGAGAACCTGCTGGCCGGCCGCTGAGCGCAGGCGGGCGCCCTCGGGCGGTGCGCCGGCTCCGCCTCCACGATCGAGCTCAGCTCCCGCGCGGCGGCGCGTAGAAGTCGACGACGGGCACGGGCGGATGGAGCTTGGCGCGGATCCGCTGGCGGTCGCCGAGGACGTCACCGCCCACCTGAAAGACCGTCGGCGGGTCCATCTCGACCTCCACGTCGTCGACGTAGAAATCGAAGAGCTCCTCCGGGTTGTAGTAGGTGCCCGCCCAGATCTCCGGCAGGTGCCGTACGAAGGAGAGCCCGCGGATCGTCGACATCCGGAGCTGCATCTTGCCTGGCCTGTCCTCGGCGTACGGAAACATGCGGAGCCCGAAGCCGTAGTAGGGGATGGTCGACACCGAGCAGATGGTCGCGGGCCCCTCGAAGATGATGTCGCCCGCGACGATCGGCGGGCCGAGCACGCCCCCGTTCGGTCCGATGCGGAACGCCTCGCCGCCGCGGTTCGTCACGCGGCAGTGCGAGGCCGGCTTGGTCACGTAGCTCGGGATCGTGCGCGTGCTGGCGGCGAGGACGTACGAGAGCATTCCAGGCGCGAACGAGCGCAGCGGACTGCGGGCGAGCGCGGCCTTGGTGGCCGCGTAATCACGGAGCACCACCGCGTCGATCCCGAAGCCGCAGAACGGAGACAGCATCTCCTCCACCTCAACCAGCGGGAGCATGCGGCTGCCGGCGTCGGCGCGGAGCCGCGCGACGTCGGCCGACAGCGCCTTGGCGACGCGCGGCCCCTTCCCCGGCGGGCTGGCGCCGACGACCCATGCGAGCGAGTTGCCGGTGCCGAGCCGGAGGAGGCCGAAGCGAGGGAGGGCCACGCCGCGCCGCTTGGCCTCACGGACCACCGCGGTGACGAGCACCGTGAAGGTGCCATCGCCGCCGCCGGTCAAGATGGTCTCGTAGCCTCGGTCGAGGAGGTTCTTGGCGATGGCGTCGGCGTCCTCGATGCGCCGGGAGACGTAGAGGTCGCCCCCATCGAGGATCTGATCCAGGGTCGTGATCACCTCGTCGCTCACGCTCTGGGCGTTGCCGTTCACGACCACCGCGATGCCGCCACCAGCCCGTTCGGGCGGGGAGTGGTCGGGCTGGCGGTCGTCCGGGGAGGGGGCCACCGGAGGCAACTCCCACGGCGCGACGCGTGAATCAAAAGAGAAACCTCGAACGGCTCGCGGCGTGAACCCGAGAAAGCGAGCCGCAGCGGGGCAGCGGCTCTCGGCTGGAGGCCCCGCCCGCGCTCGCCGGCCGCCCGAAACCCGCCCCGAGCACGGGCGAGGAACCGAGCGAAACTGTGGTTTCTGCTGCTGAGGACTGGACGATTGGCGCCCTCATTTGCTAAGTCGTCCCACCGGCTCCGGCTTCAGAGGGTGGGCGAATATCCGATGGCGAAGGCGAAATCTGGCAAACCCGCGAAGAAACCCGCTCAAAAGGCGAAGGCTGGCGGCGCCCAGCCCGCCAAGAAAGGCCAAGTGGCCAAGAAGCCTGTCTCGAAGAAGAAAGCGGGTAAAGCCGATGCCAAGCCCGACGCGAAGGGCGACAAGTCGTCCGCCCTGCCTGCCCTCCCTCCCCTGAACCCGAAGCGCAAGCTCGGCCTGAGGGGCGCCGCCCCATGGGCGGCCCGACACGCCGCCAAGCACGCCGCAGAGGCTCGTGCCCGAGCGGCCGAGCCTGCCCCCCCGGGCAGCGCGCGCGCGACGATCCGGACGCCCTCGGGCGCCGAAGAGATCAAGCGGAAGATCGCCGAGCTCCACGCGCAGACGCAGAAGATCCGCACGCTGCGCAAGCGGCTGGAGAAGGGCTTCTACGAGATCGGCCAGATCCTCACCGACATCCAGGCCCGAGAGCTCTTCCAGGCCAAGGGCTTCGGATCCTTCGAGGCGTTCATCGAGCGTGAGATCGACCTCGGGAAGATGACGTGCATGCGCCTCATGAAGGTGCCCACCATCTTCCAGAAAGAGGCGGCGCTCGACTTCGGAATGGATCGGGTCTTTTCCGCGATCAGCGCGCTCGAGGGAGAGCTCATCCCGAAGGCGATCCCGTCCGCGCCCGGGTCCAAGCCCGGGTTGCCGCTCAAGCCTCCGTCTCGGCTGGTGGGCTGATCCACGCGGGGAGGGTCACGGTCACCCGCGTCCCCTCCCCCAGCTTGGACGCGAGCGAGACGCGCCCGTCGTGCTGCTCCACGAGCTTGCGGACGATGGGCAACCCGAGGCCCGTCCCCGCCGGCTTCGTGGTGAAGAACGGGTCGAAGACCTCCGCGAGGATGCGCGGATCGATCCCCTTGCCCGTGTCCGTGAGCGTGAAGACGACGCTCGCGCCGTCGCAGCGCACGCCCGCCGTCAGGGAGCCGCCCTCGGGCATCACGTCGAGCGCGTTCTTCACCAGATTCAGCGCGACTTGCCGCAGCTTCTCGGTGTCGCCGCTCACCCGTGAGCCCGGCTCGAGCTCCCGCGTGAGCGTCACGTGGCACCGCGCGAACGCCTCCGCCTCGAGGTCCAGCACCTCGGCCACGAGGCGGTCGAGCTCCACGGGCTCTCGCTTCCGCTCGCGCGGTCGGGCGAGCTGGAGGAACTCGGTGAGGAGCCGCTCCAACCGGTGGATCTCCGACACCACGATCTCGACGCGGCGACGCATCGGGTCGCGCTGCGCCGGGTCCTCCATGCGCTCGATCGCGCGCCCGAGCAAGTGGAGCTCGAGCACGGCGGCGTTCAGCGGGTTGCGGATCTCGTGCGCGAGCCCCATCGCGAGCGGCGCCATCGCGTTCAGCGCCTCGGCGTTCGCGGCGCGCCGCTCGAGGGCGCGCCTCGCGGTGACGTCGACGCCGATGGCGTAGACGTGATCCACGACGCCAGGCGCGTCCTCGCGCACGCCGGAGAGGTGCCAGCGCACGCGCCTCACCGCGCCGTCCGCGTCGAACATCCCCACCTCGAGGAGGTTGGCGGGCTCCCCGTCGAGCGCGCGCGTGAGGGCGCCGTCGAGCGCGAGCCGGTCGGGCTCCTCGACCCAGGCCTCCGAGAAGACCTTGCCCGGCGCCTCCGCCTCCGGGACGCCGAGCATCTCCGAGAGCTTCGGGTTGAAGAACACGACCCGTCCCCGCTCGTCGAGCCCCACGATGAGGACGTCCGCAGCGTTCATCAGCGCGTGATAGCGCCGCTCGTAGCGCTCCCGTTCCCGGCGGAGCGCGGCCTTCTCCAGGGATTGCTGGACCGTGGCGATCAGCTCCTCGGGCCGGAACGACTTCAGCACGAAGCCCGCCGCGCCGAGCCGGAGGGCTCGGATGGCGCTCTCCACCGTGGCGTTGCCGGTGAGGAGGATGACCTCGCAGGGCGGCTCCGCCGCGCGGAGGGGGGCGATGAGATCCAGCCCGGACGCGTCGGGGAGCTTCACGTCGACGATCGCGACGTCGAACGGGCGCGCCGCGCGGAGCGCGAGGCCCGTCTTGGCGTCCTCCGCGAGCGTGACCTCGACGCCGCCGAGATCCGCCGACCCTTCGAGCACCTCGCGGACGCTCTCTGCGAGGTCGAGGTTGTCGTCGAGGACGAGCACGCGGGCCGGCACGATCCGCGCTTATGGGGCCGGACCGCCGCGGCGTCGAGGGGGACCCACGTCTTGGTCTTGGCGAGGCGCGGTGCTAAAGCGGCGACATGCGCTTCGTCGACCAGTGCCGCATCCGCGTGATCGCTGGAGACGGCGGGAACGGCGCCGTGGCGTTCCGCCGCGAGAAGTATCGGCCGTTCGGGGGCCCCTCGGGGGGCGACGGGGGCCGAGGCGGAGACGTGTCGTTCGTCGCCGCCAAGGGCCTCTCCACCTTGCAGGACGTCGCGTACCAGCACACCGTACGCGCCGAGCGCGGGGAGCACGGCATGGGCAGCGACTGCTACGGCCGCGCCGGGGAAGACAAGACGCTGCGCGTCCCGCTCGGCACGGAGATCCACGACGAAGAGACGGGGGAGCTCGTCGGGGACCTGGTCGAGGACGGGCAAGCCCTCGTCGTGGCGCGCGGGGGCAAGGGTGGTCGGGGGAACATCCACTTCGCGACGTCGTTCGATCGGGCGCCTCGGCGCGCCGAGAAGGGAGAGCCAGGAGAGACCAAGACGCTCCGCCTCGAGCTCAAGGTGATGGCCGACGTGGGCCTGCTCGGCTTCCCCAACGTGGGCAAGAGCACCTTCGTGGGCGCGGTGAGCGCGGCTCGGCCGCGCGTGGCGGACTACCCCTTCACCACGCTCGTTCCCCAGCTCGGCGTCGTCAGCGCCTACGGCGGGGCGCGCCTCGGCGGCTCGACCTTCGTCGTCGCGGACATCCCTGGGCTCATCCCCGGCGCCAGCTCCGGGGTGGGCCTCGGAATCGACTTCCTGCGGCACGTCGAGCGCACGCGCGTCTTGTTGCACCTCGTCACGCTGGACCCCGGGGAGGGCCGGGATCCGCTCTCGGACTACCGCGCGCTCCGGGCCGAGCTCGCGGCCTTCAGCCCCGAGCTCGCCACGCGGCCCGAGGTGGTGGCCCTCTCGAAGGCAGACCTCCCCGAGGTGCGTGAGGCGTTCCCCGCGCTCGAGCGAGCCTTCGCACGGGCAGGCGTCAGGCTCCGACTCGTCAGCGCAGCCACGCGGTTCGGCTTGCCGGACCTCATCGACGTGCTCGCGCGGCGGGTGCGCGGCGAGGCGGAGCCGCCGGTGCGCCCGCCTGTCCCCGAGAAGGTCGACCGCGCCCCCGATCCGAAGAAGCCCGCGCGCGCGCCCGCCCCCGACGCGCGCGCACGGGCGGAGCGGACAACTGCTCGAAAGAAGGTCGCCAGCGACCCCAAGGCCCCGAAGAAGGTCGCCAGCGCCTCCAAGGCCCCAAATAAGGTCGCCAGCGCCCCCAAGCCCCCGAAGAAGGTCGCCGGCGCCCCCAAGGCCCCGAAGAAGATCGCCAGCGCCCCCAAGGCCCCGAAGAAGGTCGCCAGCGCCCCCAAGGCCCCGAAGAAGGTCGCCGGCGCCGGTGACCCGCCGAAGAGGCGCCGCGCTGCGCCGAAGAAGGACACACCCAAGACCCGCTCCCCCACCCCGAAGAAGGCAGCGACGCGGCGGGGCACGCGATGACGCTCGCGCACCTCATCGGGCAGGACGAGGCCCGCGACATGCTATCGCGCGCGCTCGGCGCAGGCCGCGTGCACCACGCCTATCGGTTCGAGGGTCCTCGAGGCGTCGGCAAGGAGCTCGCCGCGTTCGGTCTGGCGCAGGCGCTGCTGTGCACCGGCGGCGCGCCGCTCGGATGCGGCACCTGCAGCGCGTGCACGCGCGTCGCCGAGGTGTCGGAGAGGTCTCCCCACGTCCCGCTCCATCCCGACGTCATCGTGGTGGAGCAGGGCCTCTACTCGGAGGCGATCCTCGGCGTGGAGGAGCGCTCCGGGATCACGCTCCGGCAGATCCGACGCATCGTCCTGCCGCACGTCGCGTTCGCGCCGGCCGAGGGCCGGGCGCGGGTCTTCATCATCCGGCGCGCCGACGAGCTGCGTCTGGAGGCCGCGAACGCGCTCCTGAAGACGCTGGAGGAGCCTCGCGCGGGCTCTCATTTCATCCTGCTGACGAACCGACCGGACAAGCTCCTGCCGACCATCCGCTCGAGGAGCCTGCTCGTGCGGTTCGGGCCGCTGCCGAGCGCCACGCTGCGCCGGATCCTCGTCGAGCGGGGCCGTGCGAAGGCGGAGCTCTCCGACGCGCTCCTCGACGCGGCGGAGGGAAGCGTAGAGAAGGCCGAAGAGCTCGCAGAGGTAGAGCGGGCGGAGTCGCTTGCGACGTTCCTGCGCGACGTGACCGCGGCGGCGTCCGCCGGCACCGCGGGCGCGTGCGTTCGGCTCGGGGAGACCGCCCCAGCGGATCGAAGGGTCGCCCGAGACAGGCTCTACGATCTGGCTGCCCACCTCGCAGGGCTCGCGCGGCGCACGAAAGACGACGACGTCGCCGCCGCCCTCGCGCACGGCTACGCAGACGTCATGACGGCGACAGAGGACCTGGAGATGGCGAACGCCATGCCCGCGCACGTCCTCACGAGCCTCGCCTTGAGGCTGCACCGCGCCGGCGTGGGGCGGGCGCTCCGCGGCTCGTGAACACCCGGGCCGCGCCCGCATCGGAGGTAGTCGTCGGGCTCGGACGGCCGCAGCCCGCGCCTCCCCGAGCTCCCGTGAACGAGGCACCCCGCGTCGAACCACCGGTCCGAGCGCACGAGCGCCGCCGCTCTCCCCGTCGCCCCCGCCGCGCGGCGTCGGGGGGGCGCTCGGCTCGGCTGCTGGCGGGCGTCGCCGCGACGCTGCTGGTCCTTTCCGGCTGCGGCGCCGCACCGGAGCGCGGCAGCGGCACCTCGACCGCGTCGACTGCGGCGCGGATCGGGCACGTGTGGGAGACCGCGCCCGCGACCGCCGGCGAGGTCCCCGCGCGGAGCGCTGGGACACCTGGGTCCGCGCCCGCCCCCAGCGTTCCGGGGGCCGGAGGCGCCTCGGTTCGCGGAGGCGATCCCGGCGGGGGCCCACCGCCCGAGACGACGTTCCAGATCGAGGGGCAGGTGTCCGACCACGAGCAGCGCGTCCTGAAGGCGGTCGCGCTCTGTGTTCGAGCCGCGGCGGAGCGAGGGGAGCCTTCGGGAGCCCCGCTCGACGTGGCGCTGACCGTCGACGCCGAAGGTCGGGTCGTCGACACGGCCCTCGCGGCGGGCTACGCGAGCAGCGCTGCGGCGTGCGTAGAGCGCGACCTCGCCTCGCTCACGTTCACCGCGCGCCCCGGCGGGGGCGTGCGGTTCGTGCGGTACCCGATCGCGAGCGTCTCACTCGAAGACGCCGACTGACGGGGTGTCTCGCGCGGGCGCGATCACGGCTCCCCCGGACGGCTGCCCGCCTCCTGGCCGAGCAGCGCCTCCTGCAAAATCTCGTCGAGCGTGACGAGCAAGGTCGCGCCGGCCTCGGTCGCGAGAAAGACGGGGAGCCAGGTGGAGACGAGCTCGAGCATGCCCACCAGGTCGGCCGTGGCACGCTGCTCGGGGCTCTGGTCGATCAACCAGAACAACAGCAGCGAGAGATGTCCCAGGTAGAGCACGCGCGCGAGCGGCTCCGCCACCGCGGGCTCGGGCGGATCGACGGATCCGTGGACCGCGTGCGAGAAGACCTCCTGAACGCGCGCGCGCGACGCCGTGGTCGTGAGGGAGAGCACGCCCTCGCCTCGGGCATTCAGCAGCACGCCCGCGAGCGCGACGAGCGCGTCGCGGTGAGGCGAGAGCGTCTCGATGCTGAAGCGCACCGCCGCGAGGAAACGCGCCGGCCAGGCTCCCTCGGGTAGGGCGGCGCCGCGCTCCGCGTAGCGGGTCGAGAGCAGGTCGTAGAGCTCGAGCACGATCGCCTGCTTGCTGGGAAAGTAGCGATACAAGAGCCCGTGCGTCACACCGACCTGCGCCGCGACCTCGCGCAGAGTGGCCGCCTCGTACCCCTTCTGGGCGACCAGCCTCACGGCTGTCTCGAAGATCTGACCCTTCGTGGCTTGCCCGCGCGCTGTCACCCCACGCGGGCGTCCGCGCCCGCGGGCGGCGGGCGACGGCGAGCCCTTGCTCTTTTTAGTATCCATGGTTATCTAAATATCATGCAGCGTCGACGTTGGGTCCGGGCAGCCCTCAAGGGCGCCGTCGTGGGCGTCTCGGGGTCTCTCCTCTGCCACCTTCTCTTTCAGCTCGCGGTCATCGTAGTCGAGCACGGACACGGCCGCGCTCCGACGGCCCCACAACCGGGAGACGCGCTGTTCTGGGTGCACGTCGTCCTCGGCACCTCCCTCGCAGCGGGGGTCGCGGGGGCCGGGTTGGGCTGGGTGGCCTCCGTGCTCCGGCGCTACCGAACCACCGTGCTCCTGGGGGGGACGGTCCTGTCCGCACCGCTCTCGTACGCCCTGTTCGCAGTGGCGAACGGCGCCGATCCGGGGTCGGCGCTGATGCTCGGAGCGATCTACTCGGCGCTGCTCTGGATGCTGATCTTGCCCGTGGCAGGCCTCTGCGCGTGCGCGTTGGAGCGCTGGGTTCAGCCTGGGTAGGCGGTCGGTCTTGCTCGGGTGGGCGCGCCACCGGGTGGGTGGCAGGGCTCCGCCGGCCTGCTCCCGATCACGGTCGGCGCCCCTTCTCGCCGGGTCGGCGGCCGGCTGGGAGCCGGCTGGCGGCGGGCCCACGTCAGTGGGGGCGCTTGACGTCGCGGCGCGACTCGAGGTCCTCCCAGCGCGCCATGAGCTTCGCCACGTCCCCCTGCGCCCTCTCGAGCTCGGCGCGCACTGCGCCCGCCTCGGCGGCCCGCGACGAGTAGAACGTAGGATCGGCGAGCCGCTGCTCGAGCGCCGACACCACGCCCTCGGCGTGCGCGATCGTCTCGAGGATCCCGTCGAGCTCCTTCCGCTCCGTGTAGCTCAGGGGACGCACCTCTCTCGGTGGCTCGCCACCCTGGCGAACCGCCAGCGCAGGCGCGGGCGCAGCGCGCGGCGCGGGGGCGCTCTTCGTCCTGCGGAGCGACTCCGCCCGCAGGTCCCGGTACATGCTGTAGTTGCCGGGGTAGAGGGTGGCGCGGCCGTCGCCCTCCATCGCCAGGATGCTGGTGGCCACGCGATCGAGGAACCAGCGATCGTGCGACACGACGATCGCCGCGCCTGGCCAGGTCTCGAGCAGCTCTTCGAGCGCGCCGAGCGTCGCCACGTCGAGGTCGTTCGTCGGCTCGTCGAGCAGCAGGAGGTTGGCGCCGCTCTTGAGGATCCTGGCGAGCGCGACCCTCGCCCGCTCGCCCCCCGAGAGCGACCCGACCCGCTGACGCTGCTTGTGGGCGTCGAAGAGGAAGTGCTCGAGGTAGGACCGCATCTCGAGGACCCTCTCGCCGATCGTCACGACGCCAGGCCCCGTGCGGTGCGCCCCCTCGCGCTCGGCGACGTTCTCGAGCACCGTCCAGTCGTCGACCAGATCTACGCGCGCCTGGTCGAACAGCGCGATCCGCGTCTGGACCCCGACGGTCACCTCGCCCTGGGCGGGCGAGAGCTCCCCCGTGATCACCCGCAGCAGCGACGTCTTGCCGACGCCGTTCGGCCCGACGACGCCCACGCGCTCCCCGGTCCCGAGGCGCAGCGTCAGGTCGCGGAGGAGGTCGCGTCCTCCGACGCTCACCGTGACGTCGACGAGATCAAGGATGGTCCTGCCCGTCCGCGGGGCGGACACGCCCAGCCCGGCGAGGTCCACGCCAGGGCCGATCCGCGCCGGCTCGGCGGCGATCACGGCCTCCGCGCGCTTGATGCGGGCCTTCTGCTTGGTGCTGCGCGCCTTGGCGCCACGCATCAGCCACGCCTTCTCCCGACGGACGAGGTTCAGACGGTTCTGTTCGACTCGCTCCTCGTGGACGAGCCGCTCCGCCTTCTGCTCCACGTAGTCGCCGTACCCACCCTGGTACTCGGCCAGCGACCCGCGATCGAGCTCGACGATGCGATCGCAGACCGCGTCGAGGACGTAGCGATCGTGGGTGACGAGCAGCACCGCCCCCTTGTGCTCCTCGACCAAGTACTCCTCCAGCCACGCTACCGTGTCCGCGTCGAGGTGGTTCGTCGGCTCGTCGAGGATCGCGAGGTCCGGACGGGCGACCAGCAGCCTGGCCAAGGCGACGCGCCGGCGCTCGCCTCCGCTCATCGTCCCGACCGGCCGGTCACGATCGAGGACGCCGAGCTTGCCTAGCATGTCGTCCACCACGTGGCCGCGTGTCCAGCCGCCGAGCCGCTCGACGGCCTCGGAGAGCCTCGTCTGTTCGGCGAGCCGCTCCTCCGAGGGACCCTCCCGCTCGATCTGGAGCGTGATCTCGGCGTGGCGGTGGGTGGCGTCGCGCCACGCCGCGAGGCCTTGCTCGACGATGCGACGTGGCGAGAGCTCCGCCTCGAGCTCCGGCTCCTGCGCGAGGTAGAGGACGCTCGCGTCGCGCCGGCGCTCGACCACGCCTACGTCCGGCGCCTCGGTCCCGGCGAGGATCCGCAGCATGGTCGACTTCCCGGCGCCGTTGACCCCGAGGACGCCCACGCGCTCCCCCCGCGCGATCGTGAGCGAGACGTCCTCGAAGAGCGACACCGCGCTCCGAGACTTCGAGATACCGCGCGCCGAGAGGACAGGCACCCGTGGCGTCTACCTCATGCGAAGGCCGCCGGGGAGAGCGCTCGGAGCCCCACGAGCACGAAGCCGTCCTCGCCGCGCGCCTCGAGCCGGGCGACGCCGTCCAGGTCGTGCTCCACCGCGAGGAGCGCCGACAGCAGCCACGCCGTGGGCTCGTCCGTGACGAAACCGGGGGTGCTGATCTCCCAAGGCCGCCGGTCCTCCAGGGCGTCGAGCAGGTCGGCGCAGCGGCGGCGGGCCGCCTCCGGCAGGCTCGGGTTGTGCGCGCCCCAGGCCCACGACCGACTGCTCAGCGCGAACGACCCGACCACGACCTGCTCGCCGACCCCCACGAGCTGCCCGCCGCGGTGTACCTCGAGGCTCCCCGACTCCATGTCCGTGACGAGCTCCGCCCCCGCCCCGATGCCGTAGCGCTCACGGAGGAGGGCGTTCTTCTCCTTGAGCGCCTGCACGAGCTCGACCCGCCGGACGTCGAGGAACGGGCTCGGCGCGCGGACCAGGCCGGAGAGGAACGCCAGGCCCCCGTCGCGGGTCTGCAGGAACGTCCCGCCTCGGACGTCCTCCTGGTCGAGGCCGTCGAGGAGGCAGAGGGCGAGCACCGCGTTGGCGAGCGCCGGGAGGCTCGCGCGCGCCTCGGGTCCGGTGAAGATCGGATCGAGCGCCTCCTCGTCGCCGAAGATCTCCTCCACCAGGATGTCCTCGACCGCGACGCCGCCGTCTGGCGCAGCGCCGACCGTGACCAACATCCGCCCCCACGCCCCCCACGCGAACGCCGCCTCCATGAGGCCGCGGAGCTCGGTCAAGATCGCCTTCTGCTCGGCGGCGCTCACCGCGTCCATCACGCGAGCCCCCCGCTCCCCATGCGATCGTACTCCCCCTCCGGCACCAGCACCCCCGACCAGACTCGGGTCGACGCCGAGCCCCTCAGCACGATCGCCACGATCTGCCCCGTCGCCTCGTACTCCGCCCAGACCCCTCGCTCGCCCAGGCGCGGCGCGCCCCGGCCGAGCCGCTCGATGTGCACGGGGAGCCGGGCGCGGCGCGACAGGGCAACGCCGCCGATCTCGAGGGTGCTCGGCAGCTCGGCGTCGGCGACCCCGAGCGCCTCCACCGGCGCGGCGGAGAGCCAAGCGATATCCCTGCGGGGCGGGGCGAACACCGCGACCGCGACCTCCTCCGTCCCTTCGTGCGCGATGAACACCGCACCGACGATCTCGGCGCCGTCTCGCGCGACGAGGGCGCCCTCGAGCCAGCGCTCCTCCCGCCGAGCCTCGCCGCTCCGCGTCTCCACGCTGACCACGTCTCCCAGGGCGAGCGCGAGCCTGAGCTCGGACGGCGATGGCGGCGCCGGACCGGGCGGAGGCGCGTCGTCGGGCGAGGGCGACGGCGGAGGAGCGGCACGCCGCGACATGAAGAAGCCGGCCGCGCCGGCGGCCACCGCCGCGGCCGCGGCCAAGAGGAAGAAGCTCATCGGCCCCCCTCCTGGAACGCCGCCACGAGCCTGCGCGCTCGGCTGCGCGACCCCGCGAGCGCGTCCTCGCCCGGATCGGGCAGGAGCGCGCCGACGACCGCGACGAGGTCGAACGCACCGGCCAGCTGGCTCGCGAGATCCGCGTCGATCCCGCCGATCGCGACGACCGGCAGGTCACCGCGTGCTGCCTTGAGCCGCTGCGCGATGGCCCGCGCGCGCGCCACGCCGAGCACGGGGTCGGGGTCCTCCTTCGTGCGCGTCCCCGCGACGGGCCCCACCGCCACGTACGCGGGGCGGAGCTCGAGCGCCGACTCCGCCTGCAGCTCGTCGTGGGTGGACACGCCGACGGAGAGAACCGCCGCGCCGTCCCGGGTGGTGAGCCGCGCCACGTCGGCGGGCGTCGGATCCGTCTGGCCGACGTGAAGCCACCGCGCTCCGCTCATGAGCGCGAGGTCCGCGCGATCGTTGACGACCAGCGGGACGCCCGCGGCGGCGCAGATCGGCGCGCTCGACCGGAGGAGGTCCAGGACCGCCCGCGCGCTCGCGCGCTTCCCGCGGACCTGCAGCAGCGCCGCGCCGCCCTCGACGACGCCGCGAACGAACGCCAACGGATCGAGGCGTCGGCCCGAGAGCGAGTCCAGATCGGCGATGGCGTAGAGGCCCCGCATGTCAGAACGGGAGGGTAGTACCGGGTTCGAACCTCAGCTACACCTCGGGAGAGAAATGAGACTCCCCTGCTTGGCGGTCGGCCTCGTCACGCTCGCCCTCGTCACGGGCGCGAAGGCGGATGAGCCCACGACGACCGCGGCGGTGGCCCCGCCGGCACCCGCGCCTCGAAGCGCCGCGCCCCCCGCGGCGGGGCTGCCTGTCCGCGTCACGGTCGAGGCGACGTCGCCCGACCCGCCCTGGAAGCTGCGGATCGAGAACACCGGCGACCACCCGATCCGCGTCCCAGCCGACGTCCGGCTGCTCTCGCTCGAGCTCGAGTCGACCACCTCGAAGGGCGCGACCAGGCGGCACCGCTGCGAGGCGCCGCGCGCCATGCGCCCCTCCACGTTCCCCGCGAAGCGCGCGCTCTACCTCGAGCCGGGGGAAGTGTACGAGGAGCTGTTCGATCCGCGGCTCGTATGCTTCGGTGCCGCGTCCGACGCGCTCCGGGAAGGGACGAAGGCGAAGCCCTCCTTCGGGTGGCGCGGCGGCGGCACCCACAGGGGTCCGTTCGCTGCGGAGGGCACCGACCGACCTGCGGCGTTCGCGCCCAAGCGGGTGGTCACCGGTGAGGTCGTCGACGTGCCGGTCGTGCAAGCGTCGCCGGCGCCGACGTCCGCGGTGGATCGCAGCGGCCCTCGCCTCGAGCGCGAGGGAGATCGCGGAGGCCCCCCCGCGACCGGCAGTGCGTCCTGGTTCGTCGACCGCAACGTCCCGCAGCTCGACATCTACGTGGAGCGCTTCGACGACGCCGCGTCCTCACGGGACATCGTCCTCACGATCCGCGCCGTAAACGAAGGGAAGCGCACGCTGTCCACGGTCATCCGCGGGCGGATGCTCAGCTTCCGCGTGGACGAGCTCGGGCCCGACAACCAGCCTCGTCGTACGTTCGAGTGCGCTGGGCAGCACGCGCCCCATGCCGTGCCCACCGAGCTGATGCTCACGGTCACGCCGGGCAGGGAGGTCCGCGTCCCCATCCTGGTCGCCGAGGTGTGCAACCGAGACGACGTGTTTCGGCGGCCCGGTCTCTACCGGGTCACGCCGGTGCTCGATCCGCGCGTCGACGGCGAAGGGCAGCGGATGGATCCCTACGTGGAGGAGGCCCTCGCTCGACAGTCCGCGCTGGTACGGCTCGCGACGGGCGTCGAGCCCTTCTACGACGCGGAGCCCAAGACCGGGGCGCTCCCGGCGCCGAGCGCGACGGCCAGCAGCGCCGCTGCCACCTCCACCGTCAAGGGGCGCGACGCGGCGGAAAAGACGAGGTCTGCGGCCGGAGACCAGGCCGCAGACCGAAAGAAGTAACGCTCCGCGCGGGGCGCTCGCTCGAAGACCAGGATCCCGTCGCGAGAATCAGTTCCCTCGAGTGCTAGTACCCGGAGGCTCGAGGGTTGACCATCGCGAGCAGCCGCTCGGAGAGGTACCGGGACGGCTCCCGCCCCGTGTCGAGGTCGGCCCGGAGGAGCGACATGAGCTCCTTCGCCTGCTCGACCATGGCCGACTTGATGGGGATGCGGTGGTCCGGCAACCCGCCGGAGCGGACCTCCAGATCGAACAGCAGCGTGTGCGTGACGGCGTTCACGTGCATCGAGGCGATGTACTGCCGGTTCTCGAACAGCGTGTGAAAGAACTTGTCCAAGTCGAGAACGTTTCTTGGGGTGAAGTAGATGTCCGACATGTTGGGGGCCTCGGGTCTTCGGGTGGTTCTTTCATCCTCGGTCCCGCCGACTTCCTCGTCAACGGCTACCGCGGCGCCACCTCGACAAAGGTACGACAACCGGCGCGGCCTTCTTCCCGCCGACGCGTTTCGGTCTGGTGCGCGCGCGCCGCGAGACGCGGAGACGGCGCGTGCGCTCTCGCACCCGACACGCGAGAGCGCGCGCTCAAACGGGCATGATGCCTCGCTTCTTCGCCGGGCGCTCCATCCGCTTGTGACGTGCGAGCTCGAGCCCCCACGCGATGGCGCGCCGCGTGTCACGCGGGTCGATCATGTCGTCCACAAAGCCCCAGCCTGCGACCTTGTAGATGTCGATGTACTGCTGGATCTGCTGGATGATGCCCTGACGCACCTCGGGAGGGGGAGGTGTGTCTCCGAAGAGCTTGCGCGCGGCGATGCCGACCATCCCCTCGGCGCCCATGACGCTGATCTCCGCGGTCGGCCAAGCGACGAGCAGATCCGGCTCGTAGGCGCGCCCGCACATCACGTAGTAACCCGCGCCGTACGACTTGCGCACCACGACCGAGATCTTCGGAACGGTCGCCGCGCTCATGACGTGGAGCATCTTCGCGCCGTGCCGGATGATGCCCTCGTGCTCCACCTTGGACCCGATCATGAAGCCGGGCACGTCCTGCAGGAACACGAGCGGGACGTTGAAGGCGTCACAGATCTGCATGAACCGGGCGGCCTTGTCGGCTGAGTCGACGTCGAGGATCCCGCCCATGTGGTTCGGCTGGTTCGCGACGATGCCGACGGGGCTCCCGCCGACGCGGGCGAGGCACGTGATGATGCTCCGCGCCCAACGAGGCTTCATGTCGAGCCACTCGCCGTGATCGACGATCGCGGCGATGAGCTTGTACATGTCGTACGCACGTCGCGGGTTCTCGGGGAGGAGATCGAGCAGCGACTCCTCTCGCCGGTCGACCGGATCGGTCACCGGGAGCCTCGGCGGATCCTCGTCGCAGCTGGAGGGGAAGAACGAGAGGTACCGCTTGACCGCGCGGATGCAGTCCGCGTCGGTCGCGACCTCGAGATCGCCCACGCCGCTCTTCTGCGTGTGCATCTTGCTCCCGCCGAGGTCCTGCTCGGAGATGTCCTCCCCGGTCATCGCCTTCACGAGGGAGGGCCCACCGAGCGCCATCGACCCGACGTCCTTCACCATCGGGACGAAGTCGGCGAGCCCAGGGATGTACGCGGTGCCGGCGGCTCCTGGACCGACCATCGCGGCCACCTGAGGGACGACGCCGCTCATGTGGACCTGCTCACGGAAGAGGTGCCCCGAGCCCGCGAAGAGGCTCACGGTGTCGGGATGCGCGGAGCCCGGATCGATGCGCGCGCCACCCGAGTCGATGAACCAGACCATCGGCCACCTGCCGCGCAGCGACATCTGCCGGAGGCGCGTCACCTTCTCCTCGCCGGTCTGGCCGATGCTCCCGCCCTTGACGGTGAAGTCGTAGGCGGCGCAGCAGACCATCCGACCGTCCACCTTCCCGAAGCCGCACACGACGGCGTCGGCGGGCGGCCGGTCCTTCCCGTCCGAGCCCGCCGACAGGCCCATCTGGGTGCCGTGCATGCCGACCTCGAAGAACACGCCGTCGTCGAAGAACGCGGCCATGCGCTCGCGAGCTGTGAGCTTGCCGCGGGCGTGTTGCTTGGCGACGCGCTCCTCGCCCCCCATGCGGCGGATCGCCTCCCGCCGCGCCTCGAGATCCTTCAAGAGCTCACGCATGTCCATCGTGGTCGTCCTCGCCTCAGCGTCCTCGCCATACGGGCGGGCGCTTCTCCAGGAAGGCCATGAGGCCCTCACGCGCGTCCTCGGTGCCGAGGCACGCAGCCAAGCGCTCGCGGAGCAGCGGCAGCGCCGTCGCGAGGTCCAGATCGTCTTGCGCCGCGAACGCCTGGAGCCCCATGCGGACCGTCAGAGCGCTCTTCGCGGCCAGCTTCTCCGAGAGCTCCGCCACCGCGTGGTCGAGCTCCGCGGCCGACACCACGCGACCGACGAGGTTCGCCGCGAGCGCCTCGGCCGCCGTCATGCGCTCCCCGAGCAGCATCATCTCGAGGAGCCGCCTCCGTGGCACGAGCCGAGCCAGCACCGCCATGATCATCATGGGGAAGAGCCCGACGTTGATCTCCGGCGTCCCGAGCTTCGCCGAGTCGGCGGCGACGGCGAAGTGGCTCGCGGCCACGAGCCCCAAGCCGCCGCCCATCGCGGGGCCGTTCACGCGCGCGATCACGGGCTTCTCCGCGCGGACCAGGGCGAGGAGGAGGTCGGCGTAGTCCCCCTTGGGAGGGAGCGCAGGGCCGTCCGCTCCGCCGGTCATCTGGGCGAAGTCTCCGCCGGCGCAGAAGGCGTCGCCGGCCCCGGTGAGGACGATGACCCGCACGTCGTCGTCGGCGTGGGCGTCCTCGAGCGCCCAGAGGAGCTCGTTCACCATGACCGGGCCGATGGCGTTCTTGCGGCTCGGATTCGAGAGCGTGAGGGTCCGCCGCGGCCCCTCCGTCGAGACGACGAGCGCCCGGAAGGGGCGCGGCGTCACGCCTCGCTCCTGAGCCCCAGGATCCCGCGCGCCTCGTCCACCGTCGCCGGCTTGCGGCCTACGTCGCGCACCATGCGGACCAGCACCTCGACCATGTCCCCGTTGGACCCGGCCATGTCCCCGTTCGGGAGGTAGAGGTGGTCCTCCAGGCCGGTGCGCACGTTGCCCCCGAGCGCGAGGGCCGCCGCCATCATGCGCCAGTGCCCGTGGCTGATCCCGATGACCTCCCACTCCACCGCGGGCGACCCCGGCAGGTCCCGCGCGATGCGCGTCTGGAGCTGCAAGGACTCCACGTGGGAGGGGATACCCCCCAGGACGTTGACGATGAAGGAGAACTGCAGCGGGGGCTTGAGGACGCCCATGTCCAGCAGCGGCCACACGCCGTTCGTGTGGCCGGAGTCGAAGCACTCGAGCTCCGGCTTGACCCCCGCCTCGTTCATCGCCGTGAGGAGCTTGATGATCTTCGTGTAGGTGTTGGGGAACACCATGTCGAAGTCGAAGGTCTTCCGACCGCGGGAGTACTTCGAGTAGTTCATCGTGCCCATGTTGAGGGCAGCGATCTCGGGCCGGCTCTCCCGGATCACCGTCGCGGGCTCGCTCACGTCATCCATGAGCGTCCCCGTGGAGAAGTTCAGGATGATGGGGCAGCGCCGCCGCACCTCTTCCTTGATCCGCGCGAAGACCGCGGGCGAGAACGTGGGCGATCCGTCGTCGTTGCGGGCGTGGATGTGCACCACGGCAGCGCCGGCGTCGTACGCACGCTTCGCCTCGTCGGCGATCTCGGCCGGGGTATACGGGATGCCGGGACACTGCTTGCGGTTCGCCAGGACGCCGGTCAAGGCGCAGGTGACCACGCACAGATCGGGATCACGCCCCGTCGCGCTGCGCGGTCGTCCGGTGAAGGTCGTTCGCTCTCTCTGCATCACCCACCGTTCGCTTTCTTCCCGTCTTCTTCGGAGGCAGGCCCTCGCTCCCGTACGAGCGCGCGGACCCGCTTCTGCAGCTTGGTCAAGATCCGGAGGAGGTCGCGCGTGTCATCCTTGTTCAGCGCAGAGAGGACGCCGCGGAAGATCTCCAGCGGCTCCACCGCGGTGCTCCGCGCGAGCTCCCGTCCCTTGTCGGTCAGGCGGATGTAGACCACGCGCCTGTCCGTGGTCGAGCGCTCTCGGAGGACCAGCTCCTCGCGCTCCATCCGATCGATGATCCCCGTCACCGTGCTGTTCTGCGCGCGGATGCGCCCCGACAGCGAGGAGAGCGACAGGTCACCGAAGGTCTCGAGGAGCTTGATCACCGTGAGCTGGGGGCCGGTCAGCCCGAGCTCCCGAGCCGCCTGCTTCGTGAGGCGTCGTGACTCGGTGTAGAGGTAGATGATCGTCTCGACGATCGCGTCGACCTCCGCCTTGTTCTCGTCGGAGAGCGGGATACCCATCAATATTTCGCATGCGAAGTATTCGCGTACGAAGGGCGCGTCAAGGGTCACCGAACGGCACGGGCGCATAGGTGCGCGGTCCCCCCACTGAATTGGGGGGAAATGGAGCGTTTCTGGGAGGCGGCCGCCTCCGTCACGTATCCTTTTCTGGTCATGTTCCCGGTGGAGCCCGTCCCCGAGAAAATCGGGGCCTACCAGGTCGCGAAGTACGTCGGCCGCAGCGGCTCGTCGGACGTGTACATCGCACGGGCCGAAGGGCCCTTGGGCTTTTCGCGGATCGTGACGTTGAAGATCGTCCGGTTCGCGCTGGAGGACGACGCCCGCCTCGCCGAGGAGCTCGCCCGGGAGGCGGCGATCTGCGCGAGGCTCAACCACCCGGTGGTGGTCCGGATGTTCGATTTCTTCGAGTACGAGCGGCGCCTCGTGCTCGTGCTCGAGCAGGTCGACGGCGCCGGCCTGGACCGCCTGCTCAACCACCTCGCCCGACGCAAGCAGCGGCTCGGCGACAGCGCCATCTTCTACCTCGGCAGCCAGCTCGCGTCGGCGCTCGCGCACGCGCACGCCTCCACGGACGAGGACGGCAACGCCTCGCCGGTCATCCACCGCGACATCAAGCCAGAGAACGTGCTCGTCGGCTGGGACGGGCAGGCGCGGCTCGCCGGCTTCGGCCTCGGCAAGATCCTCGGCCGAAGCCCCGACTCGATCGCCGGCACGATCAAGGGGACCCCAGGCTTCATGTCGCCCGAACAGACGCGCGGCGAGCGCGCCACCGTTCGCAGCGACGTCTATGGGTTCGGCGTGCTCATGTGGTCCCTGCTCTCCGGGCTCGAGCCTCCGACCGACGGGAGCCGCCTCCAGCCGCTCGGCGAGCTTCGACCGGATCTGCCGCGGGAGGTCCTCGCCGCCGTGGACGCGGCCCTCGAGCCCTCCGCCGACCGCCGTCGGATCTCGTGCGCGGAGATCGCGCAGTGGCTCGCGAAGCTGGTCAAGCCGGAGGCCGGCCGGGAGGAGCTGCGCCAGAAGGTGCTCTGGCTGCGTGCGACGCGCGGCCCCGCCAGCCGCATCGATCCCTCGCCCGCGAAGCAGCCGCCCGCGCGGCGCCGCCAGGCCATCCAGGCGATGCGACAGAGCTCGCGGCGCGACTCGGCGGGCCCCCCTTCGTCGCGGCGCCCCGCGCCGTCCAGCCGGAGGCCGCTCTCCGAGATCACGAGGACGATGGAGATGGAGGCGGTCTCGGGCGTTCCGCGCCCGAGCACGCGCCCCACCGCGCGCCCCCCCTCCGAGGCGCCTCCCGGCGTCAGCATCCCGCGACCGCCCGGCCTCCCGAGCGATCCGACGATCGTGATCCCGCCCTCCACGACGCAGCCGTCCTCGGCGCGCCCGGCCTCGGGCACCCCTCCCGCGGTGCGTCCGCCCACCGTTCGCACCGTGACCCAGGCGCCGCCCGGCCGGACGATCCCTCCGTCGGCGCCCCGCGTCGTCGTGTCGGCCGACGACCTGGTGGGCGTGCCGGCATCGAGACCGCCGGCCGATCCGTGGCTCGACGGAGGCGGCGGCGTCGCCTCGTTCGAGGCGGTGTTCGACAAGCCCCCGGAGCGACCGAACTTCGGACCCGTGCCCGAGGAGCTCGCCAAGCTCCTGGCGGCGCGCCAACCCAACACGTTCCCGCTCGTGAACCAGCTCCTGGTCGCGGGGCTCACCGCGGCGCTCGTCGTCGCGCTCGGCGTCATCTTCCTGATTCGGAGCGACGAGAAGCAGCCGGTCGCCGCAGCGCCGCCGGCGCCGCCGCCTCCGGCCGAGACCGCCGCCCCCGCGGCGCAGCCACCACCGCAGCCGCAGCCGGCGCCACCGCCGCCGGCGCCCGCGCAGCAAGCCACCCCTGCGAACACGCCCCAGATGCCGGACCCCTCGGAGCTGTCGGACCAGCTCGGGTACCTGATGGTGAAGGGCCCGATCGAAGCGCAGGTCTACCTGAATGGAATGAGGAAGGGCCCGACCAACGATCCGCTCCTCGTCCCGTGCGGCCGCTTCTTCATGCGGCTCGCGCTGCCCGTGGAGCGTGGGTTCCCGACCTGGATGAGCCGCGGAGAGACGGTGTTCGTCGCATGCAAGTCGTCGACCGTGCTGACCGCCAAGCTCATCACGGACGAGGCTGGCCCGCCTCCGCGCAAGCGCAACGGCTTCCTCTGAGCGGAGCTCTGCGCGGGAGGATCGTGCTCGGTCGCGCGGCCGCTCAGCCCGGCGGGCCGAGCAGCGCGTCCAGGGTCACGAAGAAGATGCTCCCCGCCTGCGGGGCACCGTTGATCGACTCGACGATCTGCATGGTCGACGTGTCGATCACCATGTTGGCCGGGAGGCCGTCCGCGTCGAACTGGGCGGCGAATTTGTACGTCGGATCGATGGCGGCGGGCCACGCCGTCTCGTAGCGGGAGACCCAGTTGGCGAGGTGCGCGGCGGTGGCGGGCTTGCCGACCGTCGGGCCGTCGGCGAGCACCGCGAAGATCTCGGCGCCGCGCGGCGCGTACACCGCGTGCTCCTCCGGCAGGACGTTCTCCGCCTCGTACTGGCAAGGGCCGCACCACACGGCGCCCACCGTCAGCCAGAGCACGCGGGGCTTGGGGCGCTCTCCGTAGGGGGAGTCGGCGGCGAAGACCCCGTCGCCCGTCGGGTTGTAGAAGTCGGAGAAGCGGAGCTCGACGAAGGTCTGGGCATCCACCTCCGGGTTCGCCAGCCCCTCGAAGCGGTAGTTCGCGATGACCGAGCCCTTCCCGAGCCCGTAGGGCCCCGCCGGGTAGGGTCCACCAGAGGCCTCCGGGTTCTGCCCCTGCCCCTCCGGGAACGGGCGGATCTCCAGCTCGTCGCAGCCCCCGAGAGCCGACGCCGCGGCGATCAGCGCCGCGCCGAGGACCACGCGGACCGTCGCCCGTGACGTACGCGGGGCCTCGCCGGGAGCCTGCGGCGAGCGCGGGGGACGGGATCCTCGGACGCGCGACATCACTTCTTCTTCTTCTCGAGCTCGTCGAGCTCCTTGAAGGCAGCTTGAACCCTCGGATCGTCCGCGTCCACGACCTTCGCCTTCTCGAACGCCGCGCGAGCCTCTGCGAGCTGACCTCGCCGCGCGCGCAGGTTGCCCAGGTTGATCCAGGCGGACACGAGCTTGTCATCGAGCTTGACGGCCTCTTCGTAGAGCGCGAGGGCCTTGTCGGCCTCCCCCTTCTGCTCCCGCGCATAGCCGAGGTTCGAGTGCACCGCGGCGTTCTTGGGCGCGAGCTTCCTCGCCTTCTCGAGCTCGACGATGGCCTCGTCGAACCGCGCCTCGAACAGCAGCGCGGAGCCGAGATCGTTCAGCGCGCCGGGATCGCTCGGGGAGAGCGCGACGGCGCGCTGGTACGCCTTGATGGCCTCCGCGACGCGGCCGACCAGCATGAGGGCCGTGCCGAGGTTGGCTTGTCGGGGCGCGGAGCGGGGCTCCAGCTCCGCCGCGCGCGCGAGCGGCTTGACCGCGCCGTCCTTGTCCCCCTTCGCGAGGAGCCCCACGCCGAAGGCGGAGTGCGCCTCCGGATCGGAGGCGTCGAGGTCGAGCGCACGCTGCAGCGCGCGGAGGGCGTCGTCCGCCTTCCCCAGCACCAGGAGGGCGCGTCCGAGCTCGAGCTGCGCCGGCGCGTAGCGCTCGTCGAGCTTCACCGCGCGGCGCAGCTCCACGAGCATGCCCTTCAAGACCGCGCTCGTCGGGGCGCCGTTGTAGTCGGTCGGGACGTCCTCCCGCGCGAGCCTCGCGCGGACGAAGCCGACGACGCCGGCCGGGTCCTTCGGGGCTGCCTCCGCCGCCTTCTTGTACGCAGCCTCCGCGCCGGCGAAGTCGCTCGCCGCGAACAGCCTGTCGCCCTCCGCGAGGAGCGCGTCCTGCTTGGACCCGTCGCCTCGGGCGAGCGGGCGGGGCTTGCTGGGCTCGGCGGCTTTGGCGACGGGCGGGTCCTCCACCGGCGGCGCGCTCGCGGTCGCCGAGGCCACGCCAGATCCGGGGCCCGCGACCGGGGGGGCCGTGACCCATGGCGCCGGCGCGGTGGGGATCGTCGCCGGCGCCGGATCCCCGCACGCCGAGGCGACGAGGAGGCAGGCGGCGCCCCAACACGACGGCACGAGGGAGCGCGACCGCTTCATGGGCGGTAAGGCACGACGCCGTGCTCGCTCCCGTCATACCGGATCATGACGGACTTCTGATCGAGCTTCGTGGTGATGGCCACGGGCCGCTTCCACACGCGGACGAGCGCCTGGAGCGTCTCCTTCGCGTAGTCTTGCCGGAGGTCGACGCCGAGGTGCTCGTGGTTCAGCAGGAGCTCGCCTCGGTTCGCGTAGTTGGCGTCCGTCACGAGGATGACCGGATCACCGAAGTTCGTGAGCTGGAACAGCAGCTTCTCCTTCACGTCCTTGAACTGCCGGCTCTCGATCTCGTAGCGGTCGTTGCGCCCGGAGAAGCCGAACGTGTAGAGCTTCTGCGCGATGCAGAACTCCGCCGTCAGGAACTCGTCGATGAACGTGACGTCGTTGTAGAGCGAGCGCACCTCGAAGATCTTCTTTCGGCCGAGGCCGAGCTTCATGTCCCAGTTGCGCTTCTCGTCGATGTCGTCGCAGTCCTCCCACTCCTTGCCGAACTGTCCGCGGTTCCAGCGATCCTCGATGTGGCGGTAGAGCTCCACGCCGATCTTGTACGGGTTGAAGCGTCCGGGCGCGGTCGCCATCACGCCGGCGTTGGCGTCGGCGTAGTCGACGATCTCGGACGCGTCGAGCACCCGCTCGGTCATCAGGCGTGAGTGCCAGTAGCTCGCCCACCCCTCGTTCATCACCTTGGTCTGGCGCTGCGGCACGAAGTAGTAGGCCTCGTCCCGGATCACTTCCAGCACGTCCCGCTCCCAGCGCTCCAGCGGCGCGTGCTCGAGCAAGAACTTGAGGACGTCCCGCTCGGGACGGGCCGGGACCTTCCGCTCGCCCTTCTGCGCCTCGAGCTTCTTCTTCTGCTCCTCGAGGTACTCCCGCGGGTTGATGAAGTCCTCCATGTACTCCTTGGCCTGGAGCTTGGGGACCGCGGCCGGCTCGGCGTCGTCGTCGTCGGGCTCGACCCGCGCCTTGCCGGAGAAGGGCGACCACGGATCGATCAGGTTCTCCAGCGAGAGGCAGTTGTCGACGAACGCCTCGACCTTGGTGACGCCGTGCCGCTCGATGTGGCGGGCCACGCGGCTCCCGTGGTTCGCCATCTTGTCGATCCACCTGCGATCCGGGTCGTACCCCTCCCGCTTCTTCAGCGGATCGAGGATGGGACGGGGCGCGTCCAGATCCGTCGCGCGGAAGCAGAAATTGTTCTTGAAGAAGTCGACGTGGCCGAGCACGTGCCCCATCACGAGCTTCTGCTCGGTGAGGCTGTTTCCCTCCAGCAAGTACGCGTACGAGGGGTTGTTGTTGATGACCATCTCGTAGATCTTGGACAGGCCGTACTCGTAGCTCTTGGAGAGCTGCTCGTACTCCATCCCGAAGCGCCAGTGCGGGTACCGGCTCGGGAAGCCGCCGTACGCGGCGACCTCGTTCATCTGGTCGTACTTGAGCATCTCGAAGACGACGGGGAAGAAATCCAGCCCGTAGTCCCGAGCGATGCCCTCGATGCGCGCCTGCTCCACGCGGAGGTAGCGCGGGAGCGCCGTGTCGAGCGCGAACTTGCTCATTTTCCCTTCCCGAGGAAGTCCTTGATGCTCCCCACGATCGCGTCCTTGTCCCGGATCTCGCTCGTTATGACGCGCTCGTCCGACTTGAAGTGCTCCTTCAGGTCCTTGATGAACTGACCCGACCCGTAGGGGCTCTCCACCTGCCCGTACGCGAACATGTTGGCGCGAGGCAGGATGTCCTTCTTCAGGAGGTCGACGCAGGCGAGCGTGTCGTCCATCGACCAGTTGTCGCCGTCCGAGAAATGGAAGGGGTAGATGTTCCACTCGTCCGCCGGGTACTCGTCGTGGATCATCTGCGCGCAGAGCTTGTAGGCGCTGGAGATCATCGTGCCGCCGGACTCGCGCGTGTGGAAGAACGTGTCCCGGTCGACCTCACGCGCGACGGCGTCGTGGATGATGAAGCGCGACTCGAGGCCCTTGTATTGACGGGTCAGCCACGCGTCGATCCAGAACGACTCGATCCGCACGATCTCCTTCTGCTCGTCGCCCATGGAGCCGGAGACATCCATCATGTAGATGATGACGGCGTTCGCGACGGGCTCGTTCACGGTCTTCCACGACCGGTAGCGCTTGTCGTCCGGGACCGGCACCACGATGGGGCGGTCGGCCCGGAAGGTGCCGCTCGCGATCATGCGCTTGAGCGCCTCCCGGTAGGTCCGCTTGAAATGGCGCAGAGACTCGGGGCCGACGCGCCGGATGCCCGAGTAGCGGTCGTGCGCGTTCGAGATCTTGTTCTTGCCGCGGTCCTCGATGTTGGGGAGCTCGAGCTCCTCCCCCAGGATGTCCGCCAGCTCGTCGAGCGTGACGTCGACCTCCAGCGTGTGATCCCCGGCGTCCTTGCCAGCCTGCCCCTGGCCGTCCCCGGGTTGCTCCGACCCCCCGACCGGGTCACCGGGGTTGCCGTCGCCCTGGCCGACGCCGCCCGCTTGCTTGTCCCCGAACTTGAAGCGCGGGATGTCGATCTGCGGGATGGGGATCGAGACGACGTCCTTCCCCTTCCGCCCCACGAGCTCCCCGGTGGAGATGTACTTGCGGAGGTTCTGCCTGACCTTGCCCCGCACGATCTGTCGGAACCGCCCGTGGTCCTGATCGATCTTCAAGATGGCCGGAAGATAGCAGGTCGCGGTACCTTGGGCTGCCCCCTTGGAGACCTGGTGAACGCGCGCAGGCGCCTCGCGAAGCTGCTCGACGGCGTCGGCGTCGTGGACGCCCTTCTCCGGTTGCGCCACGCAGTGGGCCTGCCGTGGCTCGTCTCGCTCTGCTACCACCGGACGGCGGAGCCGGTGCAAAACGGCGGCTTCGACGGCGCCCTCGCCGACGCGACGCCCGCGCAGTTCGACCAGCAGGTCGCGTTCCTGGCCGAGCACTTCCGCTTCGTGGGCGTGGACGAGGTCGCGGCGTTCTTCCGCGAGGACAAGAAGCTGCCACCGAACCCGGTGCTGGTCACCTTCGACGACGGCTACCGCGAGTGTCGGTCGGTCGCGCTGCCGATCCTCGAGCGCTACGGGGCGCGCGCCGCGTTCTTCATACCGACGGACTTCATCAACGAGCGCAAGCTCTTCTGGTGGGACCGCGTGTCCCGCGCGGTGAAGGGCGCCACCCGCGAGCGGGCCGTGCTCGAGTACCCGCGATGCGTCGAGCTCGACCTCGCCGCGGCGCCGGAGCGGTCGACGCTCGTGCTCCTCGACGTCATCAAGAAGACGCCCAAGCTCGACCTCGACCGGTTCCTCGCCGCCGTGGACGAGGCGTGCGGGGCGAGCTTTCCCTCTCACGAGGACCGGCGCATCGTGGACGAGTCGCTCATGACGTGGGAGGACGTCACCGCCCTCGCGCGGGCCGGCATGGACATCGGCTCCCACACACGGAGCCACCGCGTCCTGCAGACGCTCGATCCGGACGAGCTCGACCGGGAGCTCCGCGGCTCGCGCCTCGAGCTGGAGGAGCGGCTCGGCGCGCCGGTCACCTCTCTCGCCTACCCCGTGGGGTACCCGCTGGGCTCGAACGCAAGCCTCCGGGACGCGGTTCGGGCCGCGGGGTACGAGCTCGGGCTCACGTGCCGGAGCGGCATGATGCCGACGTACGCGAGCCCAGACCCCTACGACGTCCCACGGTTCTTGATGGATGTCTCGTACGACGCGGCCCAGTTCTCTGCCTACGCCGCGATCCCGGGGCTCGCCCCGAAGACGACCATCGACGTGGCGTAGGGGCCGCCACGAGCGCGACCCCGACCGGCCCGGCGCTGCGCGCCCGGGCTCCGGCTCGCGGGGCCCCGCGCTGCCACACCCTGTTCGCTAACGCTCGTTTGGGGCGTGGTGATACGCTCTCGCCCGTGAGCCTCCGCGCCCCCTTCGCCCTCCTCGCGGCCACGTTCGCCGGCCTCCTCTTCGGTGCCTGCAGCAGCGACCCGGTCGTCAGCTTCGGCGGCGGAGGCAGCGGCGGCGCCGGCCCGGCGGCGGGACCGTCGACCGGCACGGGGTGCAAGGCGAGCGGCGCGTGCACCGCCGCGGGCGAGTGCTGCTCGGGTCAGTGCCAGATGGGGCAGTGCGTCGCGTCCTGCTTGGATCCGGACTCGATCTGCGAGTTCGGCACCTCGTGCTGCTCGGGCGCGTGCCTCAACGGGAGGTGCGCCACGCCCACGTGCAAGAACGTGGGCGAGCCCTGCGCAGCGCCAGCCGAGTGCTGCTCGTCGGGGTGCACGAACAACGTGTGCGGCACCGGCACCTGCTCGGCCGACGGAACGGCGTGCACCACCGCCGCTCAGTGCTGCTCCATGCAGTGCAACGGCAGCGTGTGCGGACCGGGGAGCATGTGCAAGCCCGGCGGCTCACCGTGCGGCGGCGGCGGGGAGTGCTGCTCGGGCAACTGCATGGGCGGCACGTGCGCGACGATCTGCGCGCACGACCCGTGCACCTCGGGGGCGGCCCTCGCGAGCGGCTGCGACCCGTGCGTCACGGCCATCTGCATGCAGGCCCCGACGTGCTGTACGTCGAACTGGGGCCTCGCCTGCGTGAGCGCCGTCTCGACGATCTGCGGGCAGAGCTGCTGATCGGCCGCCAGGCCACGCCAGGGGCGCGGCTCCCCTCCCCGTCGGAAATGACTCGCCAAAGCCGGAGCGCCACCCTGACCGAGCGAGGCGGCCTGCCCGACTTCTGATGGAAAGTCCGTTTCCATCGGACTACGCTTCGTCCGTGCACGCTCGCCTTCTTTCTTGGGTCGTCCTCGGGCTCTTGGTCCTCCTCGCCTTCGCCGGCTGCGGCGCGCGCGACTCGATCGGCCTACCGCCGGCAGGCGAAGGCGCCGGCGGAGGGAGCTGCCAGGGGGACGGGCTCCCGTGCCAGGACGCCACGCTCTGCTGCAGCGGCGTGTGCGACGCCGGCGCGTGCGGCACCACCCAGTGCGTCCCGGACGGCTCGACGTGCTCGTCGAACGGGCAGTGCTGCAACGGCTCCTGTGACGGCGGGGTCTGCCGCCCCGTCGAGTGCGCGGAGGCCGGCGCCCCTTGCTCGTCGCCGAACCAGTGCTGCTCGGGCGCGTGTGGCCCCGAGGGCGTGTGCCTCGGTACGTGCCTGCCCTCGGGCAGCGGTTGCACCAGCGGTCAGCAGTGCTGCTCCCTCCAGTGCGCGGGCAACGTGTGCATCGATCAGTGCATCCCCGAGGGCGGCGGCTGCGGCGTCTCCACGCAGTGCTGCACGGGCAACTGCGTGGGCGGCGTGTGCGTGGCTCCCTGTCTGCCGTCCGGCTTCGAGTGCTTCACCCCCGGGGACTGCTGCAGCGGGCAGTGCAACGCCGGCATCTGCGACGGCTGCCTGCCAAACGGCCAGCTCTGCGCGGCACCCTTCGACTGCTGCTCCGGGATCTGCGCCCAAGGCGTCTGCGGGGGTCCGTGCGTGCCGAACGGCGGGTTCTGCAACTTCGCCGACGAGTGCTGCTCGGGGACGTGCACGGGCGGGATCTGCGGGCCCGCCTGTCAGCCCGACGGCGTGCCCTGCTCGGCGAACGGCGAGTGCTGCGCGGGCCTCTGCGACGGGGGCTTCTGCGGGCCCGCCGTGTGCAACCACGGCCAGTGTGAGGTCGGCGACAAGCTCAGCCCCGCGTGCAACGCGTGCGCGGGCGTCATCTGCCAGTTCGATCCCTTCTGCTGTCAGGTCTCGTGGGACGACATCTGCGTCGGCGAGGCGCAGCAGAGCTGCGGGTGCTCGATGTGCTCGCCGAACGGCACGATGTGCAGCTCGCCGGCGGAGTGCTGCAGCGGGTCGTGCTCCGGAGGGCTGTGCGGTCCGCCGCCGCCCCCGTGCCCGCACGACGTCTGCGTCGAGGGCGCGCCCCTCGGGCCTCAGTGCGGGGCGTGCGTGCAGCAGGTGTGCAACCAAGATCCGTTCTGCTGCCAGGTCGGCTGGGACGCGATCTGCGTCTCGGAGGCCGAGCAGCTCTGCGGGGCGCAGTGCGGTCAGTGCACCCCGCTCGGCGGTCCGTGCATGATCGGCCCTGATTGTTGCTCTGGCACGTGCGTCGGCGGCGTGTGCGGGAACGCCTGCGTCCCGGACGGGGGCGGGTGCATGACGTCGTTCGACTGCTGCTCGGGGACGTGCGCGGGCGGGATCTGCCAGGCGCCGTGCCTGCCGGACGGCTCCTTCTGCGGGGGCGATCCCGAGTGTTGCTCCGGCGCATGCATCGGCGAGATCTGCGGCTTCAGCAGCTGCCCGTCGGACGGAAGCCCGTGCGGAGACTGCATCGCGCAGAGCTGCTGCACGCAGATCCTCGACTGCTTCGGCAGCCCCGACTGCCTGGACGACATCACCTGCTTCTTCGGCTGCATCCAGGGCCAGGGGCCGGTCGCGTGCCTCTTCCAGTGCGTCCAGAGCCCGCAGGCCTTCCAGTTCCTGGTGTGCATGGGGACCAACTGCGGCCCCGGCACCTGCTTCTAGCGGTCTGCCGACGAACGGCGGCGGCGCGCCCCCCTAGTACCGCGACTCATCGATTTCGATGGGTCGCGGTGCCCAAGGGCAGTCGAGGAGGGAGCACAGAGAGGCGGCATCAGGAGGTTCCTCCCATCCCCCTCGCCTCGTCGCGGGGGTGGGAGGAACCGATCGAAATCCGTGGGGCGAGGTACTAGCGCGCGGCCGCCTCGAGCCCGACCCACGCGAGGAGCGCGTCTCCGAGGTAGGCCGGACCGATCGCGAGGCCCGGGGCTACGAGCCGCAGCTCGTCTCGCATGCCGCGGAAGGGCCGCGGTGCGGCGTCGTACCGCAGGACGAGCGCGGGTCCGGCGTCGAGCCGCGACGCGCCGCGCTCCACCACGAAGCGGAGCGTCTCGCGGCCGCGGATGCGGTTGGCCCCCGCCGCGCCTCCGTGATCGAACACGACCCCGTCCCAGAGCGTGAGCGCGCGTGAGGCAGCCACCACGATCGGGCGGAGGGCAAGGTGGACCGCCTCCGCGCCGCCGAAGGCGAGCAGCCGGCCGCGAGGCAGCTCCCCCAGCTCCTCCGGCTCCGCGGCGATCCCGCGGAGAAAGATCTCCGACAGGGTCTCCGGATGCGCGCCGACCAGGCTGTCGAGCTCCGTCACGAGCGTGGCGATGCGGGCGTGGTGAGAGCGCGGTTCCACGGGTCGGCCACTCTTCTCCCGAACGTCAGGGACAGTCAACCTCCGATCTCGACCCCGCCCGACGTCGGCAGGGCGCCGAACACGTCCTCGAAGACCGCGCGGACCCGCCCCGTGTGGTCTCGGTACGCCGCCATGAGGGACTCCGCCGCGGTCCGCGCGGGGTGGTCGCGCATGTTCATCCGTCTCGCCAGGGGACCGAGGAACCCCGGGCGCTCCTCCAGGAGGTGCGCGCCGTCGGCGCGCACGATGCGGACGCGCAGCTCGAGGGCGCGCAGAAACGTGTACGCCTCGTGGAGCGCTGCCGCGTCCTCCTCCGCGAGGGCGCCGATCCGCCGCAGCGCGTCGAGCGTCGAGAGCGTGTCCGCGACGCGCTCCGAGTCGGCGAGCGCGGCGGCGTGGCGGAGCGACAGGTACTGCACCACGAACTCCACGTCGAGGAGCGCGCCGCGCCCGAGCTTCAGGTCGTGGACGCCTGCGCGCTCTCCGCTGGCCTCCCGCTCCACGCGAGCCCGGATTCGACGCAGCTCCCGCGTCTGCTCCGCGTCCGGCGTCCTGTCGAACGCAGCGCTTCGCGCCACGGCCACGAACCGCGCCCCGAGGTCCTCGTCGCCGGCCGCGAACCGGGCGCGGGTCAGCGCCATCCGCTCCCACACGGCCGCGCGGGGCGCCGAAGACTGCGGCTCCTCGCCGCTCGGGACGCCGTGGTAGCGCGCGAACGCCTCGACCGTCGTGACCAGGAGCCCTTGGTTGCCGCTCGGGCGGAGCCGCGTGTCGAGATCGTAGCCGGGACCGGCCCCGTGAAAGGTCGAGATGTACCGGATCACCTTGCGCGCGACGCGAGCGAAGTGCGCGCCCGCCTCGGCGCCCGGAGGCCCACGATCCGGGTCGTACACGAAGAGGACGTCGAGGTCGGACCCGTAGCTGATCTCCCGCCCGCCGAGCTTCCCCATCGCGATGATGGCGAGGCCTCGAACGCGCTCCCCGGGCTCCGAGCCGCTCGCGCGCCGGATCGCGGCCTCCAGGGACGCGTCGGCGAGCGCCGTGAGGGCGTGGTTCACGTCTCGGATCGCGGCTCGGCGCGCCTCGGCGAGCGACCCCGCGCCCTGCGCTCGCGATGGGAGCGCGCCGGCGAGGTCGGCGAGCGCGGTCTCCAGGGTGAGGCGCGTCTTGGCGAGCCTGAGGGCACCGACGAAGGCCTCGTCCGGATCCTCGTCGGGGCCTCCGTGGGCCGCCGCGGCCGCCGTGACCTCGTCGGCGATGCGCTCGGCAGCCGCCGAGCCCCGAGAGAACAGGATGACGTCGCCGAGCTCCGGGTTGTTGCAGAGCGCGTCGCCGATGAACGCGCTCGCCCCGAGCGTCCCCACGAGGCGGCGGAGCGCCAGCGGATCCGTGAAGGCGAGCCGCACGTAGACGGCGGGCTGCCGGACTCGGGAGAAGAAGAAGCGCAGGTAGCGCGCCGCCTGGAGGGGGTCGGCCGCGTCGGTGAGGGCGTCGAGCAGGGTGTCCGCGAGCCCCGGGTAGGTCTCCTGCGTCCGCACCCCGAGCACCGCGTCCGGGTGACGCCCGAGCTCGAGCAGGTGGTTCGTGAACGCCAGGATGTCTTCCTCGTCCGTCCGCCCCCAGCCCAACGCCAGGGGCGCCACCGCGGCCCGCAGCGCCGCCTCGTCGCCGCGCTCGAGCGGCCCGAGGATGGGCGCCCACTTCGACGCCGAGGCCGGCTCGACGTCCGCCGGCAAGAGCGAGAGGAACCTCTGCTCGACCCGGCGCCGATGCCGCGCGAGATCGGCGAGGAACGCGTCCTCCGACGGGAAGCCGAGCGTCCGCGCCAGGCGCGTAAGGTCTCGCCCGCGAGGCAAGAGGTGGGTCTGCACGCCGCTCGCGCACTGTGTGACGTGCTCCGCGCGGCGGAGAGCGAGGTAGGCGTCTGCGATGTCGCTGGCCTCGCGGACGGTGCACAGCCCCTTCGCCTCGAGGCGGGAGAGGGCAGCGAGGGTCGGCCGGTCTCTGAGGGACGGCTCTCGCCCGCCCCAGACGAGCTGGAGCGTCTGGACGAAGAACTCTGCCTCGCGGATGCCCCCCGGCCCGAGCTTGAGGTCTCGAGCGCCGCCCTCCGAGAGCTCCGCGCGGCTCCGATGGACGAGCGCGACCATCTCGACCGCGATCGAGGGATCGATGCGGCGCCTCCAGACGAAGGGATCGAGCGACCGAAGGATCCTCTCGCCGAGCGCCAGGTCCCCGGCGACGGGGCGGGCCCGCAGGAGCGCCGCGCGCTCCCAGAGGCGCCCGAACGACTCGTAGTAGCGCTCGGCGGCGGCGACGGAGTTGACGAGCGGCCCCGACGCGCCCTCGGGCCTCAGCCGGAGGTCCACGCGCCACACCGCGCCGTCTTCGGTGAGCTCCTCGAGGTTCTCGGTGAGGCGCCGGGCGACGCGGAGCCACAGCTCGTGGAGGCTCGTGGGCTCCGCCGCGCCGTCGCTCGCGTGGACCGCGCCGTCGTCGGAGTCGTAGAAGTAGATGAGGTCGACGTCGCTGCCGGCGTTGAGCTCCTCACCGCCGAGCTTGCCCATGCCGATGACCACGAAGGTCGACGGTGCGCCGTCCGACCGCGTCGGCAGCCCGAACCTCCGAACTGCCCAGGTCACGGCCTCCTCGAGCGCCACCTCGATGGTGGCGTCCGCCAGGTGCGAGAGCTCTCGGGCGGTGGCGTCGACGTCCGCGCCGCCCAGGGAGCGGGGCAAGATCTCTCGGAGGGCGATCCGGAGCCGCTCGCGCCCGGACCAGCGCCGGAGCACCCCGCGAAACCCCTCGCCGGCGTCGAGGACGGCGGCGCGCGCGTCGGCGACCAGCGCCGCGCGGCCCCGGGCGGCCCGCCAGCCCTCGCGGGTGATGGAGACGGCGTCGTTGGGCCTGGCGCGGAGCGGCGCCAGCGTGGCGGGGAGGCAGGTGGCGAGCAGGACGGCGACCTCGAGCGCGACGGGGTCGGCGACCACCCCCAGCAGGTCCTCCCGCACCTCGGCGGCGCGCATGGCGTCCACGCGGGAGGAGAGCTGCGCGAGCTCCCGGGCCACCTTCGGCATGCCGGAGAAGCCTACGCCACACGGACCCCGATCGTGGGCTATCATGACGTGGTGAGGTGGCTCTGCATCTCCGATATCCAGGGTGACGCGAACGCGCTCGCGGCGGTGCTGGCCACCGCCGAGCGCAGCGGATACTCGCGTCTCCTCGTGGCCGGCGATCTCTGCTTCCCCGGCGACCACCCCCTCGAGGTCTGGCGCCGGCTCGCCCAAGCGAAGGCGACGTGCGTTCAGGGTGTCGGAGACAAGGCCATCGCCACGCTGGACCCGGAGCGCCTGCGCGGCCGCGACGATCACGAGCGCCAGCGGCTCGATCGCCTGAACCGCGCCCGCGCAGAGCTCGGCGACCTCATCCTGGCGCGCTTGTCCAAGCTCCCGTCGACGGCCCGGCTCCCTCTGCCGGACGGAGGCGAGCTGCTCCTCGTGCACGGGTCACCTGTCGACCCCACCGAGCCGTTCACCCACGACATGAGCGACCAGGAGCTCCGCGCCCTCATCGGTGACGATCCCGCCGACGTGATCGTGTGCGGCGGGTCGCACGTGCCGTTCGACCGGACGGTCCTCGGCGTGCGCATCATCAACGTCGGGTCGGTCGGCGAGGCGCTCACCGGCTCCCCCGGCGGCTCCACGCGGCACGCGGACGCCACGTTCCTGGAGTTCCGCGGTCGCGATCTCGTCGTCGAGCAGTTCGTCGTCTCCTTGGGGGAAGCCGCTTGAGCCTGCTCCCGCACCGGCGCGATCACCACGAGCGGCCCACCCGCCGCTCCCCCCCCACCCTCGGCTCGCTTGACCAACCCGGTTCCGGGTGGTCTCTTGACCTCTGATGCCGGGGCGCTTCCTGGACGAAGATCCCGACGCGACCATGGTCGCGAGCATGGGGGAGCTCGACGCCGAGCTGAAGAAGCGCCGCCAGCGGGACCGCGCGAGCGTGGTCGTCCTCGCAGGCACCAACGTGGGAGAGATGTACCGCCTCGAGGGCGTCGAGGTGATCGTCGGCCGCGCGTCCAACGCCAACGTCCGACTGAGCGACGACGGCATCTCCCGCCGTCACGCGCGGATCTCCGCGGAGGGGGGCGCGTACTGCATCGAGGATCTCGGCAGCGCCAACGGCACGCTGGTCAACGGCCTCCGCATCGCCACGCGCCAGAGGCTCGAGGACGGCGACAAGATCCGCCTAGGTCCGACGACGATCCTGAAGTTCGGCTACCACGACGACCTCGACGAGAGCTTCCAGCAGCGCATGTACGACGCCGCGCTGCGAGACGGCCTCACGGGTGCGTACAACAAGAAGTTCTTCCTGGACCGCCTCGACAGCGAGCTCTCCTACTCCCGCCGGCACTCCGTGGACCTCTCGCTGCTGATGTTCGATGTGGACTTCTTCAAGCGCATCAACGACACGTACGGCCACCTGGCGGGCGACGCGGTGCTGGTGAAGCTCTCGAAGCTGGCCGCGGCGGCGCTCCGCACCGAGGACGTGTTCGGCCGGTACGGCGGCGAGGAGTTCGCCATCCTGTGCCGCGGCGTGAAGCTCCAGCACGCGGGCGTGCTCGGCGAGCGGCTCCGGAGCAGCGTGGAGTCGGCCGTCTTCGAGAGCGACGGGCGGCGGCTCGCCGTGACCATCAGCGTCGGCGTGGCTGCGTACCCGAACACCGCCGTCGAGACGCCGTCTCAGCTCATCGCCGCGGCCGACGAGGCGCTCTACGAGGCCAAGCGCTGCGGTCGCAA
>CAZBJI010000051.1:22767-44203 GCA_964492175.1 uncultured Polyangiaceae bacterium | reverse complement strand
AAGGCCGTTTTCGGTGGGCCGCACCTCCGAGGGATGCTCGCGATGCCGGGCCGGAGGTCGAGCGCGCCGCTCTACGTGCCCGTCGCCGCCGCCGAGGAGCTCCCGCTCCTGCGATCCGTGTCCGTCGTCGCGGCCGTCGAGATCCGCCCGCCTCAGGACCCGGAGGACGTACGAGCCGCGGCGCTCCGCGTGATCGCCCTCGGGCGCCGCGTCGAGCCGAGCGGACGCAGCGCCTGAGCGACGGAGGTCGACGTGCCGTCGCGACGCGCGCGCGGTTTCATCTCGCGAGGGAGCCGCGTACATTCCTTTCATGCGCGTCGCGTTGATCACGGGTGGAGCGAAGGGCATCGGTCGAGCCATCGGCCTCGACCTGGCGGCCGCGGGCTGGGGCGTGGCGCTCTGCTATCGGACGAGCGCGGACGAGGCGCGCGCGGCCGTCACGGAGATCGAGCACCGCGGCGCCAAGGCCCTCGCGGTCCGCGCGGACGTCTCGGACCCCGAGCAGGTCCGGTCTCTCTTCGCGGAGGTCGAGGGCAAGCTCGGCGCCCCCGACGCGCTGGTCCACGCGGCGGGCCCCTACCACCGTGTGGACGTGCTCGAGGAGACGCCGGAGGGGTGGCGCGCGATGTTCGCCAACAACCTGGACTCCCTCTTCTACTGCGCGCGCGAGGCGGCGCGCGGCATGAAGCCCCGAAGATGGGGGCGCATCGTGGCCTTCGGGATGGCGAACGCCGACCGGGCGTGCGCCCAGCCGGGCGTCGCGGCGCACTACATCGCCAAGGTAGGCGTCGTCGCTCTGGTCCGTACGCTCGCTCGTTCGCTCGCTCCCCACGGAGTGACGGTGAACGCCATCTCCCCGGGCTTCGTCGCGTCGGGGAGCGCGCCGGACGAGGAGCTCGCGAAGATGGTCAAGAACATTCCGGCGGGCTCGATCGGCAAGGTCGACGACGTGGTCGCCGCGAGCCGCTACCTCCTCTCGGACGGGGCGTCCTACGTCACGGGATCCAACGTCATCCTCAGCGGTGGCTGGGGGCTCTGACGGCGCGCCGGCTCCGCGAGCGCGCGCGCCGCGGGCGCCGGCTCGTGGCGAGCGCCTCACCCCTTGTCATCCTCGTCGAGCAGCGCGTTCTCGACCGCGAAGATCGCCGCCCCGGCCCTGCTGTACACGCCGAGCTTGTCGTAGACGTGGGCCACGTGGACCTGCACCGTGCGCGGCGAGATGCCGAGCAGCGCCCCGATCTCCTTGTTCGTCTTGCCGCGCGCGACGAACCGCAGCACCTCGACCTCCCGCTCACTGAGGCCACGCGGCGCCGTCCGCGGTCGCGCCGTCGCGAGCCCCTCCGCGGCCAGCACCGCCTCCACGGACTGCGCGTCGAGCTTGCCGTCGCGAACGTCCGCGGCGAGCTCCCGCTTCAGCGTCGCGTCGTCGCGCGCGGGGCGGTACGCGCGCGGCTCGCGCATCGCCGCGACGGCGTCCGCCGCGGCCAGGATGCGGCTCGCCCGCGAGAGCGCCGACTGGGCGAGCGCGCGGTGGTACCCGAGGCCGCTCGGCTGCTCGTGGGCGCCCGCGGCGAGCGGCGCGAGGGAGCGCCAAGCCGCGCCGCCGACGAGCACCCGCTCCGTGTAGTAGGTGTGGAGGCGCACTCGCTCCCAGTCGGCGAACCCGAGCTTTCCGGGCCGGTCCCAGATCGAGTTCGGGACGCTCAGCCGACCCACGTCGTGGAGCAGGGCGGCGCGCTCGAGGTCCTCGATCTCCGCCGGCCCTAGGCCGACCTCGCGGGCCGCGCGCGTCGCCAGGCTGGCCACCCGCGTCGAGTGCCCGAGCGAGAACGCGCTCTTCAGATCCGCGAGGTAGGCGAAGGCGCGGGCCACCGCCGTCGCGCCGGCCGCGTCACACACGGCGTGCGGCTCGGGCTCCTCGGAGAGGAAGCGACGGAAGAGGTCCGGCGCGTCGAGCCCGTCCAGGATGGATCGGCGCTCTCTCGTGAAGGTGCGACACAGCGCCGGATCGAGCCACCTCCCGGAGCGGGAGGCGACGAGCGTGATCGCGGCCTGCTCGCCGTCCCGGTGCAGGGCTATCTCGGCGGAGTCCGCGAGGTGGTGGAGTCGCATCGCGACCTCGATCGCCTCTCCCGAGAGGCCTCCCGGCGCGCCGCGCCCGTCCCAGCGCTCGCACGTGGCGGCGAGCGACCGCCTCACCTCCGCGCTCATCCCCACCATCGCCGCCAGCGTCGCGGACGTCTCGCACTGCGCCCGTGCGTGGCGCTGGAGCGACTTGCCATCCCCGATCAGTCGAGCCACCGCCTTCACGCGCGAGCCGAGCGGCGCGCCGGCGCCCACGCGGCGGACGATCGACGACAGCGTGGCGCCCGGCTCTGCCGGGTCCGCCATCGACATCACGTTGCGGAGCGCGATGTCGTCGCCCGCGCCGTACTCCGCCGCTTCTTCGTGAGAGAACCCCGTGCACCCGAGGAATCGGAGCAGGCTCGTGTAGAACGTGTCCCGGAGGGTGTCCTCCGGGAGCCCCGCGTGGCGGCCGACGCGCATCGCGATGATCACGGTCCGCAGGACCTTTCCGGGCGGAAAGCCGCTCGCGATGTCGCACGCGAGGGTGAGGCCTCCCACCAGCTCCGCGAGGCGCAGCGTGGGGGTCAGCGGATCCATACGCCAGAGTGCGTATCGGCGAGGCGCGACCCGGCGGGTACGACGTGCGTAGGGGTTCCGCGTCGGGAACGACCCGTCGAACGAGGAGAGTTCACCATGAGCCAAGTTGCGCGCAACATCGACACCATCAAGGGCATCTACGAGAGCTTCGGTCGGAAGGACGTGCCGGCGATCTTGGAGCGCCTGAGCGAGGACGTCGAGTGGGAGATGGGGATGCCGAGCGGGCACGGCGTCCCGTGGCTCGAGCCGGGACGCGGGCGAGATCACGCGCTCCGGTTCTTCCAGACGCTCGGCCAGGTCGACATGACGGGCTTCGAGGTCCTCTCGGTGATGGGGGACGGCGACTTCGTCGTCGGGCTCGTGAACGTCGAGTTCACCTACCCGAAGACCGGCAAGGGGATCCGAGAGCGCTTCGAGGCGCACGTCTGGCGCTTCGACGAGAAGGGTCGGGTGACGGGGATGCGCCACGGCGCCGACACCCACCAGCATTTCCTCGCCGCCCAGGCCTGACGGCGACCAAGGGGAGATCCGGACCCGTGGCCCGTAAGATGCAACCTCAGCGGCGCCGCCGAGTCCGTTCGGCGCCCGCGAAAGGCGGAGCGCTGGCATGGGTCGATGGTGGGGCTGTCTCGCGGGGGTGCTGTCGCTGACCGCCTGTGGCGACGCGCCCGAGGCGTCGCCCGCTGGCTCGCCCGAGGCGCCGGCGACGTCGATCGCGGAGCAGCCCCCCGCGGTCGCGGCGGCACCGTCGGCGGAGCAGCCCCCGGCCGCGCTCTCGGCCGACGCGCCGCCCCCCGTCGAGGTGCCGAGCCCGCCTGCGAGCGCGAGCAACCGCTACTCGGTGAGGGGCCCGGCGGAGCCCGACCCGCACATCGCGAGGCAGGATGCGCTGCGCGTCGCCGCCAAGAGCGGCATGATCGGCTTGCTGAGCAGGGGCACCACCGGGGAGTCGACCGCGCTCACGCATGTTTGGGGGAACGACGCGGTCCTGGACGGGCCGCGCGACAGCCTGTGGGGCGATGAGATCGGGACCGAGTTCGGCGCCGGGGGGCTCGGGCTGCGCGGCGGCGGCGTCGGAGGGGACGGTCGCGCCGGCGGCCTCGGGTCCCTGGGGACGAGGGGCGGAGGCGACGCGAGCGCGACGAGCGGCCTCGGAGGGCTAGGCACCGCGACCCGCAAGAAGGCCGTCACCGTCCGCTTGGGCACCGCGAGCGTCTCGGGGGGCCTGCCGTCGGAGGTGGTGCACCGCGTCGTCCGTCAGAACATGGCCATGATCCGGGCGTGCTACGACAAGGGGCTCGCGCGCGCGCCCGCGATGGCCGGGTCCTTGAAAGTGCGCTTCACGATCGACGACAAGGGGAGCGTCACCGGGCTGAGCCGCAGCGGCGACCTCCCGGACGAGACCGTCGCGGACTGCGCCCGGGACACGTTCCGGAGGCTCAAGTTTCCCGAGCCCGACGCGACTTCGGTCTCTGTGGTGATGACCCTCACCTTCTCGCCCACGGCGCCGGCGGAGCAGGCAGAGAAGAGGGTGGAGCCGGCGCCTCCGGCCCCCAAGGGTCCGACGGTCGCGGGCAAGCCCCTCAAGGACGCGGGCGTCTTGGATCTCGAGAGGGCCCTCCGCGACGCCGGATGCAACGAGGTCTCGAGCACCACGAAGCGAGACGCCAAGGGCGCCGTCGTCTTCACGGTCGAGAAGGGGGATCGGACCTTCACGATCACCTTCGTCCCGGCGAAGGTCGGGGGCGACGTGCTCGGCAAGGACGAGCTCGCGCGCCTGCGCAAGGTCGCCGAGGTGCACGAGGCCAGCGGGTTCTTCCTCGCGATCGAGAGCGACGACGAGTCGGCCAGCGCCGCGCTGCTCTCGCTCCTCGTGAAGGCCTGAGCCCGCGGACCCCTCCGGTCCCTGTCAGGGAGCGCGCCGCTCACTCCGCCCGGGCGCCGCGCCTCCGCGCGACGGCCCACGCGAGCAAGAGCCCGAGCGTGACGGACGCGTCCCCCGCTCCAGAGCCGCCCGGGCGCGCGCTGCAACCGTCCCCTCCGCCGTCGTCCGCGGCCCCCCCGCCGCCCGTGCCGCCGCCGGTCGCCGCCGAGGAGCTCGGCCCTGCGGCGGCGCTCGTGCCGCCCGCGGTCACACCTGTCGTCGTCGCGGGGCTCCCTCCGCCGCCTCCGCCCGCGCCTTGCTCCAGCGCGTCGGGCCTGACGTCGGCGAGCGTGTCGCCCTCGACGGCGTCGTCGATGTGAATGACCGGCGCGTCGGCGAAGTCGACGGCGCCTCGCAGGAGCCCCACCTGCGTGAAGTGAGGGTTGTCGTCCGCGAGGGTCTCGGCCTGCGCCCCGACGACGACCTGGACGTTGTCGAACCACACGTCCACCTCGCCCTGCGCGACGTCCTTGGACCAGAAGACACGCATGGCGACGCGGTGCCAGACGCCGGCCGTCACGACGCCGTCCGCGTCCCAGTGGTTCTGGTTCATGGGACGCCTGGTGTCGAAGCGGATCCGCTCGCCCTCGACCTGGAACGCCATCATCTGCTGGTAGCTCTGATCCGACTCCCAGTACCCGATCTGCGCCGGAGGATCGGCCGGCAGCGTCTCCGGCAGGTAGAAGCTCCACGCGAAGAACGTCTGCGCTCCCTCCGCCGTGCGTGCGGGGTCGGGGCCATGGTGGAGCTCCACGCGCTTGAGCCCGTTCGGCCACACCGCGTCGTTCGTCAGGACGATGCGCGCCGAGAAGAGGCCCTGCGCCGCGGGCGCGCCCTCGACGGTGATGTTCTGGCCGTTGAGCGTCCCGTCCCACTGCGTGAGGTCCCCCGTCTCGAGATCACCTACCCAGGCGACGTCCGCCAGCGAGGGGCTGGCGAGGGTGAGGACGGCCGAGGCGAGGCCAGGTGCGATCACTTCACGCATCGAGCCATCGTACCGGAGGGCCCGCGCCCTCGCGACGGAACCTCGTGCCCCCGAGGGCGCGCGTGCTATGAGCGCCGCTCGTGGAGAGCGACCCCCGTCCCCGCGCCGTGCTCTGTTCGGTCCAGCTCTCCGGCGTGACCGACGAGGAGCACGAGGCGAACCAGGCCGAGCTGCGCCGCCTGGTGCACACCCTCGGGCTCGACGTGATCGGCCAGGTCACGCAGCGCCGAGCGCACCCGCGCGCGGGCACCGTCCTCGGCGTGGGCAAGCTCGCGGAGCTCGCCGCCTGGACGGGCGGAACCGGGCTGGTTCAGCCTCACGTTCCCCGCAAGAACAAGCTCCGGGATCGTCAGGAGCGCGAGCGCGCCGCGGCGGAGGAGGCGGCCGACGCGGAGGTCGACGTCGCGGAGGAGGACGAGGACCCCGCGGACGCGGAGGTGGGCGCTGCGCCGACGGGGCGCGCCGAGGTGGTCGTCGTGGATCACGAGCTCTCGCCCCGGGAGCTGCGCAATCTGGAGAAGGCGACGGGCGCCGAGGTCATCGATCGGACCCAGGTCATCGTGGAGATCTTCCACCGGCACGCCAAGAGCCGGGAGGCGCGGCTGCAGGTGGAGATCGCCCGGCTCAGCTACGTGGCGCCCCGACTGCGGGAGGCCGGCGCAGGGGCGGACCGACAGCGAGGCGGCATCGGCGGCAAGGGCGCCGGGGAGAGCGCCGTCGAGATCGATCGGCGGCGCATCCGCGATCGCATCGCCGAGCTCAAGGAGGAGCTCGGCCGCATCCAAGGCGAGCAGAGCACGCGGCGGGCGGCGCGCCGGGACCAGCGCCGCGTCGCGCTCGTCGCGTACACGAACGCGGGGAAGTCCTCCCTCATGCGCGCGCTCACCGGGAGCGAGGTCTACGTGGCCGACAAGCTCTTCGCGACGCTCGACACCACCGTGCGCGCGCTCAAGCCGGAGACCGAGCCGCGCATCCTCGTGAGCGACACCGTCGGCTTCATCAAGAAGCTGCCTCACCAGCTCGTCGCCTCCTTTCGGTCGACGCTCGACGAGGCCCTGGAGGCTTCGCTGCTGCTCTACCTCGTGGACGCGTCGGACCCCACGTTCCGAGACCAGCTCGCGGTCACGCGGGAGGTGCTCGGGGAGATCGGCGCCGACGCGGTGCCCTCCAGGCTCGTGCTGAACAAGTGCGATCTCCTCGACGACGGCGCCCTCGGGCGCCTCCGCGCCGAGTTTCCGGGCGCCCTCCTGGTCTCCGCGAAGCGCCGCGCCGACGTCGACGCGGTGCGGGAAGAGATCGTGACGTTCTTCGACGGCGCCTTCGTCGAGGGCGAGGTGTTCGTCCCGTACGAGCGCCACGGCCTCGTGCGGAGGGTGCACGATCGAGCGAGCGTGATCGAGGAGCGCTACGACGAGCGCGGCACCCACGTGGTCGTCCGCGGACCGGCGAAGGTCATCGAGCGCCTGAAGGCCGAGGCCGACGCCCCCTGACGGCTCGCGGCGCCGCCCCGGCGCCGCGCCGATTCCAGAGAGCTCGCCCTCCGAGCGCTCGAGCCGCCCTCGACGGGGCGGAGGCGGCCGCCCTCGCGGGCGGCGGAGCGCGCCGGCTCGCGCGACCGCGGAGCGCTACGCGCGGGCGAGATCCGCGAGCGGCCGCGGTGACGCGCAGGCCGCGCGCACCGAGAAGGGCGCCCCCGGATCGGTCTGGTCGTAGGAGGCCTCGCACCCCGCGCCGAGGCGCCTCCCGAGGGTCTCGAGGACCTCGGCCCGGTCGGCTGCCCACGTCGCGGGCACGTTGGGTGCGCGGAGGCGGTCCAGGACGCGCAGCGAGAGCTCGCCCGTGAGGAAGCGCAGGCCCGCGCAGGTCGGCTCGCCCTCCAGCATGGCGGCGGCGCGGAAGAGCCGCGTGAGCGAGTCGTCGAGCGCGCTCACGGGCGCCGGGTCGGGCGCGCGCTTGCGGACGTAGAGCAGGCCCGGCCGGCCCTCACCGAGATCGAGCGCGTAGTCCGACTCGTGCCCGACGAGCAGCACGGAGGGGCCTCGGTGCACGTGCCCATAGTCCACGACGTCGACGAGCAGCTCGGGCAGCGCGCTCCGCTTGATCCAGCCGTGCCAGGCCTCCAGCACCTTCGCGCCGGCGGGCACCGTGGTGGGATCTGCGTAGAGCTTCAGCGCGATTCGGTGGGAGAGCACGTGGGTTCGGGCCTCACTCGGCGGCGGGGGCGGCGGCGCTCGAGAGCATGCGGTCGTAGCACTGGTGGGAGGCGTCGACGAAGAGCTGCGCCTCCTCGATGCGCTGGTGGGCGCCCTCGGCGTCCAGCCCGGCGGACCCCTCCTTGTGCGCCTTGAAGAGGAAGTGCGCGAACTTCCCGCCCGCGAACGGATCATGAAAGAGCTTCGGCTCGACGAGCTCGGTGCGAAACCGCTCCACGATCTCGTCCGCCGCCTCGCTCACGTCCGGCCACCTCTCGCGGACGAGCGCGCGCGCGGCGGTGAGCATGGCCTTCTTCGCGCGCTCCGCCGCCTGCTCGGGCGCCGCCTCCTCGAGCAGGAGCTGCGCCTCGAACACCTCTCGCTCGCTCGCGGCGAGCGCCATGAGAACGTAAGGAACGACCTCCCCGGCGCACTCCCCGACGCCCATGTCGCCGATCGAGTACTCGCGAGGGTCGCCCCAGTCGGCGTAGAAGGACGGGTCCGCGTCGTACGCGGGGACCGGCGAGAGCGCGTCGACCATGGCGCGCACCTCCTTCTTGCCGATCCGCTGGATGAACGCCGTGAACGTCTCCTCCCCGTTGCGCTCTCCCACGTAGCGAGCGGTGAGGCGCTTGACCATCTCCGGGACGTTCTTCGAGGGTATCGCGCCGATGGCCAGGCCGAACGCGCCGGCGTTGTGGCTCCACTGCCCGCCGACGACGACCTGGAAGTGTGGCACCCGGCGCCCGCCGACGTTGCGGCTCACCCCGAGGAAGCCGAGGTCCGCGGCGTGGTGTTGACCGCAGGCGTTGAAGCACCCGCTCGCCTTGATGTGCAGCGCGCGGGCCTCCGGCGCGAGGTCCTCCGCGACCACCCGGAGGCGCCGCCGGAGCTCGCCCGCGAGGCCGCGCGAGGACGAGATCCCGAGCTTGCAGGTGTCGGTGCCGGGGCACGCCGTCACGTCGGTGATCGTGCTCGCGCCGCCCTCCGCGAGCCCGGCCTGCGCGAGGCCCGCGTGGAGCTCGGGGAGGTCGGCCTCCGACACCCAGCGGAGCGCGATGTTCTGCTCGACGGTGAGCCGCAGGGAGTCGCCCGTGAAGCGCCGCGCCAGGCGCGCGACGTCCCGCGCCTGGTCCGACGTGAGATCGCCGAGGGGCAGCGTGATGACCGCGACCGCGTACCCGGCCTGAGCCTGCGGTCTCACGTTGGTGCGGCGCCACGCCTCGAACGCGGCGGACCCCGACCCTTCCAGCCGGGACGGCGGCTTGAGCGGCGTTTCGCGCACGACTCCGAGATCCGAGAGGTAGGCCGTCCAGCGCGGGTCCGGCCGCAGCTTCGACCGCTCCTCGCGGACCAGCCGGGTGAACTCCTCCATCCCCATCTTCTTGATGACGAACTTCAGCCGCGCGCGCGCGCGGTTCTCCCGCTCGCCGTATCGGGCGAACAGGCGGCAGACCGCCTGCATCGTGGGCAGGAGCTCCTCCTCCGTCACGAAGTCCGAGAGGAGCTTGGCTTGGTGGGGGACGGAGCCGAGCCCGCCGCCTACGTAGAGCTCGAACCCCCGCACCCGCGCGCCGTCCTGCTCCCGCACGCGAGCGATGCAGCCCACGTCGTGGAAGCTCGTCAGGCCGCAAGGGTGGTCGGCGCAGCCGGAGAAGGCGATCTTGAACTTCCGCCCGAAGTCCTGGGTGTCGTCGTGGCCGAGCAGGAACTCCGCCGTCGCGTTCGCGTAGGGCGCCACGTCGAAGGACTCGTCGTTGCAAACGCCCGCGAGCTCGCAGGCGGTCACGTTGCGGACGCCGTTGCCGCACGCCTCGCGCGTGGTCATGCCCACCGCGCCGAGCCGCCGCATCATGTCGGGCGTGTCGTCGATGTGGACGAAGTGCAGCTGGATGTCTTGGCGCGTCGTCACGTGGAGGATCGCGTCGGAGTACTCTTCGGCGCACTCGGCCATGACCTCCAGCTGGCGCGCCGAGAGCTTGCCGAACGGGACCTTCACGCGCTGCATGCCGGGCGCGTCCCACATCGTGACGGGCCCCTTCGTCAGCTCGCCCGACGGGAACGAGAGCGCTCGCATCGCCTCGCCGTCGTGGCGCTGCCCGTTGTCGTAGCGTTGTCCGTAGACGCCGCGCCGGAGGCGCGTCTCTGCGAACAGCCGCTCCTCGATCTTTCCTTCGCGGCGCAGCCGGAGCTGGGTCTCGAAGATGTCGACCTCTCGGCCGATCGCCTCGGGGATCTCGTTGCCGAGCGCCTGTTTCCAGCTCGACTGCGTCATCCGCGGCGGTGTAGCCGATTCTTGACCAAGTTACATGTTGAATTGTCGGTACAATTAGTCAAATAGTTAATATTACACTGGATAATTCAATGAGTCATTCGGTGGGAGAATTGGCTCACGAGGGCCCTGCTCTGGGAAACCCCGTTCCTTCCTGGCCGGTCCGGGATATCCTCGGCCCCGAGGTCCCACATGCCTTCTTCTTCGTCGCGAAAGCTGGGCTTCGCCAGCGTAGCGTGCGCGGCCACGCTCGCCGCCACGCTCGTCGTTCCGTCCGAGGCCCAGGCGGCTCCGCTCTCGGTCACCCAGCAGGGCAGGCTCTTCGACGCCAACGGTGTCGCGGTCGAGGGCACGATCGACGTCGAGTTCGCGATCTACGCGAACCAGGCCGACGCCGTCCCCATCTGGATCGAGGTCCACTCGGTGACCTTCGACGAAGGGTTCTTCTCCGTCGCGCTCGGCGCCACCGATCCGCTCGACGACTCCATCTTCGACGGCTCGGTGCGCTGGGTCGGGATCACCGTGGGGGCCGATCCGGAGATGACGCCGCGCGCGCCCGTGCTCAGCGTCCCTTACGCAATCTCGAGCGAGAACGCGACCGGCGACATCACGCCTGCCTCGGTGACCATCGCCGGCACCGGGCTCGTGATCAACGATCAGGGCCAATGGGTCGGCGATCCGACCGGCCTCACGGGACCGCAGGGGCCGCCGGGACCCCAAGGCGCGCAGGGACCGCAGGGCCCCCAGGGTCCGGTCGGCAACACGGGCGCGACGGGGCCGCAGGGGCCCCAAGGCGCGACGGGTGCGACGGGTGCGACTGGCTCGCAAGGCCCGGCCGGGCCCGCCGGCCCCCAGGGCAACCAGGGCGCCCAAGGTCCTGCCGGCCCCGCCGGCCCCGCCGGCCCCGCCGGCGCGACGGGCGCGACGGGTGCCCAGGGGCCGCAAGGCAACCAGGGCGTCCAGGGTCCCGCTGGCCCCGCTGGTCCCGCTGGTGCGGCAGGGCCGGCCGGGCCTCAGGGCCCTGCGGGTCCACAGGGTCCGACCGGCGTCGTCGCCACGGCCACCTGGGGCGGATCGGTCCCCGCCAGCATCCCCGGCGCCGCCGTCGCCTTCTCCTTCGTGGGGCCGACGGCCTCGGTCACGCTCACCGCGACGCAACGGCTCACGGCGTCGGGCACCGCGACGTTCGCGCTGAGCGCCGGCGGACCGCAGCTCGTCGACTACTCGCTCTGCTACCAGATCACGAGCGGGACGCTGACCGAGCTCTCGGGCGGCAACTACATGACCGTCGAGGTCGCGACGACGCGGATCGGGTACACGTTCTCCGGGTCGGCCGTGCCGGGCGCCGCGGGGACGTATCAGGTCGGATACTGCATCCGCAACAGCGGGGCGGCCGCGCTCGCGGACAACGACTGGACCGCCGGCTACGTGCAGGTGACGAACTGACCGAGGCCGCCGGCGCGCGCAAGGAGCCCCTCCTCACCACCCCCGTCGCCATCCTCGCCGGCAGCGTCATCATCGCGCTCGGCGCCTACCTCGGGCTGCGGGCGCGTCCCGAGCCCCCGGCCGAGGCCACTCTCGCCGCCTCGTCGGCGAGCTCGCAGGCGGGAACGACGGGCGCAGCGCCGCAGAGCGCCGCCGCGCCCCCCACGTCGTCGGCCACGGTCCTCGAGGCGCGCGCCCAGGCGCTGCGAGACGCCCGCGCCGCGCTCGTTCGGCACAAGAAGCACGTGCTCGACGCGTGCTGGGCGCCGTCGGTCGCGAAGGAGCCGGAGCCCAAGTCGATCACCTACCAGCTCGACGTCACGTTCGACGCCGCCGGCGCGCAGCTCTCCCGCGGGATTCAGGAGCCGCGCGGAGCTGGTCGAGACGGCGTCGCGCAGTGCATCCAGCGTGAGCTCCCTCCCCTCACGATCTCGCCGCCGGGTGACACCACGCCGGTGCTGCTCGAGCTCGCGCTGCCTTAGCAGGGGACGAGCCGCACGCGCTCGGCGCTTGCGCTACTCCTTGCAGACGGTCTCCTGGCCCTTCGGGCACCGGATCCGTACGTGGAAGTGATCGTCGTGCGGCTCCGCGTTGTCGGGCTGGACGAAGAGCGCGCTCACCTTCTTCACGTACTTCTTGTGACGCTCGTGCCGGTTCGCGTACGCGAGGAGGCGCGCCTTGAGCGGCTTGGACACGAAGATGTAGGCGAGCCCGGCGCGGTGGTCCTTCGCGAAGGACTCGACCAGCGCCCAGTTCATGGCGTCGTCGAACCGGAGGTCGCTGCCGTCCTTGGCCTTGCCGTCGGCCCCGAACGCCACGAACTTCTTCGGCGCGACGATTTTCCCTTCGCCGTCTCGCATGTAGAACGCGAGATCCGCGTCGCGCCCGCTCTGGTGCGAGTGGTGGCCGGAGAGCGGCCCGCCCTCCTCCGTGGACAGATCCCCTACGAAGAGCTTGGCGCCGCGGAACGCCTTGCCGACCTGCTTGGCGCTCCGCTGCAGCATCAGCACGAGCGAGGGGTGGCCGTACGCGCGGTCCTTGCTCTTCTCGAAGATCGCGAGCCACGGCGACTTCCGCAGGCGCTTCGCGCGGGTCTGCGATCCGGCGTTGGGGCTCCCGATCGACAGCGAGGTCTTCGACTCGGCGCTGGCGGCGCGCCGCTGGTTGCCGTGCGCCGGCCACGCCGCCGCGAGCACGGCGAGCACCAGCGCGGCCCCGATCGACCTCAGCACGCCGACCTCGGCATGCCGACGCAGCGTGCAGACCTCAACATTGCGAGGGGTCCAAACAGGGGCCAGTGCGCTCGGTGGCGCTCCCCATGCCGATCGCGCACCACTCCGGCAGATCCGGCGAGAGCCCTTCGCGCACGTACGGCGAGGCCCCGGGCGAGAGCCAGAACGGATGATCTCTCACGAAGTCCCACATGCCCTTGTACTTGGAGAAGCCCGGCGGCGCCTCGAACGGCGGCTCCGAGTGCCCGCAGTTGTGGATGCACTCCAAGAAGAAGTGACCATCCATCTCGAGGTGCGTCATCAAGTCCTGCGAGAGGGTCTCGAACGAGAGCAGGCCCTGGCAGGAGTCGGTGCTCCCGCCCCAGAGCACGAGGCCGGGAAGCTTGTGCTCGGCCGGCGCCCAAGCCTCGATGACCCCGCCCGTCCCGCCCGAGAGCGACACGAACGAGGCGAGGTGTCGGCTCCGAGCGCTCGCCAGCCGGTCCGTCCAGAGCGCGCCGGCGCTCACGCCCACGCTCGACACGCAGCTCGTGTCGACGGTGTACTGCTCGGCGACGCACGAGAGCATGTCGTCGAAGAACGTGAGCTCTTCGTCCACGCGCGGCTGGCTCTGAAAGGACTCCACCGGCCACGTGAACGTGAGGTCGCCCTTCTTCTCCGGGATGACGGCGATGAAGCCCTGCGTGTCCGTCGCCTCCTGGACCTCTGCACGCGTGAGGAAATCGTCCGCGCTCCCTCCGAGCCAGTGCCACAAGAACGCGGTGGGGTACGTCTGCGCGGGATCGTAGTCGGCCGGCAACACCAGCAGGAACGCGCGGTCTGCTCCTCCGGAGGGCAGCGTGTTGGGGCCGGCGACGAGCGCGGGGCACGCGCCGCCCGAGTAGGGCTTCGGTGCGTCGGCGTCGGTGGCGCCTTCGGGGACCTGGTCCCCGCAGCGCCCCACGAACAGAGGGGCCTGACCCCCCGCGCCTCCGGCGCTGCTCGACGCGGTGCTCGTGGCGACGGTCGCGGTCGGGCTCGTCGTAGGAGCGCCGCCCGCGCCGCCCTGCCCGGACGAGGCAGCGTCGTCGCCGCAGGCGAAGAGGAGCGCGGCGCCGAGGGCCACCGGGCGTCGGGAGACGAGCATGAGACCTCCGCGCGCAGCGTACCACCGCGTGACAGGCGGTGGACCCACCATGAGACGCGGGGCGCCCTCCCGTCACCGATCCGGGAGGCTCTCCTGTCGTAGGCTCCGCAGGGCCGCCCTCAGCGGGACGGGGTCGTCGCCGCGATAGAACGACACTTGCCGGCCCAGGATGAGCGCCACTCGACGGGACAGCTCGATCTCGAGGAACTGCTCCGCCGAGAGCCGCTCGGCGACACCGTTGCTCTGGATCACCACACGGTCGAAGTTGAGGGCCACGCTGCCTACCTGCCGAGCACTTCGTCACGCACTCCGCCGACGATTCGGAGGGCCTCCCCCATCACGTCCGGCGCCACGTCGAGCTCTCGCAGCGTCGCCTCCAGGTGCCGCAGCACGGCGTCGAAATGGACGTCGCTGAGCCCCTTCGTCTGGACCAGGTGCGCGTGCGCAGCGCGGAGCGCCCGCCCGCGGTACTCGACGGGGCCGCCGAAGGCCCAGGACATGAAGGCAATCTGCTTGGTCGTCTGGGCCTCGATGTCGAGGGCCTCGAAGAACGGGCGCGTCAGATCGTCGTCGAGGACCTTCGCGTAGAACAGCTCGACGGCGGCCATCACGGCGGCCTCTCCGCCGATTCGCTCGTACAGAGTGGGCATGCACCGGGATCTTGCCGCCGCTTGCCAGGGCTGACAACTCGCCAGGGCACGGCGCGGCGTGCGCGTGGCCGGGGGCGGCTACTCGCGCTCCTTCTTCCTGGACTTGCCGACCGGGATGATGAGCAGGTGGTCGCCTGGCTCGACGTGCACCTCGTAGTCCCGCTCGTCTCGCGGCAGGCCGATCGTGATGGTGTGCTTGCCAGGAGAGAGCGGGATCGGCCGCCCCGGCTCGGGCACGACCAGCGTGCGACCGTCGATCGACACGGTGGTCCGCGCGGGAAGCGCGGGCAGCGTCAGCGTCGCGTCACCTCCCGCGTACCTCGCGCGCATCGTGCGGCGACCCGCGACGAACCCCAAGACGGCGCTCGCGAGGAGCGCGGCGACGATCCCGGCGATGACCGGCTTCCCGAGGCCGGCGGAGCCGCCGGGCGGACGCCGCGCGGGCGGTGAGGGCGCCGTCGCGGAGACGGTGGTCGGCGCCACGGCCTGCGCCGCGACGATCCGGGGCGCCTCACCGCCGACCGGATCGCGGCGCCTCTCCGCCGAAGCGCGCAGCGCGCGCTCCGAGAGCTCCTCCCGCGCGGCCGGCGCCGCGTGGAGCGAGGCGAGCTCCGACGTCGGAGGCCGCGCCGCGGCCTCGAGCGCGAGCGCGCGCGCGACCACCGGGGACGCGGCGGCGCCGCTCGGGATCTCTGCCGAGCGCGCGGCGGCCTCGGCCAGGTCTCGGTCCGGAAAGGCCCGCGCGCCGGTGAGGCACTCGGCGACGACCGCCCCCCAAGCGTAGACGTCGTCGGACGGGCGCGCCGGTCGGCCCAGCGCCGCGTCGGGGGAGGCGTATCCCGGCTTCCCGGAGGGGCCCTCGCGGGGCTCGCCCTCCTTCAGGGAGAGCCCGAAGTCGGCGAGGACGATCTCTCCGGCGTCGTCGATGATGACGTTGCTCGGCGCCACGTCGCCGTGCACGTAGCCGCCCGCGTGGAGCTCGGCGAGCGTGCGGCCCAGGTCGCGGCCGAGCAGCAGCGCTGCGTCCGCGGACAGCGCGCCCGCTTGGAGGACGTCCTCGAGCGTGACGCCGCGGACGTGCTCGAGCGCCACGTAGGGTAGACCCGCGATATCGCCCGCCGCGTCCAGCACGACCGCGCCCGGCCAGCGCCTGACGCCGAGCGCGGCCGCCTCTCGCCGGATCGCCTCGGCGACCGCGCCGCTCGCTCGCTCGCCGAGCGGAGGCCGCTTGACGACGAGCGGCCTCCCGCTGCGGTCCCCGAGGCGAACGGCGAGGAACACCTCGCTCATCGAGCGTCCGTGCAGGCGCTGCACGAGGAGCAGGTCGCCGAACACCTCCGGGATCACCGAGGCGCCCCGGGGGTCACGGGCCTCCACCCGCCGAAGGCATCCTCGAGCGCCTGCCCCGCGGCCACGCTCACGTGGTCTCGGCCCACCCCGGCGATGATCTGGACGGCGACCGGCAGACCGCGTGGATCGGCGCCCACGGGGACCACGGTGACCGGGACTCCGATGGGATTGAAGATCGCGGTGTGCATGGCGTCGAGGGGCGTGAGGAGCGCGTGGTGGTGGCGCGGGGCCGGCCGCGTGTACGGCGGGTAGAGCAGCACGCCGCGGTCACCGAGCAAGCGCTCCAGGTCCGCGGCGAGCTGGCGGCACTCCTCCACGAGCCGCGCGCGGCCCCCCGGGAAACGATCCATGACGCGCGCAGCGAGGCAGACCGCCAGCGCGGGGAGCGTGTGGGGCGAGCGGCCGAGCGCCAGCCGTCCGAGCTCGCGGACCGGATCGATCTCCGCCTCCTCCTTGCCGTCCGCGAGGATCTGCTCGTAGCGCTCCCCATCTGCGGCCTCCTGGAGCATCGCCCCGAAGATCTCCGTGCCGCGCCGAAGCGCCGGCAGTTTGGCCTCCCGGATCTCCGCGCCCCGATCCGAGAGCGCGCGGGCGGCGCTCCGGACGCCCCGTCGCATGACGTCCGCGACGCGGGTGCGGCCGTTGTCTTCGATCGGGTAGACGACCATCCCGCGGAGGTCGACGTCCTCGGAGGCGCCGACCGGGAGCGCGCGGGCGGCCGGGTCGCCGGCGTCGGGGCCCGCGAGGATGCGCAGGAGCGGCAAGACGTCGCGGACCCGTCGCGTGAGGGGCCCGTGGCACAAGAACGCCCCCGCTCGCACGGGCGGCATGGGGAACTGCCCCGTGTTGGGCAGGAGCCCGCCGGTGGCCTTGTGCCCTACGGTCCCGCAGAACGCAGCGGGGATGCGGACGGAGCCGCCGATGTCCGAGCCGATCCCGAACGGCACGCCGCCCGCGGCGACGATCGCGCCCTCCCCTCCGCTCGATCCGCCCGGCGTCCGCGTGAGGTCCCACGGGTTGTTGGTGCGGCCGTAGAGCTGGTTCGCCGTCTCCATCCAGATGCCGCCCTCGGGCACGTTCGTGGTGCCGACGACGATCACGCCCGCCCGCCGCAGGCGCTGAACCAGCACCGCGTCCACGGTCGCGACCGCGCCTCGCCGCGCGACCAGCCCGCCCGTCTGCGGGAGCCCCTCCACCGCCAAGAACTCCTTGATGGTGCAGGGGACGCCGTGCAGCGGCGGTCGGTTCGCGTCGCGAGCTCCCCGCTCGTCCGCAGCGCGGGCTTCGGCGCGCGCGGCCTCGAACCGGGTGGCCACGACCGCGTTGATCGCCGGGTTCACCTGCTCGATGCGCCGGATCGAGGCGTCCACCACCTCCAGGGAGGACACCGCGCCGTCACGGATGAGCGCGGCGAGCTCCACGGCCGATCGGGTAAGGAGATCGTCGTGGTCCCTCGGGCCTTTCGGTCGCTCTGCGCGGGTGTGCTGGAGCATGGCGGCTCTCCTATGGCACGATGGCCGCCGGCCGCCCAGGGTAGGCCGCTGCCATGTCCGATGGACGCAAGGTCCCACAGGGTCGCCTCTCGCGGCTGAGCAAGTTCGCGTCGTTCGGCGCGAAGGCGGGCCTTCGGCTGCTCTCCAACCGCGGCGGCGCGCCGCTGGCGGAGGAGACCGCGAACGTGCTCGGCAGCATGCGGGGCCTCGCGGCGAAGGTCGGGCAGATCGCGAGCTACGTGGACGGGCTCGTCCCGGAGGGCAACCGCGAGGCGTTCGAGTCGGCCCTGACCAGGCTCCGGGCGAACGCGCTCTCGTCCCCGTTCACCGACGTGCGCGGCGTGATCGAAGAGGAGCTCGGCGCGCCGCTCGACCGGCTCTTCGCGGACTTCGCGGAGGAGCCGTTCGCCAGCGCCTCCATCGGGCAGGTGCACCGCGCGACGCTCGAGGACGGCCGCGCCGTCGCCGTGAAGGTCCAGCATCCGGGGATCCAGCGCGCGGTCGAGAGCGATCTGAAGAACGCCTCCGTCCTCGAGCCGCTCGCCGCCTTCGCGGGCGGGCGGAAGGTGAACGCGAAGCAGGTGTTCGAGGAGCTCAGCCAGCGCCTGCGGGAGGAGCTCGACTACGAGCTCGAGGCCGACCGGCAGGAGCACTTCGCGCGGCTCCACGGCGCCGACCCGAAGATCTACGTGCCGGCGGTCGTGCGGGAGCGCTCCGCCCGGCGGGTCCTCACCTCCTCGCTCGCCCACGGCCGGACGCTCGAGGAGCTCGCGACCGCCTCGGAGGGAGAGCGCCGCGACGCGGCCGAGACGCTCTGGAGGTTCGTCTTCAAGGGAAACCTCGTCGGTGCGATGTTCAACGCCGACCCACACCCGGGGAACTATCTCTTCGGGGAGGACGGCGTGATCACGTTCCTCGACTTCGGGTGCTGCGAGCCCATCCCCGAGGATCGCCTGGAGAAGGCGCGCGGGCTGCACCGCTCCGCCGTGCTCGGCGATGAGGCCGGGTTCGTGGGCTACGCGGCGCAGATCCTCCAGACGCGACCCGGCGCGTGGCAGGACCTCGCCGTCGGCTACTCGCGACGCTGCTTCGAGCCGTTGTTCGCGTCCCCGTTCCGGATCACCAGGCCGTTCGCCGCGAGCCTCGTCGAGGGTCTGAAGAGCATCGGCAAGCAGGTGCGGTCGCTCCCCAAGGACGAGCACGTCCCGGTCCCACGCGGGATGGTGTTCATGAACCGGCTCCAGTTCGGGTTCTACTCGGTGCTCGCTCGCCTCGACGTGGAGGTGGACTACCGAGAGGTGGAGCGCGCGTTTCTCGCCGAAGCCGGCCTGATGTAGAGAAACGCTCGGTCGGCTTGACGGGGAGCGCCCCGTAGCCGCATCGTGCTCGGCCCGTGCAGCGATCCAAGCTCTCACGCAAGCTCCAGTCCGTCGTCAAGGTCCTCACGGTCTCCGACGCCCCCGACTACGAGCAGCCATGGCAGAGCCACGGCCCGACGAACAGCACCGGCTCGGGCGCGATCATCCAGACGGAGCGAGGTCCGCGCGTGATCACGAACGGACACGTGGTCCAGAACCAGGTGTTCGTGGAGCTCAGGAGGGTCGGGGCGTCCCGCAAGTACCAGGCGGCGGTGGAGGGCGTCAGCCACGAGTGTGATCTCGCGCTCCTCCGGGTGCCTCGGGAGGAGTTCTTCGCCGGCGCCGAGCCCATCGAGCTCGGTGAGCTGCCCATGCTGGGCGACACGGTCACGGTCTGCGGCTACCCCATCGGCGGGGATCGGCTCTCCCTCACGCAGGGCGTCGTGTCCCGCATCGAGGTCTCGGCGTACGCCCACAGCCAGCGGCCGCTCCTCAGCATCCAGATCGACGCGGCCATCAACTCCGGCAACAGCGGCGGGCCGGTGTTCAAGGGGGACAAGCTCATCGGCATCGCCTTCCAGGCGCTCGAGGAGACCCAGAACATCGCGTACGCGATCGCCTTGCCCATCGTGGATCACTTCCTGCGCGATTTGGCGCTGCGAAAGCCGGCTCGCTTCCCGAGCCTCGGCATCGTCTGGCAGCGCCTCGAGTCCGAGTCGCACCGTCGGTCCCTCGGCATCAAGCGCGCGGAGGGCGGCATCCTCGTGGTGCGGGTGGCGTTCGAGGGGTCGAGCTGGGGCGTGCTGCAGGAGGGCGACGTGCTCCTCGCCATCGACGGGGAGCTCATCGGATCGGACGGGACCGTCTCGCTCCGCGAGGGTGAGCTCGTGGATCACAGCTACCGGATCGCGCTCAAGCACGCGGGTGACCGGCTCCGGCTCTCCATCCTGCGCGCGGCCGTCCGCCAGGAGCTCTACGTGGAGCTCCGTCCTCCGAGCCTGCTGGTACCGGAGGACCGGTACGACATTCGGCCCACCTACTTCGTGTTCGGCGGACTGCTCTTCGCGCCGCTCTCCCGCGACTACCTCAAGAGCTGGGGCAACGAGTGGTGGAAGCAGGGTCCGAACGAGCTCGTGGCGATCTACGAGACGCAGGTCCGAACGCCTGAGCGGCAGGACGTCGTCATCCTCCAGAAGGTCCTCGCCGACAAGGTGAATCAGGGCTACCACGAGTACGAGAACCACGTGGTCGTCAGCGTGGACGGCGTCCCGGTGCGGAGCATCCGCCACCTCGTGGAGATCGCGGAGGCGGGGACCTCGCGCTTCTTCACGGTCGGGACGAACGACGGGCAGCGCATCGTCCTCGATCGGGCCAAGGCGCGGGCCCACAACCCCGAGATCCTGGAGCGTTACAACGTCCGCGCCGACCGCTCCGACGATCTGCGGCGGAGGCGACCGCGCAGGTAAAGGGCGGCGTCCAGTCCCGGTAAGGGAGGCATGAGCCCTTCCCTTCCTCGCCGCGTGTCGCTGGAGACCGAGGCCCAGACCCGCCTCCTCACCCTCGGGACGGGGTCGCCGCGCGGAGACCTCGTGAGGCTGCTCTTCGTGGAGACGGCGGTCGCGGGAGGGGCCATCTGGTTCCGCGTGAGGAGCCCGACGGGCGCGCTCGTCATGGAGCGGCTCCTCCGGGAGCTGCCGACCAGCGCGCACGCGTCGCTGCTGACGGTGCCGATCCACGAGCCCGGCGACTACCTGATCGACATGCAGCCGCTGCCGGGGACGTCCTCGACCTCCAGCGACTCCGACGAGGACGGTCGCCCGACGATCCCTCGCCAGGGCGCCCGCGCCGTGCTGCGCGTCGCATGACGAACGCCACCGCCCGCGGCCCCGCCCTGCTGCGATCGGGCTAAGCTCGGTCGATGTCCGAGCGTGTGGTCCCTCGGTTGACGCAGCTCTCGACGTACGGCGCGATCGCGCGGTTCGTGTTCAAGGGCGCGCTGGACCACCGCATCAACGGCCTCGCCGCGGAGGTCGCCTTCTTCTCCTTGTTCGCCCTCCCGCCGGCGCTGCTCGCGCTCTTCTCCACGATCGGCTTCGTGTTCGCCTACGTGGGACCCGAGACGACGACCCTGGTGCGCGCCGAGCTCATCGAGCACGCCGCCCGGTTCCTCACGCCGAGCACGGTGCAGACGGTGGTCGCGCCGACGCTGGACGAGCTCATGAAGGGCGGGCGCGCCGACCTGCTCTCGCTCGGCGTCGTGTTCGCGCTCTGGTCCTCGTCGCGCGCGGCGGACGCCCTCCTCTCGGCGCTCCACATCGCGTACGCCATCGACGAGCGCCTCTCGATCTGGAAGCGGCGAGGCCTCGCGGTGCTCTACACGTTGGTCGGCGCGCTGTGGGGCACGGTCGTGATGCCGCTCCTCGTGCTCGGGCCGGATCTGGGCCGGCGCCTCTTCCGCCCGCTCGGCCTGGAGGCGACGGTGGACCTCGTGTGGGGGGGCCTCTACTGGCCCGTGATCCTCTCGATGGTGCTCACGACCCTCACGGCCGTCTACCACTTCGCCCTCCCCTGGCGCACGCCGTTCTGGCGCGATCTGCCGGGCGCGGTCTTCGCGCTGATCGTCTGGGTGGCGGGCGGAGTCGGGCTCCGCGCGTATGGCCGGTGGGTCGTCGAGTCGAGCCCCATCTACGGATCGCTCGCGTCGC
>CAZBJI010000051.1:0-22757 GCA_964492175.1 uncultured Polyangiaceae bacterium | reverse complement strand
GTGGCTCTACTTCACGTCGTTCGGCGTGCTGATGGGCGCCGAGCTGAACAGCGCGATCGAGAGCCTCTGGCCGACGGTCACGAAGCGTCAGAGGAAGGCGCTGCTGCGCGAGGCCGTGGCCGGGCTGAAGGAGGAGGGCACCGAGGTCGCGCCCGTCAGCGTGACCGGCCCGCAAGGGCCGCGCACCTGAGCCGCGCCGCGCCACGCTTCGTGGTATAGGGTCGGCCGGATGGTCGATGCTGCGAGCGATCCCGTCTTCGGTCTGTCGAGCGAGCTGGTGGACGCGTATGCAGCGGCCTCGCCCGTGCAAGCGTCCATGGCGGGGGTGCCTGGGCTCCACGCCGGCTGGGACGACTACAGTCCGGAGGGCGGCCAAGAGACGCAGCGGATCTTGGCGGGTTTCCGCCGGCGCGTCGCCGCGCTACCGCCTCCCTCGGAGCGGTGGGGGCGTCTCGCGCGCCTCGTGATGGGCGACTTCCTGGACGAGAAGATCCGATACTACGAGACCGGCGACTACCTCTCCGATCTCAACAACATCGAGTCGCCCATGCAGCACATGCGCGTGGTGTTCGACGTGATGGACACGGCCGCGTCCGGCGGGTGGGACTCGGTCGCCGCCCGGCTCGAGCGCGTGGACGTGGCGCTCGACCGCTACCGCCTCGCGCTCGAGGCGGGTGCTCTGAAGGGCGCGGCGCCGGCCGTGCGTCAGGTTCGCGCGGCGCTCGAGCAGGCCCGGAACCACGCGGCGTCGGACTCCAGCTTCGGCGCGATCCCGGCGAGCTACGCGGCTACGGCGGGGCACGACCCGGCCCTGCTCGGGCGTCTCACGAAGGCCGCCGAAGGTGCGCGCGGTGCGTTCGGTACCTTCGCCGAGTTCCTGCGCGGCTTCGAGGCGAAGGCGAGCCGGCGCGACGCGTTCGGCGCCGAGCGCTACGCGCGCGCCGCGCAAGACTTCCTGGGCGCGAAGATCGATCTGCTCGAGACCTACGCGTGGGGCTTCGAGGAGATCCGGACCATCGAGGCAGCGATGCGAGAGGTCGCGGCTCGGATCGCCCCGGGCAAGTCCGTGCGGGAGGTCATCGAGGCGCTGCAGACTGCCCCCGACCAGATCGTGACGGACCCGGATCAGTTCCTGGCGCTCATGCACGCGCGTCAGGGCCGCGCCCTCTCCGAGCTCGAGGGCACCCATTTCGACGTGCCCCCGCCCGTGCGCCGGATCGACGTGAAGCTCGCGCCCGAAGGGGGCGCCCTCGGGGCGTACTACATCCCACCGAGCGACGGGTTCGCGCGTCCCGGCACGGTGTTCTATGCGCCGGGCAAGGAGAAGCGCTTCACCATCTTCTCGGAGATCACCACCGCCTACCACGAGGGCTTCCCGGGGCATCACCTGCAGTGTGGGCTCCAGGTCTACTTCGCCGAGAAGCTGAGCCGGCTCCACAGGCTCTTCGTCGTCTGCTCCGGCTACGCCGAGGGCTGGGCGCTCTACGCCGAGCAGCTCATGGACGAGCTCGGGTACTACGACAAGCCCGAGTACGTGCTCGGCATGCACATGGCGAAGTTGTTCCGCGCGTGCCGCGTGGTGGCCGACATCGGCATGCACCTCGAGCTGCCCATCCCGGCGTCGTTCGACTTCCATCCCGGGGAGGTCTGGACGTGGTCCCACTGCGTCGAGCTCTTGAACGCTCGGGCCTTCGTGAAACGTGACTTCGCGGAGAGCGAGGCGACGCGCTACCTGGGCTGGCCCGGGCAGGCGATCTCCTACAAGGTCGGCGAACGTGTCATCCTGGACCTCCGTCGCGAGGCGAAGCAGGAGCTCGGCGCGGCCTTCGATCTTCGCGCGTTCCACCGCGCCGTCCTGGGCACCGGGAGCGTCGGGCTGGATCTGCTGAGGGACTGGGTCCGCGAGGAGCTCCGCCCCGCCGCGGCCTCCTGAACGTCCCGCCCGGTCGCCGCACCTCTCCTCGGGACGGCATGCGACCACCGCTTCGGCTCCTGCTCGCCATCGCGGTCGCCCTGGGCGGCGGGGCGTGCGCGTCGTTCGCGCCGGTGGTCGAGGAGCCGCTCCGCGTGGGCAACGTCGCGGACTTGGACCCAGCGGCGATCGGCCTCGTCCCGTCGGTGACCACGCTCCAAGAGGCTCGTGCGTCGGTCGCCCGCCACCGGCTCTCGGGGCTCGTGGAGGTCGAGTACGCCAGCGCGGGGGGCGCGGTGATCACGGTCCTCGGCGCGGACTACCAGCGGCGCCTGCACGTCTTCGAGAACGGTCGCTACACGCACAGCGTCCAGCTGCCGACGGCCGGCGTGCCGCCGTACGGCCTCGCGCTCGGGCTCGGGGACCACCGCGCCGCGGAGGTGCTGATCGTGCTGTACCGCGACCCCCTTCAGCGGGCCGACGAGCCTCCCAGGCTGCTCGCCTTCCAGCTCGCGCGGGGGCGGTTCGAGCTCTTCGGGCGCGCGTCGTTCGAGCACCTCGTCGCCGAGCACGGCGGGATGACGCGGCCCGCGCTCATCGGCCACGACCTGGAGGACGGCATCATGCTGGTCGCGCGGGACCGCGACGGTCGCCTCTGGGACACGACCTACCTGCTCCGGATCGACGAGGACGCCGTCACGGTGCAGCCGAAGTCGATCACCGACGCGCTCCAATGCTCCTGCGTGCGGAAATACGTGTTCGATCAGGCGGCGCGGTAGGGCGGCTCCCGGTCCTCCACGTCAGCAGCCAGGCTCGTCCCGAAACACGCGGATCGAGATCGTGTCCCCGAACGCCGGGCCGGCCCGCGGCGTGATCGACTCGGGGCCCAGCAGCTCGAGGCTCCCGTCGCCGTCGACGTCCGCGGCGCTCGTGAAGAACGGAACGCGCCGGTCGGCGACGACGTCGACGGTCTCCTCCGTGAGCTCCACCATCAAGTCGAGGCTTTGTCCCAGCGCCGGCGAAGGCGGGAGGTGGACCGCGACGAGGCTGGGTGCCCCAGAGAGCTCGAAGACCTCGAGCGAAGGGCCCTTCGACCTGGGAGAGAACTCCCAGGGACCACGCGGCAGCTCGGAGAGCGCGTCGTGGTCCGCCTGGATCCTCTGGTAGGCCGCCGTGGAACGCACGGCGCCCATGACGGCGTCGAACTCGTCCCGGCTCGGTCTCCGCGTCGACGCGACTGGGGAGGGCTCCCCTTCGGCCACCCTCCCCCAGAGCGCGCCGCCGCACCCGCGCCCGGCCTGCGGAGTCACCTCGGCCGTCAGCAGGCTGGTCGTCTCCGCGCAGCCTTCCGCCGCGATGTCAGCGGGGCTCATCGGCCCTCCGTAGCCGTCCGCGCCACGCCACGACGCGATGGTGTCGCGAGCGGGGAAGCACCGGGCGATGAGCGCAAGTCTCGTGACGCGGCCCTGGCAAGCCGCGCCTCTCGCGTCGAAGAGCTCCACGCTCCGGTCCTTCCAGGCGGCCATTTCCGGTGGCAACACAGCCTCGTCCACGTCGCGGCGGACGACGAGCGGCTCGAAGCCCTGGCGGGCGAGCGCGGGCGGACCCTTTGCCCACGCTTGGTCTGCCCCGGCCGCGAGGACCAGGCTCGCCGGCAGCTCCACGAGCGCCATGGCGAACCGTGTCGGTGGAGGCCCCGAGAGCGGGGGCGGGGCTCCCGTGTCCGGGGGCTCTTCGCGCGCCTTCACGACGACGGGCGTCACCGGCGCCGAGCGAGCTTCGACTCGCTCCCGCGGGCCGATCGGCGGAGCCGGGCCGGCCTCTGCCGCGAGGCTCACCGCGTCGGGCGGATAGGGGCTGCGGGCGGACACCGTGGGCGCCCCGCCACAGCCGATCGACACGGCGAGGAGCAACGGAGGGGCCGTCCGCACGGCGAGGATACGCCGCGGGAGCGGCCTCGATTCCTCGACCACACCGGATCTCCGAAGCTCCCCGGATGCCGGGGCCTACTGGCGCAGGTCGATCATCCCCATCATGCCGGCGTCCGCGTGATCCAGGATGTGGCAGTGGAACATCCACATGCCGGGGCGGGCGTCGTACCGCACGGCGAAGCGCACGCTGTCCTGCTTCGGCACGTGGACGGTGTCGCGCCACTCCGCGGGCTGCACGACGGCGCCGCTCTCGTCGAGCTCCTGGAAGAAGAAGCCGTGCAGGTGGAATGGGTGCGCCCACTCCATCTCGTTCGTCACGGTCCAGACCTGCGTCTCGCCCACGGTCGCGAAGAACGGGCCCGCCTCCGCGAAGGGGACGTCGTTGATGCCGAGCACCAGGCCGCCCTCCGCGTCCAGGCCCTGCGTGAGCCGCGCGAGAACGGGGACCGCGCCCGTGAGATCGAGCGGCTCCGCCCCACCGCCGAGCGCGGGAAGATCCTCTGCGGGAACCGTCTCGCCCTCGAGCGCGACGTCGAGGAGCGGCTCGGGGGGCCGGTACTCGACCGAGCCGTAGCCGCGGTCGAACGGGTTCCAGATCAGGCTGACGACCTCTCCCGGGGCGCCGGCGAGGCGCACCGACACGTCGGCGCGCTGCCCTGGCGCGAGCACGATCGACGCGCGCTCCTCCGGGGACGCGAGGAGACCCGTCTCCCCGCCGATCCGCTCGAACGAGTGCCCCGGCAGGGTGAGCTCATAGTACCGGCTCTTGGCGGTGTTCACGATCCGCCAGCGCTGACGGAGCCCGCTCCGCGCCTTCAGGGTGGGACGAACGCGGCCGTTGACGAGCAGCGCGGCGCCCTCGCGTCCGAAGAGCGTGGCGATGTCGCCGCCTTGGTCGGGCGCGTAGAAGGCTCCCGTGGCCGGATCGATCGAGGCGTCGCTCAGCACGAGCACGACCTCGTCGCCGAGGCCCGGCGGCTCGGGCGTCGCGGGGTCCACGAGCAGCGCGCCGTAGAGACCGAAGCCGAGCTGGGCGGCGCTCGACATGTGCGGGTGGTACCAGAAGAGCCCAGCGTCCGGGACGACGAAGTCGTAGTCGAACGTCCCGCCCGGCGGCACGGGGGCTTGCGTGTGAGGCGGCGCCCCGTCCATCGCGTTGGGCACGCGCACACCGTGCCAGTGGACCGACGTAGCCTCCGGGAGCGAGTTGCGGAAATGGACGATGAGCCGATCCCCCACGCGCAGCCGCAGGAGCGGTCCCGGCACGGAGCCCGCGTACGTCCAGGCCTGCGTGGTGGTCCCTGGGGAGAGCTCGAGGCCGGTGATCTTCGCCTCGAGGTTCACCTCGAGCACGGCAGGATCCGGATCGAGGTCCTCGAGCGTGCTCATGGCGAGCGCGTCGGCGAACCCCGCCGGCTGCTCGGGGGCCGGCGGCAGCGCGTCGTCGTCGCCGCAGCTCGACGCGAGCAGGACCGACGAGAGCGCTCCGACCAAGAACGAGAGTGAGGCGCGCACGCTCGGTAGAAGTGACGCGCGCGGGCTTTGCTGTCAACGAGATCGGCGAGGCGCAAAGCGTGCGACGCGCACGCCTTGCGCGGCGCGTGTCACCGGTAGAGGATCGTCGGGGCCTTTTCGCCGAGCGCCCACGAGACGTCGAGGACGATCCCTGGCGACGAGAACGCGCTCGCGCCGTCGTACCCTTCGTCCCAGCCCATCTCGTCCACCGTCAGCAGGATCGCGGAGCCGGGCCTCGCTTGGAACGTCACGGTCGCCGCCGCGCCCATCTTTCGCGTGAGCTCCTGCATCCGGTCGGTGGGGGCGGCCGCGTAGCGCGGCAGCTCCGACGCGAGCGAGAACGTCGCCTTGACGGTGCTCGTGTCTCCCGCGAGCGCCCAGATGACGCCGAGGAGCGTGTCGCTCACCTCCTCGTGGTTGGGAGCGCAGGTGACGCGGACCCACTCCCGCACGGCGCGCTGCCGGCATGGCACGGGCGCCGCGGTCACCCAGGGGCTCCGCGCGATGCTCACCGTCGCGGCGCCGAGGTCATGGGCGCCGGCCCAGTCGGCCTCGTTCGGCTCCGGCGACGCGCTCGTCGGCCACGCGTACGAGGCGACGAGCGCCGCCGGGTCGGGCGCCGCCCCGGCCGACGCGGCCGAGGTGGCGCTCGGCGCGGGCGCAGCTCCGCCGCTCGTGCTCGACGCGGCGGTCGCCGACGGAGCTGCGCTCGCGGGGGCGATCCCGTCGGGCACGCGTGAGGCGCCGAGGATCGCGGCGGCGACCAGGCACGTCCCCCCGACGGACGACCACGCCGCTCGTCGGGCCCTCACAGCGTCTCCAGGTAGGCGACGAGCGCCGCGCGCGCGTCCGGCGTCAGGTGGCTGGTCTTGCCCATGCGATCTCGGTTCTGGGTGACGAGGGCCTCGAGCGTCGGTGCGCGGCCGTCGTGGTAGTAGGGCGCCGTCCCTCCGACGAACAGGAGCGAAGGTGTCTTGAACTTCGCGCCCTCCTCGGCCTCGAAGCCCGGCGGCGGCCCCGATCTCTCGATGGAGTACGCCGTGCGGTTCGTGTGCTCGGTCGCGCTCACGTGGCACGTCCCACACTGGGCGGCCTCGCTCTCGAAGATCTGCCGGCCGAGCTTCTCCTGCTCCGTGAGGTCGCGCTTCCGGTGAGGGGGTGGGACGAGCCCTCGGCGGAGGAACGCCGCGAGCGCGTTGGAGCGCTCGCCCATCATCCACCCCTTGGCGTCCACGGGGCTCCCTCTCCAGCGATGGCGCTCGAAGCCCTCCGCCAAGCGCTCGCGCAGCGTCGCGTTCTGTGCGTGCCACCCATACGGTCCGGTCGAGGCCACGCGCCCCGCCAGCATCGGCGTCTGCCGGGGGAAGCCGAGCTTGCCCTCCTTGGTCTTGAACGCGAGGTTCTTGCTCGCCAAGAACCTGGGCGTTTCGTTCGGGCTCTCGCCGGGGGTCTCGTGCCAGACGTGTCCGTCGTCGCGGCCGTCCGGGTGGCAGCTGGCGCACCCGGCGCCGCCGCTCGAGAAATCGTCCAGGGCGCCGTAGAAGAGCCGCCGCCCTCGCGACATCGTCTCGTCCCCAGGATCGGGGGCGAGCCGCGCGATCGTGACGAACGGCTGATCGTTCGCGCGGTCCCAGGCGCTGACCGTGACGGCCGATCGCAGCCGGATCGTAGCGATGTCGTAGGTGGACCGGCAGAAGACGTAGAGCAGGGACTCGTCGGCGCTCAGGGCGAGACCGCTCGGCGCCCCGCAGTGCCCCGGAATCCCATCCCGACCGCTGTAGCCGGAGCCGATGATCTTCGGATCCTTGTACTTCCGGCCGACCCCCACGACGCGGAGAGGTGGCTCTATCGGCGCGGCCGCGCGGAGGTGCGCCTCGAGCACCAGGTCCTCGCCCTCGGAGGCGATCCAGACCGTGCTCGTCTTCTTCGCGACGACCATGGCGCGGGGCTGGGCTCCGGTCGGGATCGGGAGGTGCGGGGAGCCGAACTGGCGGAGCATGTAGTGGTCCTCCACGTGGCCGAAGTGCTTGCGCGCAACCTCCGCCATGCTCTCGAACGCCGGGGTGGCCTTCAGCTTCTTGTTGGGCACGCGCGGCGCGAGGAGCGGCGTGTCGTTCTCGGTCTGCAGCACGTCGATCGTCGGGATGCCCCCCCACGCATCGTTCGCCAGACCGCCGAGCGCGTGGCGCGCCGCGAGCAGCCGGTGTCCCTCCTCGTCGAGCACCATCGCGTACCCGAGCGAACCGCGGACGACCACCCCTTGCGGCGCGCGGTTCGGCGCCGCGGGGAACGCGACGGCCTTGGCCGTCGCGGAAGGCTCCCCGATCCCGTCGATGCGGGTGAGGTCGCCGGACGTGAGGTGGCTCACGTACGCGGTCTTGCCGTTCGGATGGATGACCACGCCGCGTGGCTCGCGCGCGACGTCCAGCGTCCAGAGCACCTTCTTCGCTCTCCAGTCGACGCCCGACACCTTGTGAGTCCAGGCCGAGGTGACGACCGCGACCCGCTCGTCCTTGCTGAGCGCGAGCCCCCACGCGTCCGCGGGAACTTCGACCCGTCCCTCCTCGGCGAGGCCGCCTTCCGCGGTCTCCTTCAAGATGACCAACGAGCCTGGGTCACGGACGGTGGCGAGGACGAAACCGTCCAGTGGGAGCACCTGCGCGGGGGCGCCCGGCATCGCGACCGCGACGTTCTTGGCCGGCGGAGGCGGCTCCACCGGCGGGATCGTGCCGGGCTTGGGCGCCGAGGCAGGCGGCCTCGGCCTCGCCGAGGCGCTCGCGATCGGCGCCTCGACCGCCGAGGCGGACGGCGCGGCGCTCTTGGCGGCGGACGCGGCGCCAGGGTCGGCGGGCTCCGCCGCGAACGGGATGGCGAGCACCCGCAGCACGTGATGATCCTCGTCGGCGACGTAGAGTCGCGCGCCGTCGGCGGAGCGCATGAGCGCGCCTCCGGCACGCTCGGGCGCCGTCAGGGGGCCGCGGGCGTTCGGTGTTGCCTCTGCCGCGGCCGCCGATCCGGATGGCGCGCCGCTCGACGCGCCTGGCGGGTCCGATCCTCGGCTGCTGCAACCCATCGCCAACATGAGGAGTGAGAGGGAGAGCGCGCGCGCCATCGTGTGCAAATCTACCAACGAAGTCGTCCTGTCGCGGTGACTACGCCTCCGCGCCGCGGCTCATGCCCACCGACGCGGCCGGGGTCGTCGCGGCGCGAGCCCTCGCGCCTCGAGCGGCACCGACAGGCGACACGCGTCAGGCCACTTCGGGTGGCTCGGACCCGCCCGAGGGGTCGGTGACGGGGAGACCGGTCGCGAACTGCGGGAGCGCGGGTGGGCGAGGCAGTGAGAGCGGCGCAGCCTGCGCGCTCTCTTCCTCTCCGGGCGGGGGCGCGGGCTCGGTGGGGCTGAACGAGTCCGGCGACGTGTCCGGCTGGACGGTCTTGGCGAAGACGCCCGACCCGGGCTTGCTTGCGCCGGCGGACGCGGCGCCGCCTTCGGGATCGTCCTGGGGCCTCGCCTCGCCCGACTGCGAGTCGGGCAGGAGCTCCCATCCGGTCTGGTTCACGAGGACCTTCATCGCGTGCCGACGGCGTAACGCAGGTGGACGGGCGGCGTCAACGCGCGGCGGGACCGCGCCTACTTCAACGCGACGCGGCGTCCGGTGCTCGTCCCGAGCTCGACCAACAGGACGCCTGCGTCGGCGGTCGCGATCACCGCCAGAGAGCCCTCTATCTCCAGGTCATTCAGGTACACGAAGTCGCTAGGCCAGCCTTGCAGCGCGCTCTGCCAGGTCTGACCACTGCTCTTGCGCAGGATCCCCCGCGAGCCGGAGAGGAGGAGTGGATCTCCGGCCGCATGGAACGTCACGGCGTCGAAGGGCGTCTCCGCGATGACGTCCCACCCGCGCGACGGCCCGCCGGGGTCGGTCGCTGCGACGATCCGCCACTTTCCTTGGCGCAAGACGCGCAGGTCACCGTCTCGCAGGCCGAGGTGCGCGAGCCCGCGCACCGCCCACAGATCTCCCTTCGGGTCGACGGCGAGGTCGCGGACCGGCAGATCGGGTCCGGGCTGCTTCGTCGCCTTGCCGGTAGCCGGATCGACGGCGTAGAGCGCGCCACCCCACTCCCCACGGTCGAAGCCGAGGTAGAGCGTGCCGCCGTGGAGGAGCGCGTCGTTCGCGAGGAGGCCGAGCGTCGCGGGCGACTCCGCGATCCCGGTGATGGTCACCTCGGACCACCGCGCGCCGTCGTACGCGTGGAGCTTGTCTCGGAGCTGCAGCGCGATGACGGCGTCGCTCGCCGCGAGCAGCGGCGTCGGCTGCGGCGTCGCGGAGGTCTTGGCGGCTCGGAGCGCCCGAGGGAGCTCGACCCTGCGGATGGCGCCCGCCTCCTCGACCAGGATGAAGCGCTCCTCAGCCTTCGTGGCGAGCGCGATCGGCCGCTGCTGCCAGGTCGCGACGCCTTCCACCAGGTCGGCGCCGGCGAGCGCGACCGGCTTGGTCGACCCGGCCGAAAGATCGAGCAGCCGCGGTGGCTGCGTGCGGACGACGATCTTGCCGCCCCACCGCACGAGGCCCTCGTTCGGGGGTTGGTCGCGGACGATGAGCGTCGCGAGCGCTGGCTGCGCAGGGGAGCTTGTCGCGCTCGTGCTCGCGGTGGCCGCGCTCGTCGGCGACATCCCCGCGGCGGGGGGGACGCTGCCCGCGGTCGGATGGGACGAGTCCGGCGGCGCGGCCCCGCGCTCGGCCGAGCACGAGGCCGAGGACGCGAGGAGGAGCGCACCGGCGAAGCGGGGAGAGCGCACGAGCGCATGGTAGCCCGCGTGGCGGCGGGGCGCTCCTCACCGAAGATCGAGCAGCGTGCTCGGCCCTGCGTCGCGGTACCGTCGCCCGCCCGGCCCGGCGCGGGGCTTGCGCGGCTCGCCGTGCGCTGCGGCGCCACGGCGCCCTCATCGAGCGTCGGCGATCAGCTCGATGGACTCGATGTCCACGACGCACGGCCCGATCATCGTCTGCATGGGGATGTCGCCGTGGAACTGCTCCGGCGTGCTCCGCTTCAGCGTGCCGACCACGCGGACCCGCCTTCCGTCGAACCTCGCGAGCTCCGACTCGGAGCGCCGGCCCTTCTCTCGGTAGTAGACCTCGAGCATCACGCTCGCGTTCCCCGTCCGGATCTCCACCGTGCGCGCGGCGCGGTCCGCGGCCGCGTCCTCGGGGTCGTTCGCAGACCGGCGCTTCATGACCGCGGTGCGCCGGTACACGCCCTCGATCGCGACGCGCTGTCCGTCGAGCCGCTCGATCTCCTGATAGTCCTTGCAGCAGCCGGGGAGGGCGGCGGAGGGAGCGGTGGCGGTGGTGGGGGCTCTGGCCGAGGTGGGCGTCTGGTAGACGTCGACGGTCGAGGGCGGGGCGCCCTCTGGGCGGGCCTCGGGAGGCGCACCGCAGCCGAGGAGCACGAGCAGCCCTGCGGCGCATGTGCGCCGGCGCGTCATGGTCCGATCGCCTCCACGTGCAGGACCCCAACGAGCGGGCGCGCGCGCCAGACGGAGACCGTGTTGTCGCTCGATCCCACGAGCAGGTGCTCGCCGTCGGGGAACCACGCGAGATCCTCGATCCACGCGCGGCCTCTGTCGCGCCCCATCGGGTGGAGCTGTCCGGTCGTGACGTCGTAGATGTTGAGGTTGCCGACGAGGTCCTGGACGGCGACCGCGTGCCCGCTCGGCGAGAACCGCGGACGAGGGCTCCACGAGTAGGTTCCGTCCTCGGCCTTCTTGAAGAGGCCGCCCGGCCCGTCCGGCCAGCTCACGCCGCGCGCGCAACGAAACTGCAGGCACGGCCCGGCGTAGCCGGTGCGCGCGTCGAACGTCGCGATGCCGTCGCGGCCGGCGGAGAGCAGCAGATCCCCGCGAGGAGAGACGGCGAGGCGCGACGCGTTCAGGAGGGCACTGTCGCGGCGCCACACGTTGGACCCCGCGACGAGGTCGAAGCCACCGAGCCGCTCGCCGACGGACACGAAGAGCCGCGCGCCGTCCGGCGTCACGGCGATCCCGCCGAGCGATTCGTGCTCCGGATCCGTCTCGAGGAGGCGAAGCGTCGGCTGCATCGTCTGGGCGTCCGCGACCCAGACCTGGCCCCCCTGCGAGGCCATGACGAAGAGAGAGCTCCGTCCGAGCCAAGCGACCTCGTCGACGTAGTCGTCCATCTCCGGCGTCGCGCCGCGAGGCTGGCCGGTCCGCGCCTCGTAGAGCGTGACGCGGTTGTCCATCCCCCCGGCGATGATCCACGCCCCGTCCGGGGAGAACCTGGCGGTCAGCACACCGTCGGGCGGGGTGAGGCGAGCCGCGCGCGCGCCATTCTGCGCGAAGCGGATCTCGATCGCCTCGCCGCCCGCTGCGAGCATGACCTCGCTGGACGGGTGGACGTCGACGATCGCGCAGCCGCGGTCCACCTGGTAGGGCGCGTGGGCGAACCGCTCCTCCTCCGGCTGCTCCGGGAACCGGAGCTGGACGTCGCGCGCGCTCGGCGGGCCGGCCATGCCGCCCCACGCGCCTCCGGTCTGGGCAGCCGCACCACCACCGCCCGCGCCCGCTCCGCTCCAGGCGTCCGCCGGCCGCTCGGGCTTTGGCTTCGGCGGCCTCGCCGACCGAGACAGGGTCTCGAACACCTCCGACCAGGTGTAGAGGTCGGTGTCGTCCTCGCTGTACAGCGTCTCGACTTTCGCGCGTCCGAGCACGAGCTGCTGCTCGTCCGCATAAATGTCGTCCTCATCGACGTGGACCCACTCGAGGAACTGGGCCGGCTCCATCTGATTCTTGAAGCAAATGCGGCGTGAGGTCACGAGGAAGCCGTCGCTCGCGCTCCCGAAGGCGGTGCCGTCGTAGAGCGCCAAGATCGTCTCCCCAGGCGGGAGGTGCTGCGCGTGGATCTTCCTCACCGTCGCGAGCTTCTTCTCGGGGATGGACGGGTGCAGGAACGTCGAGTCGGCCCCGGTGAGCTTTCCGCGCATGAACCCGAGGATGGCGTCGTCCGTCAGCGGGATGCGACCTTCACCGAGGTCGCCCGCGGGGGCGAGCGGGGCCCCGCAGAAGCGGCAGATCGTGGTGTGCGGATCGTGGTGGGGCAGCAGGGCCCCGCACTGATGGCACCTCGGCGGGTTCATGCCCGCCTCATACGTCAGCTCGCCGGCGGATTCACCCCGCGCGCGCCGGGGCGGCGTCTGCGCCCTTCCGGCGCCCGGGCACCCGCTCGGACTCACCCCCGCGCGCGCGCCGGGCGGCGCCTGCGCTCTCGCGGCTCGGCGCGCTAGCGCCCCTCCAGGAGCGCCAGCACGCGCTTGGCCGTGCCGCTGAGACCGTCGGGATCGAGCGCGGCCTCTAGCTCGCGCTGCACGGCGGCCGCCTCGAAGGCGGCCTGCCGGTCCGCGGGATCAAGGTCGTAGAAGGCCGCGCTCGGCCGCACGCCGCCCCGCGGATCGCGGGGGCGCCAGGCGCTCACGACCTCCTCGACCAGCACCTCGCGCTCGCTCGGTGTCATCGCCCGACCCCCGCTCGCGATCCGAGCCCGATCCCCTGGCGCTCCAGGCACTGGGAGAGCAGGCTCCGCGCGCGCGCCAGGTTCTGGAAGAACGTGTTGGTGCGCATCCCCAACCGCGCCGCGAGGGCCAGGTCCGGCTCGGCGCCATCGGAGTCGAGGCGGGCGCGGAGCGCCGACCGCGGCTGCGGCGGGAGGAGCTCGAAGCACCCCGCGATGCGCGCAGCGACGAACGGATCCGGCAGGACCGGATCGGTCCCCACCTCGTGGCCCTGCGGGACCTCCACCTCACGCCTGCGTCGCACCTCGTCGATGGCGAGGTTCTTCGCGATGCGCAGCGCCAGCCGGCAGAGGGCGTTGTCGCGTCCATCCGGCTCGCAGCGCGGAGCGACCTGCCACACGCGGAGGAACGTCTCCTGCAGCACGGCCTCGACGTCCACCGCGGCCGCGAAGCCGCGGAGGCTCCGGCGCACCACCGGCTCCGCGCCGGCGAGGAACGCGCCGTAGGCGCGCGTGTCCCCGCCGGCGATCCCGGGGAGGTGGACGTCGAGGTCGACCGCTTCGCGCACGTCAGCGCCCCGTCGCTCGCAAGACCACGCCCGCCTTCGGGAGCCAGACCTCCACCGCGGTCGCGAACGGGGCGACGCTCCGCTCGAGCTCGACGGCGACCCGCAGGACGACGCCGCCGCCGTAGGTTGCTTCGTGGGTCGAGAGGTCCACCGCGACGGTGGCGGCGACCTCCGTCCCGTCCGCGAGCCGCACCGTCACGGTCGCGCCCTCGTAGGCGAGCACGAGCCCGTCCTCCGGCACGACGAGCTCGAGCACGACGCGCGCGTCGCGCGCCATCGCGATCGTGGCTTCGATCGATCGAGCTGCTCCCGCTGCGCCCTCCTCGACGGTCGCGCGCTCGGCGGCCACTTCGTCGGCGGAGCCGCTCGGCTCGCTCGGCGCGGGCGCGCCCCGGCCGAGGAATGTTCGCCGCACCCTCTCGAACAGGCCATCGGCCTCGCCTTTGGCTCGCTTGGTCGCGGGGGCCGGCGGCGCCGCGCGGCCCGGCGCCGCGGGGGATGGCGCGCGTGGCGGAGCCGGGGGCGGCGGCGGCGCTCCCGTCGGCGGCATCGCGTAGCTCGCGGGAGGCGGCGCGCCCATGGTCCGGGGCCGCTCGTCCTTCTCTGCGGGCCAAGCGCCGCCCGCCGGACCCGCGATCGGAGGACCGAAGTGGCTCGGCGCGCCGCCCATGGTCGACGGAGGGCTCGGGCTGCGGAGTCCCAGGCCCTCGGCGCTCATCCCGTAGGGGAGGGCCTGCGGCTGCGTCTCGTGGCGCGTCGGCGCGCGCGGGTCCACGGTGGGCGCGTCGGTGACGGCGACGAACGACGTGAGGCGCGTCGCGATGCCGAAGTCCTTGCCGAGCCGCTCGATCTCCGCGTCGTGGCCGCCGCCCTCGCCGGCGGTGAGGCGCATCTCCACGTCCTCGACCCGCTCTCGCCCGTAGAGCTTGGCGACCGACGGAGATCCCGCGCCGACCTTCGTCGCTCCGACGCGCAGCCGCTGCTCGAACGGCGCGCCCGCGAGCCGCCCGCGCACGACGACCTCGCCCCCCTCGGGCGCGAGCTCCAGCGCGACGCGCGCGGGGGCGCCGGCGAAGCAGTCGGGCAGACGCGCCGGGCTCACCCCGCGGACGCCCGGGCCGCTCACCACCAGGTCGACGAGGACGGGCGCGGCGGTGCGGGTGAGGACGCGCTGCGCGGCGCGCTCGGGATCCTCGCCGAGCCCCACGATCGCCTCGACGCCCCGGCCGGCGCGCGCGACGGGCAGGAGGAGCGAGCGGTTCACCGCCGACCCGACCCCCACCACGTGGAAGCGCGCCGTGTCGGGGAGCTGCTTCAGGATCGCGGCGACGACGTCGCGCTCGAACCCGACGAGCCCGTCGGTGATCATGACGATCTGGCGCTGCGACCCGGGACGGAGCTCGCGCATCGCGGCGTGGACGCCGCTCACCATCTCGGTCCCGCCGTCCGCCGCGAGGCCTCGGATCCACGTCATCGCGCGCCTCTTGAGGTCGGGCGTCGCCCGCTCCGCGCTCGGGAGGAACGCGCGCGCCTGGAACGAGAACTCGACGACCCCGAGCGTGTCACGATCCGTCAGGCTGTCGACCAGCGCACAGGCCACGCGCTTCATCTGCTCGAGCGGCTCGCCGCCCATCGATCCGCTCGTGTCGAGGAGCAGCGTCAGATCCCGCGGGACGGCGGCGGGGGCGGCCTCGGGCGAGGGCGGGACCAGCGTCAGGAGCCCGTACGCCGAGCCGGCGTCGCCGACGCCTTCGGGCATCGCGACGTCGAGCTCCAGGCCTGGCGCGTGCGCCGCGACGGGCCAGCGGACCACCACGTCGCGATCGAGGTGCGCTCGGTTCCCGGACCCGAGCTCGATGGCCCAGAGGCCTGGTCCCGAGGTGCATTGGAGCGGGTGGCTCGGGGACTCGGGGGAGCGCCGGTGCGCGAGCGGGTCGCGCACCGACATCGAGAGGGACGCGCGCGCCGCGACCGCGCCCGTGGCGACGTCGAGCGTGACGTCCCCCGCGCTCGGGCCGCAGCCCAGGTAGCGCGGCGCGGCGGCGAGCGGGAAGCGCCACTCCCACGAGCCCTCCGCGAGCCACGCGAGCGGCTGATCGATCTCGATCTCTGCGACGACCGACGCCCCCGGGGGGATGTTCCCGATCTCCTGCGTGAAGAGGCTCGACCGGTCCTCCTCGAGGAGCGCGGCGCTCCGGCCGTCCAAGATCGCGGCCTCGTACAGCTCACGCGCGGCGGAGCGGCCCTCCACGACGCCTCGGATCGACCGCTCGCCGATACGGAAGACGAAGCCGCTCACCGCGGCGTCGGCCGGCAGCGGCAGCCGGTAGCTCACGCTGAGAGGCTCGGCGTGGGGGTTTCGGAACCGCTGGGAGAGGGTGACCCGCGCGAGGCCGGCCTTGGCGTCCACGCGGAGGTCCGCCGCCTCGAGCGGCAGGACCTTGCCGTCGCTGGGCACGAGGCGGCTCTGGGGTTGCGGGTGCGGGGACATGGTCATCGAGAACGACATGGCTGACTCCTTCGGTGGACTCAGCGGGTCAACGAGGAGCCCTAGCCGCCGATGACAAAGAAAATGGCGTACCGTCCGGGTCGGGTGGACGCCGCGGATTTCTCCCGGTAAAACAAGCCTTCCATGTCGCCTGAGGCCGTTCCGACCCCGGTGGCCGCCATGTCCGGCCAAGGGTCGCCGGCGGTGTCCCCCGCGCAGCCGAAGAAAAGGCGCCGGTGGCTTCGGCGTACCCTCCTCGTGCTCCTCCTCGGCATGCCCCTCTCGGCGCTCGGGCTGTGGATCGCGATCCACAGGGTCGAGTGGCTCGGTCCGTGGCGCGCGGACACCGGCCGGGCCGTCGTCGGCAACGACGCCATCACCTGGCTGGAGGAAGTGGCCTACGGAGCCGAGGACGAGTTCAACCTGGCGACGAAGGGGGATCAGGCCCCGGCGCCGCAGTGGGAGGTCCCCGAGCCGGCCCCCCCTCCGGACCCGACCAAGAAGACCCTCTACCCACACTTCGCCGTCGACCCCGTCGGCCCCATGTACAAGACCTTCGCCGCGACGGGGGACGGGGCGTGGGTCCCCATCGCGGACCCGCACCGGCCGGACGAACCGGCGCCGCTCCTGAAGACGCTGATTCACCCCGACAAGAAGCGGGGCTGGGCCCACGTCGCCGTCGTCGCCGCGGATCTCCGCCAGGTCCGGCTGCACCTCGTCGCGGGGATGCACGAGCCGATGACCAAGCTCCCCGAGGCGAAGGCAGCGACGCGCACCGGGATCATCGCGCCCGAGCACATGGGCCGCGCGCTCGCCGCGTTCAACGGCGGGTTCAAGGCCACCCACGGCCAGTACGGGATGAAGTCGGAGGGGATCCTCTGGCTCGTGCCGCGGGTGCGAGCGTGCACGGTCGCCATGTACGCGAAGGATGTCCTCAAGATCCAGTCGTGGGAGGCCATCGAGGCCACCCAGAGCGACATGGTGTGGTTCCGGCAGACGCCGATGTGCATGTACGAGAACGGAGAGATGCACAAAGGCCTCACGGTCGAGGAAAACACCCTGTGGGGCGCGACCCTCGACAAGGACACCGTCATCCGCCGCTCGGCGATAGGCCTGGACGAGACGGGCAACCTCCTCTTCGTAGGGATCAGCGACGCGACCACCGCGACCGCGATCGCCAAGGCGATGAACCACGCGGGCGCCAAGCACGTCGCCCAGCTCGACGTGAACTTCTCCTACCCGAAGTTCGTGACCGTCGAGGCGGACGGGAAGGTCAGGGCGATCATCGCCGGCTTCGAGTACACCGACGAGGACTACGTGAAGAAGCCGATGAGCCGCGACTTCTTCTACCTCACGCGGAAAGATCCGACCGAGATCCCCGCCGCGCCCTAGCTCCGCGAGACCACCAGCAACGCAGGAAGGAGGGATGTGCCATGAAGCGCGCGCTCGTGTCGTCCTCGATCGTCGGCCTCGCGTCGGCCTGGTTCTCGGCCTGTGACTCGCCGCCGGATCCGTCGCCTCCCGCGCCCGTGGAGCTCACCTCCGAGAGCGCCCGCGTCGTGGTGTCGCTGTCGCCGTTCGAGCTCTCGATCTTCGACGAAGGCGGGCGCCTCGTGCTCGCGTCGCTGCCGGGCAGCGACGGGGCCTACGGCGCGCCCGCGGCGACGTTCGACGAGTTCTACGAGCTGCCGCAGCCGCTCCCGGGCTGGGACGGCTACGTGCCGGGCGAGGGGCCGTGGCACCGCGGGCTGGCCGCGACGGTCCGCGAGCAGACCGCCGACCGCGCCGTGTTCGAGCTCTCCGCGCCTGGCGCCGTCCTCGAGCTGGAGGTCAGCGTCGTCGGCTCACGCGTCGGCTTGGCCCTGAGCGCGGTGGAGACCGCGGAGACCGGCGCGACGCTGAACAAATCGACGCTCGCCTTCCGGCTCCCCGAGGACGAGCACTTCTTCGGGTTGGGCGAGCGCTTCGCCACGCTCGACCACCGGGGGCAGTCCCTCTACAGCTGGGCGGAGGAGGGGTCGCTCGGGCAGGGGGAGGGTGTGCCGGTGGGCCCCGAGAACCCGGCTCCGAACGGCCCGTCCATGACCTACTTCCCGGTTCCGTTCTTCCTCTCCAGCAAGGGCTACGGCTTCTCGCTCGACACCACCTTCCGCAGCGAGCTCCACCTCGGCAGCGAAGTGCCCGGGGCGTGGCGCGCGGCGGTGGGTGCGGCGGCGTGGGAGGCCACGGTCTACGTCGATCGCGATCCGCTGCGCGTGATCGACGCCTACACCGAGGACAACGGCCGCCCGATGGATCCGGCGCCCTGGGTCTTCGGTCCTCGCCGGCGCGTGGGCCGGGGCTCCATGGTCGACGGGGTCGAGGAGTTCCGCCGCATGCGACAGGAGAAGATCCCGGTTACCGGGCTCGACGACGCGGTCCACTTCCTCCCGGCGCTCTCGCACCTCGGCGTGGAGGCTGAGCTCCGTCTCTGGACGGCCAACGCGCACGCTCTCGGCTACAAGGTCATGGCGTACAACAACCCGTACGTCGCCGCGAACCACCCGAACGCCGCCGCCGACTTCGCCTTCGGCAAGGAGCGCGGCTACTTCGTCAGAGGCCCCGATCTGGAGCCGCAGATCACCTTCTTCATCTCGGGCGAGCTCCTCGAGGTGGCCGCGATCGATCTCACGAACCCGGAGGCCGTCGGCTGGTTCCAGGACCTGCTGCGCCGCACCCTCGCGCAGGGCTACGACGGGTGGATGCACGACTTCGGGGAGTACACGCGGCGCGACGCCGTCTTCTTCGACGGGCGGCGCGGCGACGAGGTCCACAACGAGTTCCCGGTGCTCTCGGCGAAGGCCGCCCACGGCGTGATGGAGCAGGAGCGGCCGGGCGACTACCTCTTCTTCGTGCGATCCGGCTACGCGGGCACCCAGCGCTACGTGCCGGCGGTGTGGGGCGGCGACGCGGAGGCCACGTTCGACGACACGCAGGGGCTTCCGTCCACCTTGCGGGCCGGCCTCAACCTCTCCATGGTCGGCGTCCCGTACTGGGGCAGCGACATGACGGGGTTCAAGTGCCTCACGGCCGACCCCAACGACAAGGAGGTGTTTCTTCGGTGGGTCGAGCTCGGCGCCGTGTCCCCCATCATGATGGAGCAGAACGCGTGCAAGAACCCGCTCGGCGGCGACAAGGAGAAGTGGAAGCTCTGGAACGATCAGGAGACGATCGATCACTACAGGCGCTACGCGGGGCTCCACACGCGGCTCTACCCGTACTTCCTGGTCCTCAAGGATCAGGCCGTCGCGACCGGCAAGCCGATCACGCTGCACCCCTTCCTGCGCTTCCCCGAGGAGGCGTGGACGTGGTCGGTGCGAGACGCGTTCTATCTGGGCACCGCGCTCTATGCCTCGCCGGTGGTCTCGCGCGGCGCGACGACGAAGGACACGTACCTTCCTCCAGGGGCGACCTACGTGGATCTGGACGACCACCGGGTCTACGCAGGGGGCGCGGTCGCGAGCGTCGGGGCTCCGCTCGGGAAGCTGCCGCTGTTCCTCGTGTCGGATCAGATCCTGCCGCTCCTCGACCCGACCATCGAGACGCTCGCGCCGGCGTCGTACCCGGACGTGGTCACGCTGGACGACGTCGCCGACCGCCTCGACGTCGTCGTCGCGCTCAGCCCCGGCGGGACCGCGACCCTCACGCTCTCCGACGGGACCCTCCTCCGTGCCACGCGAGGCGCCGACGCGGGGAACCCGGACGCCCTGCTCGAGGTCGACGACACGGAGATCGACGCGTGCTCGAGCTGCTTCGTGACCGACGTCGCCGGGGAGCTGGCTCGCCTCCGCGCCAACGGAGAGGAGGCCGTGGCGTCCACGGTCACCGTCTCCGACGTCGTCCTCGAGGCCTCGGGAGGACCGCCGCGCCGGGTCCGCTGGGAGATCCTGCGCCTCCCCTGAGCGGCCAGCGAGATCCCGCCGTCCGCCGAGTCGCCCCCGTGGTCGGCGGGCGCATTCGCCCCTATCGTCCCCTCGATGGGCAACGCTCGCCGGGTCGTGGTCATCGGAGGAGGCGGCTTCCTCGGGAGCCGGACGGTCAAGGCGCTCGAGCGCGTCGCCGACGTCCAGGTGGAGATCGCGTCGAGGAGCAGCGCGGTCAGGGTCGATCTCTCCGAGCCCAGCACGTTCGAGGCGCTCCGCGGCGCCGACGTCGTGGTGGACCTCGCCGACGCGACGACCACGCCGCCCGACGCGCTGGCGCGCTGGTGCCTCGAGAACGGCGTCGTCTTTCTGGAGACCACGAGCGACATGCCTGCCGTCGATCGACTCCTCCAAGCAGCGTCGAGCGAGGGCTCGGGTGGGGGCTCGGGCGCGGTCGTGGTCGGCGCCGGCATCTTCACGGGCGTCTCGAACCTCATGGCGCGGGCGGCGATCGACCGCGCCGGTCCGGGCGCGAGGGTGGCGCTCGCCATCCGGACCACGCCATTCTCCGGCGCCGGGAAGGGCACCGTGGCGCTCATGGCGCGCGCCCTCTCCGTCGACGCGGTATCGCGCCGAGACGGCCAGCGCGTGACACACCCACCCATCGGCCGCGGGCCGCGGGTCGAGTTCCCTTCGGGCGCGACCCCGACGCTGCGCGTGCCGTTCGCCGAGCAGGTGATGCTCCACCTGGGCTCGGGGGCGCGCGACGTCGACGTCTACTTCGCGCCGAAGCCGGTGTTCCTCGTGTGGGCCTTCCTGTTGATTCCGACGTTCCTCGCGCGGACGTCGTTCTTCGGCGCGTTCATGCGGGTCTACTTCACCCTCCTGCGGCGCGCGCTCCTCGCGAACCGGACCAGCACCACCGAGATGGTCGCGACCGCGACGGGAGCGGAGGGACGCGCGACCGTCACGGTCACGGCGCCCGACGGCATGAGCGCGGGCGGCGTGGCCATCGCGGCGATCGTCGCCGAGATCCTGGAGCTCGCGGCGCCTCCCCGCGGCGTGGTGGTCATCGATCAGGTGCTCTCGCTCGACCCGGTCGTCGCTCGCATGCGGGAGATCGCAGGCGCCGCCGTGATCGAGGTCTCGGAGGGCTCGGGCTCGCCTATCATGGACGCATGAGCTTCTCGGGCCGCGGCCCGCTCTTCGCGATGGCGCTCCTCGGGTGCTCGGCGCCGTCGTCGGCTCCCCCCCAGGCGGTGGGGAAGGCGGGCGTGGGGACGCAGTGCTTCACCGGGACGGCGCCGTACGATCCCGACCACGGGTGTCACCGGCCTCAGGGCGGCGCGCCCGTCGTGGTGCGGCACGAGAGCCGCATGGGCAGCTCGTTCGTGCTCGTGGGCGCCGCGCTCTACGTGGATCGGGAGCTGGTCTTCGACTCCAACGACGCGGCGCTGCTCGCGCAGAGACAGATCCGTCTCCTGAAGACGTCGCTCGCTCCGGGCGAGCACACGGCGGGCGTCTACCTCAGGTACCGCGGGCACGGGACCGGCGTGTTCTCGTATCTGAGCGGCTACCAGTTCGAGGTGCGCGGCAGCCACGTGTTCCGGGTCGACGCAGCCGCCCCGCTCGCCCTCACCGTGGTCACCGCGGAGCAGGGCGGGGCTACGACACCGCTCGAGGAGCGGCCAGCCGTGTCCTTCCAGGTCGGCTCCCCGTGAAAGCCCGCCGCTCGCCTCCGCTGGCGCTCTCGCTGGCGCTCGCGCTCTCGCTGCCCCGCGACGCCGCCGCCAACGGCGCGTTCCCCGCGTCGGGGCAGGTGCTCGGCGACCCGTCCAACGTCGACGTCGTCTACGTCAGCACGAACTACGGCGTCGTGAAGAGCGTCGACGGGGGAGCCACCTTTCGGTTTCTCTGTGAGGGCGCCATCGGGTACGCGGCGGGGTTCCACCCGTTCTTCTCGGTCACCCCGACGGGCGCGCTGTTCGGCGGGCTGCCGGATGGGCTCGCGGTGGGCCGGGGCGACACCTGCAACTTCGCCCGCGCGCCCGAGCTCGAGGGCTACTACGTCGCGGACGTGAGCATCGAGCCGTCGGGGCGCGCCGTCGCGCTCGCGCTGCTCCCGTCACCCGCGCCCGCCCAGGTCTTCGCGTCCTCCGACGACGTGGTCACGTGGGCCGCCCTCGGCGGCCCGCTCCCGGCGCAGATCATCCCGCTCACGCTCGACGTCGCGCCCTCCGATCCGACGCGCCTCTACGTGACGGCGCTGACCGACAGCGGGTCCCCGAAGGGACAGCTCCTCCGCAGCGCGGACGGTGGCCAGACGTGGACGAGCATCACTATCGCGTCGAGCGACGCCGCGACGCAGCCGTTCCTCGCCGGCATCGATCCTGCCAACGCGGACAGGCTCTACGTCCGCTTGAACGGCGCGCCCGGGCGCCTGCTCGTCAGCGACGATGGCGGGCAGACCCTCACCGAGGTCCTGCAGACCGCAGGCTTCCTGCGCGCGTTCGATCTGTCGGCGGCGGGTGACTACGCGCTCGTCGGAGGGGATCTGGACGGACTGCTCCGACTCGACACCACCACGCTCATCGCCGCCCCCCACGCGACGGTGGCGGCGCGCTGCGTGAACATCGAGGGGGAGCTCGTCTACGCCTGCGCCACGCCGTCCGTGGACGGGTACGCGGCCGGCGTCTCCACGGACGGGGGCGCGACGTTCGCGCCGCTGCTCGTCCAGACGTGCATCGCAGGCGTCCTCGAGTGCTCGCTCGGCACCACCGTCGGCGACATCTGCCCCGAGGTGTGGGCGGGGCTCGCGCCGCTCCTCGGCGTCACGGGCTGCGGCGGAGAGGGCGGTGGCGGCGGCGCGAGCGCCGCGACCGCCGGGTCGTCGGTGAGCGCGTCGACGGCGGCGGCC
>CAZBJI010000050.1:0-44434 GCA_964492175.1 uncultured Polyangiaceae bacterium | reverse complement strand
GCCGGCGTCGTCCCAGGCGGGAAGGTCGGCGTCGGGGAGCGCGCCGTGATCGAGCGCCCGCGCGGCGGCGTGGAGGCCGTCGGATCGCGACGATCGAAGCCGTTCGAGCGCCTCTGCCGCCTCGTGTCGCGCGTGGCCCGCACGCGCGGCGTCCGCCACCGCGAGCAGCGCGTACGCCGTCGCGCGGTCGTCGCCGCCCTCGCGAGCGGCGGTTCGTGCGCGGCCTGCGGCGGCCCTCGCCTCCGCCTCGGAGCGCGCCGCGGCGTGCGCCGCGGCCACCGCCAGCAGCGAGCGAGCGGCCAGCGCGGGGCGCCCGACCGACTCCCAGAGCAGCGCGCCGCGCGCGCCGAGCGCCACCGCGTCCTCCCAGTGTCCCTCGTCGACGGCGCTCGCGGCCGCGCCGGTGAGGTAGGTCGCCTCTTCCAAGACGGCGCCGGCGCTCGCGGCGGCGTCCAGCGCCGCGCGAAACGCGCGGAGGGCGCCGGCGGGGTCGCGCCCCGCGAGGACGAAGCCCCGAGTGCCCGCGAGCCGCGCTCGTGCGTCGGCGTCCGTCGCGAGCGCGGCGCCGACGGAGAGCGCCGCGAGGGCCTCACCCGGGTCGCCGCGCGCCGCGTGCGCGAGCGCCGCGACCTCGCACGCGGCCGACCCGTCCAGCGGAGCGGCGAGCACGAGGGCCTGGGCCGGGTCCCCAGCGTCGAGCGCGAGCCGCGCCAGGGTGGCCCTCGCGTCGGAGGCGGCGCCAGCGCTCTCGGGCGTTCGCGCCAAATCGAGGCAGCGATTCGCGAGGCGAGCTGCCGCCTCGAGCTCTCCGTTCCGGCGCGCGAGCGCGGCGCTGAGGGCGAGCGTGTCAGGCTCCGCGGGCGCCGCGCGGGACAGGAGGACCGCGGCCCTCGCGCCTTCGCCCGCGACCGAGAGCGCGCGGGCCGCCGCGAGCACGAGCGGCCGCGGCGCCGCCTCGTCGCGCTCCACCTCCGCGGCGGCGACGGGGCTCGGGGGGCGTCCCGCGAGCGCGAGGGCGAGGCGTGCGACGCGTGCATCGCCGTCGCCCCACTCCGCAGGCGCGAGGCGTGCGCCCTCCGGGCCGTCGTCCAGCGCCGCGCGCACGTCTCGGAGCGTCCAGACGTCGGGCGGCACCCGCGACGCGAGGTGCTCGAGCGCTGCGGCGAGGTGCTTCTCCCCCGCGCGGGCGAGCTCCCCGGTCGGCCACCCGGCCGCAGCGGGCCCGACGAGCGACGTGAGCCAGCGCGCGAGATCGTCGGCCTGGAGCGGGCGCACCACCTCCGCCTCCGAGGGGCCGTCCCGCTCCGCGCCACCGAGATCGTGGAGGTGCGCGGACCAGGCGCACAGCTCGGCGGCCCATGGAGCGCAAGCATCGGACGGCGTTCCCCCGCTCGCGAGGAGCCCTTCGCGCAGCCTGGCGTACGTCGCGCGCACGATCGCTCCCGCGCCGGCGACGCGCCCGGCAGCGCGGCCCTCCGGGTCCGCCGCGCCGCCCGAGGAAGGCGCGCGCGCTGCGACCCACCGAGCGCTCGGGCGGGACGCCGGAGCTCGCAAGAGCAGCGCCGCGATGATCTCCCCCAGAGCGCCCGGGATCTGGGCCGACCGCGCGGCTGAGGTCAGATCGGCCGCGCGCCGCAGCTCGGGGACGCTGATCTCCGCGAGCAGCAGCCCGAGCGCGAGGAGATCCCGCGCTGCGCCCGACCCGAGATCGGCGTCGCCCGTGGCCAGGTACCGTGGCGTGGCGCCCCGCGGTGACGCCTCGAAGCGAGAGGCGACCAGGCTGAGGTCGATCAGGCGCCAGGCGACCGCCGTTCGCAGGACGTTGCCGGGGCTCACGTCGCCGTGCGCCAGCCCGGCGGCGTGGAGCGTCGCGAGCGCCTCGGCGACGTCCGCGCAGACGAGCAGCGCGACGTCGGCGCCCTCCGCTGGCTCGGCCGCCAGCGAGACGCCCTCGCAGTAGCTCAGCGCGAGGGCGGGGCGCGCACCGGGAGCGCCCGCCGCGCAAGGGACCGCGACGTCGCCAGTCACTCTCAGCGACCCGGCCCAGAGGAGCCTCGGAAGGTTTGGGCTCCAAGCGAGTATCGCGGCCTCCGCTTCGCGCCGGAGGTCCGCGGCTGCGTCCGCCGTCCGGCCGAGCTTGAGCGCGACCCGCGTCGCCCCATCGCACGTGGCGCTGAACACGTCGGCCAGGCCCCCTCGCCCGAGCGGCGACAGCTCGGCGAACTGCCCCGCGGGCTGAGGTGCCAACGAAATCACATCCCAATTAGAGCGGGATCGATGGAGATTGCCAACCAGGGTGGCAGCCTCCGCGGGAACGCTCGACGGCGCCTTCGGCTCGAGCGCTACCCGCCGCCGCCCCCGCCGCCGGCGCCACCAGCGCCCGAGGGCGGTGCGGACTCCGAGCAGGTCGCGCCGCTCGCGAGCCACCGCGTGAGCGTCCGCACGTCTTCGTCTGCCATGGCGGGGTAGTTCTCCGGGAACATCGGCATCCCCGTGAGGGCCGCTCGGAGCCGGTCGGTCTCGCCGGGCGCCAGAGTGAGCGCGTCGACCTCGGTCCTGGCGAGCACCTTGTACACGAGGTAGCTGTTGCCGGGGCTGCGACCCACCAGCGAGAGCACGGGCATTCCGGCCAGGAAGCGGGGCGGCGCGGCCTCTGGCTGCCGGCCGCTCGCGCCCAGGCTCGCGCCGTGCGCCACCCCGAAGCCCGTCGCCGCGATGGCGTCGAAGCTCGACAGGTCGAGCCCCGCGGGCGCCACCCTCACGGGATCTGCGCTGGGGTTGTCCTGGTGGCACGTGGTGCAGCCGGACAGCACCGTGCGCGCGTCGCGACAGAGGTCGATGTCGGCGTCGTTGGGGGCGCGCTGCGGCTCGAGGCCGGTCGTCGCGTCGGGCGTGAACCGAACCTCGACCTTTCCGGCGAGGGGCGCGCCGTCGAACGCGCGGAAGCTCGTGTCGAGGCCCGTGAGGACGGTGAGCTTGTGGAGCGCAGCCGGCAGCGCCGGGTTCTCCTGCGGGAGGTAGTAGGTCACGACGCGCCCCGCCGGATCGTAGAAGACGCCGACGGGCCCGTCGGCGATGGCGACGGTCGTGTTGCAGTCTTCGAGCGTCTCGACGTCGACGTCTTCGCTGCTCAGGCAGATCGCCTGCCGAGTGGCCGAGCGCGAGTCCAAGTAGCGATCGAACACGATCTCGATGCGCGTGTTGGACCGGGCGACGGTGGAGCCGTCCGGCGCGACCGGCGTCATCACCTGGCACAGCCGCCCTGTCGTCCCCGGGGCGCACGAGCCCGAGGCGCAGTCGGCGTTCTCGTCGCACTCGGCGCACACCCCGGCGTCGCAGGCCACTCCGACGACCACCTCGTCGCCCTCCGCGCGTCCCACGCAGATGGGTCGAGTCTCCGGAACCGGCGCCATCATATCGGGGTCCCCGCAGGTGATGGTGCAGCCGGGATCCGAGGTGCACTCGAACCGACACTCCCCGCTCACGCAGGCGTCCCCGAAGACGGCGTTCTGCCCCGGCTGCTTACCCGCGCAGTCCGGATCCGTCGCCAGCATCGCTGCGGTGCAGGTCTTCACGCAGTCCGCGGTGACGGTCGCGTTGGTGCACGGGCGGCCCGTGGGCGCGGCGGTGACGCGCACGGCGACCACGTTCAGCTTGGGCCCGACGGCGGGCGGCTCCGGGCTGTCGACTTCGCAGGCCCCGAGCGAGGGGAAGAAGAGGAGCGCCCCGATGGCGGCGGTCCGAGGACGTCGGCTCAGGAGTCGGAGTAGAGCATGAGCTGCTCTTTCACGGTCTTGTCGCTGATCCCTGTCGCCAGGTGCTCTTTCAAGCAGTCCGCCAGGGTGATGAGCATCTCGTCCACGCCCTTGTCCTCGATGATCTTGGCGAGGAGCTGCCGGGCCTCTTTGCCGTCGTCCTCCCTCAGAAAGCCACGGACCGTCTCCAGCGAGATCTCGCCTTGGAAATCCAGGTACATGTTGTCGAGGAGGTACCGAACCAGCTCCTTCACGCTCACTCTCCTTGAGCCGCCGAGGCTGCCCCTCGTCGGGTGGGGTAAGGCTATACGGCTCCTCACCCGGCCGAGGCAAGCAAATGCGTTGGGATTCTTGCGGGAGCGCCCGATCCGGCCGGCGGCTCATCGGCAGCTCCTGAGCGCCGCGTCGCCGTTCGCGTGGCAGACGAGGCACGGACGGGGGTTCTTCGCGAAGGCCACCGAGCACCGGTCGGCGAAGTTGGTGGGGTGCGGGCTGACCCCGGCTCCGCCGGCGAGGCCGCGCGTCGCGTGGCAGGTCGCACAGTCGCGCTCCGCGTGGCAGGAGACACACGCGTTCAGGTTCCTCTGCGCCTCCCACGCGTGGTGGTTCGCGCCCCGTGGGGCGTAGGTCCACTCGGAGGGCGCCGGATGGAAGCGCTGGCCTGCGGGCCGGTTGCCGATGGGGGAGTCCCGCGCGACCCCCACGCGCCTGTGGCAGTCCCCGCAGAACTGCGTCTCCTGATGGCAGCTCGTGCACCGCGGGTTGTCCAAGCGCGCGGCCGCCTGGTGCATCGTGATCCAGTCGTTCGGGTGCACCCGACGGTTCCGCACGCGGCCGTCGTGGCACGAGGCGCAGTCCTCCTCCTCATGGCAGCTCGCGCAGAACTGGCTGTCGCCTGCCGCGACGGACTTGTGCCGCTCGATCCAGTCGGGCGTGTGTCCCGACATGTGCAGCCAATCCGGCGGGAGCAGCTCGCCGGTCGCGAACTGGAGCTGCATCTTGCCCGTTGGCTCGGTCAGATGGCAGGTCGTGCACGCGCCGGTCGCTTCGCCTCGAGCTGGGACGGGCATCGCGTGGCAGCCGAAGCATCCAGCCATGCGCGGCAGCTGCTCGCGCGTCGCGAGCTCGAGCTCGTCCACCCGGCCGTGGCACTGCGCGCAGCCGATGTTCCTGTCGAGGTGCTTCTTGTGGTTGAATCGGAGGTTCGGCGTCGGCAACACGAGCCTCGCGACGCGCCCGCCGACTCCCGCTCCCTCGCCGAGGTGGCAGAACGAGCACTGACCGTTCTCGCCTGGGCCCGCGACCACCCGGTTCAGATCACCGTGGCTCACGTCGTGGCAGGCGTCGCAGGTCTTCGTCGGATCCGGCAGCAGCCGGTCCGACGCGGACGCGCTCGCGTACGCGGCGCCGTGGCAGCTCTTGCAGGAGAGGTTCAGCTCCTTGACGTGCTTCTTGTGGTTGAAGCGGATCGTAAGGGTCTGCGGCGGGAAGATCTCGTCGCTGGGCACCGGGCTCGCGTTGGATCCGGGGGGCATCCACTCGATGGGAACCGGCGCGTCGCCGGGCATCGGGTGCAGGCCGCTGTGGTACTTCTTGGCGGCCGTCGCGGCCGGCTTCGCCGCCTGATCCGCGTCGGCGCTCGGAGCCCACCCGGCTGGCAGCAGCGCACCGAGCAGCGTGGCGACGGTGAGGAAGCACCCGAGGAGCAGCGCGAGGCGGGAGGGTAGGTTCTTGGTCATCGCGTCACCGCACCCACTGCACGTCGAGCCGCGCCAGGACCCGAAACCTGTGGCCGACGCGGGCGTTCATGTCGTGCTCCCACTCCGCGCCGAGCTTCGTGATGTCGATGGGCTTCACCGACGCGCCTACCACGTAGCCGAACGTCGTGGTGTGGCCGTCCTCTGCGCGCGGGTCGGTGAAGTCGAACACCGAGATGCGACCGCCGAGCGCGTAGCGCCCGCCGTCGAGGTACTTCTCGCCGCCTGAGTCACCGCCTACGCGGTGCCCACGCTCCCCCGCCTGCACCATGCCGCGGATGTCCACGTTGCCGAGCGTGCTCTTGTACCGGGCGACGAGCTGCCCGAGACCGTCCACGGAGAGGGCGGTACCTCGGTTCTCCTCCGCGCGCGAGGCATCGCGCGCAGCTGCCCCGATCGGATCGGGCGTCGTGGGGTCGGTGTCGTCGTCGGACGGGTAGGGATCGAGGAACGCGGATCGATGACAGTCCGGCGGCAGGCCCGCCGCGCGACACTCCGCCGCGCCGAAGGCCTGGGGATCGCCCTCGGTGGACCAGAGCCGAGCGCCTCCCGACCCCGAGAGATCGATGTCGCGCGCCACGCGCGCAGCGACTCGCCCCGTCGCGGTCGTGGAGGGGCTGGTGGAGAACGAGTTGAAGATGGAGTCCGCGTCGAAGGTGGGACGATAGTGATCGACGTCTGCCCCGACGGTCACCATGCTCCCGAGGTAGGCGTCCACGCCGCCGAACGCGGTGGCCACGACCTGGTTGTAGAGATCGTACGAGAACCCGCCCTTCAGTCCGCCGAGGTCGCTCTTCGCGATGTTGCCGGCGTACCCGACCTTCTCGGACGAGATGCGCAGACCGTCGGCGGTCGCGTACCCGCCGGCGGGCGTACCGTACTGCAGCGTGAAGGCCTCCCCCGTGTTGTAGACGCGGCGGTACGTGAAGCGCCCATGGATCCAGTTCGGCCCGGCGCTCTCCAGCGCGAACCCGAACGCCGGCGCGTGGGCCGCGAACTGGTAGGACGGGTAGTCGGTCGACCTGGGCCCCCCCGGCTCGTCGAACCCGCCGTGACTCCCGCGCCACACGCCCTGGGCCTCATAGCGGTGCGTGGAGAGCGGCAAGCCCCCGCGCTGTTCGAGCCCGCCGAAGGCCTCGATGTCGAAGTAGAAAGGCGTGGAGAGCCGGAGCATGCCGCCGTCGAAGGACCACCAGCCCAGCGCGTCGACCACGAGCTGGCGTCCTGCGCGGAAACCCAGCCAGCCATCGGCGAGGTGCTTGCCTTCCACGTACGCGTACATGAGATCGAACCTCGCGATCGCCAGCCCCGGGACGAACCGGCTGCCGCCCGCCACGTCGAACGTCGTCTCCGCGTTCACGAGGTTGTCTTGCAGGTGGTTGCCGACGCCGAAGTCCGCGTCCACGCGGCCCAGGAGCCGCACGTTGTAGTCCGGCTCGCCGGGGACGAAGTCCCCCTGCAGGTGGTAGAGGCTGAAGCCCACGGTCTGCAGCAGCCGTCGACGCTCGAGCTGATAGCCCCAGGGGCTCCGGACGTCGTAGCTCTGCGCCGCGGTCGTTCCGCTGAGCTCCACGTCCAGCGCAGCCGCGGGGGTAGCGGTGGCGAGCGCGGCGGCGGCCGCCGCGGCGGTCAGGACGCGGCGTCTCGGGGGCGTCACTTGTCGGAGGCCCGCCGAGCGCCGAACTCGGCCATCAGACGGTCGTCGAACGTGTCCGCGACCGCCGACAGGTGCTGGACGATCTGCTCGAGCTCGGTCTCGTCGAGGCCGGCGAGCGGTCGCTCGCTCACCGCGACGACCTTCCCCTCGAACAGCCCGAAGCCGGCGTTGCCGAGGCCGAGCGCGTTCAGCTCGAGGAGCCGCTCGAAGAGCTTGCCCCGCACGGCGACATCCGCCGGGGGCACCACCACGGGAGCGGCCACGCGGACGTAGGCCGTGCCGGCCCTCTCTCCGACCGAGACCACCACGTCGGCGCTGCCGCGCCTCAGCGCGTAGACCACGAGGTCGTCCGACTCGCTGCGCTTCAGCTTGTCTGGGTCCAGGCCGAGGGCGGTCAACACCGCCTCGATGGTCCGGCGTCCGTCTGAGATTCGGGCCTTCGCGGTCATCGCGCAGATGGTCGCGACTCGACGCGACCCTGTCAACGACGTGCGAACGTCCCCGTGCTGGTGAGCTCGTAGTCGTCCACGTCCTCGAGCCAGCGAGACGCAGCCTCCAGGGCGTCGGGGGGGACCTTCCAGCCCTTGAGCAGGAAGCCCTCGCAGACCTTGTTCTTGATCCGCACCGACTCCTCGTCCTCCAGCATCTGGAGCAAGGGGCGCACGCTCTCCTCGTTGGATTGCGCGAACGTCGACTGTACCGCGTGGAACCGCACGGTCTCGTTCACGTCGTCGAGGAACTTCTCCAGCGCGACGTGCACCCCGTCGCCGGAGACGTCCGCCAGCGCCGAGACCACCTGGAGCTTGGGCTCGACGTTGCGGGCGTACTCCGTGTCGAACGACTCCGCGAGGAGGAGCAGCTCGTCCCGGTACTCCTCGTCGCTCAGGATCGCGTGCAGGATGCGGAGCGGCCACGTGAGCACCTCCGCCTTGACGCAGAACGCCCGGACGGGCTCGAGCATCGGGCGGCCGACCTCCACGATGCCCTCGAACGCGGCCTCCTTCTCCTCTTGGTCGGTGATCGACGGATCGATGGAGAACGTGAAGCGCTTGAGGAGCGCCTCCGCCGCCTCGGGCGTCTTGGCCGCGGCGAGCTCGCGGATCGCCTCCGCGCGGTCGTAGGTCTGGGCGCGTTTGTCGGCGACGAGCTTCGCCGGCCCGGCGATCTTCTTGCTCGGGGCTGGGCGTGTGGGTTGCGCGGGCGGCGGGCTGGAGCCTCGCTTCAGGAAATCGAAGAGTCCCATACGGCCGCGCCAGCATGGTGCTTGGCGCGCCGGAGGGCAAGGGCTCGTCGCGGCGAACGCCCTACTCGGAGGACTCGAGATCCGGGAACCGGAAGATCAGGTTCACGGTGATCAGGCTGTTGAACTTGAACTGCCGGTCGGCCCCGTTGACCGCGTCGTCGGGGAACTCTCCGTCGGGATCGCCGCCGGCGTTGTCGAAGCCCGACGTGTTCCACTCGAAGGGGAGTCCACGGAACTCCGCGCCGAACCCGAAGATGGAGGTGGGGTAGAAGTTCAGCCCCAGGCCGAACGTCGGAGCGACGGTCACCCGGCCTTCGAGCTGATAGTTCCCGTCGCACGGCTCGAGGCGCTCGTTGTCGGTGGTTCGCCCGCACTCGGCGCGCTCCTGGAGGCCAACGACCGCGGGCCCGAGGAAGATGTTGATGTCGGTGTCCACGAAGAGCGCGCTGAAGAGGGCGATCTTGCCGCGGAACGGGATGAAGTGGATCTCCGGCGCCACGGCGAACTGGAGCCGCGCGAGCTGGTCGTCCGCCAGGTTGCCGCGGGTCAGGTTGACCGCCGTCAAGCGGCACTCCTTGTCGGAGGGGTTGCCGTCGCAGTTGCGACCGTCTACCGCCTTCTCCTGCAGCTGGTCCGTCAGCCCCGTCGTGTACTGGAAGCCGTAGCCTCCCCACACCCCGAGGCCGAGCCAGTCGAAGAAGTGGTACTGGGCGCGCAGCCCGGGGATGATCGTCCGCTGGTACTCGTCCAGCAGCGTGAACGAGACGTTCGGGGTGATCTCGAAGCGCCCGTCGCGGTGCAGCCGCAGCTTGCGGACCGCGGGGGCGCCCGCGAGGGGGCCCGTCAGTTGAATTTCTTGCGCTGCGGCGTCCTTCTCGGCCGCGAAGAACGCGGCCGTAGCGGCGGTGAGCGCGAGCGTGGTGGCCAAGGGTCGCATCAGGGTTTTCTCCGATCGGCGCATCGCCATCACCCTCACTTCGGAAGCCGGTACTCCCACGTGGGCGGGAGAAAGAAGGAGAGGCCGAGCTGACCTTGCACGTTGTTCGTGAAGCTCAGGTCCTCGCTCAGCCAGGTCTGGGGATCCTGCGCTCGCGGAGTTCCGTCGGCGTCCACGCCCTGCGCGATCGTCTGGTTCTCGAGCTCGTCGAAGAAGATGTAGTCGCGTAGCTCGGCGGTGAACGCGAACCACCGGTTGAAGAAGATGCGGAGGCCCAACCCGACGTTGAAGGTCACCTTGGGCTTCCAATCGAAGGTGCGGTTGTCGGGATCGACGACCGCGATGGGACGCGTCGAGATCGCACCGACGCCGCCCAAGAGGTAGAGGTCGTAGTGGAAGATGAAGTCGCTGAACCCGGCGAACTTCCCGTAGGCGGGGACGTACAGGAAGTTCGCGTTCGCGTTCCACTGGTACTCGGTGATCGACTGGCCGATGCGGGCGGCGCGGCTCGTCTCGAAATTGAAGGACGACGGGCTGTTGAAGTAGAAGTTGCCGTTCAACCCCACGCCGATGACGTTGGTGATGTAGAAGTTCGTCTGCAGCCCGATCGCGGTGTGGCTGACGAACTGGTCGTTCATCGTCAGGCCCACGTAGGGGTTGAGCTCGAAGCGGAGTCGGCGGAGCGCGTAGATCTGCTGCACCGCGTAGATCTCGATGTCGAGCTCCCGCGCCGCGGCCTTCGGCAGGTCGATCGCCTTGCAGGCGTCGGGATCGATGGCGCAGAGCTCCTCGAGCCCGCCGCCCACCGGCGTCCCTTCGCCCTCGGGCTTCTCGCCGCCGTCGCCCTCGCCCTCGGGCTTCTCGCCGCCTTCGCCGCCGGGCTCACCTTCGCCAGCCGCGGCCTCGCCCGCTGCCTTCTCACCAGCAGCAGCCTTGTCACCGCCCGCCTTCTCGGCGCCGGCCTTGTCTTCGGCTTTTGCTGGCTGCTTCGGCTGAGCTGATGCCGCCATTGGCACCAGCATGAGCGCGGCTGCAACGAGGAGCCCCACGCGAGCCTGGTTCATCGCCATCCTCTTCCGCTCCGGGACCTTTGCGGGCCCATCCGGCGAGCGGCCTGCCCGCGCGGACCAAAGACCAACGACAACGCCGAGGTACTCCTCGACTTCCGCTCCGGACCGCGAGATCCGGGGGGCGGGGTGCTGCTCAGCAAACTCAAGCTTCGAGCGCTGCCCACCCGCCGTGGATGCGGCGGCTGCCCGTGGGGAGGTTACTGCGGATCCGCGCCCCGGGGGGCGGCGAATCGTGGAACAACATCGACTGAGTTAAGATGGTGAATTTATTAAAGAATCGGACCAGACTGAAAGTGGGTCGGACTATATCACGCGAAGTTTTGCCGAATCAACTGCGAACATCGCGAGGGCCGGAAAGGTGTCACGCGCCGGGCCACCATCGTGCGTGGCACGGCCATCCCCGACTTCTCAGGCGAAGTTCGGAGGTCTCGCGTCCGGATCGCGAAGTACGCCACGTTCAGGCGGCCTGATCCTCGGCGTCACCGCCCGTGCCGAGCAGCGCCTCCACGAACTCCTCTGCGTTGAAGTCCCGCAGATCGTCGGCGCGCTCACCCACCCCGACGTATCGCACGGGCAGCGCCTGCTCCGCGGCGATGCCGAGGATGACGCCACCCTTGGCGGTGCCGTCGAGTTTCGTCAGGACGATCCCCGAGAGGGGAAGCGCCTCTTTGAACATGGTCGCCTGTTGGATCGCGTTCTGGCCGTTGGTCGCGTCGAGGACGAGGAGGGTCTCGTGCGGGGCTCCGTCCATCGCCTTGGTCATCGTCCTCGCGATCTTCTTGAGCTCCTCCATCAGGTTGCTCTTCGTGTGGAGGCGCCCGGCGGTGTCGGCGAGGACGACGTCGGCGCCCAGCTCCTTCGCCTTCTGGATGGCGTCGAAGATGACGGCTCCAGCGTTGGCGCCGTCGGCGCCGGTCACGACCTCGCACCCCGCGCGCTTCCCCCACGCGACCAGCTGCTGGACGGCCGCTGCGCGGAACGTGTCGCCAGCCGCGAGGACGACCTTCTTGCCTTGGCCCGTCAGCCTGGTGGCGAGCTTCCCGATGGTCGTCGTCTTTCCGCTGCCGTTGACCCCGACGACCATGACGACGGTCGGAGAGGCCGTGAGGGCGATGCCCCCGCCCCCGATCCCGAGGATGCTCGTCGCCTTGGTCCGAAGCGCTTTCCACACCTTGGACGCGTCCTTCAGGTCACCCTTCGAGAGCTCTTCCTTGATCGCCGAGACCAGCTGGTCCGTGGTGCTCACGCCCACGTCGCTCGTGAGGAGAACCTCTTCGATCTGGTCCACGAGCCCCGGATCGATCTCGCGCTTCCCGCCGAAGACCGCCTTCAACCGCCCGAAGAACCCCTCCGAGTCACGGGCCCGCGCGAGGCCCTTGCGCAGGCCAGCGACGTCCTTGGCGCGCCTCGGCGGGGGGGCCTTGGGCCTGGCGACGGCGCCCTCTTCGACGTCCACCTCCTCCCCGTCTTCCTCCGCGGCGACCGGCTCCGCCGGCTTGGCGGCGGGCGCCGCCTTCTCGGGCGGGGCCGCGGGCGCCTTCTCGGGCCGCTTCTCCTCCTTCTTCTCGGCGAGCGCGGGCTTCCCCTGCTTCGTCTCGGGCTTCGGCGGCGCGAGGGCCGGCGCCTTCTCCGCCTCGGGGAGGGCAGCATCGTCCTTCTTGCGGCCGAAAATGAAGTATCCCAGGCCGAGCAGGACGATGGCGATCACGACGTAGAGGATGGGATCCACGAAGGCTCCTTGGTCCGGGGACTATATGGATCGCCACCCCGCGAATCAACGAGCCCGGGGCCTGGGGGGGCCGTCCGCCGCCTGGCCGCCGGGCTCGGCTGACGCGACCTCTTCCTCGACCGAGCGCGTCACCGGACCTGGCCCAAAAGCCGCGTGCTCCAGCTTCGTGGCCCACGTCTCGACCTGTGGGCTCCCGGTCCTGCCGGCCACCCGGCGGACGTGCCCGGGGGTAGGCTCCTTCGACGAGTCGAAAGGCATCCCACGTCGGCGGGCCCATCGGACCAGCGTGTCGAGCAGCGCGCGTCGCCTCGTGACCAACGCCACCCGCAGGACCGAGGGCGAGGGGAGAGGCTGCTCGTAGGTGGCGTGCAGGTCCCCCTCGACGATCAGGCGGGCGTCGCGAGGCGCCTCCAGCTCCAACGCGAACGTCCCGTCCGCGCCCGTCCGCGTTCGAGCGAGGACGCCTCTGCCATCGAACGCTGGGACCACGACCCGCAGCTCGGCGCCCTCGATCGGGAACCCTTCGTGGGCGTCCGCGACGATCCCCCGCCAACCCTTCAGACCGGAGGGCCGCTCCAGCACCAGGATCTCGGGGCGGCCCGAGGGCGGCGGCGGGAGCAACGAGTCGGCGCGCTCGCCCTTGGGGGCTCGCCGCCACTTCGTCACGATCCACGCGGCCAGCCCGAGCCCGACCGCGGCCAGGACCAGCTGCCGCAGAGGGCTCGGGCCCTCTACCTGGACGTCCACGGTCGTGGAAGGCCCAGCCTGGAAGAAGGGGGCCGCGGGGACGTACCGCAGAGTGACCGGGACCGTCGCGGCGGCGCCGCCGGCGAACGACACGACGACGGTCGCCTTCCCGCGCTCCACGGGCCCGGCGCCGACGCTCGCGCCTCCGAGGACGGCCTCGATGATCCCGCCGTCCACGTCCCCGCCGCGCCACGAGACGTCGACGACGACCGATATCCCTGCGTCCGGATCGCCTCGAACCCCGTCGGGCGTGCCCAGGCGGGCCGTCGCGACGCGGGTCACGAAGGCGGAGGTCTTGGAGGGGGCGAGCTGTCTGTCACCGGCGAACTCGGCGATCAGCTCGCCGTTGCCGGGGCCGGCGAGCGAGGGATGCGCGAGGTCGAACCGGGCGCGGCCGTCGCCGCCCGTGGTCGCCCGCGCGAGCACCTCGCCCCGCTCGTCCTTGAGGACCACGGGCAGGCCCTCCCGCTTGGTGGCGCTCGTCAGGAGCCGCGCAGCGTCTTCCCGGTCGATCCTGAGTGAGACGCTGACGTTGGTCGCGTCCTTGTCGAGATCCAGGGTCGTCGGAGGAGACTCGAACTTCAGCACCGTCTGCGCGCGTTGCTCCCCCTCCGGTGTGGGCGCCACGAGGAGGTCGGTGCCCTCGTTGAGGTTGTTGCCCACGAACTTGGCGCGGAACTGAAGCCCTGTCGCGCCGCCAGGCTTCTTGACGCAGAACGCCCCTCGCTCGTCCGTGGTGATCACGAACGCGTCGCCGTCCGCGCGGGCGCTGCCGATGGCGTCGTCGCCCGCGCACGGCCTCGGCGTCCCCATCCGGACCCCGCGGCCGCCCGCGTCGACGGCCTCGAGGCGCACGCCGATGCGGCCGATCGAGGCGCCGAGGTCGTCCGTCACCTGGCCGCGCAGCGTCACGTCGTCGCCGGACTCGACGGCGACGAGCTTGATGGTGCTACCGCCGCGTACCCGCACCTTCACGGCCGAGGCCTCGGCGGGCCAGAGCAGCCCCGCGACGAAGGCGAGGAGGAACAAGAACAGGGGACGGGCCGGCGAAGTCACGGAGCCAGGTCGCTACCGTAGTCCCGGAGGAACCCCGGCGCACCAGGATCCGCCTCTCCGCGGAGGGACGGGTGGGCCGGCGCACGGGCGCGGCCAGGGTGGGAAAAGAGGCGACCGATATCGACCCGCTCTGAAGCGGCTCATCGTTGCGCCGTCCTACCTCTTGATTCGTGTATGGTTGATCGAGTCCCCTTCGCTCCGGTGAATCGAATCCCGCGCTTCGCATCTGCTTGTGCCTGCTTCCCCGGTGACTCCGCCCGAGCAGCATGAAAACGAGACACGATCAGCCCAGCGAAGCGCGCGTGAGCCAGCGGCCGAACTTCCTGTCCACCGCGAGGCTCGCGGCCCGCGCAGGCGCGCGAGCGCTGGCGCTCGCCACCGCCCTCTGCGCGTTCTTCTTCGCGGGAGACGCGGTCGCGGGCAAGCTCGACAAGCTCATCAAGGACCTCCAGTCGGAGGACTTCCGCGTCCGAACGCAGGCGGCGCTGGCGCTCGGGGCGTCCCGCGACAAGGACGCGGTCAAGCCGCTCTGTGGCGCCCTCTCGGACGCGAACAACACGGTCAAGATGGCGGCTGCGGCGGGCCTCGGCAAGCTCGGCTTCGACCAGGGGACGCCCTGCCTCAAGTCCGCCAAGGGCAAGGAGAAGGACGCCGCGGTGGTCGGCGCGATCGACAAGGCGATCGAGAAGATCGTCCTCGGGGGAGATCCGCCCGCGCCGGGCGCCGGGGCGAAGTACTACCTCGCGATCCAGGTGACGAACAAGACGAAGCGTCCGAACCTGGAGGTGGAGGGCTTGGTCCGCAAGGCGATGCAGGCGAAGTGCCTCGCCTCGTCGAGCTGCGCGGTCGCGCCCCGCAACGAGACCGCGGCCCAAGGCAAAGACGTCACGAAGGCGAAGGGCCTCACCGGCTACTTGCTCATCGCCTCCGTGGAGCCGTTCAACTACGGCGGCGGGAACCTCACCGTGCAGCTCAAGGTCACCATGTGGACCTACCCGGACAAGGCCCTCAAGGCGGAGTTCGGACCCAAGCTGAAGCAAGAGGGCACGCCGAGCGAGGACAAGGACAGCGAGAACGTCCTCGTCAAGATGGCGAGCGAGACGGCCATCGAGTCGTTTCTGAAGGTCGCGGCTTCCCTCTGAGGGCTCGATCCATGGGACCCACCGCCGACCGACAGCCGCCCGCGCAAAGTTGCACGCCGTCTCGCGCGTTCCTTACGATGGGAGCCAAGTCATGAGCGATGAGGGGAAGCCGCAGCCGAGGCCGCAGTACAAGCGCAGCTTCAAGAACTACCTGATCGATCCGGCCTTTCAGCTCAAGTACACGGGCCTCCTCGTGGGGATCGCCATCATCCTCTCGCTCGGGTTGGGCGTCCTCCTGTGGCGGTCGAGCGCCGAGCTCGCCGAGCAGAGCCAGCGGACGGTCCAGCAGGGCGCCGAGACCGTCGAGCAAGGGAAGAAGACCGTCGAGCGCGGCAAGGAGGTCCTCGTCCAGTCGGACAAGGTGAACCAGGTCGTCACCGCGACGATGGAGACCTGCTACGCCGACAGCCCCGAGCTGCTCGAGACGTTTCGGAAGGACGCCGCGAAGGATCAGGAGCGGCTGAAGGAGGAGCAGAAGAAGCTCGAGCAAGATGCGAGCTACCTGACGACGCAGGCGGCCGAGATGGAGCGGCAGAAGGCGGAGGTCCAGCACCGGCAAGCTCAGCTCGGCCTCGCGCTCGCCCTCGCGCTCCTCGTGCTCGTGGTCGGCATCGGGTTCGCCGGGATCATCTTCACCCACAAGATCTCGGGGCCGATCTTCAAGATGAAGCGGCTGCTGCGCCAGGTCGGCGAGGGGAAGCTCGTGGTGCGCGAGCGCCTCCGGAAGGGCGACGAGCTCGTCCACTTCTTCGAGGTGTTCGAGAGCATGGTCGAGACGCTGCGGACCCATCAGCGGGAGGAGATCGCCATCATCGACGCCGTCATCGAGAAGCTCGACGGAGAAGAGCCCGCGAAGAGCGCAGTCGCGGAGCTGAAGACGCTCCGCGACGACATGGAATCGAAGCTCGAGCCGTAGGCCTCGCGCCGAAGACCTCGGCCTCGTTTCCCAGCGTCCTTCCTCGAAGGGCCGGGCCGCCCCTACGGGCCGAGGCGCCGAGCGCTCTGGCGGCGTCGACCGGCTAGTACCTCGCCCCAAAGATTTCGATCGGTTCCTCCCACCCCCGCGACGAGGCGAGGGGGATGGGAGGAACCTCCTGATGCCGCCTCTCTGTGCTCCCTCCTCGACTTCCCTTGGGCACCGCGACCCATCGAAAATCGATGGGTCGCGGTACTAGAAGGCCGCTGGGACGTGCTCGACCTGGAGCGCGTCGCCTTCGCCGAACGTCACGCCGACGACATCGAAGCGCATCCGCTCCGCCGTCGGGTCGTGCTTGAAGCGCTGTCGCCAGAGCGCCTCACCAGCGCGGCGCAGCCGCGCCCGCTTCCGCCAGTCGATCGTGTCGAGGGCACGGACCCACGCGCCCGGCGCGCGCGCCCTCACCTCGACCACGGCGATGGTCCCGCCGTGTCTCACCAAGAGGTCGACCTCCAGGCGGCCCACGCGGACGTTGCGCGCGACGATGGAGTAACCGGCGTCCAGGAGGTAGCGCGCCGCGGCCTCCTCCGCGCGACGTCCGAGCGCGTGACGCGGATCCTCCACGGCACCCACGGCCGCGCGCCCTCGACGTCGAACCGGGCGGTCTCGGCCCGCGCGCGGGCCGGCGACCGCTCGGGGCTAGAACTGACCTTCGCAGTTCGTGTCGAAGTACCCCGTCACCTTGCCGCACTTGATGGCGGCCTGGGCGACGTCCACCTTGCACGAGTCGTTCGACTCCGCGGTGCAGGTGCCGATGAGGATGGGATCCTCCTGCTTGACGCAGTACTTGCCGGCGAGCTGGGGGTCGCCGATGCCGACGTCCGGTCGGACCTCCGCGCAGACGAAGCCGTCGGGGCAGTCGCAGAAGTTGAAGTTCTCATCCTGCTCCTGGCCCTCCGCCACGCCGCACCGACACGAGCAGTAGACGGCGCGCGCGGCGGCCCGGCCGCCCTCGTCGTCACACTGCCCGCACACGGCAGCGGCGATCGGGATGTCCGTGCCCGGCACGCAGCAGTCCTTGCCTTCGTTGTCAGCCGCCTTCGCGTTCTCGTCCTGGCAGTTGTTCTTCGCGTGGCAGACGAACTGCTTGCACTGCTTCGTCTCTCCGTCGCAGACGAAGCCCTCCGGGCACGACGTCTCGTTGCACTCGCAGAACTTCCCCTTCGCGTTGCACACGTTCGCGTAGAGCGCGCAGTCCGCGTCCTTCGCGCACCTCGGCGCGAAGGACCCGGCCTCCACGCAGGCCGCCTCGCCCGTGCAGTCCGTGCCGCCGGGGGTACAAGGCGTCTTGACCGCTTGCCCGAGCGGGCAGCTGACGCGTCCCTGGAAGTGGTTGGCCAGGCAGATGCGGCTCTCGCACTGGAACGATCGAGACTCGATGTTCTCTTGCGTCACCTTGAAGCCGGAGAAGTCGGGCTCGAACTCGTCCTCCGGCGTGCACGGGTCGCCGATGCCGCCGGTCTGGCACGAGGTAGGGGCGACGCCGAGCACGGCGATGGCTGCAACGGCGAAGACGCTCTTGAGGATCCGAGTCATCGTGGGCGAGCTCCTTCGTTCCGCGCGCAGAGCGCGGGATTCGCTTGAGAGGGGCGAATCGGAGAGCGGTTCCGACGGCCTCCTCGGGTGAACCGAATCACGCGAGGGAGGACGTGAGAATCAGCAGAAGGGTTGAGGCACAACGGACCAACTGCGGGCAAGGTCGGCAGCTCGCGCTGACGCGATGCGGGAGAAGAAGGAAAGCGGAGCGAGGAAGCAGATGCCAAGCGTACACTTCGTCCACGGCAGTGTGTGGGCGTACGGTGGCGGCGACACTACTCAATTCGCACGAGGAGGGTCAAGCCTCCCATGCGCCGGGGCGCTCGGGCGCGGCGCGCTCGCGACCTCGCCCTCGGTTCGGCGTTGACAGGTCTTCTGCCGGGTGAGTACCATCTGCCGTCGCTGCGGCTCCTTGCCAATTTCGCTTGTCTTTTCGAGTGGCTAGCCGCGTCTGGCTCGGTCGCCCCGCTGGCGGGGGGCTCGCCCGACCGGATCCTGCCCCGTTTCCGTTGCTCTCGAACTCCGCCTCACGACTCCGCCCGCCCTTCGGCGAAGTCATAGCTCCTGCTTCTGCCTCCCACACACGTCGCTGGAAAGCGAGGAACGACGATGCGCATGCGCCTTGGGAAACTGACGGTTCGACTTGGGCTCCTGGCGGCCCTGTGCGGCATGGTGGCCATGCCGATCACCGACGCCTACGCACAAGGGAAGGGGCAGCCGGGCAAGGGCAAGGGAGGCAAGCAAGAGGTCATCGATCTCGATGACGAGGAGGAGGCGGATCCGAAGAAGGGGGACAAGAAGGGCGGCAAGAAGGTCGCCGACGAGGGCCCCGTGTCGGCCGGCGAGATGACCGAGGAGGCCGCGCAAGCGAAGCGCCTCTTCGATGGGGCGAAGTGGCAAGAGGCCGCGCTCGCGCTCAAGAAGGTCACCGCGGGTGAGACCGGAGACGACGAGGGCAACAAGCAGATCGCGCAGTATCACCTGGCGATCGCGCTCTACAACCTCAAGTTCTACCAGGCGAGCTACGGCATCTTCAGCCAGATCGCGGAGAAGCCGAACCACCTGAAGTTCAACGAGACCCTGCTCTGGCTCGCGCGCCTCGCGACGCAGCTGCCGGAGCCGGCTGACATCGTCGAGCGCGTCGGCAAGTACGATCAAGATCAGATCGAGCGGTTCAAGAACCCCCAGCAAGAGAACCTCTACTGGCAGCTCAACTACTTGCTGGGCCGGTACAAGTACCGCGCACGCAGCTACGACGAGGCCATCCAGCTGTTCGAGAAGGTGAGCAAGAAGAGCCCCTACTTCGTCCAAGCGAAGTTCTTCGAGGGCATCTCGTACGTCCAGCGCCGCCAGTCGGTCCCGGCGGTGAAGTCGTTCCAGTCGATCATCGACGCCATCGACGAGGGCGTGGAGGGTGTCGAGGACGAGACCCGCATGAAGGACCTCGCGAACCTCTCCATGGCGCGGACCTTCTACTCCGCGTCCGTGCGGCTCGACGAGTCCAACGTCCCCAAGATCGACCCGAAGAAGCTCTCGGCCGCGGTGAAGTACTGGAACCGCGTGGACGTGGCGAGCGAGTACTGGCTCGACGCGCTCTTCGAGCAGTCTTGGGCGTACTTCATGGCCGGCGACTACCCCCATGCGCTCGGCAACATCCACACGATCGAGTCGCCTTACTTCCCGAACTCGTTCTACCCCGAGGCGCAGATCATCACGAGCGTCATCTACTTCACCGTGTGCCAGTACCAGGACGCGCTGACCATCGTCGCCCGGATGAAGCAGAAGTACGAGCCGGTGCAGAAGGAGCTCGAGGCCATCCTGAACCAGTACAAGGATGACGAGAGCGGGCAGAAGTTCTTCACGTTCCTCAAGGACGTGCGGGACGGCAAGGCGAACCTGAAGCCGAACATCAAGCCGATCGTCGAGAACGCGCTCTCCGACCGCCAGCTCCTGCGCAACATCGAGTACGTCCGGATCCTCGACAAGGAGGCCGAGCTCTTCAAGAAGATGCCGCCCGCCTTCCAGGGCTCGGACCTCGGCGCGGACATCACCGACGCGCTGGACCTCGCCAAGGAGATCGCCGTCCGCAACGCCGGCACGCTGGCTCGAGATCGGTACCAGCGCTACCTCGACGAGCTCAACGAGCACCTCCGGAACGCTCAGAAGATCGTCATCGACGTCGTCAACGCCGAGCGCGGACGCATCGAGGAGGCGGCGATCAAGGACAAGATGACCAAGGAGGAGACGGACGTCCTCGGCATCGTGTCCCCGGACGAAGAGCACGTTCTCTGGCCGTTCGACGGCGAGTATTGGCGCGACGAGCTCGGATTTTACCGGCAGGTCGTCGTCTCGAAGTGTAAGAAATGATTCGGCCTTCGTCGGACGCGTGGGGTCGTGGTGCGCTCGGCACCCACCCCGCGCCTCCGGGCGTCGGCTCACGGCACGAGGTTTGATCCAAGGCGTCGCATATCGAGCGCGTCTGAGGGGACGGAGACGAAGGATGAATCAGTCGAAGTTCGGAACGCGGATCCTCCGGGCCGCCACCGCCGCGGCGGCGGTCGCGACGGGGGCCCTCCTGGTCGGTGCCTTGGCAGGAACGGACAGCGCCTTCGCTGCGGACCAGTGCATCTCGTCCCAGGCACAGGCTGCGATGAAGGACTGCCCCGCGGGCAACCTGAAGGCCACCGCGGGCAAGAAGCCGCAGGTGAGCTTCAAGTCCACGCCGCAGTCCGTCAGCTTGAAGAAGCGGGACGACAAGCTCAAGCCGGAGAACCCGAAGGACATCGCGGCCGCTTCCCAGCGCGACGAGCGCAAGGCGAAGATGCAGAAGAAGTCGCGGCAGCTGCTCGTGACCGAGCTGCAGAACCTCGAGAGCCTCTTCGCTTCGACGAAGAAGAACTCGGCCGACCGCCCCAAGCTCGCGCGGCGGCTCGCCGAGGGCTACGTGGAGCTCGAGGCCGCCGGCTTCCGGGACCAGACCGAGTCCGAGATCAAGAGCCAGGACGCGAAGCGGAAGAAGAACGACAAGCTCGCGAAGGAGGAGGCCGAGAAGGCCGCCAAGTCGAAGCAAGTCGTCGCGACCGCGCGCAAGAACGCCATCAAGTACTACACGTTCCTGAAGGACAACTACTCGAAGTGGTGCCTCCAGCCGAACGCGAACGACCCGACGAAGAGCCAGGGTTGCGGCGACGAGGTCCTCTACTACCTCGCCTTCGAGTACGAGCAGGGCAAGGATCTCGACAACGCGCGCAAGGTCTACTTCGAGCTCGTCGACAACTGGAAGACCTCCCGCTACCGCCCGAACGCGTACCTCGCGTTCGGTGAGCTCTTCTTTCAGGAAGCGCAGAGCGATCCCAGCAAGTGGGGCTTCGCCCAGCAGTCGTACGAGGAGGTCATCAAGTACCCGCCGCCGGACAACAAGCTGTTCGGCTACGCCCTCTACAAGCTCGGCTACGTCCAGTGGAACCAGGGCGAGTACGAGAAGGCCGTCGACGCCTTCAAGAAGGTGATCGACTACGGCGTCAAGTTCTCCAACCTCCCGAACTCCACGCAGCTGGCGCAGTCCGCCCGCCGCGACATCATCCCGGTCTACGCGCTCTGGGGCGACCCGAGGAAGGCCTACAACTTCTTCAAGCCCATCAGCGGCGACGGCCAGGGAGAGAACGACAAGACGTTCAAGATGATGGACGAGCTCGGCATCAACTACCTCGACACCGGCCACTACGACGAAGGCATCGCCCTCTACACCGACCTGATGGGTCGGGACAAGGGCCCCAAGTGGTGCGAGTACCACGGTCACATCGCCGAGGCGACGATGGCCAAGAAGTCCGGCAACAAGGACGAGATCGTCAAGGTGCTCGGCCGCCAGATGGACGTGCACAAGGAGTTCGCGAGCGGCAGCGCCCCCGCGGACGCCAAGACCAAGTGCGGCAACATCACCGCGGGCACCATCTCCGAGACGGCCATGGCGTGGCACCTCGAGGCAGTGGGCTCGGGCGGCGTGCGCGGCACCGGCGACAAGAAGACGATGAAGCTCGCCGCGGACCTCTACGAGAAGGTCACCGGAAACTTCAAGCAAGAGGACTTCGCCAAGTTCACCTTCCCGCGCATCGTGAAGGAGGACTGGCCGAACATCATGAAGATCAAGTACGCGATGGCGGACTTGCTCTACTTCCAGCAGGACTGGGAGCGCTGCGGTCCGGCGTTCGACTCCGTGGTGCAGGAGGACCCGAAGAGCGCGCAGGCGCCGGAGGCCGCCTACGCCGCGGTGCTCTGCTACCAGAACATCTACACCGAGCGTCACAAGGGCGGTGAGGATCGGAAAGGCACGGGCAACCTCCCCGGTCAGGACGAGGAGAAGAAGAAGAAGGGCGGCAAGACGGAGCCTGTCAACAAGGACGTCTTCAAGGCCAAGGACTACACGGCCGAGCAGAAGGGGATGCTCACCGCGTTCAACCGCTACCTCTGCTACATCACGCCCGACGCCACCAACAAGGAGGCGATGGACCAGCACGTCGAGGTGAAGTACGCGCGTGCGCGGACCCAGTTCGAGTCTCGCCACTGGGAGGAGGCGGCGCTCGGCTTCCGTGACGTCGCCATGAACCACTCGGACAAGGAGGTCGGCGTCTTCGCGGCGAACCTCTACCTCGAGGCGACCAACATCCTCGGGACGCGCATGGATCCGCCGAAGTCGGCGTGCATCGACGACATCGCGAAGGACACGCCTCAGTTCATCAAGCTCTACTGCGAGGGCGCGCGGAAGGCGCAGAACGAGGAGCAGTGCTCCGTGTTCTTCCGCGTCCAGCGGGACGTCGAGCGCCTCGCGGCCGAGGCCGTGGTCAAGGAGTGCGACGCGGGCGGCGCCAACGCGCTCGAGAAGTGCCGCACCGGCGCGCAGCGCTACCTCGACATGTGGGAGAAGTACGGCAAGGAGCCGTGCGAGAAGGGCCAGAAGGAGGCCTGCGCGCGGAACGAAGAGATCCTCTACAACGCCGCGAAGGCGTTCCAGGCGGCTCGCCTCCTGGCCAAGAGCATCGCGGTCCGCCGGATCCTCATCAACCCGAAGTACAACCTCCACGAGACCGCGCTCGCGAAGAAGGCGGTCTACGAGATCGGCGGCAACTACCAGGCGATCGCCGTCTACGACGAGGCCGCCGCTTGGTACGAGCGCTTCGCGCAGGAGTCGCCCAAGGACGAGAAGGCCCCGCAGGCGCTGTCCGACGCGATCGTCCTCCGGCTCGGTCTCGGACAGGAGGATCAGGCGATCAAGGACGAGGACCTGTTCCGCAAGAACTTCTCGAACCGCGCCCAGCAGGCGGCACAGATCGCGTTCGCCATTGGCGCCCACTACACGGACCGCGGTGACTGGGGCAACGCGCGCAAGCGCCTGTCCGGCGCCATGGGCCAGATCGACAAGAACGCAACCGTGGACGTGAAGCTGCAGGCGCACGCGCTGCTGGCTCGCGTCTACGACAAGCTCGGGTCACGCACCCAGGCCCGCGGCGAGTACGACAAGGTCCGCGCGTCCTGGAAGGACCCGGCCGCCATGGTGAAGGAGGTCGAGAAGGTCGGCGCCGACGAGACCGAGGCGCAGAAGCTCCGCCGCTTGGGCAAGGTGCTCGAGGCCGTGGGTGAGGCCTACTTCTTCTTCGCCGAGGAGAAGAAGGTCGCCGTCGACAAGATCATCTTCCCCGAATACAAGGGCTCGGGCGAGCGCGCCGAGGTCCAGAAGTTCGTCAAGGAGAAGGTCGCGGACTGGCAGAAGAAGAAGCGCGCCGCGATCGAGGAGGCAGACAAGGAGTACCAGAAGATCCTGGGCCTCCAGCCGGTGCCGCCCCCGAAGTGGGTCATCGCGGCCGGCTCGCGCGTCGGCCAGATGAAGGGCAGGTTCGTCGCCGAGTTCCGCGCCGCGCCCATCCCCAAGGACTGGAAGCAGAACGGCCCGAGCCCGTTCGGTGACCTCCTCTGGGAGGAGATCCGCGGCGCCTACTACGGCGCCCTGGACGAGGCGAGCGAGCCGGACAAGCAGGCCGCGAAGGGCGCGTACAAGACGTGCCTCGACCTCTCGGTCAAGCACCAGTACTTCGACGAGTTCTCTCGCAGCTGCGAGCAGTGGCTGTCGAAGACCTATCCGGCCGAGTACCACCTGATCGACGAGTTCCGGAGCGCTCCGAACCGCCTCGGCTCGAGCGTCAACGAGCGCGCCGTGCCGCTCAACATGGACGGCACGCCGTGGACCGGGATCGTCAGGGAGCCCCCGAAGCCGGAGCCCGCCAAGGCCACCACGCCTTCGGCCGCTACGGACAAGCCCGCGGACAAGGGCGCGCCTCCGGCCAAGGGAGCGGCTCCTGCTGCTCCCGCGAAGGCGACCTCCGGAGCGAGCAAAGAAGAAGACGCGCTCAGCAAGGCGAAGAAGAAGTGAGGAGACGGATCATGAAGCTCACCGCACTCAAGACGGGTCTCTTCGCGCTCGCGCTCGCCACGGCCGCGTGCTCCAGCACGTCGGACGGTCCAGGCGCCGCCAACGGCAAGGGGGGGCCGAGGGACCCCAGCGGCAACCTCATCAACGAGAAGGCGGCCAACCTGTATGGCCAAGGCCTCGCGGAGATGGAGAAGAACGACAAGACCGGAGGGTGGACCGAGGCGTCCTGCGCCGCGGTCGCCAAGACGTTCCTCGACGCGGCCGAGGAGCAAGACAAGTTCTTCGCCCCGGCGATCTACAACGCCGGCGTCGCGTACCACCGCTGCGGCAACGTCGCCGAGGCGAGGAAGTACTACACGCAGGTCCTCGAGAAGGACCCGAAGGCGCACCGCGCGCGCGTCCAGCTCGCGCGGCTCGACCTCGCCGCGTCGAACGACGCCGGGGTGGACAAGGCGATGGCCGAGTTCGAGCGCGCGGTCGCCGACTCCGAGTACCAGAACGTCGAGGCGCTGGTGGAGATCGCGCGCTTGCAGATGAAGCGCAACAGCAACACGCCCGACAAGGAGGGCGCGAACGACTTCGAGCGCGCCAAGAAGAACCTGCAGCGCGCGCTCGCGGTGGATGACGGCTACATGCCGGCGTTCAATCAGCTCGCGATCTACTACTTGGAGCGAGCGAAGCAGAACGTCGGCAAGAAGCGCACGACGTTCGCCCGCGGCGCCGACAAGCAGAAGGTCGACTCGCAGGCGCTCGATCTCTCCCTCTTGGTGGCCTCTCAGGCCGTCCGCAAGAACCCGAGCTACGCGCCGATCCACAACACCGCGGGGCTCGTCTCCGTGGAGGCCGGTGATCTGAACCGTGCGGTGCAGTCCTTCAGCCAAGCACGGAAGGCCGACCCGAGCTTCTTCGAGGCGCACATGAACTACGCCGCCGTGAACATGATGTTCCGCGGCTTCGGGCAGGCGGAGGAGGCCTATCGGGCGGCGATCAAGCTCAAGCCGACGGACTACGACGCCCACCTCGGTCTGGCCTTGGCGCTCCGCGGTCTGATCGACACGGCGCCGGATGGCGACAAGAAGCTGGCCGAGGCGGAGCAGCTGATCGAGAAGGCCAAGACGCTCGATGCGGGCCGCCCCGAGGCCTTCTTCAACCACGCCATCCTCACCCAGGAGTACAAGGCCAAGGCGGGCAAGGACTCGACGCCGGCGCTCGAGGCGGCCATCAAGCTGTTCGAGGAGTTCGCCAAGAAGGCGCAGGGCAAGGCCGAGTTCGCCGATGCCGTCGAGGACGTGACGGCGGTGCCGACGGAGCCGGACAAGAACTGCCTCGGAGCGCAGGGCAAGACGCGCAAGGGCTGCAAGCGCGGGCGGGTCTTCGACATCAAGGAGATCATCGAGTTCAACAAGCAGTCGGCCGCGGAGCAGAAGAAGATGGCCGAGGAGGCCAAGATCCGAGCCGCCATGGAGGAGGCGGGGCAGGGGCAGGAGGAGCAGCCGAAGTAGCGCGAACCCTCGAGCCCCCTCGGGATTGGGTGCTCCCTCGAGATCCTGGGAACCTTTGGCCCAGTCGGCTGTCTGACCGCTTCGTTGGGTCGAACATCGACTGGGCCGAGGACATTTGGAACTGTTTATCTGTTTGATTCACGCGTTCGAGGCGCGACGTAGAGGTGAGCCGGGCCTCGCTTTCGCTCCCCCTGGGGGGCAGAGCGCCGCAGGCGGATCAGGTTTCGTTGACGGAATTCGGCGCCCAGCCGTACAATATCACTGGAACGGCGACCTGCTTCGTCAGCGTGGCGAAGGGGGAGCTGGAGGTAATGTCCATGAAGAAGTCGACCCGGAAAGCGGTTCTCGCTGCGCTCATCATGGGCGCGGGCGTCCTCACGACGTCGGTGGCCTTCGCGCAAGACGTGAAGTCCTCGGACGCGGACGGGGGCTACGGCTACGAGTTCTCGGACGATCCGCTGAACGCAGGTGGGTTCGGTCCGAACGACGCAACGATTCGTGTTCGTCCGGGCCCCGTGCGGACGACGCTCATTCGGCCGCGCACCTCCTTCGTGCCGGAGATGCTCAAGTCGGTCGAGAACCTCTAGTTCATTTGGACTCCAACGGTCGGCAGGGCGCGTCATGTCTCTACGGAGACGGGCGCCCGAGCCATCTCGTGAAGGACGATCCGCGTCGCGGGTCAGCAGTCCTGACGGGGTCCGCATACCTCAAGGCGACTTCAGTCAGGGAAGGCTAGGAAGATGGAAGGCAAGCAGAAGACCGCGCTCACGTTCGGCCTCTACCAAAACGATGCGCTGATCCGTCGCGAGACGGTCACCCAAGACATCGTCAAGGTCGGAAAGGACGCGAAGAGCCACCTCCGTGTCGAAGACGAGCTCGCGTCGCGAATGCACGCGGTCATCGAGGTCGCGGCGCCGGAGGACATCACGTTGATCGACCTCGGCAACGAGCCGGGGACGCTGGTGAACGGCGCGCGCGTCAACAAGTGCAAGATCGGGGTAGGCGATCAGATCCAGATCGGCGGCACGAAGATCGTGCTGGAGCGCGCGGAGGCCGTCGCGGTGGCCGCTGCGGCCGCTCCCTCCCACCCCCCGGCTGCGCAGCCCGCGCCCGCCGCGGCGGCGCCGTTCGGCGGGGCCAACCCCTTCGGTGCGCCGGCGGCGACGGCGCCTGCTGCGCCCGCGGCGAGCCCCTTCGGCGACGCGAACCCGTTCGGCGCCCCCGCCGCGAACCCGTTCGCCGCGGCTGCCAGCCCGTTCGGTGACGTGCAGAGCCCCTTCGCTCCAGCCCCCGTGGACGAGGTGCCGGCCGACGCGCCGGAGGGCACCTACACGTACCAGATGATCAAGGCGGCGCCGCCGGTGCCGTCGGACGAAGTGGAGAGCGCCGCTACGAGCGTGGAGGTCATGGTGATGTGGGATCAGTCGATCCTGCACGTCGCGCACCTCACGCCGCCGCGGTCGTTCTACGTCGGCGAGGAGGAGGGGCGCAACGTCAGGTGCGACTACTTCGTCCCGGCGGAGAAGCTCGGTACGACCCGGGCGCCGGTCGTCCTCGCGGACTCGAACAGCGTGAGCGTCGTCCTTCTCCCTCGCGCGACCGGCACCGTAGAGGTCGGCGGGCAGACGATGTCGCTCCAGGACGCCGTGGCGGCCGGCCGGACGCAGCCGTGCGCCGAGCTCTCGGGGGCGCACCAGATGCCGCTGCCTCCCGGCGCCAAGGCGCGGATCATCCTCGACAACGGTCTGACGTTCCAGGTCCAGACGGTCAACGCCGGACGGGTCGTCGCCGGCCACTCGAAGGTGGAGGGCGCGCCCATCGCTTTCTGGGGGCTCTCCTCGCTCGTTCACGGCGGGCTGCTCGCGGCCATGTTCTTCTTCATGCCGGCGCTCTCGGGCACGGACGAGGGCGAGATGGACTCGGACCAGGCCAAGCTCTTGGCTCAGATGCTCCAGGCTGCGGCCGAGAAGGAGCAGGAAGAGAAGGAGACCGAGGTCGTCCAGGAAGAGAACGCCGACAACAAGGAGGGCGGCACGGGCACCCGAGCCAAGGGCGAAGAGGGCTCGATGGGCAACCCGAACACCAAGGCGACGGGCATGCGCTACGGCGTCAAGGGGCCCCAGGACAACCCCGATCCGCACATCGCGCGGCAAGCTGCTCTGCGTGACGCGATGGAGTTCGGCATGATCGGCCTGCTCAACTCCGGAGCTGGCGGCGATCCCGACGCGCCCACGGCGCCGTGGGGTCGGGACGACTCTCTCGGGACGGACTCGCTCTCGGCCCGCGGCAACATGTGGGGTGACGCGATCGGTGACTCGTTCGGCGCGGGTGGCCTCGGCCTCTCGGGCATCGGCGAGGGTGGCGGCGGGCGAGGCGAAGGTATCGGCCTCGGGTCGATCGGCACGCTCGGCCATGGCGCCGGCACCGGCACCGGGCAAGGGTTCGGGTCGGGCTCCGGGCGGCTCGGCGGGTCGCACCGCACCAAGCCGCCGTCGGTCCGCATGGGCGCCACGAGCGTCAGCGGGCGGCTCCCGCCCGAGGTCATCCAGCGCATCGTTCGGCAGAACTTCGGCCGGTTCCGTCTCTGCTACGAGAACGGGTTGCGGAACAACCCGAACCTCACGGGCCGCGTCTCCGTCAGCTTCGTCATCGGCCGAGACGGATCGGTCGGCAGCGTGAGCGGCGGCGGAGATCTCCCGGACTCGGGGGTCGTCGGCTGCGTCACCAAGGCCTTCTACGGTCTCTCGTTTCCGCAGCCCGAAGGCGGTGTCGTGAAGGTGAGCTACCCCATCATGTTCGCCCCGGGTGGGTGACCTGCCCACGCGGTGAGCGCGCCGAGCGCGCGTGATGACGCCCCGAAAGCCTCAGGCTCTCGGGGCGTTCGTCATTTCGCTCGGCTCGCCGGAGCGAAAGAACCAATTCGGGACCGGCTCCGGCAAACGCTGGACTTGACCGGACAAAGCCTCCTATCCTCGCCGGGCCTTATCCGCTTCGCGTGCCCCTTTTCGCTTGTTCGACCGGCCACATGGCGCGGTCGGCGAGCCGTCACGACGGTCCCAGGTTCCGGTGTCCTCACGCATTGAAGGCTCTAGAGCCGGCGCTCCACCCCACTCAGAGAGAGAGAGCGGTCTCGCATGAAGCTTCCGAAGGTTCTCATCGCCCTTGTCGCTGCATCGACGATCGCGAGCGGCTGCAGTCGAGCCCGGCAAGACGCGATCCTCCGCGCGAACGAGGCTGACAAGGTCCGCAAGGTGGACCGTGAGGCGGCGATCGCCAAGCTCGAGGAGGCGACGCGGCTCGATCCGTCGAACCACCACATTTGGTACAAGCTCTCCGCGGTCTACCGGGAGAAGGAAGACTGGCCGAAGACGGCCGAGGCGCTCCAGAACGCGATCAGCGCGGACGAAAAGACGAAGGACGATGGCACCTTCGCGACGTACTTCGCCGAGCGCGGGTACGCCATCGAGCAGCAGGCGAAGAAGGACAAGACGAAGTACGAGGAGGCCAAGGCGCCCTACCTCAAGTGCATCGAGGTCGACTCGCACTACGCGGATTGCTACCACCAGCTCGGGAACGTCTACCTCTGGACGGACGACGAGCAGAAGGCCCTCGAGTACTACAGCAAGGCGATCGAGAACGACCCGAAGGAGCTCCGGTACTACGCGCCGCTCGCCGATTTGTACATCGCCCTCAACTACACGAAGGAGGCGGAGGTCGTGCTGAAAGAGGCGAAGCAGCACGCAGCGCCCAACGACAAGCTGCTGTGGGGCATCCACGTCCGTATGGCCGAGGTCCTGATGGATCGCGGCGACATGCAGGGCGCCGTCACCGAGCTCGAGGCGGCCAAGGCGATCCCGACCGGTGAGGGGCCCGAGGCGGTGCTCATCCTCTACAGCCTTGGAGGGGTCTACGCCGAGCTGAACCGCGGTCAGGAGGCGAAGGAGCTCCTGAAAGGGTTCTATCTCCGGGCGTGCAAGGGGGCGAAAGCCAAGGACTTCGTGAATGAGTGTGAGGTCGCCAAGGCCAGGGTCGTCGCGCTTGGCGGCACCCTGCAGTAGCTGGGGTGGTTGCTCGTTTCTCTGAATCGCACCCTGCTCTCCCAGGTCGAGAGCCGAGGAAACATGGATCTAGCGCAGCGGCTGAGTCTTCTCGAATCCGTTCACGACTGGCACACGCTCGCTGAGGAGCTCGAAAAAGCGATCGCCTCCGAGGCCGACGCGAGCGCCAAGGCTGAGCATCACCTCAGGCTCGGGCGTGTGCTCGACGAGCGCTTCCTCCAGGGGATCAAGGCCCTCAAGCATTTCCAGGACGCCTACAAGCTCAGCCCCGCGCTCTTGGAGGCGCTGGAGAGAGCCCGCGGCATCTATTGGGATCTCGGTAAGACGGCGATGGTGCAGAAGCTCCTCGACATCGAGCTGCGCTCCATTTCGGAGGGGAATGACGCGGTCACGCTCCTGATCGAGCTCGGCGACGTGTTCATCGAGGCCGGCGACATCGAGCGTGCGATGGCCACCTACGCGCGCGCGCTCGGCGTCTCCGAGGGTTCGAGCGAGGACGCGCGACAAGGCCTCGCGGACGCGCAGGTGGAGGAGACCTCGTGGGCCAGCTACGTGCAGGAGCTCGTGGGCACCGCCGGACAGGAAGACGGGAAGGAGGCGAGTCGAACCTATCTGCGCGCCGCACGCATCGCGCGTCGGTTCGGATCCACCCACGCGGAGGATCTGTTTCGCAAGGCGTACGAGGCGAACCCGATGGATCGCCAGGCGGCCGCCGCGTTCGAGGGGCTTCTGGCGGGGGACCGCGCCCCCGAGCTCGAGGCGCTGCAGCAGTCCTACCTCGAGAGCTTGACCGCGCGCGCGCGCGCGCAAGCGGCCTTCCGCTTCGGCGCCCGCTGGGCGACCCGCCACCAGAACCTCGAGGTGGGGGCGAAGTTCCTGGAAGAAGCGCTGGCCCTCGATCCGCACCGCGACGCGGCGCTCTCGTTCTTGAAGGACCTCTGGGGGACGCGTGACGGCAACTGGGATCGCGCCCTCGGCATCGCGGAGAAGAGCGCGAGCCACGCTAACCCCTCGCCGTTCGCCGTCGCGCAGGCAGGCCTCATCGCGTGGCGGCAGATGGGCAACCTGATGCGAGCGCGCGGCTGGTTCGAGAAGCTCGCCACCACGTCGGTCGAGCACCCCTCCGTCGCCGCGTTCGAGCAGCAGATCGGAGAGTCCGTCCGTGGGGGACCCGCGCCGAGCATCTTGCCTTCGCGCGCTCCCGAGGCGCGCGGTGCCAGCCTCCCTGCGCCCGATCCCGGCGACGCCGCGCACGAGGCGGCCGCGGCGGAGGAGCCCTCGGCTGAGGCCTCCGGAGAAGAGGCCGCGGCGTCTCCGGACGCGGACGCCGAGCCCTCGTCGGAGGGCTCGGCGCCGGCCGCTCCGGAGCCGCCCCCGCCGGCCGCAGCGCCTTCGGCGGCGCCTGCTGCCATGTCGGCGACGCCTGCTGCCATGTCGGCGCCGCCCGGCGCGATGTCCACGGCGCCCGGCGCGATGTCCACGGCGCCCGGCGCGATGTCCAGCGCGCCGCGCGGCCCTGCGGATCCGGAGCGTGTTGCGGAGCTGCGTCAGAAGCTCGAGAAGCTGCAGGCTGCGAAGCGCATGACGGAGTACGTCAAGACGCTCGTCGAGCTCGCTGAGGCCGTGGAAGACGCCGACGAGCGCGTGGCGCTCTTCCTGGAGGCGGCCGATCTCTACACGACCAAGTTCCCCAACGCTGCGGAGGCGGTGAAATGCTTCGAGGCGGTGCTCGCCGTCGACGAGAGCAACCAGACCGCCATCGATCACCTCCGCGCCACGTACGAGAAGCGACGCGACTGGGAGAAGCTGATCGGTCTGATGCGCCGGGAGGCAACCGCCTTCCCGATGGGGTCCGACCGAACCGGGAAGTTTCTGGAGATCGCCCGGCTCGCGACCGAGCGAGTCAAGAAGCCCGAGGTCTGCATCGACCTGTGGTCGGAGGTCATCGAGAGCGATCCGGAGAACGTCGAGGCGCTCGGCGCGCTCGCTGGGCTCTACGAGCGGTCCAAGGAGTGGACGCAGCTCGCGTCGGTGCTGGAGAAGCAGGCCGAGCTCGCGCCGGATGAGGCGACCTACAAGAAGCTCGGGCAGCTCTACGGGGATCGGCTCGGTGACGACGAGAAGGCGGTCGAGGCGTGGCGAGCCCTGCTGGCCATCAACCCCGGCGAGCGGTCGGCGCAGGAGGCCCTGAAGAAGAAGTACATCGCGCTGGGTAAGTGGGACGACCTCGAGGTCTTCTACGCCGACAGCGGGAAGTGGGACGAGTTCATTCGCTTGCTCGAGGCCCAAGAGAGCAAGGAGACCGATGAGAAGGCGAAGATCTCGCTTCTGGTCAAGACCGCCCAGCTCTGGGTCACCCAGAAGGGGAAGCTCGATCGCGCCGCCCGCGCCTACGAGAAGGTCCTCGCGATCGATCCCATCCACCTGGGCGCGGCCGAGTCGCTGATCCCCATCTATCAGCAGGCCAACAACCCGAAGGGGCTCGCGAGCGCCATCGAAGTGAAGCTCAAGCACGACGTCGAGAACGAGGAGAAGCTCGCGCTCCTCCGCGAGGCGGCGGCGCTCTACGAGACGCGCCTGAAAGAGCCCGCCCGCGCTTTCGAGCGCTACCTGGCCGCCTTCGAGCTGGCGCCCCAAGAAGAGCAGTGCGTGGAGGACGTGGAGCGCGCCGCGCGCACCACCTCTGGGTGGGATGCCCTCGTGGCCTCTTACCGGGCGTCGATCTCGGCGGCGGATCAGGCGGGCGACCAAGAGCTCGGCGTCGTCCTCCGGCTGCGGCTGGGACGCGTGCTCGTCGACGAGGTCGCGCGCATCGACGATGCCCTCGAGCAGTTCCGCGGCGTCTACGAGACGGACGGGGAGAACGCGACGGCCATCGCGGCGCTGGAGCGCCTCTACCGAGAGACGGGCAAGCACCAGGAGCTGCTCGGCATCTACGAGAAGAAGCGGGACCTCGCGACGGAGCCGGAGGAGCGGCAATCCATCCTCTTCTCGATCGCCACGCTCTTCGAGACCGAGCTCAAGAACCCGCGCTCAGCGGTGGAGACCTACCGACAAGTCCTCGAGGAGAGCGAGCGCGACCCGCAGGCGCTCGGGGCGCTCGATCGCCTCTATCGGGAGCTCGAAGACTGGGAGCCCTACGTCGAGATCCTCCGCGCGCGGATCGAGCAGGACGTCCCCGAGGAGCAGCTCATCGATCTGAAGTACCGGCTCGGCTCGACGCTCGAGAAGCACCTCGGCGACCCGGCGGGGGCGCTCGAAAACTACCGGGAGATCCTCTTCGTCGACCCCGGAAACGAGGCTGCCCGCGTGGCGCTCGAGAGCCTGCTGGAGAACCGCGAGCTGCGAGCGGAGACCGCCGGCATCCTGCAGGAAATCTACGAGAGCCGCGGCGACTGGTCCAAGCTGGTCGGTGCGCTGGAGATCCTGGCCGACACCGAGGCGGACCCGTCGCGGCGTGTCGCCTTGTTGCGCAAGGTCGCGCGCGTCTGCGCCGACAGCCTGGAGGACTTGCCCCGCGCGATCGACGCGCAGGCGAGGGCGCTCAAGGAGGACCCGGCGAACGGCGACGCTCGCGTGGAGCTCGAGCAGCTCGCGGAGCAGGCGGGTGCGTGGGACAAGCTCGACCAGATCTTGTCGGAGATCGCCGAGGGCTTGCAGGACCTGCAGCTCGCGCGCGAGTACTGGATGCGGCTCGCGAGCATCGACGAGCGCCTCGGCAAGGTGGACGAAGCCGCGCAGGGCTATCAACGCGTGCTGGGCATCGATCCGGCGGACGTGGGAGCCCTGGCTGCCATGGACGCGCTCTACCGCCGAACGGAGCGCTGGGAAGACCTCATCAGCGTCTTCCGTCGTCGCATCGACCTCGCCGACTCGGACGACGGAGGGGCGCTCCGCGAGGAGCTCTACGGACAGATGGCCTCGGTCTACGAGGAGAAGCTCGGCCGGCCCGAGGACGCGATCGCGGCCTACCGCGAGGTCCTCGCGCTGGAGCCCACGAGCATGCTCGCGCTCGCTGCGCTCGACGGGCTCTTCTCCCGTGGTCAGAAGTGGGAAGAGCTCTCGGAGAACCTCGAGGCCCAGCTTGGTTTGGCCGACTCCGAGGAAGACCAGACGCGGCTCATGCTCCGCCTGGCGGATCTCCGCGAGACGCGCATGGCTCAGGTGGAGACGGCGATCGACATCTACCGGCAGGTGCTCGAGCGGGATCTCGCGAACGCCGCCGCGCTCGCGGCCCTGGAGCGCCTGGGGCTGCTGCCCGATCACGAGCTGACCATCGCCGACATCCTGGAGCCGCTGTACCGTCAGTCGGGCGACTGGGAGAAGCTCATCGGCGTCTACGAGGTGCAGGTCCGCCGCAGCGACGATCCTGGACGCAGGGTCGAGCTGCTCCATCAGGTCTCCTCCCTCTACGAGGACGCCGGGGGGGACCTCGACTCCGCCTTCGTGGTCTTCGCGCGGGCCCTCGCCGAGGACCCGACGTCCGGTCCGACCAAGGACGGCCTCGACCGGCTGGCTCGCGCGACCGGTCGCTTCGCCGATCTGGCGAAGGTGTTCGAGGAGCGTGCGGCCGCGCAGCTGACCGTCCCGGACGATCCGGACGAGACGGCCGTGACCGATCCGACGGTAGCGGTCGACCTGTTCACGATGGCGGCGCGCGTCTACGAGGAGGATCTCGGCGCCGTCGACGCGGCGGTTGCCCATTACAGGCGCGTCCTCGAGATCGACCCCAACAATCTGTTCGCGGCCGAGTCGCTCGAGCGCATCTTCCGCACCGCAGAGCGGTACGCCGAGCTGGCGGACACCCTCTCGAAGAAGGCCGACATCCTCGAGGTGCTACCGGAGAAAAAGGCGGCGCTGTTCCAGGCGGCGTCCATCGAAGAGGACGTCCTCGAGCGGCCGGAGTCGGCGATCGCGGTCTACCGAAAGATCCTGGACCTCGACACCGAGGATCTTCGGGCCATCGACTCTCTGATCAAGCTCTACCTGTCGCACGCCCGCTGGACGGACCTGTTGGGCGTCTACACGCAGAAGGCAGACCTCGCGCTCGACCACGACGAGAAGAAGAACATCTATTACCAGGTCGGCGCCGTGTACGAGCGCGAGCTGAAGGACGTCCCGTCCGCGATCGACACGTACAACCGCATCCTCGAGCTGGACCCGGACGACGTACAGGCGCTCTCTCGGCTCGACGTCCTCTACCAGATGGCCGAGAACTGGCCCGAGCTGCTCACGATCCTCCAGCACGAGGCCGAGCTCGCGAACGACCCGGCGGAGTCCATCAGCTACCAGTACCGGATCGCCGAGCTCTACGAGAAGAAGCTCGACGACGTCGGTCGCGCCATCGAGCTCTACCGCGATCTGCTCCACCAGATGTCGGATCACGCGCCGACGCTCGCCGCGCTCGAGGGCATCAAGCGCGGAGAGCGTGATCCGCTCGCGGCGGCGCTCGTGCTTGAGCCCATCTACGACGCCACCGGCGAATGGAAGAAGCTCGTCAGCGTGCTGGAGGTGCAGGTAAAGCACGCAGAGGACGCGTTCTCCAAGATCGAGCTCCTCCACCGGATCGCGCGGCTCGAAGAGGAGATGGTCGGGGACTACGGGGCCGCGTTCAGCGTGTACGCCCGAGCGGTGACCCTCGACGTCACGAACGAGGAGTCGCTCTCGAGCTTCGAACGCCTCGCCATGGCGGTGGGGAAGTGGGCCGACGTGGCCACGCTCTACGACGTCGAGCTCCAGAAGCTGCGCGAAGAGCAGCCGGAGCGCTTCGTCGACCTCGGGCTACGGCTGGCGCAGGTGTTCGAGACGCAGCTCGAGGACGTCGACAACGCCATCGGTCGCTACCGCCTCGTCCTCGAGGTGGACACCGAGAACTGGCAGGCCATCAGCTCGCTGGACCGCCTGCTCGTCATGACCGAGCGGTGGCCGGATCTCGTGGACGTCCTCGCGCGAGAAGCCGAAATCGGGCAGACCCCGGACGACATCCTCAACTTCAAGTACCGGCTGGGGCAGGTCCATCAGAACCAGCTGAACGACCTCCCGCTGGCGATCCAGAGCTACCGCGAAGTGCTCGCGGCCGCGCCAGAGCACGTGCCCACCCTCGAGGCCCTCGAGGGGCTCTTCGCGCAGGGGGTGCACCAGCTCGAGATCGGCGAGATCTTGGAGCCGCTGTACCAGAGCTCGGGAGAGTGGGAGAAGCTCGCGAGCGTCCTCGAGGCCGTGCTCGCTCAGAAGACGGAGCCCGAGGACCGCCTGGGCATGTTCTACCGGATCGCCGAGCTCCAGGAGGAAAAGCTCATCGCCCTCGACGGGGCCCTCGGGGTCTACGTCCGCGCGCTGAAGGAGTACCCCTCGGACGAGAAGACGCTCGAGGAGTGTGAGCGCCTCGGCGAAGCCGTGGACGGTGGCTGGGAGACGTTGGCGAACGCTTACGCGGACGTCCTGGAGCTGCACACGGACAAGGCCGTCCAGTCGGCGATCGGCAAGCGGCTGGCGCGGGTCTTCGAGGAGTCCCTCGGGGACATCTCGAACGCGGAGAAGACCTACCGGTACGTGCTGGGCGTCACGCCCCTCGACGCGGAGGCGCTCACCCAGCTCGACCGCATCTATACGTCGCTCGAGCAGTTCGTGGAGCTCGCGCAGGTGCTGGAGCAGCGGCTGCTCGCGACCCCCGATCCGCTCGAGCTTGTGGAGCTGCACCTCCGCCTCGGTGAGGTGTACGAAGAGCGGCTGCTCGACGAGGCGGGCGTCGGTCAGCTGGACGACGCGATCCGGATCTATCGGAAGGTGTTTGACGAGCTCGATCCGCCGAACGAGCCGACGAGCTCGGCCCTCGAGCGCATCTACGGTGCCAAGCAGGACTGGAACCAGCTCAAGGTGGTCTTGTCGCGGCAGCTCGAGCACGCGAGCGGCGACTCGGAAGAGGCGAACATCCGCGCGAAGATGGCGAACCTCCTCTCCGACCGGCTCGGGGACGTTCCTCAGGCGATCGAGACGTGGAAGCGCGTCCTCGACCTGCGCGGCGACGATCCGGAGGCGCTCCACGGGTTGGCCAACCTCTACGAGGGGAGCCAGCAGTGGGCCGAGCTGACCGAGGTGCTCGGGCGCCACTACGACATCGCGGTGGAGGACGCGGACCGGGTGGCCGTCCTGCTCCGGCGCGCCAAGCTCTTCGAAGGACAGCTCGGGAGGGACGAGGAGGCGCTCGAGGACTACCACCGAGTGCTCGAGTTCGAGTACGGGAACGCCGAGGCGCTCTACGCGATCACGGCGGTCTGGCGGCGGAAGAACGATCCGCAGCAGCTCGCGGAGTCCCTGCACCGGACAATCGAGAACGCCGGCGACAAGCTGCCGCCCGAGAACGTGGTGGCGCTCTACCGAGAGCTCGCGCTCACGTACCAGGGGGTGCTCGCGCAGCCAGAGTACGCGGTCGATGCGTGGCGGCGGCTCCTCGCCGTCGATCCCGCGGACTTCGACGCCATGCAGAACCTCGAGACGCTCCTGCGCGCCGAGGACCGCTGGGAGGAGGTCATCGAGGTCAAGATGGGGCGCGCGCGCGCCCTCGCGGAGCCCGAGGAGCGGGTCCGGGAGTACCTCGAGGTCGCGGCGCTCTGGGAGCAGCGCGTCAGCGAGCCCGACAAGGGCACCCCTGCGTACGAGGCGGTGCTGTCCATCGACGCCACGCACGACCAGGCGTTCTTTGCGCTGGAGAAGCTGCACTCGGCGGCGAAGCGCGCCGAACCGCTCATCGAGCTCTACCTAGCGCGGCTCGACACGCGCGACGACGTCGCCGAAAAGACCGACATCCTGCGCAAGGTGGCGAAGGTCTTCGAGGAGGACCTGGACGACAAGTCCCAGGCCTTCGACGCGCTCGTGACGGCGCTGGAGCTCGACGTCGGCGACCACGAGACAGCGCGTTACATCGAGCGCGTCACCAACGCGACGAACAAGTGGCCCGAGCTGCTTCAGACCGTCAACCAGTGGCTCCAGGCCGAGAAAGAGCCACGGCGGAAGATCGAGCTCTGTCTGCGCCTCGCCAAGTGGTACGCGGACGACCTCAACAGGCCGGAGTACGCGCAGCCTTACTACCAGCAGGTCCACGCGCTCGATCCGAACAACGTCGCCGTGCTCCGCCAGATGGCCACGTTCTACAAGAAGAGCGGGCGTCACCAGGAGCAAGGGCAGATGCTCCAGCAGGCGTACAACAACGCGCTGACCGACGTCGATCGCAAGGAGGTCCTCACCGAGATGGGGGAAGTGCTCCACCACAACATGGGGCAGCTCGAGCAGGGGCTCGCCTACTACAAGCGCGCGCTGGAGATCGACCCGAACTTCGTGCCCGCGCTCGAGCAGCTCGAGCGGATCCACACGGAGCGGGGACAGAACGCGGAGCTGGTGGACGTCCTCAACGCGAAGGCGAAGGGCCTGACGGAGCCGGAGAAGGTCACGGCGACGAAGCTCCGCGCCGCGGGGCTGTACGAGAGCACGCTCGATCAGCCCGAGCGCGCGGCGCAGGTGTACCGTGAGGTGCTCGAAATCGACGCCGGCAACCTCGCGGCGATGAAGGGACTCGAGCGCATCTACCAGCACCTCCAGCAGTGGACCGAGCTCGTCGGGATCCTCGAGGTGCAGCTCGACGTCGTCGCGACGGAGCGCGAGCGCATCGAGGTCCTCATGAAGATCGCGCGGATCCAGGAGGAGCTCTTCGTGAAGCCGGAGGTGGCGGCGGCCAGGCTCGAGCAGGTCGTGGAGGTCGATCCGAACTACGAGCCCGCCTACGAGGGGCTGGAGCGGTGCTACCGCCAGCGCAGGCAGTGGCACGACCTCATCAACGCCCTCGATCGACACATCAACGCCACCATCGATCGCGGCAAGAAGATCGAGCTGTGGAGCGCGATGGCGACGACGTACGCGGACGAGGTCGAGGACATCGATCGGTCCATCGACGCGTACCAGAACATCGTCGATCTCGATCCGCATCAGATCCCTGCGCTGGACGCGCTCGCGAAGCTCTACGAGAAGCAAGGGGACTCATCGCGCGCCATCGACTACATGACCCGCGTCGCCGAGCTGACGAGCGACGGGCGGCAGAAGGTCGACATGTACTTCCGCATCGGCCGCCAGATGGACGAGAAGCTCGGCGACCGGATGGCCGCACAGGAGAGCTACGAGCGCGCCCTCGACATCGACGGGACCCACCAGCCTACCCTGGCGGCGCTGCGGGCGATCGCGGTCGACGCTGGGGACTGGGACAGGGCTGCGCGCTACCTCGACTCCGAGCAGATGGTGACGGAGTCTCCCCGCGTCCGCGCCAAGCTCCTCGTGGAGCTCGGCAAGATGCGGGATGAGGCGCTGGGCGAGCACGACCTCGCAGTGCAGGCCTACGAGCTCGCGCTTCAGTGCGACGACGACAACGAGGACGCGGCCCTGCCCCTCGTGAACGAGTACGTCTCGCGCGAGGAGTGGGAGCGCGCGGAGCCCCTGGCCGAGATGTTGGTCAAGAAGGCCGGCCGGCGGGAGCGGCAAGAGCAGCACATGCTCAACAACTTGCTCGGCAAGATCCTCCAGGCGAGGCAGAACTACCCTGCCGCGCTCAAGGCCTACCAGACCGCGAACCAGCTCGACCTCACCAACCAGGAGACCATCCGCGGCTTGGCCGAGGTGTGCTTCGAGATCGGAGACTGGCCGAGCGCGCTCACGAACTTCCAGAAGGTGCTCACGTCGCTGGAGGAGCACGACACCGAGCAGCGGGCGTACGTCTACTACAAGCTCGGCCGAGTCAAGAACGCGCAGGGGCAGCCCAAGCAGGCGATCAACAACTACGAGAAGGCGCTGCAGGTCGACCCCGCGCACCGGCCGACGCTCGACGCCATGGTGGGGCTCTACGAGCAGGCGAAGGATTGGCAGCAGGTCTGCCACTACAAGCGGCTCATCCTCGACAACGTGTTCGACGGCGAAGAGCGGCACAAGACCCTGGTGGAGATCGGCGACATCTGGTCCGACAAGGATCGGGGCAAGACGCCGATGAAGGCGATCGAGGCCTACGACGAGGCGCTGGACATCAAGCCCAGCGATCACGTCGTGCTCCACAAGCAGCTCGCGGCCTGCCAGAGCGCGCAGCAGTGGGAGCGCATGGTCGACGCGCTGCAGCGCATCGCCGACATCGACACCCGGCTCGAGGCGAAGACGCGCGCCATCCGCATGATGGCGCAGGTCTACCGCGACTTCCTCGACGACAAGGAGCGTTCGGTCGAGCTCTTCAACCAGGTGCTGGATCTGGACCCCGCGGCGCTCGACGACTTCGAGCGCATCAACAAGATCCTGACCCAGATGAAGGACTGGAAGCAGCTCGAGCGGGCATACCGCAAGATGCTGCACCGCCTGGCGAGCCTGCAGCGCGACGAGATCGCAGGTCAGAAGAAGGCGTCGGTCGAGTTCAACCTCTGGCACGCGCTGGGGCTCATCTACCGCGATCGCCTCGCCGACAAGGAGAAGGCCATCGAGGCGTTCCGCATGGGCTCCAGGATGAAGCCCGAGGACATGACGGAGCACCTCATCCTGTCCGAGCTCTATGAGGAGTCCGAGCAGGTGGACCTCGCGATCGAGGAGTACCAGGCGATCCTCCGGCTCGATCCGATGCGCGTGGACCCGTACCGGAAGCTGTACACGCTCTTCCTGACCAAGCAGACCTACGACGAGGCGTGGTGTCTCGCCTCCGCGTTGGTGTTCCTTCGCCAAGCGGGCGACGAAGAGCGCCAGTTCTTCGAGGACTACCGGCCCCAGGGGCTGCCCGCGGTCAAGTCCCGCCTGGACAACGAGTCGTGGCTGCGCAGGCTCTTCCACGAGGACGAGAGCCTGTACCTCGGAAAGATCTTCGAGTTCATCACACCTGCGGCGCTGCGCGCCAAGGTCGACCAGATGCGGCAGAAGAACGAGGTCCCGGTCCTCGACGCGAGGTTCCGCCAGGACCCCGCCACGAGCACCGTCACCTTCGCCCGCACCTTCGGCTGGGCGGTCAACGTCCTTGGTCTGCCCATGCCGCAGCTCTACGTGCGCAGCGACGTGCCAGGGGCGCTCAGCCACGTGCCCGTCGATCCGCCGGCGAGCCTCGCAGGCCAGACGGTGCTCTCGGGCTTCACACCCCAAGACCTCACCTTCATCGTCGGTAAGCACGTCTCGTACTACCGGCCCGAGCACTACATCAAGGCGATCTTCCCCACGGTGACGGAGCTCACGGTCCTGCTCTTTGCGGGCATCAAGCTGATCGCGCCGGACCAGGGCGTACCGCCCGAGCTGGCGAACCAGGTCGCCGCGACCGCCAAGTCACTCGGACAGTACATGCAGCCGGTGCACCTCGAGGGCCTGCGGCTGGCGGTCCGGAAGTTCTTGGCGGAGGACGGGCGGGCGAACGTGAAGCGCTGGGCACAGACGTGCGAGATGACGAGCGCGCGCGCCGGCTTCCTCCTCTGTGGAGACCTCGAGGTGGCGAAGAAGATCATCGCCGCGGAGCCGCAACTGCCTGGCGACCTCACGCCTCAGGAGAAGCTGAAGGAGCTCCTGGTGTTCTCGGTGAGCGACGCGTACTTCAAGGTTCGGGCGCAGCTCGGGCTCGCGATCCGTGTGGGATAGCTCCCGGGAAGTGCGCACACCGAACGCTCGGCCTTTTGCGTGGTCACGCCGAGCCGATCGAGCTCGAGCGGCATCGCGGGTGGCGGCGCCCTTCCGCGACGAGCGGGGCCAGGCGAACTTTCGCTCGGGTGAACGCCGGGAGTTGGGCCACAAGACTTGATTTTTGTGCAGAGTAGGGTTCGATCCCTGTTGTGACGGCCATCACGTCCGTGCGCGTGGTCGAGGGTGAGGCTCGCCGGTTCGGCGAGTTCGATCTCATCGCCAAGCTCGGCCGGGGGGGCATGGCGGAGGCGTTCCTCGCGGCGAGGCGGGCCAAGCCGACGGACCTCGTGGTGGTCAAGCGGCTCACCCCGGACTTCGCCGACGACGTGGAGCACCGGGAGATGCTCGAGGAAGAGGCGCGGCTGATGCCGCTCCTCAGCCATCCCAACGTGGTTCGTACCGTGGAGGTTGGGGAGCAGGAGGGCCAGAAGTACCTCGCGATGGAGTTCCTCGACGGCCTCCCGCTCGATCAGTGCTTCACCGTCGTCGCCGCTTTGGGGCGCGAAGCCGCGGTCCACGTCGCCTGTGAGCTCCTCGACGGGCTCCACTACGTCCACGAGCTGCGCGGCCCGGACAGCGCGTCGCTCGACATCGTTCATCGTGACGTCAGCCCGCACAACGTCTTCGTGACCTACGAGGGCAGGGTGGCCCTGGTGGACTTCGGCATCGCCAAGAGCCGAGGGCGCGCCAAGCACACGTCCACCGGCGTGGTTCGTGGAAAGCTCTCGTACATGGCGCCCGAGCAGGCGCTGTGCGACGAGGTGGACCGTCGGGCCGACGTCTTCGCGGTCGGCGTCGTGCTGTGGGAGCTCGTGCACGAGCGACGCTACTGGGAGGGTCTCGGGGACGTCCAGATCCTGAAGTCCATGACGTTCGGCGACCTACCGGCTGCCGACCCGTCGCTGCCCGCGCCATGGCGGCAGGTCTTGGAGAAGGCGCTCGCTCCGAAGCCCGAGGCTCGCTTCGCGACGGCTCGCGACTTTCGTGACGCCCTGATGGCGCTGAAGCATGGAGCCTTCCCACGCATGGAGCTCGGCGCAGCGGTGGCAGAGTCGGCGGCGGGGTACAGAGACGCGGTGCGCGCCGTGGTCGACACCCACCTCTCGCTGGCGCGTGGGGCCGACGACCTCCCGGGCCTCGCGCCCCAGAGCCAACGAACGCCGGACGACATCGAGCTGACCCGAGAGCCGCCCGCGCCCGCGGAGGAGATCGCGGCGCCCGGGCCGGCGGACGAACCGCCGCGGAGCGTCCCCCGCATCTTCACGGAAACTACGGGGGCGGCGTCGCTGGACCTCGTCGACCAACCGGCGCCTCGTCAGCGCCGTCCGGTCTGGGTCATCGGGCTCGCGCTCGCGGTCCCCGCGGTCGCCGTGGTGGGGTTTCTCGCATGGCCGGCGCCAGCCCCGGCGCCGAGCATCGCCGCCACCACGCAGCCGGCGCTCCCCCAGGACGAGCTCGTGGTGTTTCGCCTCGATGTCCGCCCGGAGGGGGCGCGCGTGTTCTTCGACGAGAGCCGAGTCGCGGAGCTGCCCTTCGAGGCCAACGTGAAGCGCGACAAGGTCGCGCACGCGCTGCGTGTCGAGGCCGACGGCTACGTCCCTCAGTCACGCATCGTGGTGCTCGACAAGGACGTCTCCCTCACCGTGAGCCTCGAGAAGGAGCCGGAGTCCCTGCGCCCGGCCGCGAGCGCGTCCGTTCCCGGTCCCCGCGCCTCCGCCAGGGCCCCGGTGCGAGGTGCCACCACGGGGAGCCCTGCCACCAACGCGAGCTCCGTGGCCGATCCGCGGTACCCTTGGAAGAAGCGGCAGCCCTGAGGGCGCTGCGATCGACGCGGAGACGCGTCGCCGCGCAACCACCGTGGCTCGCCCAGGGGCACACCCGAGGCGCCGCCCGAGAGACCGGGCGACCTTCGCCCGCCGCGGGCGACCCGAGCTCGTCGACCGGTGAGGGGTCCGGGGACGATCTGCCCCCGACAGCGCCGGCGCCGCGGCCCCCGCGTCCTACCGGTTCTCGCGCGCGCCGCGCGTAAGCCTCGAGGGCGCTGCGGACCAAGCCAGCCGCGCTCTCCGTGTCCGTCTCGGGAGCGCATGGGGTATCTTCTCGCTCGAGGCCGCCGCCGCGCGGCGCTTCGGGTCTAGGCCCGTCCCGGGTGCACGAGGAAGGTCGAGCGCTGTGAAACGTGTTCGTAGGCGGTCGAGCGGTCTGGTCGTCGCTGGGGCCATGGTCCTCGCCTCCACCCTGCTGGCCTTCGACGCGCGCGCCGACCGCTGCAACGCCGGCGCTCAGGCCGTGGAGCCCACGCCAGACGCCGCCGCCGCATATGAGCTGGCGCTCAAGATGGCCGAGGAGAAGCGACACGTCGAGGCGCTCGGCCTCTTTCAGAAGGCCTACGATCTCAGCCCGAGCTACCTCATCCTCCTCAACGTCGCGCGCATGGCCGCGCTCACCGGGGACCCAGCCCGCGCCATCCGGGCGTACGACTGCCACGTGCTCGAGGGCGGCTCCGAGGTCACCCCGGCCCAGCGAGCCGAGATCGCCGCCGAGGTGGCCAGGCTCGAGCCGGAGGTTGGCTTCGTTCGCGTCGAGGTCGACGAGCCCGGCGCGACGATCGAGATCGACGGCGTCCTCATCGCACGGGCGCCGGAGCTGACGCCGATCGCGGTGCGGCCCGGGGCGAGGACGATCGCGGTTCGTGGGAGCAAGACCGTGCTGCGCACACTCGAGGTCGCCAAGGGAGCGACGGCTCACGCCGTGATCGAGGTGAGACCCCCGCCTCCACCCCCTCCTCCGGAGCCGGCGTTCCGATTTCCGGGCGCGCTCGTCGGTACGACGTGGGTCGTGACGGGTCTGGTGGGCGTCTCGGCCGCCGTGACCGGAGCCCTCGCCCTCGTCGGAGCTGCGGATCTCGACGACGACGTCTACCTCGGGCCCAGCCGCCGCCCTGCGCCGGGCTCGCCGATCGACGCCAAGGCCAACAGGACGCTGGCGCTCGCTACGGCGACCGACGTGCTCATCGCCTTGGGCGTCATCACGGGTGCGGCGGCCATCAGCTTCAGCGTCGTCAACGCGGTCGGCGAGGAGGCGGCGCCCCCGGGTCGGACGAGCGCCAGGCTCGGCGTCGGACTCGGAGGTGCGACCATCGAGGGGAGCTGGCCGTGAGGGGAGCGATGGCAGTCGC
>CAZBJI010000049.1:0-44679 GCA_964492175.1 uncultured Polyangiaceae bacterium | reverse complement strand
CACGTTCCAGGCGAGGGGGTGCCGGGCTCCGGGCCCCGGCGCGCCAGCCCGGAGCGGGGTGGAGCGAGCGCGAGCGAGCGACGGGGCTTCATCCGGCCCCCTCAGTCGGCGCGTTCTGCGGCAATAGCACGTGCCGTCGCGGGAGGGGCGATCGGATCGACGCCGCGACGCCTCGACGCGGCGCGCGAACCGCGTCATCCGTCATGACCTCCCGACGCGCGCGCGACCGCGGGTCTACCGGCCCGAGAGAACGCAGCGACCCTGCACTTTTCCGGTTGGGGTCTCGCGTGGCCGAAAGTAGCATTCGGCGCCCCGCGGGCCTGCGTGCCGCGGACTGGAGGACCATGTCGATCGAGATCGTTCGAGGCGAGCTGGAGCGGCTCTTCACGCTGGAGGAGCTCTTCTCCCTGTCCGGGGACCTGCTCTCGTTCACGCCTTCGGATGTGGGCGGGACCGCCTCCAAGGCGTCGTTCGCAAAGGCGCTGGTCGATCGCTGCCTGGAGACCCACGCCGTGCCGGCGCTCCTCGACGCGATGCTGGCGCAGCGCGTGGATCTCGACGCCCGGCTGAAGGAGCTCTCTCGCAACGGCGCGAGCGTCGACGTCGAGCTCAAGGCGGGGGAGACGTTCGGGCCCTTCCAGATCGTGCGCAAGCTCGCCGATGGCCCGCGCGCGACGGTGTACGCGGCCAAGCAGGACGGCGAGGAGCGCGTCCTCAAGGTCTTCCGCGGCGTCGCCGCGCGCGACGCCGCCGCGACCCGCAGGTTCGTCACGCAGACGCGCCTGCTCGCCAAGGTTCGGCACGACTCCCTGCCCACGCACCTCGAGGCGGACCTCGTCGGGGCCCGGCTCTACACGGCCTACAAGCTCGGCGACGGGCAGCCGCTGAGCGCGCGGATCGGCAGGTCGGGCGCGCTGCATTTGAACGAGGCCAAGCCGCTGCTCCGCGGCGTCCTCGCCGCGCTCGGCGCCGTCCACGCGGCCCGCCTCACGCACGGCGCGGTCAAGCTGGAGAACGTCATCGTGGTCCGCGCGGCCGGGGGCAGCCCGCTGTCCGTCCTCGTCGACGGCGGCGGCGATCGCCTCGGCGTCGACCTCGCCGCGCTCTCCAAGCCCTGGTCCGCCAAGTCGGTCAGCCCCGAGCAGCTCCGCGGCAAGCCCGCGGACGCCGCGACGGATCTCTACGCGTTCGGGTGCCTGCTCTTCGAGGTCCTCACGGGCAAGCCCCCGTTCCAGGGCGCGACCGGCGCGGATCTCGCCGCCGCCCACCTCTCCACCCCTCCACCGGCGCCGAGCAGCGTCGCGCCGCGCGGCTGGGTGACGAAGGAGATCGACGAGGTGGTGCTCGCGCTGCTCGACAAGAGCCCGGACAAGAGGCCGCGGAACGTCGACGCGGTCATCGCGACCCTGGAGTCGATCGGCAAGCCCACGGCCGCGTCCAAGGTGTCCTCGGAGGACTTCGACTCGAAGGTCGACGCGCTCGTCGCCGACCCGAACGATCACGACGCCGCGCTCTCGCTGGAGACGGCCATCGGCGACGGCGCGGAGCCGGCGAAGGTGGCGGAGGCGTTCTCGGTGGCGGCCGACGGCGTAGAGCTGCCCGAGGACGACGCCGAGGCGCGGGCGAAGGGCCTCGAGACCAAGAAGTCGCTGCTCTTCCGCGCCGCCCGGATCTTGGAGACCGCCAAGATGGCCGAGCAAGCGGAGGACATCTACGAGCAGGTGTGCGCGCTCGATCCGTCCGACGACATCGCCGCGACGGCGCTGGAGGAGGTCCGGCGACACCTCGGAAAGTTCGAGGAGCTCATCGAGATGCTCCTCGAGCGCCGCGAGAAGAGCGACAGCCACACGGAGCGCGCGCGCTGCCTGAACTCCATCGGCCACCTCTACGTGCGCGAGGTGGAGGACCGCGAGCAGGGCGTCTTCGCGTTCGCGCAGGCGCTCGCACAGAACGTCCAGAACGACGAGTACGCCGCGGATCTCGAGCGCGCTGCGGGCAGCGACATGCACCTCTGGACCGAGGCCCTCACGATCCTGAGCGAGGCGACCACCCACCCGCGGATGCCCCCCGAGACCCGCGTGGCGCTCTACACGCGCCTCGGCACCTGGTACGCGGAGAAGGTCGCGCGCCCCGACCTCGGGCTCCCCTGCTTCCAGGCGGTGCTCGCGATCGAGCCGGCCCACGACGGCGCCCTCGCCGGCATGGCGGCCGTCTACCGCCGCGCGCAGCAGTGGCAGGAGCTCGGGCAGGTCGTGCTGCGCCGGGCCGACCGCGCGCCGACACCCGAGAAGGCGCGGGAGTACCGCGCCCAGGCGGCCGACCTCCTCGAGACCAAGCTCTCGGATCCCGGGCGGGCGCGCGACCTCTACGAGCAGATCATCGCCGAGGATCCCGGCCACGACTCGGCGTGCGAAGCGCTGTCCCGGATCTACCAGCAGCTCGGCGACACCGAGGGGCTGGCGAAGATCCTCGTGCGCCGGAGCGAAGCGCTCCGGGGCGAGGCGCGTGTCGAGGCCATCTGCCGCGTCGCCGAGCTCTACGAAGACCAGCTGAACAACCTCCCCGAGGCGTTCAGGCGCTACGAGAGCGCGCTCGAGGTCGACGCCCAGAGCCTGACCGCGCTGCGCGGCCTGGATCGGATCCTCAACCGGCAGGGACGGTACGGAGAGCTGCTCGAGGTCCTCGAGCGCCAGCTCGCGATCGCGGCCACGCCCCGGCAGAAGATCAACCTGCTCGAGCGGATGGCGGGGATCTACGAGGAGGAGTTCCTCGACCACGGCAAGGCCGCCGCTACCCAGGAGCGCCTGCTCGAGCTCGACCCGGTCCATCAGGTGTCGCTCACCTCGCTCGTCCGGCACTACCGCGCCCTCGACCGCTGGGAGGACGTGCTCGGCGCCTACGAGCGACAGCTGAAGGTCGTGCTCGAGGACAAGCCCCGCACGATGGCCTTGCTCGAGATGGCCCGCGTGCTCCTCGAGCAGGTGGGCTCGCCTCAGCGCGCGCAGCGCGTCCTCGAGCGTGTCCTCGAGATCGATCCGAACCACTCCGGCGCGCTCGAGTCGCTCGCCAACGTGAGGGCCGCCACCGGCGACGCCGAGGCCGCCCTCTCGGCGGTCGAGTCTCTCGCCAGCAAGGCCGAGAAGCCCGAGCAGAAGAGCGACCTCTGGGTGCGCGCCGCCAAGATGCTCGAAGAGAAGGGGGACCGGGACGGCGCCATCGAGCGCTACAAGGCCGCTCTGGACGCCCTCCCCAGCAACACGGGGGCCGCCCACGCGCTGCGGCACGCCTACCTCGCGCGCGGCGACGCCAGCAGCGCCGTCGAGCTCATCGCCCGAGAGATCGAGGCCTCGGACGGCAAGATCGCGAAGGGCCGCCTCTACGGGGAGATGGCCGTCCTGCTCAAGGAGAAGCTCAAGGACACGCCTCGCGCGGCCGACGCGGCGAAGAAGGCCGTCGACCTCGATCCGACGAGCCTCAACGGCCACGTCGTCACCGGCGACGTCGCCTACGAGGCCGGCCATTTCATCGAGGCGGCCAAGGCCTTCGAAGTGGCGGCGAACCGGCTCGACGTGCTGCCGAAGCCCGACGCCCACCGCGTGGTCGTCCGGTACATCGAGTCGCTCGCGAAGACCGGCTCGCTCGAGCGCGCGGTCGGCGTCGTCGACATGCTGCTGCAGGCCGCGCCCGACTCGCCGGACGCGCAGCTCAACGCCGCGCGGGTCTGCCTGGACGCTGGCGAGGCGAAGCGCGCGGTCAAGCTGTTCGAGGATCTGCTCGAGCGCTTCGACGAGCGGCTCGGCATGAAGATGCGCGCCGAGGCGCTGCTCGGGCTCGGCACCGCGCGCATGAAGCTCGGTCAGCTCGACGACGCGCTCGCGCCCCTCGCGGAGGCCGCGGATCTGGACCCGGAGTCCAACGCGCCGATCGACATGCTCGCGAAGGTCCACGAAGAGAAGGGCAACTGGGAGGAGCTCATCCGCCTCAAGACGCGGCGGCTCGACGCCCTCACGGGGGAGCCGAGGACCAGCGTCCTGCTCGAGATCGGCGACATCCTCTCGCAGAAGCTCAACGACCGCACGCGCGCCAGCAAGAGCTACGTCGCGGCGCTGGACGAGCGGCCGGACGATCGGCGCGTGCTCACGAAGCTGATGCAGCTCTACAGCGAGGAGAAGGACTGGTCGCGGTTGGTCGACGTCGTCCTCAAGCTCGCCTCCATGGTGGACGACGCCAAGCAGAAGGCGAAGTACCTCCACACGGCCGCCATCGTCGCCGGGCGGCAGATGGGCGAGCTCGAGCGCGCCGCGAAGTTCTACGACGACGTGCTGGAGCTCGACCCGTCGCTGGAGAAGGCGCTCCTCGAGGCGATCGACGTCCGCGATCAGATCGGGGATCACGAGGGCGTGGACCGCCTCCTGAAGATCCAGCTCGATCAGGCGACCGAGGCCGGAGACCGCGACAAGCTCCTCGCCACGTTCGACCGGCTGGGCAAGCTGTACCGGGAGAAGCTCGGCTGGACGAGCGAGGCCATCGACGCGTTCGAGGCCGCGCAGACGCTGGACCCGGACGACGACGCGCGCAACGAGCTGCTCGCCACGCTGTACGCCAGCGACCCGGCGCAGTACCTCGACAAGGCCGTCGCGGCGCAGCGCCCCATCCTCCGGAAGAACCCGCACCGGCCGGAGCCCTACCGCTTGCTGCGCAAGCTCTACACCGAGGCGAAGCGCGCCGACGCCGCTTGGTGCCTCTGCCAGGCCCTCGCCGTCCAGAACCTCGCGGAGCCGGACGAGGAGCGGTTCTACCGCCGCATGCGCGCGGACGGCGCCGCCGCGGCGCAGTCGAGGCTCGGCCCGGACGAGTGGAACCTCCTCATCCACCCGGACGCCGACCCGCTGCTCACCGGCATCTTCCAGGTGATCGAGCCCGCGGTGCTGATGCGCAACGGTCAGCCGCTCGAGCAGCTCGGCTACCAGGCGGCCTACGCGCTCGATCTCATCCGCCACCCCTACCCGATGAGCCAGACGCTCTACTACGCGTGCGGCGTGCTCGGGATGGAGCCGCCGCCCGTCTTCCAGAACCCTGAGGATCCGGGCGGCCTCTCGTTCCTCCACGCGAGCACTCCTTCGATCGTGCTCGGCGCCGCGGCGCTCGCCCACGAGATCCCGGGCCAGCCAGCGGCCTTCATCGCGGGCCGCCACCTCGCTTACTACCGGTCGGGCCTCTACATCCGGCACCTCGTCCCGACCGGCACCGGCTTGCGCGCGTGGCTCTTCGCCGCCATCAAGCTGATCGTTCCTGCCTTCCCGGTGAACCCCGAGCTCGAGGGACCGGTCGCCGAGAACTTCTCGTTCCTCGAGCGCTCCCTGGGCGGGGCGACGCGGGACCAGCTCTCCAGCCTCGTCACCAAGCTCCTGCAGTCGGGCGCGATCGACCTGAAGAAATGGGTCGCCGGCATCGACCTCACGGCCGATCGCGCGGGGCTCCTCCTCGCCAACGATCTCGAGATCTCGCTCGAGCTGATCCGGGCCTCCGACGAGGGCTCCGCCGCGGTCCCCCACCGGGAGCGCCACAAGGAGAACCTGCTCTTCGCATCGAGCGAGGAGTACTTCTCACTCCGGAGGCACCTCGGCATCAACATCGACGCCTGAGGCGGAGCGATTCGACGTTGACGGGCTACGGGTGCGACGACTAGGCTCGCGGGCCGCTGCAAGTGCCAGTTGCCGGGGCGCTCGCGGCCACCCCGCGGCCCCGAGGGCGCCTCCCTCGGCTGCGGGGAGGGACCTCACAAGGTCCTGATTTTACAGGACAATCCGTGCCGTGGGTGCGAAGCGGGCTCCCGTTTCGTCTCTGCGCGCGCGAGATCACGACCATCCATGGCGAAGCGAACGGCACCCCGTCCGAAGTCCCGGCCCGAAAAAGCGAAGGCGTCCTCCGCCCGGCCGTCGGCCAAGTCGAAGACAGCCGCGGCGGCGAAGAAGGCGCCCGCGAAGAAGGCGCCCGCGAAGAAGGCGCCCACGAAGAAGGCGCCCACGAAGAAGGCGCCCGCGAAGAAGGCGCCCACGAAGAAGGCGCCCACGAAGAAGCCCATCGCCAAGAACGCCCCTCAGAAGAAGTCCCCGCCCGCCAAGAAGGCGCCCCCCAAGGCGCCGGCATCCAAGGGCAAGCCGAACCGAGCCGTCGAGGCGCCCAAGCCCACAGCCGGGAAGTCGGGGTCGACGAAGAAAGGCGGCCCGTCGCCGAAGGCGCTTGCTCCCCCCGCGAAGGCGCCCTCTCTCGGCAAGGTCCCGCAGGGCAAGGTCCCGCAGGGCAAGGTCCCGCAGGGCAAGGTCCCCCACGGCAAGGTCCCGCAGGGCAAGGTCCCCCACGGCAAGGTCCCCCACGGCAAGGTCCCCCACGGCAAGATCCCCCAGGGCAAGGTCCCCCAAGGCAAGGTCCCTCCGGTCCAACAGGTCCCCCAAGGCAAGGTCGCTCCCCAGGGCAAGGCGGGCAAGGCGAGCCCGGGCAAGCCGCTCGCGGGCGGCGCGCCGACCAAGCCCGCGGCAGCGGCGCCGGTCACCCTGAAGCAGGGCAAGGCTCCGGCCCCTCCGCCCCCGCCCGGCAAGGGAGGCGCTCGGCCCCGCGGGGAGGTCCTCACGCTGGTACCGGCCCGCTCCAGCAGCCCGGGCCTCTCGGCCCCACAGCCGCGCGGGCGCCCGAGCAGCACGCCCCCACAGCCGGGCGTCACCCTCGTCCGGCGCAAGAGCGAGCGCCCCGGGCCCGGGGTGACGCAGGCGGCGTCGATCCCCATCCCGGTCCGGCGCGTCGCGGCGCCGCTCACCGTGGAAGAGCGCGCCGCGGCCGTCGAGAAGCGCCTCGCCACGCAGTCCGAGGAGTTCCAGAAGGACTACTGGGCGCGCTTCGACAAGTCGTGGATCTACCACGACAGCGCGCTCGAGGGCTCGGTGTACACGCTGGAGGAGCTCGGCGCCGGCCTCGGCGTCGAGCCGATCGTGACGGACTCGACGCTGCAGCCCGCCGCGGACGAGATCCGGCGTCACAAGGAGGCGATCGAGTTCGTCCGCGACGCGGCCAAGAAGCGCGTCTCGGTGACCATCGACGTCATCAAGAAGATCTACCTCATCCTCCACCCGAGCGAGGGCGACATCAAGACGGTGAAGTACCGCCGGGACATCCCGCAGCACCGGCTGTACTTCCACGAGTACGCGCAGCCCGACAAGATCGCCTACAAGGTCCGGCAGGTCGTGGACTGGATCAACGATCCGGAGACGAAGAAGACGCGCAACGCTCTGCGGATCGCGGCGCGCGCCCACTACGATCTGCTCCGGGTCTTTCCGTTCGCCAGCGACAGCGGCAAGGTGTCGCGCCTCGGGATGAACCTGCTCCTCATGCGCGCGGGGTACCCGCCCGCGATCATCCACGCCACCGAGCGCCAGCGGTACTACGACGCCCTCAAGGGTGAGCCCAACGTGATCCTGAAGATCGTGCAGGAGGCCGTGGAGAACAGCCTGGCCAGCGTCGAGCGGATCCTGGACGAGCACGAGAGCAAGAGCCGCGGCCCCGCCTCGTGAGGCCTCGGACATGAGCCCCCCTCCGCGTCGCGGCGCGCGCCGGACCGAGGTGCGCGCAGGGGGAAAGCGGCTCCTCGAGAAGGTCGCGCGCGCGCGGGAGATCTTCGCCGAGCTGCGCAAGAGTCACCCCGACGCGCACTGCGAGCTCGACCACACCGGACCCTTCCAGCTCCTCGTGGCGACCGTCCTCAGCGCGCAGACCACGGACAAGCTCGTCAACAAGGCGACGCCTTCGCTCTTCGCCGCCTTCCCCGACGCGCCCTCCCTGGCCGCCGCGGATCCCGCCCGCGTCGCCGAGCTCCTCCGCGCGGCGGGGCTCGGGATGTACAACCAGAAGGGGAAGAACATCGTCGGCCTCGCCCGCGGCCTGGTCGAGCGCCACGGCGGAGAGGTGCCCCAGAGCCTCGAGGAGCTCGTGAAGCTGCCGGGGGTGGGACGCAAGACGGCGAACGTGGTCCTCGGCGTCATCTGGTCGGCGCCGGAGGGCGTGGTGGTCGACACGCACGTGCAGCGCCTCGCCCAGCGGCTCGGCTTCACGAAGGAGACGGTCCCCGAGACGATCGAGCCGGCGCTCGGCGCGCTCTTCCCCCGGGAGGACTGGGATCCGCTCTCCCACGTCCTCATCTTCCACGGCAGACGCGTCTGCTTCGCCCAGCGCCCCGCCTGCAGCGCGTGCGCGGTGAGCCGGCTCTGCCCGAGCGCGTTCCGAGCGGAGAACATCGGCCGAAAGCCCAAGCGAGACCGGCCCCGCGCCGTGGGTGAGCCCACGCCCGGCGCCCCGAGCGGCGCGCCGAGGCGCGCCACAGCCAAGGCTACGAAGCAGCCCGCCACGAAGCAGCCCGCCACGAAGCAGCCGGGCACCGGGCCGCGGCGCACCAAGGCCGCCGCGCGCCGCTAGGGTCTCCGGCACCCTCAACGAAAGCGGTAGCGGCCCTCGTCTCGCCACCAGACGAGGTACCGGTCCTGGGCGCGCTCCCGCTCCCGCGGGGGCAGGTCGTCGTAGTAGCCGAAGTACTCGTGCGTGAGCTGCTTGATCTCGTCGCCGGCCGCGCGCCGGATGTTCGCGCTCTCGTGCGTGAGCGCCTGGATCAGCCACTCGATCCGGTGCTCGTGCTGGTGGTCGTTCCACCAGTGGCGCCAGACGTCGGGGATGAGCCCGAGATCCTGGCGCGTGACGATGATCAGCGCGGTACGGCCCGCCTCGATGATCCCTTCGGAGGGATCGGAGAGCGCCGAGATGAGGAGGGGCACGACGGCCGGGACGCGGATGTCGGCGAGCGCCTCGATCGCGAGCAGACGCCTGTGCATCGGCTCGTCCTGGTTGGCGAGCGTGTAGGCGAGGCTGGTCTTGATCGGATCGCCCGGCGCGCCCGCTCCCACGAGCGCCCTCGCGGCGCGCCGGGCCACGCGACGGACCGCGACGTCGTCGTCGAAGAGGCGCGGCAGCACGGCGTTCGACGACTCCGCGAACATGAGCTCACCGAGGATGTGGGTCGCCCAGAACCGGTGCTCCACGTCGTGCGAGGCGCTGCGGCCGGTCATGAAGGGGAGCGTCACCCTGCGCGAGGTGACCAGGATCTTCAGCAGCGGCCCGCACTCCGACGCGGGTGGGAGGTTCTCGCGGGCGCGGAAGCGATCGACCAGCAGGGGGCCCGGGAAGCGGTCGACGAGCTTCGGGAAGTCGTGCTCGGCGACGCGGAGGAGCTCGCTCGTGGCCTCCTCTCCTTCGAGACCCCCGGCCAGGGCGCGCTCGAGCAGCCGATCGATGTCGAGCGGATCGTCACGACGCGCCCGCGTCTCCGCGGGGCGCGGCACGATGTGGTACGTCCCGACGCGCTCGCCCCGGCGGCTGTCGGGCTCGTGCCGCCCCCAGTCTCCCCCCAGCTGCTCGGCGAGCACCGCGCTCGCGTCGTCGTCCTCCCGCGGGATGGGGCGCAGATACCCCGTGGTGTCGGTCGGGATGGGCGTGCGCACGATCGCCGGCGGCGGAGGCTTCGCGAGGAGCGCTGCGTCGGCGAGCAGCGTCGCGTCGCGCGCGGGATCCCGGGTCCCGTCGAGCACGTCCTCGTCGTAGGGCCTCGTCGTGTCGAGCCGCGGCGCCGGGGGCGGAACGCTCGTCGCGCCGGGCGAGACGTGGATGTCGAGGCGCGCGGGCGTGCCCGCGCTCGGGGTGTCGGTGCGGATCTGCACCGACGGCGGCCCCGGCCCCTGCTCCGCCCGGGCCCATCCCTCATCGCGCCGCAGGGCCTCCGGGTCGGAGTACACCGGGCCCGCCATGGGATCGTGCGGCGAAGGACCGTGGGGCTGGGGCGGATCGTGCGGGAAGGTGACGACACGCACGGGCGTCTCGGCCGGGTCCCCGTGAGGGTCGGCGGCGGCGAGCGCGCGCTCGAGCAGGACGCCCGGCGGGGGCCGTTGAGGCGGCGGCTCGGACGCACGCGGGGCGTCGCCCATGGGCCGCGACGGCGCGGGCGGTGGGGGCGGCGCCGGCGGAGGCGGCGGAGCGGAGCGCGAGGCCGTCTCGACGACCCGCGCGAGCGCCGCGACGCTGCCGGGCTGCGCCCGCGGCGCCAGCATGCCGCTGAACTTGCCGCGCTTGCCCTTCTTCATGAGCGCGATGCGCTCGAGCTGGGCCGACGCGAGCGCGCTGAAGCCGAGGAGATCCCCGAGGGCGCCGAGCGTCACGTCGTTCGGTCCGTCGTCGCCGACCAGCATGGCGACGCTCCTTCCCCGCACCGTCAGCGGGACCACCGCGCCGAGGCCGGGCTTGGGAAACGCGCGCTGCAGATCCTTGCGCATCTCCACGTCCAAGTCGTCGTCCTGGAACCGCGAGAGGACGATGCGGCCCTCCTTGCGCACGCGGCTCAGCGTGCTCGGGTGATCGAGCGGGACGCCGAGCCCGATGACGCGCACGTGATCTGCCCCGGGGCCGAAGGCGTCCCGCCCCTCGGCCACGTCTCCGTGGACCACGAAGAGCGCGCTGTACTCGAAGAACTGCGATCCGAACGCGAAGAAGGCGTCCAGCACGTCTTCGGGCGCTGCGGCGTTCTCGAGCTCCCGCTCCGCCTCGGCGCGCGAGAAAGGCCCCTTGCGGCGGGCGGTGTGCGCGGTGCGGCGCTGGTCATCCACCTCCCGCTTCAAGAGGCGGAGCGCCGCGCGCCGATCGACCATGCCCGGCGGTCGCGGAGAGTCCTCGGGCACGACGGGCGGGGTCGCGGGCAGATCCGGCGGCGGCGGCGGCTCGCTGGACGCGGCGGGCGACCCGCCGGGCGGGTATGACACGCGGTGGGCGGCGCTGATGTGGTGCTCGTACGTAGCCGCGACGACGCGCTCCGTCCGCGGGGCCGGATCCTCGGGGGCATCCCCCGGCTCGGTGCGCCGCTCGTGGGGCCCGGCCTCGGCGCTCGGCTCTCCCTCCTCGAGGAGCGACTGGAGCGGGACCTGCCCCGAGTGCTTCATGATCGGGGTCGTGCTCCTCGCCGGCGGGCTCGAGACCCCGCTCCGCAGGCTCGAGGGCGGCAGGTCGATCGACTGCTGGTAGGCGACGGGCGCGACGCTCCCGTGCTGCGCCTCGATGCCATCGAGCTTCTGCACGAGGCGGAGCTGCCGCGGCTCGAGGGGCACGCCGTAGTGCGCCGCGATCCCCTCGCGCACGCGGATGAGCGGCGCCGCCACCGGCGTGATGTCGAGGCCGAGCTCATAGGCGAGGTCGTGCTCGAGGCTCGGCGGGAGCTTCTCGCTCGTAGCGACCACGAGGGATCGCCCGGCGCGTCGGAGCGGGAAGATGCCGGCGCGGAGCGCCGCCTCCACCGGCACGAGGTCGAGCACGTCGGACTCCGGAGCGGGCAGCCGGCCGGGGTGCACGCTCGGGATGCCGAGGTTCTCCCCGAGGACCCGCGTCAGCCCGCGCTCACAGGCGGGCGCGACCTCGAGGAGGTTCGTGGCCAAGTCCCCGCCGTGGATGACCTGCCGCGCGATCGCCTGCTCGACCTCGAAGATCGTGGCGACCTGCCGCTGCACGATGAGAGAGCTGAGGCTGGCCATCCAGGAAGTCCGAATCTACCGCATGCCGGTCAGCCACCGGTGCACGATCTCGCGGCCCCGAAGGAGCTTGGAGATCGAAGTAAACTCGTTTCGCTGGTGCGCCTGCGCGTTGTCGCCCGGGCCGAAGTTCACCGCCGGGACACCGGCCGCGGCGAACCGGGCCACGTCGGTCCATGCCTGCTTGGGCTCGACGGCGACGACGCCCGCCTCCGTCAGCGCGACGACGAGCGGGTGGCTGGCGAACGGCAGCGCGGCGGGGCTGAGGTCCACCCACTCCACGTCGGCCCGCCCCGCCACGCGCGCCAGGATGTCCTCCTGGGCTTCGGCGATCGACTTGTCGGGCGAGAAGCGGTGGTTCAGGTTGAGCTCGAAGGCGTCCGGGATGACGTTGCGCCCCCTGCCGCCTCTCGCGAGCGTGGCCGAGGTCACGGTCCTGTACACGAGCCCGTCCAGGGTGACCTCCCGCGGGGCGAGGGCGTGGAGCTCGGCGAGGAACGCGCCGGCCTTGTGGATGGCGTTCTCGCCCTGCCAAGGGCGCGCGCTGTGGGACGTCTTGCCGCGGAACCGGACCGTGGCGTGGATCGACCCCGAGGCTCCGAGGCTCAGCTTGTTGTCGCTCGGCTCCAGGCACACGGCGAGGTCCACGCGCGAGAGCTCCGGGTCCACGTCGAGGACGACGCCGAGCTCGTTGTCGGAGAACGGGCCCTCTTCGCGGGCGTAGAACACCAGCGTGAGGTCGACGCGACCGGCGAAGTCAGGCAGGGAGCGCTCCACGAGATCGATCATGAGCGCGAGGCCGCTCTTCATGTCCGAGGCGCCCGGCCCGAAGAGCTGATCACCCTCGACGCGCGGCTCACCCTCGTGCTCGGTGCTGACCACGTCGAGGTGGCCGACCAGCGCGATCTTGGGCCCGCCCGTCCCCCGCGTCACGGGGACGACGAGCGAGTGGCCATAGCGGCGCGCCGGGGCGGCCAAGGGCTGCGCGAGCAGGCGCGCGGCGACGGCGTCGCAGAGGGGCCCCTCCTCGCCGTAGAGCGACGGGATCCGCACGAGCCAGAGGAGCGTGTCGACGACCGCGAGGTCGCCGTCCAGATCGAAGCCGCGCACGGTCTTCGTGAGGGTCATCAGACCGGGACTTCGAAGGAGCGGAGCGCCTGGTTGAGGGAGACCTTGCGATCCGTCGCCTCGCTGCGCGCCCCGATGATGAGCGCGCAGGGGACACCGAACTCCCCCGCTGGGAAGCGCTTCGGGCGGACGCCCGGGATGACGACGCTGCGGGCTGGGACGCGGCCGCGGAGCTCGACGGGCGCGGGGCCGGTCACGTCGAGGATGAGGGTGGTCGCGGTCAGCACCACGCCGGCGCCGATGACGGCCTCACGCTCGACGCACACGCCCTCGACGATCACCGCGCGCGACCCGACGAACACCCCGTCCTCCACGATGACGGGCCGAGCCGAGGCGGGCTCGAGGACCCCGCCGATGCCGACTCCCCCGGCCAGGTGGCAGTCCTTGCCGATCTGCGCGCAGCTGCCGACCGTGGCCCAGGTGTCCACCATCGTCCCGGCGCCGACGTACGCGCCGATGTTGACGTATCCGGGCATCACGATCGCGCCGGGCTCCAGGAAGGCGCCGTAGCGGACGGTGCCCGGCGGGACGACGCGGACCCCGGCCTCCGCGAGCCCCCGCTTGATGGGGATCTTGTCGCAGAAAGAGAGCGGTCCGGCCTCCGACGGCTCCATCTTCTGGAGCGCGAAGTACGAGAGGATCGCCTCCTTGATCCACGCGTGCGTCACCCACGAGCCGACGGCTTCCTGGGTGGCCACCCGGAGGGCGCCGCGATCGAGGAGCGCGATCGTCTCTCGCACCGCGGCCTGGTGCTCCTCGCGGGCGAGCAGCGTCTTGTCGCGGTACGAGGCCTCGACGAGCGAGCGGAGCTCCGCGGTACCAGCTGCTTCGTTCATGGAGACCTGTCCTCGCGTCCGCCCGAGACGCGGCTCCTTCCGCCCTCGCGGGTACACCCGGCGCGCCCGCGCCTCAAGGACGGTCGCGCGCGCGGTGGATCAGTCGTCGGCGAGGGGAGCGGCCTCGTAGCCGGCGAAGAAGTAGGCGATCTCCCGCGCGGCGGCCTTCTCGCTGTCGGAGCCGTGCACGGCGTTCTCCCCGACGTTGGCTCCATAGAGCTTGCGGATGGTCCCGGGCGCCGCCTTGGCCGGATCGGTCGCGCCGATGACCTCTCGGTACTTTGCGATCGCGTCCTCGCGCTCGAGGCACAGGACGATGATCGGCCCGCGCGACATGAACGTCACGAGCTCGTCGAAGAAGCCGCGGCCCCGGTGCTCCGCGTAGAAGCCCTCCGCCTGCGGCCGGGTCAGATGGATCGTCTTCATCGCCGTGATGAGGAAGCCCTCTTCCTGAAAGCGGGCGAGGATGGCGCCGGCGCTGCTCTTTTCCATAGCGTCGGGCTTGATGATCGAGAGGGTGCGCTGGGTTGCCATGTCGGGCCTAGCCTATTAGTCGCTTCCTCGGGTTTTCGCCACGCCCATGTTGCTGCGCGCGACGGCGACCGGGGCGCCGTTTTCCTTTGATCCGCCCGCGCGCCCGGGCGACCGAGACCACGTGACCAAGCGCCTCATGGACCTCGTCCAGGGCGGTGGGTGAGCCCGCAAGCTCCCCGCCGAGACCCTGGTTCAGGTTCTGAAATCCGCCTCCGTGGCCGCCCCACACCCGTGGGTCGACCCGTCGCCGGGCCCCCTCGACGACGCGGCCCTCGTGCGTCCGGCGCTCACCCCCGGAGGCCGGCTCGTGATGACGATCGACGTGGTCACGCCGATGGTCGACGATCCCCGGATCTTCGGCCGGATCGCGGCCGCGAACGCCCTCTCCGACGTGTACGCGATGGGCGGGACGCCCAAGGTCGCGCTCGGCTTCGTGGGCTTCCCGACGGATGAGCTCGACCTCCCCGTGCTCGAGGCGATCCTGGCGGGCCTCGAGCAGGCGTGCGCGGAGGCCGGCTGCGCGATCGTGGGGGGCCACACCATCGTGGACCCCGAGCCCAAGGCGGGCCTCGCGGTGACCGGCGTGGTCGAGGGCGAGGCGTGGACCCACAGGCGCGCCGCGCCAGGGCAGGCGCTCGTGCTCACGAAGGCGCTCGGCACCGGCGTCATCGTGCAAGCGATGAAGAAGCAGATCGCCCCCGAGCCCGTCGCGGCGGGCGCGGTCGCTTCGATGCTGCGACTCAGCGCAGCCGCGCGCGACCTCGGGGCCGCGAGCGGGGCGACCGCGGCGACCGACGTGACCGGCTACGGCCTGCTCGGCCACCTCAAGCACCTGGCGGAGGCGTCCGGCGTCCGCGCGGTCGTCCGTGCAGGAGAGGTGCCGCTGCTCGAGGGAGCGCGGGCGCTCTGCGAGGCGGGCCACGTGCCGGGCGGCACGCGCAAGAACCTCCGCTACGTCCAAGACGTCACCTCGTTCGACGCCTCGGTGAGCGAGACGACGCGTCTCCTCCTCGCCGACGCGCAGACCTCCGGCGGCCTGTTGCTCACGCTGCCGGCGGACGGTGCGGGCGCGCTCGTGGCCGCGCTCACGGCCGCCGGGCACGCCGCGGCGCACATCGGGGAGGTCGCGACACGCGGCCCCGGCGAGCCGGCCATCGACGTCCGCTGACGGACGACGGCCTGAGCCCAGGCCGTCGACAAATCGGCAAAGGGCACCGGGGCTCGAATAGCGCGCGGCCCCGAGCGGTCTTCTCCCCGGATGGGGAAGGAGGTTCGACAGATGAAGGCTCGAAGGGTCGGCGCCGTCGTGGCGCTCGGTGTGGGTGCGCTCTCGGTGTCTCGGTCCGCGCGCGCGGCGGAGGGCGCGCCCGCACCCGCGCGCTCCTCCGAGGACGCACGCCCGCGCGGTGACGAACGCAGCCCGCCGCCGGATCCGTCGGTTCGGCTCGACCTCGGCCTCGGCCTCGGCTGGGTCGCTCTCGCGCCTGCCGCCGGGCAAGGCGCGGTGGGCGGCCTCGTCGGCCCCTTGCCGATGGCGCGCCTCGCGGTGGAGCCGCACCTCCTCGGGCCCGCGTGGCTCACGATCCGCGCCCAAGGCGGGTATGCCCGCACGCGGGAGATCGGGGGCGAGGCGGAGGCCTATTCCGCCAACCTCTCGGTGGGGCCTCGCTTCGACGTGCCGGTCCACGACGTCGTGGAGGTGGGCGGCTTCGCTCGCGCGGAGGGGAGCTTCTCGATGTACGACCATCCCCTCGAGCCCGCGATCCGCACGCTGGCCGTCGGCGGGGTCGCTGGCGCCTCGCTCCACTTCCGGACGTCTCCCCTGTTCGGGGTTCGGCTCGACGTCGACGTGCTCCGGGGCGGCTACGCGCGCTCCTCCCAGGGGGTGGAGGACGGCTACGTAGGGCTCGCCGCGTCGCCGTGGGTGTCCCTCACGTTCACGTTCTGAGCGCGCGTGACCTCGCGCTGCGCTCGCCGTGACGGGTGAAGGCCCGCTCGGCTAGGATCGACGGGTGACGAGACGAACGGCGGCGACCGCGCTCATCGTGCTGTCCCTCGGCGGAGGGTGCGGCGACGACGCGGGGACGGGCGGCGGCGGCGCCCAGGGCACCACCACGGCGACGGGCGGCGCGGGCGGCACGGGCGGCGGGCCGCTCCCCACGGCCATCCTGGATCACACGTTCGGTGGCTTCGAGCCCTGGGCGTCCCCCATCGAGGACTACAAGGCGGTCGGCGAGGTGGAGCTACCCGGCGACTACGATCCCAGCATCGCCGAGCTCATGCCGTTCGGAGGCCGCCTCTTCATCGGCTACGGCGACGGCAACTACAACATGGGGACCTACACGCCGATCGAGTTCCGATACTTCGCCTCCGCGGAGGATCCCGCCCACGCCGCGGCCCTCGTCGACGCCGCGGGCGAGGGCGCACCGCAGGACGTCCCCACGCGTTCCGGGGAGGAGGCCATCGACCGCTACCGCGTGATCGACGGCGCCCTCTGGCAGGCCGGCGTCGACTCGATCGACGCCGACGAGCTCTGGACGCAGGCGAACACCGACCCGCCCGGGATCGAGGGCAACGTGTACGTCCTCGGCGGCGACGCGTGGAGAAAAGAGCGATCGATCGGCGGCGGGGAGCACGTGCACGACCTCGCGTTCTTTCAAGGCGCCGCCTACGGCGTCGGCTCCGGCGCGGACGTGCGCTCGGAGTTCGAGGCAGGCCAGATCTTCCGCTACCTGTGGCGCACGACGGACGGCGCGGAGACGTTCTCGACCGTCGAGCGGATCCAGCACCCGACGCCGGGCGCGGGCGATACGCGCTGGGTCCACCTCCTGCCCACGTCGAGGCGGCTCTTCCTCTTCGGCTACGAGAGCGACTTCATGACGGGCAACGCCTCGATCCGGAACGCCGCGTACGACGGAGGCGCCGCGACGACGCCGCTCGGGGCGTCCGACGACCTCGCGACGATGTTCGCGTACGGCACGCTCGCGCTCCCCGACGGGACGGGCCTCGTGCACGGCGTCGACGTCGGCGGCGGGGCGCTCGAGCACGCGCTCTGGCACGTGAGCGCGGACGGGGCGGCGCAGCCCGTCGATCTGGGAGGGGGCAGGGTCGTCGATCTTGCGCTGAACGAAGAGACCGCCGAGATCCTGTTCCTCACCACCCCGGGCGTGGCGTACCCGGCGGAGCTGCCGGCCACCTGGGACCTGACGGTGCTGGTCGCTCCGGTCGGGTCCCCCTCGGCCTGGACGGAGAAGGCGAGCTACTCCGGCGTCGCCGCCGCGAGGGCCATCGCATTCTTCGGGCATGCGTTGTTCCTCGGCACCGCCGAGGGCCACGTCCTCAAGGCCTCCCTGATCCCGTAGCGCTCCGGTGAGCCCATGGCCACGCAACGGATGCGTGCGCCCCCGGACACCGAGCGAGCATGCGCACATCGCCCACGTCGCCTGCTTTGGCCTACCGGCTGCTCGCAGGGCCGGCCGCGGCGCTGTCGATTCTCGCGGCGGCCTGCGGTGGGGATGTGGGCGCCAGCTGCGCGGAGCAAGCGGAGTGCGCCAGCGATCTGGTCTGTGTGGGTCCTAGCGAAGACGGCGGCTGCGGGATTGCGCCGGCAGAAGGGTGCGCGACCCAGGACGCGTGCGAGGCTGGGACGTTCTGCCACGCGATCGGTGACGGGTGCGCCGCCTTCGGCGTGGGCTCTGCCTGCGGCCCGTCCTGCACGCTGCAGGCCTGTGACGAGGGCTTCCGCTGCAACGGCGACACGTGCGAGCCCATCCCGTGCGACCAGGGCGCACCGTGCGCCGCGCACGAGCGGTGTGATCCGACCTTTGCCCCCGGCACCCCGGGTCACCTGCGGCACGCTGGCTGCCTGGCCATCGAGTGTCTCGAGGACGCCGACTGCCCGTCCGCGGCCGCGTGCGTGAACCAGGTGTGTCAGTCCGGCGCCGGGACGTGCCGTGAGCTAGAAGTGCGGCCTTGACCGTGGTGCCGGCTACGCCTCCCTGAGGCGACGCCCCCCTCGGAGCGAGGGCGCTGGACGAGGTGCCCCACCCGGGGGAGGGTTCCACATGCGAGGTGCACAGGCCCTGCTGGCGCTCGCGGCGCTCGCCGCGGCTGCGGGCTGCGGCGCCGTCCCGTGCGCCGCCACGCGGGCGGCCTCCCCTCCCCCGCCGGGCCGCACGCCCGGGCGGCTGTGCGTCGAGGACCCGGGCGGCGCCGACGTCTGGCTCGACGGCGTCTTCGTCGGGACCGCGCCGCTCTCGGAGCCCGTCGCGGCCGAGCCTGGGACGCACGACGTCACGGTGACCATGTCCGGCCACGAGCCGCGCTCCGAGGAGGTCCGGCTCCGCGGCGGCGAGACCCTCACGCTCGCCGTCGATCTGGACATGACGACGCAGCGCAAGGCGTCGTGGGCCGTGCTCGGCGCCGGGGCCGGCGGGATCACCACCGGCATCGTGCTGGGGGCCCTCGCCGTCGTCGAGCAGCGGCGCGGGAAGGACTTGCTCGACGACGCGGACGGAGAGGATCTCGACGCCGCGGGGCAGGCGGAGCTCGACGCCGCCCTCTCCGCAGAGGACCGCTTCCGGATCGGATCCGGCGTCGCCGGAGGCGTCGGGCTCGGCCTCGTGACGGTCGGCGTCTTCCTGTTTGCGTTCGACGACCCAGAGCTCCCAAAGCGCCGCACGCGCCCCGAGGTCAGGCTCGGCCCCGGCGGCGCGAGCGCGAGGCTTCGCTTCTAGCCGTGCCGAGCTGGTCGCGGCTCCTCGTCCTCTGCGCGGCGCAGTCTGCCACCTTCTTCTCTTGGGTAGTCGGCGCCTCCGCCCAGCCCGAGGCCGCGCCCCCCGCCGGCACGGCGTCGGATCCGGCGGCGCCCCGCCCCACGGCCGCCCCCGACCTCGCGCCCACCGGAGAGCCCGCGGCGGCGGAGGAGCTCGAAGCGCTCGAGGTCGACGTGCGCGGCGTCAAGCACCCACCGTCGGTCACGTCGATGACACGCGGTGAGGTCCAGAAGCTCCCGGGCGCCTTCGGCGACCCGTTCCGCGCGATCGAGATCCTGCCGGGCGTGACCCCGATCATCTCGGGGCTACCCTTCTTCTACGTCCGCGGCGCCCCGCCAGGCAACGTCGGCTACTTCCTCGACGGCGTGCGCGTGCCGTACCTGTTCCACGCGGCCGCAGGACCCTCCGTCGTGCACCCCGCGCTCATCGAGCGGGTCGATCTCTACTCGGGCGGGTACCCCGCGCGCCATGGGCGCTACGCCGGCGCGATCGTGTCGGCGGAGGTCGCGGAGCCGCGGACCGACTGGCACGGCGAAGGGAGCATCCGCGTCGTCGACACGGGCGCGTTCGTCGAGGGCGGCTTCGACGAGGGGCGCGGGACGGCGCTCGCCGCCGGCAGGTACTCGTACACCGCGGGGCTCTTCTCGCTCCTCTCTCCGGAGATCACGCTCGACTATCGCGACTACCAGGCGCGCGTCACCTACGATCTGACGCCGAACGATCGCGTCTCGCTCTTCGGGTTCGGGGCGTACGACTTCCTGTCGGAGACGACGAACGACATCGAGACCGTCCTGTTCGGCGCGGAGTTCTATCGACTCGACGGCCGGTACGACGTGCGGCTCCCCGGGGGCGGCAAGCTCCGCGCGGCGCTCACGTGGGGCTTCGACCAGACGCGCGTCGCCGACGGGCGCAACACCCAGGACATCCTCCTCGGATCCCGCGTGCAGCTCGAGCACCCGGTGGGCGCCTCCGCCACGGTGCGCGCGGGGCTCGACGTGCAGCACGATCTCTACTCCGCTGCCCCGCGCCCCTACGTCGATCCAGACGACCCCGACGACCGCGCCTACGACGCCCTCTTCCCGCCACGGACGGACGCGGCGGCCGGGCTCTACGCGGACGTCGAGTGGGCGCTCCATCCACGGTTCGTCGTGACCCCAGGAGCGCGGATCGACGGCTTCTTCTCCAACGGCGTCGACGCCGCTTCGGTGGATCCGCGCCTCTCCGTGGTCGCCCGCGTCCACGACCGCGTGAGGCTCCTGCACGCCCTCGGCGCGGCGCACCAGGCCCCGTCGTTCATCGTACCGGTCCCCGGCCTCGCGGTCGCGAGCCTCCAAGGCGGCCTCCAGCGAGCGCTCCAGGCGTCGGCAGGCGTGGAGGTGGACCTGCCGTGGTCGACCACGGCCTCGGTGACCGTCTTCGACTCCGTCTTCCTCGGGATGACCGACTCCATCGGGGTGCGGCCGCCCGGCAACGACGCGAACCAGATCCCGCGCAGCCTCGGGGGCGCGAAGGGCGTCGAGGTCTACGTCCGCCGCTCCCTCGCCAGCCGCGTCGGCGGGTTCATCGCCTACACGCTCTCGCGCACCACGCGGACCATCGACGGCTACACCTTCCCGGCGGCCTTCGATCGAGCCCACGTCCTGCACTCCGCGCTCTCGGTCGACCTCGGCCGAGGCTGGCGGCTCGGATCGCGCTTCTCGATCTACTCGGGCCCGCCCTTGCTCTCGCCCCCCGCTGGCGTCATCGTGCCGGAGACATACCGCCCGAGCGATCCGGAGCGCGACCCGGTCTTCTACCGGGTGGACTTCCGGGTCGAGAAGCGGTGGAGGATCATGGACCGCGGCTTCGTCTCCTTCGTCGTGGAAATGGTGAACGCCACGCTCAACACGGAGACCGTCAACCGCAACGAGATCGGCCCCGTCTCGGTCCCGAGCCTCGGCGTCGAGGGGGGCTACTGAGGTGCGCGCTCGGTCCGCCCTCTACCTCACGCTCGCGGCCTCCGCGGCGGCGTGCCTGCCCGGCGACGGCCGGCCCGAGCCGGGCCGGGTCTACGTCACGGCCGAGCCCAGCGAGGGCACGCGCGCCGGGTTCGTCACCTCCGACGGCTGGGCCGTGACCTTCGAGCGCTTCTTGACCGCGCTCGGAGACACGGATCTCGAGAGCCCCGGCGGGCGAGACGACGACGCGTGCACCGCCTACTCCGAGGCGCGGTACGAGTGGCTCTTCGACTTCACCGTCGCGGGCCGGGAGAAGGTGGGCGTGGTCCACGGCCTCGGGAGCTGCCTCGTGGAGCTCCGGCTGCGCGGCCCCTCCGACGACGCCGTCCTCGGCGCGGGCGCCACCGGCGAAGACGCCGACGCGATGCGCCCTCGCGCCTCCGACGCGTACGCGGACGACGAGCGCGTGACGCTGGTCGCGCGCGGGACCGCCGCGCTCGGCGGGGTGACGAAGCGCTTCGACTGGCGCTTCCGCAGGAGCTACGAGGTCGGCGCTTGCCCGACCTCCGCCGGTGGCCGGGCCGCGAACGTGCTCGACCTGGAGGGCGGCGACGACGAGGAGCTCCGCATGATCGTCCGCGGAGAGGAGCTGTTCCGGCGCGGGCCCTCGGACGCCGCCCCCCTCGAGTTCGGGCTCCTCGCCGCCGCCGACACGGACGCCGACGGCGCGGTGACGCTCGACGAGCTCGCCCTCGCCCCGGCGCCCCCCGACGTGGCGGCGTTCGTAGACCCGCCCGAAGGAGCGGAGCCGCTCGAGCCGCCCGCCTCGCTCGCGGACCTCGTCTACGTGCACCTCCTGCCTCGGATCGTGCGGGTCGATGGCTCGCTCGCGTGTGAGATGGAGCTCCGAGACTGAGGTCCACCTCGCTCTTCACACGGCAGGCTCAGAAGCGTCCTTCGATCACCACGCCACCGGGCACGACCGCCACGCGAGCAGACGCCTCGGCGCGGGCGGCCGCGTCGGCTCCGATCTTCCAGTCGGCGGTGAAGTAGCTGGCGAGCCCCGCCACGGCCGCCGACGTGCCGACCAGGATGTCGGTGGCGAGCCCGAGCCCGAACGCCTCGTCCTTGGCGCTCGCGAGGGCGTCTGCGTCCCCGGGGAAGCGCGCGAGCTCGGCCTCGAGGTCGCTCGACGCTCTCAGCGCGAGCACGCCCGTGACGACGGCGCCCGTCACCAGCGCGCCGGTCACCGACCAGGTGATGATCGTGGGCGCGAGCGACGGGGGCTCGGGCGGGGGCGCCTTGACCACCTCGACGGGCTTGGGCAGCGCGGGGATCTCGAGCTCCACCGTCTTCTTGTCCCCGCCGGCGAGGTCGATCACGCGCGTCACGGGCGCGCGGCCCTTCACCGTCGCGGTCACCTTCCGCCGCCCCGCGCTCACGGTGAGCGCGGCGAGCGGCGTCTCTCCGACCGCGACGTCGTCCACGGCGATCGAGGCCCCGGGCTCGCTCGTCTCGACGGTGAGCGTCGCGACCCGCCCCGAGAGGGTGACGATCTCCGCCTCCACGTCCTTGCGGCGCTTGGGCGAGATCTTCGCGCCGCCTTCCTCGAGGTAGCGCCGGAAGGTGGTCAGCGCGTTCGCGTAGTCCTGGAGCTGGTAGTAGCTCTCGCCGATGTTGTAGAGGACCTGGTACTTCGGATCGATCTCGTAGGCGCGCTGGAACTCCACGAGCGCCGCGGCGTGGTTGCTCTCCTTGAAGAGCTGGACGCCTCTCTTGAAGTGCTTGTCGGCCTGCGCCCACGTGGGCACCGCGGTCGCGGTGAGCGGCGCGGCGAGGATCGCCGCGAGCAGCGTCGCCGCCACCACCGCGCGGGCGCGGTGCCTCACCTGTACGGGCTCTCGGGGTCGATGGCGCGCCCCGTCGGTCGCGGGCGTGGGAGCCCAGTCCTCGGCGGCGCCGTCGCCGACGGGGGCGGCGCGGCCTCGGCCCTCTCGAGGGCGAGGCTGGTGATGAGGTCGGCCGTGGGCGCGAGGGTCTCCTCCTTCGACTCGTAGCCATCGGCCTCGAAGCGCAGGACGCGCTCCTTGTCGCTCCGCGGCAGCCGCCCCTCGAAAGAGCCTGCGCCGAGCAGGACCCCGTCGAGGAAGATCTTCGCCTCCGCCGGGCTGACGCGGACCTTCAGCGATATCGACTCCGACGCCGGCCCCGCCGCCGACGCGCCCGAAGGGGCCGCCGAGGTGGCTGCCTCCCCCGGCGCAGCCGAGGCGCCCGGCCCGTCCACCCCAGGCCCCGGGAGGCGGACGAGCGTCAGCACGAGCGCTGCACCAGCCACCGCCGCCACCGCCGCCCCCACGAGGAGCGCCACGAGCGGGCGCCGCTGCGCCGGGGGCGAGACCGGCGTGGGCATGGAGGAGCCGCTGTTGGTGGGGATCCCGGGGCTCGAGCCCGCCCCGAGCACGTCGGGCCGGCGCTCTGCCGGCCCGTCGCGGCCGGTGAACGAGCCCGGCGCCGAGGGGATCAGGGGGAGGCTCGCGCCCGCCGGGTGCTCTCCGGTCCAGCGGAGCGTCCCGAGCTGCGCCTCCACGACCGAACGCACGCGCCGCCGCTCCTCCGCGAACAGCTCGGACACGACCTGCCCGACCTCCGGCGCGTCCACCCGGAACCCGCTCGAGACCACGAACGCCTCGATCTCGCGCTGCATCGCGAGCGCCGAGGGGTAGCGCCCCTCGCGGTCCGGATCGAGCGCGCGCGCGATGATCCTCGCGAGCTCCGGCGGCGCGTGCGGTGCCACGGCGCGGAGCGACGGCACGCGCCCCTGCACGAGCTCGTGCACGACGGTCATGTCCGGCATGTCCTTCCACATGCGGCGCGCGGCGACGACCTCCCACAACATGACGCCCACCGCGAACAGATCCGACCGGCGATCGAGCGGCTCGCCGCGCACCTGCTCCGGGGACATGTACGTCACCTTCCCCTTGATCTCGCCCGTCACCGTGCGCGAGGACGAGTCCTGCGCCTTGGCGATCCCGAAGTCGACGACCTTGATCGACCCGTCGTACGTGACGAAGACGTTCTGCGGCGTCACGTCGCGGTGGACGACGTAGAGCGGCGTGCCGTCGAAGTCCCGGAGGTCGTGGGCGTGGTGGAGCCCCGACAGCGTGTCGATGAGGATGCGCAGGTGGTGAGCGAGCGACATCGCCTCGAGCCCCCCGGAGCGCCCCCGGAGGCGGCCCAAGATTCGGCTGTAGGGCTGCCCGTCCAGGTGCTCCATCGCGATGAACGGTCGGCCCTCCTCCTCGCCGAGCTCGTACGTCTGCACCACGTTCGGGTGGTTCATGCGCGCGGCGAGGCGCGCCTCGTCCAGGAACATCGCCAGGATGTCGGGCTGGAGCTCCAGGTCGCGGAGCGCCTTCTTGACGACGACCAGCTTGTTGAAGCCCCCCGGTCCTTGCGCCACGGCGAGGAAGACCTCCGCCATGCCGCCGCGCCCGATCTCGGCGATCAGGCGGTAGCGGCGGTGGGGAGGGGACTCGGTGGAGGGGCTCATGTTCGCGGCGACCGCCACGGCCGGGCCGCGCACGGTCGGACCCTGATCCCCGAGTGTAGAGGGGTCAGGGCGCCCTCCGGAAGCCGGAAGCGAGGAGGACCCTTCCCCGAAGGACGTGCCAGGCGGCAGAGGAGGCCGAGCGGTTCGGCGCGCCCGTCGGGGGCGAGGGTGGTACCCTCTCGGTGAGGACTCGTTGCCTACGCCCACCCAGCCGCGCACCCACGGGCCCGGCGTCGTCGTGACGCTGGTGGTGGCGGCGGCGCCCCTCCTCGGCTGCTCGCTCGCGATCGAGTCGCGCGACCGCCAGTGTGAGCGGGACGCCGACTGCTCCGGCTTCGGTGCGGCGGTCTGCGACGTCGCGGGCGGCGTGTGCATCCAGAGCGCCGGCACCGCGGGGTGCGTCGGGCCGGACGGCTGCTTCGCGTGTCCGCCCACCAAGACCGAGGAGTTCCTCAACGCGTGCACCGACGCCGAGTGCATCCCGTACGACAACACCCAGCTCCAGGGGCTTCTGCAGGAGGACGGCTCGGTGCCGCCCGTGCCATGAGCGAGGCCGCGAGGCTCCGCAGGCGGCGCGTCCCGAGACCGCTCGGGGTCCGCGCGCGGCGCGCCGCTCGCGCGGCCGGCCTCGCCGCCCTCCTGGCTGGAGCCGGCGCGGCGACGCCCGCCTCCGCCCAGCCGTGCGACATGAGCGGGCAGGTGCTCTACATCGCAGGGCCCGACTCGATGATCAACGTGCTCCAGAACGTCGCCGCGTCCCTCTGGGGCGAGGGGATCCAGGTGCTCTACAAGGGCTACCCGTCGTGCCTCGGCATCCAGACCCTGGTGAACAACGAGCCCACGACGCCCGACCCCTTCGAGATCGGCACGCCCGACGCGCACGCGGTCAACTACTGGCCAGGCGACGCGACCGCCGACGTGACGTGCGAGCTGCCCTACGACATGATGGATCCGGCCGAGCCCGAGATCGTCCCGGACATCGTCCTCTCCGAGGTGTTCGCCACCACCTGCGCCAGCTTCCCCAACGGCCTCGGCACCGTCCAGGACTTCCAGGGTCCCGCGCTCGGCTTCTCCTTCGTGGTCCCGCCTGGCTCGCCCGCCACCTCGATCAGCGCCGAGGCGGCGTACCTCGTCTACGGCTTCGGCGCCGCCTCCCACGTCGTCGCTCCGTGGACGGACCCGGCGACCATCCTCCACCGCGACCCGAACTCCGGCACGGAGAACATCTTCGCCAAGACCATCGGCCTGGACGTCAACAAGTGGTCGGGCACGAGCCTGAACTCGACCGGGACCCTGCTCGCGCAGGTCACCGGTGCCACGGGCGCCGCCGTCGAGACGACCATCGGGGGCGCGAACGTGAGCATCGTCGACCAGCGCCGCGGGGAGCTCCGACCCCTCCCCTACCAGCACTACGGCCAGACGTGCGGCTACTTCCCGGACTCCACCGCGACCGCCTTCGACAAGCGCAACATCCGGAACGGGCACTACGCGATCTGGGGCGTCGTCCACATCTACACGCGCGTGAACGGGAGCGGCGTTCCGGTGAACGCCGGCGCCAATCGCTTCATCAACCTGGTCGTCGGCACCGACGAGATCCCGGGGCTCGATCCGATCGCGCTCGAGGCGCAGAGCGGCCTCATCCCCCAGTGCGCGATGAACGTCGTGCGGACGGAGGACGGAGGGTCCCTCGCGTCGCTCCAGCCGCAGCGACCCTGCGGCTGCTACTTCGAGTCGCTCACGGGCGGGACGAGCTGCCAGGCGTGCGGCACGTCGGCGGAGTGCCCCGCCGAGGCGCCCGACTGCAGCTACGGCTACTGCGAGCCCTGACCGCTTCGGCGGGCCGGAGGCTCGGGCGCGCCCGGGCAAGGACCTGCCTGGCTTGGGCAGCGCGTTGCCCTCGCCAGCGCCCGCCCCCTGCGCAACGCCCGAAGCCGCGCGCTCTTTCTTCACGTAGCCCGGTGGCACGGGTCGTGGATGGCGCGTGGCCCTGGCGCCCGCTCGGCGCCTCGGAGGGTAAGAGCATGCGAGGGATTTGGGGAGGCTGGAGGGTTCTGGGGACTTGCGTCGCGGTGACGGCGCTCGCGGCGTGTGACGAGGCCGGCGGCGCCGGCGGTGGCGGAGAGGGCGGAGAAGGGGGGCTCGGCCCGTCCGGCCCGACGACGTCGGCGGGCGCAGGAGGCGCCACCGGCTCGTCGGGTCCGGGGAGCACCGGCTCGACCACCAGCAGCGGGCCTTCGTCCACGTCGACCACGTCCACGTCGACCACGTCCACGTCGACCACGTCCACGTCCACGTCGACCACGTCCACGTCGACCACGTCCACGTCCACCTCGACGACCACGTCCACGGGCACCGGCATGGCCGTCTGCGGCGACGGCTCGTGTGAGGGATCGGAGTCGCAGGCGTCGTGCTGCTCCGACTGCGGCTGCCCAGGCGGCGAGAGCTGCACGAACGGGAGCTGCGTCGTGGATCCGCCTCCCTGCGGCGCCGACAACGAGGCGTGCTGCGCGGGCAACGCCTGCGACGCCGGCCTGACCTGCGTGGGCGGCACGTGTGGGTGCGGCACGCTGGAGGCAGGCCAGGTGCTCCTGCCCGGTGAGTCCGTCCTCTCGTGCGGAGGATCTTGCGGCCAGTTCGTCTTGGTGATGCAGGGCGACGGGAACCTGGTCCTCTACCAGAACGGCGCGCCCCTCTGGAGCTCGCTGTGGGAATCGGGGATGATGCAGCCCGGCTCGTACGCCGTCATGCAGGGCGACGGCAACCTCGTCGTCTACGGCCCAGGGTGTGGCGGTCCGAACGGCTCCTGCTGGAACAGCGGCACGGCGGGCTACCCCGGCGCGGGCCTCTCGGTGCAAGGGGACGGCAACCTCGTCATCTACGGGCCCGGCTGCCCCGGCGTGAACGGCTCGTGCTGGGCGAGCAGCACGTTCACCCAGTCGACGATCACGATCACCTCGGCGCTGACCGACGTCTCGAACGTCTGCTTCTTCAACAACACGTTCGTCCCCTACACGCAGGACGCGGTGAGCTACCTCACCGTGGACGGGCAGACGTTCTACCTGCCGGACACGTCCGCGTACGTGAGCGTGACCGAGACGATGGGAAGCACCGTCTCGGCGACGGCGCAGTGCTGCTACCTCGACCCGTGCAACGGCAACGCGTCTTGTTGGACGCCGAGCGGGTACCAGTCCTGCATCTGCCTGGCCCCGACCAACGTCTCGTACCTGCTCGACCAGTGCACCGAGAGCGCGCAGATCTGTCAGTGAGGCGCTCCTACGCGCGGCCCTTCAGCATGCCCCTCCAGTAGAGGAGCGGCAGGAGGTGCCGCTTGAGGAGCCACATGCTGTAGCGCGGCTTGGCCTGATCGAAGGGGAACGACTCGGTCACCTCCCCCTCGTAGGAGAACTCCGCGAGCATCACGCTGTGGTGGCCCATCACGAGCGGGCAAGAGGTGTAGCCGTCGTACGCGGCGGTGAGCTCCTTGCCCGCGAGGGCCGCCAGGAGGTTCGTGACCAAGACCGGGGCCTGCTTGCGGATCGCGGCTCCGGTCTTGGCAGTCGGAAGACTGCTGGCGTCCCCGAGGGCGAACACGTTCGGGAACCGCACGTGCTGGGTCGTCTTGGGGTCCACCTCCACGAACCCGCCCGAGCCGCCCTGCGGGAGCCCGCGCTTGATCGCCGCGGCCGTCCGCTTCTCCGGGGCGAGGGTCCCGCCCGGCGTCGCGAGCGGGCTCTGCGCGATGAAGTCAGGCGCGCGCGACGGGGGCGAAACGTGCAGGAGCTCGTAGGGCATTTCGAGCTCCGTGCCGTCGTCCACGCTCTCGAACACGGCCACGCTCTCGCGGTGCCGGACCTCGACCAGGTGTCGGTGAGGCACGAGCTCGACGCCTCGCTCCTCGGCGATCTCCTCGAGCACCTCGCGGTACTTCGGGATCCCGAAGATGTGGTCTCCGGGCACGACGAAGCGCACCTTGGCTCTCTCGCGGACGCCGTTGTGGCGGAACGTCTCCTCTGCGATCCACATGATCTTCTGGGGCGCGCCGCCACACTTGAGCGGGGACCGCGGGAACGTGAAGAGCGCATCTCCGCCTCGAAAGCCATCGATCGCCGCGGGGCCCTTGCCCACCACCGCGGGCAGGTAGTTGCTCCAGACCCTCGGATCTTGGAGGAGCGCTTCCGCGAGGCCCGCCACCTCCTCCGTCGCCGTTCGAAGCCCCGGGGACAGCACGAGCGCGTCGTACTCGATCGGGCCGCTCCTGCGCGTGACGACGGCGTTCTCGGCGGGGCGGAGCTCGGCGACCTCGTCCTGGATCCACGTGACGCCCTCCGGCAGGACCTCTTCCATGCGCTTGCGCGTCTCCTCGAGCGTCGCGAGCCCCCCGCCCACGAGCGTCCAGAGGGGCTGGTACCAGTGGTTCGGGCAGGGAGAGACCAGCGTCACCTCGAGAGCCGGGTCGGCGTGGCGCAGCCGCGCCGCCACGGTGACTCCACCCGTTCCACCACCGACGATCAGGACGCGCGCCATGAGGCGCATATTCGCACCGATCGCGGGCGGCGCCAGCCACTGGCAGGCGGTGCGGATTGCGGACACGGACGCCGCGGGGTAGGCCGGCGGCCGGATGAGGCCGAGCCCCGCGCCGCACACGAAGAGCTCGAGCGCCGGGAGGCGGGTGCTCGCGGTGGCGGCAATCGCCGCGCTGTCCCTGTTGCTCTTGTTGCTCGCCGCCTGGGAGCGTCCGAGGCTCCAGCTGCACGCCGCGGCCGGCGGAGATCCCGACCGCGAGCTCGTCGGGCTGGCCGGTCCCTGGAGGATGAAGCCGGTCGACGTCGCCCCGGAGGTCGCGCTCGCCGAGGGGATCGACTCGTGGACCGAGGCCAGGGTCCCGGGCTACACGCCGCTCCCTAGCCCTCGGCCGGACGTGGTCTGGTTCGGCCTCGACGTCGAGCTGCCCGAGCCCGAGCACGAACGCGCAGCCCGGCGCCCGCTCGCGGTGCTGCTCCCGCCGTTCCTCATGGCCTACGAGGTCTACGCGTCGGGCGAGCCCCTCGGCCAGGCGGGCTCGCCGCCACCCAGGCTCGTGGCTACGCCCGTCCGGTCCACCGTGTTCGACGTCCCCGAGCACCTCACCCGCACCAGCCGGAGGCTCGAGCTCCGCGTGCGCGTCTGGACCATGGGGGGCATCGGCGGCCTCGTCGGCAGCCACAGCGCCGTGGACGACGCCGGCGTGCTCATCGGGGAGCGCGCCCTGGTCCGCGAGCGCGCCGAGGTGCTGCTCGCCGCGCAGCTCCACATGTTCTCGGCCGATCTCGTCTTCGGCATCATCAGCCTGGCCTTCGGAGCGCTGCTCTTCTTGATCTACTTCTACGCGGAGCGGAGCCCGGTGATGCTCTACGCAGCCCTGGCGCTGGGGTTCGTCGGCGTCGGCAGCCTCCTGCACACCTACGCGCTCAGCGGTCACGCCGCCTCGTTTCATCCTCTCAGCGCCCTGGCCGGCTACTTCAACTTCTTGACGCTCCTCTCGCTCACTCTGTTCGTGGGCCATCTGTTCGCGCTGACCGGTCGCCTCCATCGGGTGGCCGTCGCGTTCACCGGCGCTACGACGCTCCTGGCGTCGGCCATCCTGATCTCCAGCCCGCTCGAGTTCGCGATCCTCCCGGCCCTCCGGCTCTTGGTCGTCCTCGCGCTCGCCTACGTCGTCTTCGCGGTCGTGCGGGCGGCGCGGCGGGGCAGCCCGGACGGCAAGGTCATGGCCGCGGGCATCGGCGTCATGGCGTGCGCCCTCATCGCGCACGGGGTCCTCAACATCGTGGACAGCCGCCTCGTGGGGCCTCTGAGCTTCTACAAGTCGGTCGCTGGCCTCGCGTCCCAGTGGAGCTTCATGGCCATGCTGGGCATCGTCGTCGCGCAGCGCCTCGCCCGGTCCGTCCGGGACCTCGAGCGCTCCCACGCGGCGAGCCAGCGCTTCGTCCCTCACACCTTCCTCGGCCTGCTCGGCCGCAAGAACGTGACCGAGCTCGAGCGCGCGGACGCCGCGGCGCTTCCGATGGGCATCCTCTTCGCCGACATCCGCGACTTCACCTCCCGCAGCCAGAAGAAGAGCCCAGCCGAGATGTTCCAGTTCATCAACCGCTACCTGGAGGTGATGGAGCCCTGCATCCTCGGCGAGGGCGGCTTCATCCACCAGTACCTCGGGGACGGCATCGTGGCGCTCTTCCCCCAGGGAGGGGCCGCCGCGGCGCGGGCGGCGGTGTCCATGCGCCAGGCCGCGCGGTCGCTGAACCGTGAGCTGGTCGAGCGATCGGAGGATCCCCTCCAGATCGGTATCGGCGTCCACGCCGGCCCCGTCATGCTCGGCACCATCGGCGGCCTCGAGCAGCTGGACACGGGCGTCATCAGCGATCACGTGAACCTCTGCGCGCGGATCGAGGGCCTCACCAAGATGTACGACGTCGGCCTGCTCGTCACCGGCGCGGTGGCAGCCGAGCTGCCAGCCGCAGAGGCGGCGTCGGCGCGCGAGCTCGACCGCGTCATCGTGAAGGGGCGAACCGAGCCGGTGACGATCTTCGAGATCCTGGAACAGCCGGTCGATCCGGGGGCGGCCGGCGCCGACGCGCGCGCCGCCGTCGACGCGCGCCACGCCGCGTACCGGGAGGCCCTCGCCGCCTACCGCGCCGGGGACTTCCTCGGGGCGCTCGAGAAGTTCTCCGCCTGCGCAGGCGGCGCGGCCGCGCTCCTCGCCGAGCGGTGCAAGGCGTACGCAGCCTCCCCGCCCGAGGGCTGGGACGGAGTCCACGTCCTCACCCAGAAGTGACGACCCGGGCTTGCGCGAGGGCGATCTCGGGCGCGCCCGGACGATCTGCCGCGAGCGCTTCGTCGTGCCCGGAGCGCGAGAGGCCCCGCACGCGGGCCGCGCGACGGGCTCACCAGCCGGTGATCGGCGGGTCGAGGCCCTCGGCTGGGCCGTCGCGGACCGCGCGCACGAGGCGTATCCTCTCGGGATGCTGCCCCCCCTTCGCTTCGTCACGGCCCTCTCGCTGGCTCCGGTCCTCAGCGTCGCGTGCGGGGACTCCGCCGCCGACGACGGAGGTGGCGGCGGCGCGGGCGCCGGAGCGACCACGGGCGCGGGCACGGGCGGCGGGGGCGTGAATCCGCCGCCGCCGTCGTGCGAGCCGGCGCCGGGCGCGGCCGGCGCGGTGCAGGAGCCCGTCCTCCGAGCGACGCTCGACGGGAGCTGGGACGAGGGCTGGCTGGCGTCGCCCACCCTCGTCGATCTGGACGGTGATGGGGCGCTCGAGATCGTCGCGGCGCGCCACTCCGTCCTCTACGCCTACCGCGGGGACGGCAGCCCGCTCTGGCAGACGGCCTGGGGTCGCAGCGCGTCGAACAGCCCGGAGCACGGCGACACCCGGATGTGGGCCTCCGCCGTCGCGGGCGACTTCGACGGGGACGGCGACGCGGAGATCGCCGTCGGCAGCGACGCCGACGGGAGCCTGGGCATGAACATCGCCGTCTACGATCACCTCGGCGAGCTGCTCCCGGGCTGGCCCGTGAACTTCGGCGTGAGCGACGAGGTCCGGAGCCTGGCCGCCGCCGACGTGGACGGGGACGGCCGCGCCGAGATCCTCGCGAACCACACCGACGCGGGCCCGGTCACCGCGGTCTATCGCCTCGACGGCACGATGGCGCCGGGGTTCCCGCAGGTGGGGCCGAGCTGCGACCCGGCGCCGCCCGCTGAGCCCTGCTGGGACTTCGGCGGCTACAACCAGAACATCGCCGCGGGCGACGTCGACGGCGACGGCGTGATGGACGTCATCTCCTCCTACGACGCGATCGGCTTCGGCGTCTTCGCCGGCGACGGGACGCCATTCCCGACCCACGAGAGCTTCACGGACCGCGTCATCACCTCGGTCGAGGCGTACCACGATCTCGCGCTCTCCCAGCAGGGCTGGGGCACCGGGGACCGGACCGAGTTCACGTACTCGCCGCCGGTCGTCGCCGACGTCGACGGCGACGGCGACATGGAGCTCGTCCTCGCCGGCGACCACGAGCACTCGGACAGCACCATGAACCAGGGGATCACGCTCTGGGTCCTGAACCACGACATGACCCGCCCAGCGGGCTGGGATCCGCCCAAGGACCTCGACGGGCCCGCGCCCGACTTCGACCTCGGCCACAACATCGTGCCGACCTCGCCGAGCCCCGCCGTGGGCGACATCGACGCGCAGCCCGGCCTCGAGATCGTGGTCCCCGCCTACGACGGCCGGATGCACGCGTACCGATCGAACGGCGAGCCCTACTGGACGTACACGTTCGGCGGGTCCGGCCCCGGCTACGTCGGCGCGAGCGAGGCCCTCATCGCGGACCTGAACGGCGACGGCGCCCCCGAGATCGTGTTCACGACGTTCTCCTCCGGGGACCAAGGCGCGCCCGACGCCCCCACGCACCTCGTCGTCCTCGACGGCGGCGGGAACCAGCTCCACCGCGTCCCCCTCTTCGCGCGCGGGTCGATGGCCGCCCCCTCGGTCGCGGACCTCGACGGCGACGGTGATCTCGAGCTCGTGATCTCGCTGAAGGACACCGAGGGCGCCGGCAAGGGCGGCGTCCAGATCTGGGACCTCCCCGGCTCGGCGACGAACTGCGTGCTCTGGGGCACCGGGCGCGGCGGCGCCGCGCGGCAGGGCTATGTCCCGTGACCGGACACACGTCAGAACAGGGGGTAGCTCCGAACCGCACGCTGGGAGCGGCGGGGTTTCGGTGATGGTCGCCCTCTGCGCGGGCGAGGACCGCGAGGCCCGGAGCCCGGAGGCGGGGGTGAAGGCCGCGAAGCGGCCGAGGGGGGCTGCATCAGCCCCCCTCGCTCGAAACGCTCTGCGGATCCTCAGAACAGGGTGTACGCGAAAGGCGCGACGGCGCCGAGCCCGCCGCTGAGCAGCAGGAGCAGCCCGGCGAGCAGGAGGACGAGCACGAGGGGCGCGAGGAAGTACCTCCCTGGCGCGAGGAAGTACCGGACGAGGCGGACGCTCGTCGCGGCGCGGAGCCAGACGCGGCGCCAGCGCCTCACGCCGGCCTCTCGATCAAGAGATCTTCGATCCGGAGCACGTCGACCCCAGGGTGGGACGCGAAGAACAGCACCGCGTCCTCCGCCGACCCGACGATCGGCTCGCCGGCTGCGTTGAGCGACGTGTGCAGCACCGCCTTGCGGCCGCACGCGCCCGTGTACGCGGCGAGCACGTCCGAGAGCTCCGGCGCCCCGTCGGCGTCGACGGCGTGGAGGCGCGCCGTCCCGTCGACGTGCAGGGTCGCCTCGAGCTCGTCGGCGTCGCTCGGCGCGATGGGACACACCGTGGTCATGAAGCGGGTCATCTCTCGCTCGCTCTGCAGAAGCACCGCGCCCTCGCTCGCCATGGACGGCGCGAACGGCCGGAAGGGCTCGCGTCCCTTGATCGTGCGGTTGATGGTCTCACGGAACCGCCTGTCGTGCGCGGGCGCCAGGAGGCTGCGCTGCCCGAGCGCGCGGGGCCCGAGCTCGCAGCGGCCCGCGGCCGACGCGATCACCTCCCCCTCGGCCAGCCGCCGGCCGATCTCGTCCGCGATGCGCGGCGGCGCGGAGACGCGAAGCCCGAGCGCCTGCGCGAGCGCCCGGCCGGCGCCCGCGTCGATGGGCTGGCCGAGCGCGGCCGAGCGCATCGGCGCCGGGCGCGGATCCCCGAGCGAGAGCGCGCCCAGGATGGCCGCCCCGAGCGCGCCCCCCGCGTCCCCCGCGGCCGGCTGCACGAACACGCCGTCGAACCCCGCCTCACGCGCGATGCGGGCGTTGGCGACGCAGTTGAGCGCGACGCCGCCGGCCAAGCAGAGGTTCGACGAGCCCGTCTCCGATCGCGCCCGGCGGGCCAGGCCGAGCATCGCCTCCTCGAGGAGCGCCTGCGCGCTCGCGGCGACGTCCGCGAACCGTCCATCGGGGCCCTCCAGCCGCCACGGCGCCCCGTAGGGCCGCGGCGGCCCGAGGAGCCCCACGAGCGCCGGGCAGAAGGCCTCGTCCCGGTCGCCCGTCACGTCCACGAACCGCGGGTCGAGCTCGAACGAGCCGTCTCCCGAGATCCGCAGCACCCTCCGCAGCTCGGCCTCGAAGCGCGGGGCTCCGAAGGCGGCGAGGCCCATGGTCTTCTGCTCCCCGCGGTTCACCTCGAAGCCGCAGAACGCGGTGATGGCCGCGTAGAACAGGCCGAGCGAGTGCGGCAGATCCTGGGACCACCACGGCTCGAGCTCGCGCCCGCGGCCGCGCCAGATCGCGGTCGTCGTGTGCTCACCGGCGCCGTCCACCGTGAGGACCGCGGCGTCCTCGTAGGGGCTGGGGAAGAAGGCGCTCGCGGCGTGGCTGTCGTGGTGGCTCACGGCGAACACGCGCGACCGAGGCACGTCGAGGCGCTCCGCGAGGTCGTCGAGCACCCAAATCTTCTCCGAGAGCTGCGACCGGAGGGCGCGCACGAAGCCGCCGGCCCCACGCGGGAACGCGCGCAGGCTCCCGACGAGGAGGCGCTCGAGCTTCGCGAACGGGAGCTCGTAGAACACGACGGCGTCGAGGTCTCCAGGCCCGAGGCCCGCCCGTCCCAGGCAGAACCGCGCGGCGCGGAGCGGGAGCGAAGGGTCCCCGAGCACCCGGCTGAAGCGCTCCTCGTGCGCCGCCGCGATCACCTCCCCGCCGACGACGATGGCCGCGGCGGCGTCGTGGTAGTGCGCGCTGATCCCGAGCACCGCAGCCACGGCTCACCGCCTCAAGGCGTCGCGCGTGCCCGTGAGCACGGACCGTGGCCGCACCAGGCCCGCCCGCGTGAGGAGCGCGAGCGGGAGGAGCGTCCAGTACACCGCGGTCATGACCACACGGAAGACGGCCGACGTGAGCCGGTCCATCCCGCGGCGCGCGCCGCGCGCCGCCTCCCAGAGCAGCACGGCGGCGTGGCTCCGCAGCCGCGTCCCCGGGTACGTCGCCTCCAGCAAAGCCCGCGCGTAGCGCTCGTGCTCGCGCTCCTCCTCGATGACCGCGGAGAGGAGCGCCACCGTCACGTCGTCGCGGCCGGCCAGCGCCCGCACGTGCGCCTCGAACTGAAGGCGGCCGCGGCGCTCCGCGTGCGCGACGAAGGCGAGGAAGCGCCGCTCCCCGAGCGACGCGAAGACGTCCTCCGCGTCGCTGGTGAGCGGCCGCGCGTCCACGGCCGAGAGGCGCCGCGCCCGCCCGTGGAACATGCGTGCATGCCGCTCCTCGTCGAGCGCGTGCCGCAGGTACGCGGCTCGCCGCGCCGGGTCCTCCGTGTGGCCGGCCGCCCACCGCATCGTGTACGCGCTCCCGAGCTCGGTCTCGGCGAAGCGCTGGAGGAGGCGCGCGGTGCGCCTCGGGCTCCGCGCGACCCAACGGGCCGTGACTCGGGCCGCGATCGCCCGCGCCCCGATCACGGGACGCAGACCTCGGCGGAGCCCCACCTCACGCAGGTGCCCACCGAGCACCTGAGGCCCTCGCACCGGGGGAAGCAGTGCTGGCTGGAGCCGGCGTGCGTCTGACCGGGCGGGCACGTCGGGCGGTAGGCGTGGTCCCCCTCCGCGCAGGAGAGCATCCGGCGGCAGTCCCCGGCGTAGGTGGTCACGCACGGCGCGTGGGCGACCGCCAGGAGGGAGTCGCAGGTCGCCTTGGGGTCCAGCTTGGTTCGGCACTCGCAGAGGGCGCGCGAGGCCTCGGGGTCCTGCGGGGCCGGCGGCTCCGCCGGCTCGCGCGCGACGTCGAGCTTCATGTCGTCGCCGATCGTCTCGCCCGCGGGCCACGGCGCCGTGAGCCGGCGCCGCTCGCCCTCCCAGAAGAAGTCGGCGACGAGATCCGTCCCGCGGAGGCGCGCCGCGACGAGGGTCATCGTGTCCCCCCACGTCATGGTGAGCGCGTCGGCGCCGCCGCCCGACACCACGCGGACGCCGAGCGGCCTCGGGCCGAGCCTCTTCTGCTTGCAGCGCACGCGCAGCCACTCGTCGTAGATCTTGGTCTCGCAGCCGGCGGCGTCGGAGCCGAACACCTGCGCCTCCTTCCGGCGCAGCCAGTCGGCGGGCCGCGGGACCCGCGAGCGGCCCTCCGGAAGCGTGAAGGTCGTGGAGACGGGAGGCGCCGCCGTCGCGAGGGTCTCGGCGAGCGCGGCGGCGAGCGCCGCGTGGCCCTTCGGCGTCATGTGCAGATCCGCGTTCAGGAACGCCCCCGGCTGCGCCGCGCGGAGCGCCGCGGTCGGGTCCAGCGCCCGCGCTCCGAGGGCGCGGGCGTGCTCGACGAGGTCGGTGAGCAGCACCTCCGTGCCCGCGGTGTCCACCGGCGTCTGGCTCGGGTACTTCTTCCACTCCTCCTCGGACACCATGACGTCGATCGGGAGCGTCACGACCACGAGCTCCGCGCCGTGCTCGTCGCAGAGCTTCTTGGCCTCCTCCACGGCCATCGCGAGCGGCGAGCTCGAGCGGAGCACCGCGGGCGCCGCCGCCTTGAGCGCGATCGCCTCTCGGCGCGTCCGGTCGCGCCCCTCGAGCGAGGCCACGATGCGATCCTTGGTCTCGGCGTCCGTCTTCTCCGCGAGCGCCTTGAGCTCCGCCTCCAGGCGGTTGCGGAAGGCGATGGCCGCGCGGATCTGCTTGACGGTCCCAGCGAGGGGGCTCCCGGCCTCGCCCGGGCCCACCGCCGTGATGTCTCCGGGGTTCGCGCGCGCGGCCCGGAGATCGAAGTTCGTGGTCTTGAGCTCCTCGTAGTACCGCTTCTCGAGCTCGAGCTCCGCCTGGAGCGCCCGCTGCTCCGCGTAGAGGACCTCGTCGCGTCGGAGCTCGGCGAGCCGCTCGAACTCCTCGCGTCGCCTTCGACGCTCCTCCGAGGTCGCGTCGCGCCGTCCCACGATGTCCTTCCAGTCGCCCTCCGACGGCAGCGTCGCGTCCTCCAGCCTCGGGTGGCGCGCCTCGTAGATCACCCGCCGCAGCGCGAAGAAAGCGTGCGACTCGCGGTAGAGCCACGCCCGCCCCGGGAACGCGGTGGTCGCGAGGGGCGCCGTCTCCTTGCGGACGGCCCAGCCGTCCCACACCGCGTGGCGGTCGACGTTGGACCGCGCGGCCTCGAACAGATCGTTCGCGAAGTTCACGACCAAGATCACCGTCTTCGGCCTTCGCTCCGGGAGGAGCCGCCGCATCACGCCGAGGTACTCGCTCGGGCCATAGGTCGGGACCCCGGCGTTCAGGACGGGTCGCCGGAGGGTCTCGGCCAGGACGGCGGGGAACGCCTCCTCCGCCTCCACGCCGAGACCGAACACCTGGGAGTCCCCGACGACCAGCACCTCCTCCTTCGCGGGCTCCCCCCACGGCGCGCCGCGGAAGCCCTCCGGGTTGATGGTGACCGTGGTCACCGGGTTGCCGCCGAACGACAGCCTCTGGCTGCGGCCAGGCACGAGCCGCACGCCGAGCTCCGAGTCGGCGGCGTACACGTTGAGGTGCGGGAACGCGCCCTCCGCCCTCCGGTGGAACACCCACTCCGTGACGACGAGGCCCAGAAGGACGGCGACGACGATCGAGAGGACGCGCAGCGTCCACTTCAGCGCTCTGCCGCGCCGGACCTCGGGCTGCTCAGTAGTAGGTCTCACTCGGCTGCATCTTGTCGGCGTGGAGAATGCAAATGCCATCTGGGCAGTGACCCCAGGGCAACCCGCGGCGCCGGACCTCCTCGGGGTACTTCCGGTAAGGCGGCGCGGACGCGAAAGAGTGGTGAGCCTCGGGGACGATGAACGCGTCGGGCCGAGGGCGCCAGGCGAAGTAGGCGCGGGCCATGTCCTGGTACATGGAGAGCGTCCCCCGCGTGCGCTCGTAGCAGTACGAGGCCCCGTAGGGCGACCGGTCGACGCACTTCCCGATGTCGGTGGTCTCGTCGACCCAGCGCGAGAAGAGCGCCGCGTGGCGCAAGTACGTCGCGAACGCCCCGTCCACCCTCCCGTCGAAGGAAGCGGACGCCCGCTCGAGCTCGCCGCGGCGGGACACGACAGCCGCGCGCTCGGCCTGGGTGAAGCCGCACGGCGCGTCGAGGTTCATCTTGGCGCCCAGGTCGCAGTGCTCGATCGCCGCGCAGAGATCGTACGAAGGGAACGCGAAGTCGTGGAAGATGAGGCACCGGCTCGCGTACGTGGTGCTGGCCGCGAAGAACGACGCGGCGAGGTCCTCGAGCGCCTGCGGCGCGGCCGAGGCGGACGCGCTCGGCGCCGTCGCCCTCGCTTCGTCCTCGCCCGGCGGCCCGTCCGGGAGCCGGTCGCACGCCGCGAGGACGAGCACGAGCGCGCTCGCCGCGAGCGCCGCCTCGCTGGGGGCTCGGTCCCGTCCCTTCACGCCCCCACCTTCTCACGCCGAGAGACGGAACTGAAGCGCCTCGCGCCTCTCGCGCCCGTCGCTCGCTCGGCGCTACCATCGGCCGATGACCTCCCCGAAGCGCTCGCTCACCCTCCTCGCGCTGACCCTGATCCCCGCCTGCGGGGACGACGGAGCGACCGGCGCGGGGGCCGGCGGAGGCTCGTCCGCGACGGCGACGTCCGGGACCGGCACGCCGGCGACCGCGACCGCCGCGCAGACCACGGGCCAAGGGGGCAGCGGCGGGGGCGCCGCCGCGTGCGTGCCCATCGACCTCGGCGTGGCCAGCCAGGCGACACCGCTGCCGATGGGGTGCACCGGCCCGACCTGCGCGAGCACCGGGCTCGTCGCCTTGACCGATCTCACCGGCGGCGACTACCTGGGTGTCCCAGGCGGCCTCTACTGCGGAGCGAACACGCGGCCCGCGGCGTACGAGGCGGAGGGCGTGGCGCTCGGGCAGGGCATCGTCCCGCTCTCGGCCGCGGGCACGCCGGATCCGAGCGGCCACAACGCGCTGGTCTCGATCGGCATGTCGAACACGACGCAGGAGTTCTCGCGGTTCATCACCAAGTACGACATGGACCCGCTGAAGCACCCGAGCCTCGTCCTCGTCGACGGAGCGATGGGCGCCCACGCGACGCCTCAGTGGATCGATCCGCAGAACGACGCCTGGACCAACCTCACGAGCCGCCTCATGACCCGCGGCGTCACGGACGCCCAAGTCGTCGCGCTGTGGGTGAAGCTCGCGCAGCAGTCCCCGCAGACCGAGTGCACCTCCGCGGGGTTCATGGAGCCCTGCTTCCCGGCGCACGCCGACAAGCTCGCGGCCGACATCCGCACGATCCTCGGAATGCTCACCGCGCGCTTCCAGAACCTGCAGATCATCTACCTGTCGAGCCGCATCTATGCCGGCTACGCCACGACGCAGCTCAACCCCGAGCCCTACGCCTACCAATCCGGCTTCAGCGTGAAGAAGCTCGTGGTGGAGAAGATCATGGGGGACCCCGCGGCCGCCGCCCTGCCCTACCTCTCGTGGGGGCCGTACCTCTGGTCGGACGGCACGACGGAGAACGCAGAGGGGCTCTCGTGGACCGTGAACGAGCTGCAGCCCGACGGGACGCACCCGGCCGGCGCTGGTCAGGACAAGGTCGCGGATCTCTTGTTCGAGTTCTTCACGACCGACGCGACCGCCGCACCCTGGTTCGTCGGGCCCTGACGAGCGCCCGCGCCGCGCCCCATCGCCGCCGCGTCCTCGGCCTCGAGACGCCCTACTCCTCCCGCTGGAACACAAGCACGTAGGAGACGTGGTGGTTCACCGGGAGCCGAAGCTTCTCGACGCGATCGCTCGCGCCCACGATGGAGACGCCGTAGGTCGCGCCGCCACCGACCATCGGGAAGTTCGTCTGGAACTCGTTCGGCGGCTTCGACGTGAGCGGAAGCTCGTCGGTGGGGCCGCCCTCGATCGTGCGCAGGATGAGGATCTCGGGCGCGCTCATCACGTCGAGGGGGCTCCCGGAGGCGTCCAGGACCTCCACGTACACGTTCACGCGACCTCCCGACTCGCCGAGCCCGGTGAACGTGGCCGGGTCGTCGTAGAAGTCCACGCGCAGGTAGTCGTCGGCATCGCTGCCGTCGGCCTGGATGTCGAAGTCGACCTCCACCCCCGCCGCGATCAAGCGAAAGAAGGGAGCTCCCGCCGCAGGCTCGCCCGGGCAGTAGATCACGGGACCCTTGCCGTCGTCGTGCCCGTGTCCGCCGAGCGTCTGATCACCGGTCGCCGCGAGCGCGTCCGGCCAGAGGACGTCGGCCGGGCTGGAGGTGCACGGCCCGGGTCCGTCGCCTCCCGTTCCCCCGCCGCCGCCGACACCCGCACCTCCCTGGCCGGCGTCGGTCGCCGACGAGCTTGGCGAGGACGTGGCGGCGATGGTCGCACCCGTCACGCGCGGATCACCCGCCGCGCCACCCCCGCCCGCTCCACCAGCCTCGCCGCAGCCAAGGGGGACCGCGAGCGACAGGGCCAGCGCGCCCCGGACCGCTGCGACCGGCCCTCGGCGCGCCCGCGCCCCGACTCGGATGCGCGCCGTGCGACCGCGCTCCGAGGACGACGGGGCGGCGGGCTCTCGGCGCTCTCGGGTCTGGCTCATCGGTCCCGCCCGAGCTTAGCAGGCGCTCGGACGGCGAGACCCCCTCAGGGGCACGGTGCCTCCACGACCTGGTCCAGCACTTCTGCGTCGATGAGGTGCCCGCATCGCGTGACCTTCGTGCGCAGGTAGCCGCGAGCGTGGGGAGTCACCGCGACGACGTGGGGGAGCCGTGAGGCAACGCGCACGCCCAGCCGCGACAGCTGGTTGACCTTGTCGGGGTTGTTCGTCAGGAGGTCGATGCTACGAACGCCGAGCGTCCGCAGCATGTCCGCCGCGACCCGATAGCTCCGCGCGTCGTCCGCGAGCCCGAGCGCACGATTGGCCTCGATCGTGTCGAGCCCCTGCTCCTGCAGCTCGTACGCCCGGATCTTGTTGGCGAGGCCGATCCCACGCCCCTCCTGACGAAGGTACAAGACGACGCCGCGCGCTCCGCCCGCGATCTCTCGCATGCTTTGCTCGAGCTGCGGTCCGCAGTCGCACCGCAGGGACCCGAACGCGTCGCCCGTGAGGCACTCGGAGTGGACGCGGGTGGTGACGCGCTCCCATCCGAAGACGTCACCTCGCACCAAGGCTGCGTGCTCCTCGGGGCTGTCGTCGGACGAGAAGACGTAGATGGAGAAGGTCCCGAACCGGGTGGGGAGCTCCGCCATCGACCGGAGCTGAACGCGCCCCTTCTTCCTAGCGGACGGGGCGGAAGCAGCCTGGGGATGGGAGGTGTACATGGTGGCCTCACTTGGGGATGACGACCGCGTCGATGACGTGGATGACACCATTCTTCGTCTCGATGTCGGTCTTGGTCACCGAGGCGCCGTCGACCGTGACGCCTCCGCCGGAGGTCGCGATGGTGAGGTCGGACCCCTGCACCGTCTTGGCAGCGGTGAGCTTCACGACGTCCGCGGCCATGACCTTGCCAGCGACGACGTGGTAGGTGAGCACCGCGCGGAGCTTCTCCTTGTTCTCCGGCTTGAGCAGATCCTCCACGGTTCCGGCCGGGAGCTTGGCGAACGCCTCGTCCGTGGGGGCGAACACCGTGAAGGGGCCGTCGCCCTGGAGGGTTCCCTTCAGATCGGCGGCCTCCAGCGCCGCGACCAGCGTCTTGAACGAGCCGGCCGCCGCGGCGGTCTCGACGATGTCCGACGTGGGCGCCGCCGGCTCCTGCGAGACCGTCGCGTCGGGCGTGCTCGAGGCAGGGCCGGTCGTGGGAGCGCAGGCGAGAGCGAGGAACGAGGACAGGACGGGGATGAGCGCGATCTTCATGGCGAGCCTCCTTGGCTACCCACATGTCTAATATCTGTCCAGCTTATGTCAATGTCATACCCGGTACTCAGTTGGACACCAGCTCTGTTGACAAGGATTTGTCCAGGAATCATCCTCTCGGGGTGGTCAAGCGCTCCCGCGTCGCCGAGCCCCAAGACGGGTTCTCCATCCGCGCCGTCGCGCGCATGACATCGGTCGAGCCGGACACGCTCCGCATGTGGGAGCGTCGCTATGGCTTTCCCAAGCCGAGCCGCACGGCGGGAGGCGCGCGCGTCTACTCGGCCGCCGACGTCGAGACGCTGCGGCTGATCGCGCGCGCTCAGAAGCAGGGCTTCCGCGCGGGTGAGGTGGTTGGACGGACGAAGGTCGATCTGGTCGCGCTGCTCGAGACCGCGGGGCTCGGCGACTCCGACGGCGTCCCCTCCCCCGCCGCGCGCAGAACGCCGCTCGGGGATGGCGTCGACGAGCAGCTCGATGCGCTCGCGCGCGGCGACGTCACCTGGCTCCGGCGTGAGCTCCGGAAGGCGGCGCTCGGACTCGGGCCCAAGCGGTTCGTGACGGATCTGGCGGCGCCGCTCGCGGTGAAGCTCGGGATGCTCTGGGAGACGGGGCAGATCGCGATCCACCAGGAGCACCTGATGACGGAGCTGCTCACCACGGAGCTGCGGCTCCTCCTCGCCGCGTCCGAAGAGCTCGGCGCCGACAGGAGCGTCCTGCTCGCGACGCCCGTAGGAGAGATGCACGGCCTCGGCCTGGAGATGGTCGCGGTCTACCTCGCCTACCACCAGGTGCAGCCGCGCCTGCTCGGCGTCGACACGCCCGCCAGCCAGATCGTGGACGCCGCGCGGAGCCTCCGGGTCGACGCCGTCGGCCTCACGATCTCCGAAGCGGCAGATCCAGGCCGCGCCACGCCGGAGGTCGAGGCGGTGGCGCGACGGCTCGGGGCAGCGACTCCATGCTGGCTCGGGGGCACGGGGGCGTCGAAGCTCCGCGTGACCGCACCGTCGGTCCGCGTGCTCGCGGCCTGGGCAGACCTCGACGAGGCGGTGCGCGATCTGAGGAGGCAGCCCGAGCAAGCCGCGCCTGCCTCACGGCCGGCCTGAGCCGTCCCGGGCACGTGAGCAGCGCGGGCGCGCGGACCTCGCGGAAGCACCCCGTCGGGGATGGAGGCCTCGACTTCACGAGCGCCGAGGCGACCGGACGATCGCCTCGGCGCGCCGATGATCTCGCCACGTTCGACTCGCCGAAAGAAAACGGACCGCCCGAGCGAAGGGGGAGTGGAGGCTGGTCGCGCTCGGAGCGCCGCCAGAGAACCGCATGCCTTACCTCGGAAGCACGGTCTTCATCGGATCCCTGGTCCTGTCGCTCCTCGTGAGCCTCACGGGCTATTTCCTGCTGGTGAGGTCGCTCGCCCCGGCGTTCGTGGACCGCGCCGAGCGCGCGGCGACCGAGCGTCCCCTCGCGTCGGCCCTCGTGGGCTTCCCGGTGGCCATCCTCGCGGTCGTCTTGACCGCCGTCCTCGTGAACGTCGGTCCGGGCCCGGCGAAGGCGTCGGGGCTCCTGTTCCTCGGGCTCTCGCTCGGGCTCTCGCTCTCGGGGGTCGCCGGACTGGCCCAGCGGGTCGGTCGGTCGCTCCCCTCCCCGAGCGATGACGCCCGCCCTTGGCTGCGGGCGCTGCGCGGCGGGATCGTGCTCGAGCTCGCGCTGCTCCTGCCCCTCGTGGGCTGGTTCGTGGTCTTGCCCCTGACGCTCGCCATGGGCACCGGCGCGGCTTGTCTCTCTGCGCTCGGCGTCGGCGCCGCGCGCCCTTCTCCCTCTCGCGCCCCGGCGACCGCGGTCTGATCCATGATCCCCCCCTCTCCCCACCTCGCCGGCGCGCCGCTGGCGACGGGCGACCGCCACGTCCAGATCGGGCGCCGCTGCCTCCTCGCCGGCGCGGTGAGCCTCGCGGGGTGCGACCGCGTCCTCTCCGGGCTCGCCGACCTCGCCGGCGGCGGCCTCCCGACCCGCTTCGACGTGCCCGCGACGTCGTCCGTCGACGCCGACGTCCACCTGCTGAACCGCGCCACGTTCGGGCCTCGCCCCGGCGATCTCGAGGAGCTCCGGACGGTCGGGAGAGAAGCTTGGATCGCGGCCCAGCTCGCGCCCGACGGCGTCTCCGACGTCTCGCGCGAGCTCCGCACGGCCGTGATCGACACCCCCGAGCTCGACGCCGGGCTCGTCATGGAGTTCCCCCCCGAGCAAGTGGAGGAGGAGCTCGTGCGCCACACCCTCCTCCGCGCCGTGTACTCGCGGCGCCAGCTGCTCGAGGTCGTGACCGAAGCGTGGACCGATCACTTCCACGTCGCGATCGGCAAGGGAGCCTGCCGCCACCTCCGCGCGCCCTACGACCGGGAGGTGCTCCGCGCGCACGCGCTCGGCAGCTTCCGCGACCTGCTCGGCGCGGTCACCTGCGCCCCCGCCATGCTCGTCTACCTGGACGGTGCCGGGAACGAGCGGGCGGCGCGCCCGAACGAGAACC
>CAZBJI010000048.1:0-44919 GCA_964492175.1 uncultured Polyangiaceae bacterium | reverse complement strand
GGCGGGCGCGCCTCCGCCGGGCGCGCCTCCGCCGCCCCCGAGCCCCGCCGCGGTGCGGCGCCTCGAGGCGGAGCCTGGCTTCTACGCCCGCATCTTTGGCTCCGTCAGCGCGGGGACCGGCCTGCGGTTCAACAACCCCTACCGGCTCTCCACGGTCCTGGGCGACGACGCGTCGAGCGTCTCCGTCACCGGCCCATACATCGATCTGGCGGCGACCCTAGCCTTTGGCGCGCCCGACGGGGTCCAGCACGGGCCCTCCGTGCATCTCGGGACGAGCGTCACCGGGCTGCTCCAGCCGTACGTGACCCCGTCCTACGTGCTCGCCTACCGCTCGGACCTGCCGGTCATGGCCTACGGCCGGGCGGGGCCCGTCGTCCTCCTCGCGCCCGACGCGACCGTGGGCGCCGAGCTCGCGGCGAGCTTCTCGTGGTTCTTCCTCGCGGGGCTCGGCTTGACGAGCGAGATCGCGTTCGATCTGTTCTACGGCGCAGCCACCCTGGAGCAACAGTACAGCGTGATCCCCGTCCTCAACTTCCAGCTCGGCGTGATCGCCGACTACGAGTTCCTCCCGTGAAGCGGCGCTACGTCTTCGCCGCCTCGTTCGCGCTCCTCTGCCTCGCGCCGACGGCCGGGAACATCGGCAGCTGCGGTCAGGAGGCGGTGGCGCTCGACGCCGGGAAGTTCTTCGCCAACAAGCAGTACATCGACTGCACCCAGTGCACCGAGTGCGCCCTCTTCACGGCGCAGTGCGAGGCCGCCTGCGGGGCGGCGGCCGTGACGGGCGAGTTCCCCGAGGACTGCCTCCCGCTCGTGCACGACGGAGAGGTGTGCCTCGACGCGCTGCGCGTGGCGAGCTGCGACGACTACGCGCTCTACGTGGCGGACCAAGGCGCCACCATCCCCACGGAGTGCAACTTCTGCCCGCTCGACGGCACCGGCCAGCCGGATCGGGGGGACCCGTGATGCGCGCGGTCAGGCTGTTCTGCGTGCTCGCGCCGCTGGCGCTAGCGTCCTGCTCCTGGATCCAGGCGACGCCGGGCGACCACGCCGCGTACCGCCGCACGCGGATCGAGCGCACGTTCGCGGCGCGGCTCGCCGCGGCGCACCGCTACCTCGAGGAGCGCCCGACCGGAGCCTACGCCGAGGACGTCCGGAGATACTTCGATCGCGCCGAGCCCGTCTTCTTCGCCAAGCACGAGCGGGACGAGCCGGGGCTCCGGGCCTACCTCGACGCGCTCCCGCGGGGGCCTCACGCCGCCGAGGCGCGCAGCCGCCTCCGGGTGCTCGAGGAGCGCCGCAAGAGCGATCCGATGCTCGCGGCCGCGACCGTGACGCGGGAGCGCCTGGAGCGCGCCAAGAAGAGCCGCCTCGACGCGCAGGAGGCGCTCTCCCGCTGGCTCAAGCTCACGCTGGATCGTGCCGCGTTCGCCGGGCCCCTCTCCGAGGCGCCGAAGGATCTCCTCATCGCCTTCTCGCTCGCGCTCCCGGAGCCCGTGTGCGCTCCGGCGGAGGGCGCCGACCTGCCGGACGGCGCCGCGCGGGTGTGTATGAAGGACGCCGTCCATGCCTACGCGATCCCGGTGGAGAAGCGGCTCGAAGATCGCGAGCTCGCGTTCGTGGTGGAGCTGACGCTGGACGAGGCGGGCCGCCCCCTCCGGGCGTCGTTCGCTGGCGGCGAGCTGTTCTCGCGCCTCGACGAGACGTTCACGAAGGAGGAGCGACGCGCCGAGAGCGTGCGAGAGCGGATCGAGGCCGTCGGCCGGGCGGTCGACTTCGTCGGCGCGGCGTTCGAGGAGCGGGTGAGCGTCGAGCCGAGCTGCGCCAAGCCCGTCGTCGCCCCCGAGGTCCTGCACCTCGCGTGCGGAGGCCTGCGGGTGCGAGCGCGCGCGGGAGCGGGGCCGGGCGACTCGGACGAGATCGTCGTGGAGCCGCTCCCTTAGCGCGTCGCTGAAACGCTCCCGGTCACTGCGCCCGGTGACGTCCGCGCGGACCCAGCGGCGCAGCGCCGCCGTCTTCGGCGCTCCGTCGGCCGCGAGGGCGATCTTCGCGATGCGGCCGGGGATCTGCCCAGGGTACGCTCGCCCGCCATGGACCCCAGGAGGCTCGCTCGTCTCGCCCTGCTTCTGGTCGCCGCGTGCTCGCCGGGCGCGGAGCCCACCGCGCCCCGGCCCACCGCGGCGCCCACCGTCGCGGCGACCGTCGCGCCGACCGCCTCACCAGCGCGGCGGGCCCGCGCCCTGCCGGCGGGGACCGCCGAGGCGCCCCGCGTCGCTCTGGGGATCAACGGCGCCGTGGCGAGCCAGGAGGCGAACGCCTCGGACGTGGGCATCGAGATCATGAAGCGGGGGGGGAACGCCGTCGACGCGGCGGTCGCGGTCGGGTTCGCCCTCGCGGTCACTCACCCCGTCGCGGGCAACGTCGGCGGCGGCGGCTTCATGGTCATCCGAACGAAGGAGGGCGAGGCCCTCGCGCTCGACTACCGTGAGACCGCGCCGTCCGCCGCGACCCGAGACATGTACCTGGACAAGAAGGGCGAGCCCACCAAGGACAGCCTCAACGGTCCCAAGGCCGCCGGGATCCCGGGCAGCGTGGCGGGCCTCGCGGCGGCGCACGCGCGCCTCGGGAAGCTCCCCTGGCGGGACGTGGTGGCGCCGTCCATCAAGCTGGCGAAGGAGGGGTTCGCCCTCGACGCCGTGACGGCCAAGGACCTCGCCGACGCCACCAAGAAGATGCGGGAGCTCGGCTTCGAGGCGACGGCCAAGGCTTTCTCGCGACCCGACGGCGCAGCTCTCGCCGCGGGCGACAAGCTCGTTCAACCCGATCTCGCGAGGACGCTGGAGAGCATCGCGGAGAGCGCGCGCGCGTTCTACGTGGGGCCCCTGGCCGAGACGATGGCGCGCGAGGTGAAGAAGGCAGGGGGGATCTGGGTGGCCCGAGATCTCGAGGCGTACGTGGCGAAGTGGCGCGAGCCGGTGAGGTTCTCCTACCGCGGACACGAGGTGATCACGATGCCGCCCCCCTCCGGCGGCGGCGTGGTCCTGAAGCAGCTCCTCGCCGCGAGCGAGGTGCTGGAGCTCCAGAAGAAGCCGTGGCGGAGCGCCGACGAGATCCACTTCTTCGCCGAAGCCATGCGGCGCTCCTACGCCGATCGGAACGCCCTCCTCGCCGATCCCGACTTCGTGAAGGTCCCGCTCGCGGAGCTGCTCGACACCTCGTACATCGCCAAGCGCATGAAGGACATCGACCCCGCGAAGGCCACTCCCTCGTCGCAGGTCAAGGCGGGCGTCGCCCCCACCAAGGGTGAGTCGACGCAGACGACGCACTACTCGGTCGTGGACGCGGACGGGATGGCCGTAGCGACCACGACGACGCTCAACACCGGGTACGGCGCCAAGTTCATGGTCCCAGGGACCGGCGTGCTGCTGAACAACGAGATGGATGACTTCGCGGTCAAGCCGGGCTCCCCGAACGTCTTCGGCCTGGTGCAAGGCGAGCAGAACAAGATCGAGCCGGGCAAGCGCATGCTCTCGAGCATGTCACCCACCATCCTGGTCAAGGCCGGCGAGGTGAGGGCGATCCTCGGCTCGCCCGGCGGACCCACGATCTCCACCACGGTCGCGCAGGTCGTCCGAGCCCTCGTCGACTACGAGCGGCCCCTCGACGTGGCCGTGCCTGCGCTCCGCGCGCACCACCAGTGGCTCCCCGACGCCATCATGACGGAGGAGTGGATGCCCGCGGACGTCCAGGCCGACCTCGAGAAGCGCGGGCACAAGATCGTGAAGCGCGGGCGGATCGGGCACGCGAACTCGATCGAGGTCGACCCGGCCACCCGGGGCTTCCGCGCCGTGGCCGACACGACCCGCGCAGGCGGCAAGGCCGCGGCGTACTGAGGTCCCGTCGCGGGCTCGCGGCCCTTCACAGCGACCGGGCCCCGATCACGAGCTCGCGATGGAGCGTCCCGCCTCGCCGATCAACGCTGCGGGGGTCTCGGCCAGGATCTCGAGCGCGTCGGGGGTGATCCGGCAGAGCCACGTGGCGCGATCCGGCTCGGGCCAGAGCACGAAGAGCTCGTCCGGCGAGTAGCCCACGATCGTCCCCTTCCGTAGGGGCTCTCGCGCGGCCTCGGGGTACCCGTCGACGTCGAGCTGGAACCGGTCGTCGTCGTCGTCGTCGTCGATGTCGACGTCGACGACCGGCTCGCGACCCTCGTGAAGCCTGTCGACGAAGAGGCGGAAGAAGGTCTCGGGGCGGCGGGCCGGCAGCTCGTCCCGCAGCGCGTCCGCGGCGCTCGACATGTACCCCCACGGGCCAGATCCGCTCGCGTCGATGGCGTCGAGCCGCTTCTGCCAGGTCCGCGGGTCCGCGCGCAGGGCCAGGGCGAGGCCGCCGAACGCCTCGTCGACCTGGGCCTTGAACGCCGGTTGCGTAGGGACGTCGCGCCGGACGGCGCGAGACGCGCCCGCCTCGACGAGCACCAGCCGAACCGCCTCGAGCGCCTCGAGCAACGCCACGCCGCGGTCGAGCACGTGAGCCTTCGACGCGCCGGCGATCACGCGGGTTCCCTCCGCGAGCACCTCGGTGACCAAGTCGAGCGCGGTCGCGCCAGCCGGGACCTGGATCTGTGGGTTGGTGCGGTTCACGAGCACGCTCACGTTCACGCTCACCTGCTTCGCGGTGCGTGCGTCGACCGACGCTCCGCGCCCCACGAGGCTCCGCACCACGTCGACGCGCCCCGCCACCGCCGCGGTCTGCAGGGGTGTGAGGCCCGTCCAGTCGGGCTCGTCGATGTGCGCCGTGAGCTCGAGCAAGCGGGGGAGCGCGGCGCTCGGGGACCCGGTCGCCAGGCTCGCCGAGATCCCGGGCCCGTGCGCGAGGTAAGGACGGAGCGCGAAGCCGAGGGCAGCTTGGATCGTGGACGGCGAAGCGCGCGTGGCGAGCATCTCGAAGGCGCCGAGGTCGACGTCGTCGCCGCTCGGCAGCGCGGCCTCGAGCGGCGTCCACGCGTCCGATCGCTCGTCTACGCTCCCGCCGTGCGAGAGGAAGAGCTCGAGGAGCGCCAGCTTGCGATCGCGCGGGATCTCGCACTGCAGCAGAGCGACCAGCGGGGTCGCGCACTCGGAGCCGTACTCGTCGGTGGCGACGAAGTCCGGGCTCGCACCGTGCTCCACGAGCGTGCGAACGACGAGCTCCTGCAGCTCGCGGTCCGGCTCCTCGATGGCGACGCAGTTGGCGTCGAGCGGCTCCGGCCAGAGCGCCGCGACGAGCGCCCGGCACAGGTCGAGCTGAGCGGGCTCGACGCCCTTGGCCAGCGACTTCTTCAGGCCGGCGAGGTCGAGCCGCAGGGCCTGCTCCCGGACCTTCTTGGTCTTGGTGGAGAGCTTCATCGTGGATGAGCCTACGCTTGGCCCACCTCTCGGGCTCCTTACGCCTCCTTACACCTCGAGCGTGTGGAGGCTCGAGCCGGGAGCATTCGCTGGGGTCGCGAGATGGACGGGTCCGCCGCGCCGCGACGAGCGTCAGCGCCGGCGCCGCCGCAGCGCCGTCGCGAGCCCGAGCGCCCACGCCAGCGCCGCCCACGGGGCGCCGCTCCGCCCGCCGGTCCGGCAGTCGCACCCGTCTCCCGAGTCGCCGTCGGCGACGCCGTCGCCTCCTCCGGCGCCCACGCCCCCGGACGCGGCCGTCGCGCCGAGGCCGCCGGTCGTGGCGCCAGGCCCGGCGCCTGGACCGCTGGAGGCGCCGCCCTGGCCGCCGCCCCCTTGTCCGGCCGGGGCGTCCTTGAAGCTAGGGCCCAAGGTCCAGCCAGGGTTCCCGGCGGGGTCGAAGGCGTAGGCGCCGACGTCGAGCTGGGCGCCTCGCGCCGTGCCGTTGAAGTCGTCGGCGGCCAGGTGGGCAGCGTCGGCCGCGCCCACCAGCGCCGACCCGGGGGCAGGGAAGACGTCGTTGGGGGTCGCGCCGGAGTAGCTCGCCGAGACGAAGTCCACGGCGACGTCTCCGGTCGCCGCGAACCCGGAGGACACCCCCTGGAGCGAGCCGACGCCCACGTTGCCGGCGACGACCAGCCCGGCGAGGTTGCCGGCCGCCTGGAGGGCGTTGCCGCTCTGCGCGTAGACGGCGTTGTTGGCGATGACGACCGACCCGACGATGCCGTCCGATCGGATCGCCGTGCCGCTCGGCTTGAGGACGGTGTTGTGCGTGATGACCAAGTTGGCGGGAGAGCCCGCCTGGTGCGGCTGGTTGCGGATCCCGTCGGCGGCGGCGCCCAGGATGATGTTGTTGCGGATGATCGCGTCGGCTGCGGACTGGATGCCGTGGTCGCCGCAGTTCCACATCACGTTCCGTTCGATGACGTTCGGCGGTCCGTTGCCGACGGTCGAGTACGTGATGATGCACGGGTAGGCCGTGTCGTGGATGACGTTGTCGCGGACGATGTTGCCGTAGCTGCCCTCCTTGATCTCGATCCCGTCGCCTTGGTCCACGGTGGGGCCCAGCGTGTCGTGGATCCAGTTCTGCTCGATGATCGCGTCGTGGAACTGGCAGCCGTTGTCGTTGCAGCCCAGGTACATGCCCTCCCCGTTGCCGCCCGTGTGGTGGATCTGAGTCCGGCGGATGATGATGCCCTCGTAGTCGACGCCGCCGTCGTTCGCGCTGATGGCGTTCGCGGCGGTGTCGTGGACGTGGCAGTCCTCGATGGTGACGTAGTCGACGTCGCTCAGGCGGATCCCGCGGGAGCCCCCGGTGAACTCGATCCCTCGGAACGTGAGGTACGAGCCCTCCACGTTGATGACGTTCTGGTTCGCGTCGGGGCGCGTGATGATCGGGATCTCACCGTCCGCCGCGCGGATGAGGATCGGCTGCCCGGGCGCGCCGGAGACCGTGACGGTGAAGAGCTGCGCGATGTCGTAGGTGCCGCCGGCGAGCACGAGCTCGTCCCCCGGCATCAGCATCGCGATGGCGCCGGGGAGGTCGCCGGACGGATCGATCTGGAACGTCTCCGCCCGGGCCTCTCGGAGGCAGAAGAGGAGGCAAGGGGCGAGGGCGGCGAGGACCAGCGGGGCGCGCATCGCCCCATCGTAGCCGGCGAGGCCGGCTACTGGAGCGGATCGATGTTCACGATCCCGTCGAGCGCAGCGCCGGTGTAGAAATCCTGCACGCGCCGCATGTCGCCCTTGGCCACGGCGTAGGCGACCGCGGCGCCCGCGGGGGCGCTCGTCACGGTCGACTGCTGGCCGGCGACGAGCGCGCCGGTCGTGGGGTCGAAGCCGTCCGTCGTGCCGTTGGCCCGGACGCCTCCGAACCACCCCGTCTTCGTGTAGCCGTTGCCCATCACGTAGAGCCAGTTCGAGTCGTTCGGCGTACCGTCGGGCCAGCCGCTGCGATCGCGAGGATCCTTCGGCGTGTCGCCGTGCACCGTGATGACGACGGAGTCGCCGAGGCTCCGCGCCGAGCACGACGGATCGGGGGCCGCGATGAGGTCGTTCATGAGCTCGTCCAGGATCTTGCCGAGCCCGGAGATCGTGCTCTGGAGGTTCTGCATGTCCCCGAACGCCCCGTGGGGATCGTCTCGCATGGCGGGCGCGATCACCGACTGCGTGAGGTTCAGCTTGAAGGCCTTCACGGCCACGATGCACGTCTTGGCGATCTCACGGAGCTTCGTGGGGGTACCGTCGGTGATCCCGTAGCGGGTCAGATCCGCGGCGGTCGGGCGCAGGAGCTCGGCCAGGTTCTGCCCGAGGAAGCTCGCCGCCTGCTTGCCGACCCGCTGGCCGCGGAGCTGGGTCGGGCGCGGCGCGGCCTTGTTCAGGCCGAGGAGCGCCTTGTAGTAGGCGTCGTAGAGCGCGGCGTCCTCGGGGATCTCCAGGATGGCCTGCGACGCGGCGCTGTTGAAGAGCTCGACCATGCCGTCGGCGCTGTCGACCGCGGTGACGCCCGGCGCCCCCGGGGCGGTGCCGAAGGTGATCGGGGTCACGCCGATGACCGGGAGGAGCGAAGGCGTCGTCCGCTGGATCGCCGCGCACACGGCGAGCATGCCTTGGTTGTTGCCGACGGTCGCCGCAGAGCCGGGCGTGGCCGTGTGGGTCTGGTTGCTTCCGGCCATGTACGCGGTGACGCGCTTGGTCTTGTCGAGGGACTGCCAGGGGGCCTCGGGACCGAAGTGGAAGTCGCGGTCGGTGTCCGTGGCCTTGACCGCCTGGCCGGGGGCGTGGAACGCGAACGTGTCGCTGCCGGCCGTCGCGATCTCGTTGTGGGGCCAGAGGAGCTGGAACCACGCGAAGCCCCCGTCCCCGGCCACCAGGTGAAACGACTTCATCGTGAGCGCGCACGAGGCCTCGTCGGCCATCGCCGTGCCGGCCGAGTCGGAGAGCGCGTCGAGGAGGCGCGCCCGGTCGAGGGCGAACAGGGCGCCGGCCGCGCCCGCCCAGCGCAAGAAGCGGCGGCGCGAGGGGCCGTGGAGGTTCTTCAGGGTATCGATCGCCATGGTCCGTCTCCCTTTCGATCACTCACACGAGTGGGCCGCGCTGAGGAGCGCCGCGACCGCGACGACGCGGCCGTTCTCGACCGTCGAGGCGCTGTCGACGAGGCTCTTGCAGATGGCGAGGTGGTCCGCCGTGGCCGGCCGGCCGATCAAGCAGGTGACCGCGTCGGCGTTGCAGGAGCCGTCCGCCTCGTTGAACATCGGCACGCCCGCGCCTTGGAGCTCCCCGACGCCCATGCCCTGGCAGTGGGGCAGCGTCGGCATGGCCGCGATGATCTCGGGCGCTGCCTGCACGAAGATGTCGAACTGCTTGGCCGCGCCGGCGGCGGTCCAGACGAGATCCTCCCCCATGCGCGCGGCGTAGTTGGCCTGCCCGAGCGCGGTTCCGCCGCCGGCCAGGAGCTGGCCGGCCGTCGGGATGTCCCCGGTGGCCTCCAAGTCGACCCCGAGATCCGAGAGCAGGTTGCGCAGCGCCGCGATCGGGAGCTTCTGGCACGAGTGGAGCCGCGCGCGCGTCTCAGGCGAGCCCTCCTCCTCGCGCTGCTGGGCGATCTCCAAGGGATCGCGCGAGTCCTCGGCGCCGAGGCTCGGCGTGTGATCGTAGGTGTTGTCCTCGCCGCCGACGGTGTCCTCGGGCTTCGAGCCCGGCTTGTCGATCGGGTCGCCGACGGGCTCGTCGCCGTCTTTGTGCGCCTTCTCCGGCGCCTCGAGCGTCGTCGGCAGATCTGCGACGCAGCTCGGCAGGGCCGCGAGGGCGGCGACGAGGAGGGCCTTCGTCAGAGTCGTGGAGTTCGGGTTGCTCATCGTGATCTCCTCGGTCCTCGGCTCAGAAGCTCACGAAGTCTTCGCTCGTCATGATCGAGCGGAGGGTCTGCTTGAAGTTGCGATCGACGTCGAAGTCGAGGACGTAGGGCTCGAGCACCGAGTAGGGCACGGTGGCGAGGTCCGCGACGATGTCCTCCTTGGACATCGACCAGTTCCACGCCCGCGCCACCAGGCACTCGGAGAGCCCGGGCTCCTCCGCCAGCACCGCGCCCAGCGCCGGCAGGTCGCCGGCCTCTTGGCCGAGCCGCCAGGCCGTCGCCTCCCCGGGCACGAGCCAGTGGGAGAGCTCCGTGGGCACGGGCTCCGGAGCGAGCGGCGTCATGACCGCGATCCCGGCTTGCCACATGCCGTCCGCGTCGAAGTTCCCGAAGAGCGGCGCGATGTGGTTCATCGTCGAGTGGCAGTTCGCGCACACGACCGACTGCGTGTCTTGGAAGTCGATCGGGCTCGCCGAGATCGACTCGAAGACCCAGGGCGACGTGTAGTCCTTGCCGTTCATGGAGAGCGGCGTCTCCGCGATCTCCGCCGGCATCTTGGAGCAGAAGAACGTCTCCTGGACCCAGCGCACCCGGCGGAAGGCCATGTTGCCGTAGAACTGCCGCATGACGGCCGGATCGGTGAGGACGCCGGCCTCGGCGGGGGCGCCGCTCGCGCAGTCCGCGGGTGTGAACGTGCCGGTCTCGCCGTCGAACGTCGGGCAGTTTCCGGTCTCCAGGGTGAAGAGGTCGGTGAGGCGCCCCTCCTCCACGGTGAGCTTCGCCGCGAGGGCGGGCGCGGTGTCGAGGCCGGGGCCGCCCATCCTCATGGTGTCCTGCCAGAACTTCAGCATGCGCGCCGCGAACGCGGGGCTCTCGAGCAGCAGATCCAGCTCCGCCTCGTAGGCGACCTTCGGATCGACCGCCGTCTCGACACGCCTGATCTGCGCGAGCGTCGGCGTCCGCCTCGTGAGCTTGAGCGAGGCGGTGCGGAGCGCCTCGTTGTAGTCGATCTGGCGCGCCGCGAGCGCCGGATCCACCGACTCACCGTCGGTGGTGTCGCCGTCGCCGCCGGTCGGATCGTCCTCTCCGGGCTTGCCGTCCTCGCTGCCGCCGGGGAGCCCGGAGCTCGCGGGGCCGTCCTCGCAAGCCGCGAGGCCGATCGCCAGAAGGAGGAGGAGGTGTGTCGTGGCTCGCATCGAGGTGGCGCCTTTCTGGTCACTCGGCCGAGATCCAGAGGGTGAGCTCGGTCATGAAGTCGGCGTGGAGCCCGGCGTCGCCGCCGAACTTGTAAGGGTGCGCCGCGTTCCCATTCGGGTTCGTGACGACGAAGATCTGGCTCTGCTGCGGGGTCGTGAGGTTCACGCGGTTCTTCACCTGCGCGCAGGCGGCCGCGTCATCGGTGCCGAGGTCCGTCATGTCCACGGCCGCCGTGGCTTGGCCGTTGCCGCCGCCGTGGCACGACACGCACCGCGCCTGGAGCTGGGGCGCCGCGCTCTCGCTGAACTCGGGAAGCGCGGTGCACGATCCGCCCGGGCCGCCGCCGCCGCCGCCGCCCGCGCCACCGGCCTCGGTCCAGGGTGCGCACGCCTCGAAGCCGAGCCCGAGCTTCGCCTCAGGCTCCCAGTTCGTGAGGATCAGCGTCCCGGCGCCGAACGCGCCAGACTGGTTCTCGGGATAGTAGGTGTCGAAGCCGGCGAAGCTGTCCACCGGATCGGCCGTCGCGGGGCTGCCCTTCGGGTACACCGCGAACACCGGGTGCACGATGTGCACTCCGGTCATCGACGTCGTGTACACGGTCATCTCGGAGAGCCGGAGGCTGTTCGGCGTCAGCTCTTCTGCGGTGAAGATGATCGCGACGCCGGTGAGCGCCGGATCGATGGGCGTGAGGTAGACGACGTTGAGCCCCATGATGGGCGTGAACGGGTCGACGGCGAGCGGCGTCTCGACCGGGTTCTGGATGGCCGCCGCCTCCGCCTCCAGCCAAGCGCGCACGCGCGCGAGCAGGTCCCCGGGCACCGAGTCGAGGTTGGTCCCGTTGTGACCGCTGCCGCTCACGGGGTAGGTGAGCATCGAGCTCTCGCTCGGATCGAGCACGACGATGCCCGGCCATGAGAGGACGCTCTGGTAGCGGTCGGGGCCCGCGAGGAAGGGCGCGTCTCCGATGCCGCCCGCGTCGTGGCACTCCGCGCAGTTCTCCACGAGCTCCGCCTCGATGCCCGCCCATAGCTGCTTGCCCGTGTCGACGAAGGGCGCGCCGCCCGCGCCGCCGACCTCGCCCGCGCCCTGATCGCCGCCGCCCAGCAGGATCGTGGAGGGGCTGTCCTCGCACCCGCTCAGCGCCGCGGCCGCCGCGAGGGCAGACGCGAGGATCACCGTGAAAGACCGGACCGCGAGGCGCACGGAGGCCTACAAGGCAGGACGTGTGCCAGGCGCAGAATCCGCGGCAGCGTGAAAAATCGGCTGAGACCGGCACGGTGTGGATGTAGGCATTTCGCTGGGCTGGCGGAGTGGATCGCGCCGTCTCCATCCGGACCGATCCACGTCCAGGGCGGCCGCATTCTGGCGCCATCCCGCGGCGTTGCGGCGAGGCTGGGGCAGGGGCTAATGGGGGGCATGGGCTACCGCGCGATGGTGATCGAGGGGGCGTTCGGGATCGACCGCTTGCGGACCGTGGACCGGGAGCGCGCCGAGCCTGCCCCCGGGGACATCGTCGTCCGGATGCGCGCCGCCACGCTGAACTACCGGGACGCGCTGATGGTGACGGGCGCGTACAACCCGCGGCAGCCGCTGCCCCTCGTGCCGCTGTCCGACGGCGTCGGGGAGATCGTCGCGCGCGGCGAGGGCGTCACCGACCTCTCCGTCGGCGACCGAGTCTGCCCCCTGTTCGTCCAAGGCTGGATGGCCGGGGAGCCGACGAAGGACAAGCTCGCGACGACCCTCGGAGGCCCGATCGACGGGGTGCTGCGAGAGGAGCTCACGCTCCCGGCGAAGAACGTCGTCGTGCCTCCGCCGCACCTGACGGACGTCGAGGCGGCGGCGCTCCCGTGCGCCTACCTGACCGCCTGGAACGCCCTCATCGAGCAAGGCGCGGTCGCGCCGGGCCAGACGGTGCTGGTGCAGGGCACCGGAGGGGTCTCCGTCGCGGCGCTCCAGCTCGCGCGGTCGGTCGGGGCGCGGGTCATCGTGACCAGCTCGAGCGACGCGAAGCTCGAGCGGGCGCGCGCCCTCGGCGCGGACGAGGTCATCAACTATCGAGCGGAGGCGGAGTGGGGCAAGCGCGCGGCGGCGCTGACGGACGGCCGCGGCGTCGACATCGTCGTCGAGGTCGGCGGATCGGGCACGCTCGCCCAGTCGCTGCGGGCGGTGCGGCCCGGAGGGATCGTGGCGATCATCGGGGTCCTCGGCGGCGCCACCCCCGAGATCGATCTGCGCTCCGTGCTCATGCGCAACGTGCGCCTCCAAGGCGTGTTCGTCGGCCACAAGGAGGCGATGCTCCGGATGGTCCGCGCGATCGCGCAGACGGGGCTCCGCCCGATCATCGACCGGAGCGCGCCCTGGCAGGACGCGCCGGCCGCCCTCGCTTCCCTCGCGAGCGGCGCGCACTTCGGCAAGATCGCGCTCACGTTCTGACGCGGGTCAGGCGCCCGTGGAGCAGAACCACTCGTAGTCGATGTAGCTCTTGATCGTCGGCTCGTCCCCGCACGCAGGGCAGGTCTTGTCGCGGCGCAGCTTGAGCTCCCCGAAGCGCATGCGCAGCGAGTCGTAGGTGAGCAGCCGCCCCACGAGGGACGTGCCCTTGCCCAGCAGCAGCTTGATCGCCTCGGTCGCCTGGATGACGCCGACCACGCCGGGGAGGATCCCCAGCACGCCCGCCTCCTGGCAGCTCGGCGCGAGGTGGGGGGGCGGCGGCTCCGGGTACAGGCAGCGGTAGCAGGGGCCGCCGCGGGCCGGATCGAACACCGTCACCTGACCCTCGAATCGGAAGATGGACCCGTGGACCACCGGCTTCTTGAGGAACACGCTCGCGTCGTTCACGAGGTAGCGGGTGGGGAAGTTGTCGCAGCCGTCGACGACGACGTCGTAGTCCGCGAAGATCCTGTCCACGTTGTCGCTCGTGACGCGCTCCTGGTACTTCACGATCTTCACGTCGGGGTTCAGATCCGTCAGCGTCTTCTCGGCGCTGTCGACCTTCGGCGTCCCGACGCGGCTGGTGGCGTGGAGGATCTGTCGCTGGAGGTTCGAGGCGTCGACGACGTCGCCGTCCACGAGCCCGAGGGTCCCGACACCCGCCGCCGCGAGGTAGAGCGCCGCGGGGCTCCCGAGGCCGCCCGCGCCGAGCAGGAGGACCTTGGAGGCGAGGAGCTTCGCTTGGCCGACCTCGCCCACCTCGGGCAGGAGCAGGTGCCGCGAGTACCGGTCGCGCTGCGCGTCGGTGAGCGCCGGCGGCACCTCCACCGGGAAGCCCAGGTCCTTCCAGCGGACGAAGCCTGGATTGGCGCTCTCGACGGCGGTGTACCCCATCTCCATCAGCGTCTTGGCGGCGAGCGCGCTCCGCGTCCCGCCGGCGCAGTAGACGACGATGGGCGCGGACTTGTCCGGGAGCTTCTGCTCGATCTGGATCTCGAGGAACCCGCGCGGGACGAGGACGGCGCCGGGGATGAACCCTGCGCGGGCCTCCTCCTTCTCGCGGACGTCGAGCAGCACCATCGGCGCGCGCTCCTCCTGGCGCTTGCGGACCTCCTCCAAGGAGACGATGCGGATCTTCTTTCGGACCTCGCTGATCAGCTCGCTGTACGACTGTGCCATCGAGCGGGAAACGTAGTGGGCCGCTCCCGGTGGCGCAACCGCCGGCTATGATCCGGGCCCATGGCCGAGAAGCCCTTTCACGATCCGCACGTCACGATCAACCGCGTCTACACCAAGAAGGGCGACCAGGGGCAGACGAGCCTCGTCGGCGGTCAGAAGGTCGACAAGGACGATCTCCGCATCGAGGCCTACGGGACCGTCGACGAGCTCAACGCGGTGATCGGCGGCGCGCGCTGGTCGGCCCTGGAGGCGGCCGGGCGCGCCCGCGACGCGGGCCCGGACCTCCAGCGCCTGGCCGTCGCCTTGCTCCGCGTCCAGCACGAGCTCTTCAACCTGGGCTCGCTGATGGCCACCATGCCCGAGGACCTCCGACCGGGCCAGCCGCGCGTGACGGAGGCCGAGGTGCTCCTCCTCGAGCGGGAGATGGACGAGGCGGGAGAGCGGCTCCCCACGCTCCGATCGTTCGTGCTCCCGGGGGGCTCGCGCCTCAACGCGGAGCTGCACCTGGCGCGGACCGTCTGCCGTCGCGCCGAGCGCTGCGCGGTGCGCCTCGCGCGATCCGCGGAGGCCGATCCCTTGGCGGTGCGCTACCTGAACCGCCTGAGCGACGCCCTCTTCGTGTGGAGCCGCCTGGCGAGCGCGCTCTCCGGCGACGACGAGGTGCTCTGGTCCCCGAACGCAGGCGCGACCGGCGGGGGCTGAGCCGGAGGCGCCGGGGACTTCGGCGCGCTCGTTCGTCCAACGCTCAGGCACGCGACGCCGTGCGGCCGACTCCGGCCCATCGAGGGATCCAACCGCGAAGACCTGGCTCGGGCTCGACGCACGCCTCGTCGTCGAGCTCCTCGTCGGCGCCCCACGCCCCGCGGAGATATCGGATCCAAGGGCGAGCCTGCGCCCCTACCATGCGGACCATGTCCGCACCCGCCACCTACGTCCTGGAAGACTCCGTCGCCGTGATCCACATGGACGACGGCAAGGCCAACGCGCTGTCCTACGCGATGATCGAGGCGCTCTCGAGCTCGCTCGAGCGGGCGGAGTCGGAGGCCGCCGCCATCGTGCTCGTGGGCCGGCCCGAGCGGTTCTGCGCCGGCTTCGACATCAAGGTGATGATGAGCGGGCCCGACGCAGCGAAGAAGCTCCTCGAGGGCGGTTCGGATCTCCTCATGCGCCTCTACGGGACGCCGCTGCCCCTCGTGGTGGCGTGCACCGGGCACGCGCTCGCCGGGGGCGCCCTCGTCCTCTGCACCGGAGACGTCCGGCTCGGCGTCGAGGGGCCGTTCAAGATCGGGTTGAACGAGGTGAGCATCTCGATGCCAGTGCCCATCCTCGCCATGGAGCTCGCGCGCGATCGCCTGCTCCCGACCGAGCTCCCGGCCGCGACGCTCGCGTCGCGCATCTACGATCCGGCGGGCGCCGCACGGGTGGGGTACCTCGATCGGCTCGTCCCTGGCGACGCGCTGCTGCAGACCGCCAAGGAGGAGGCCAAGCGGCTCGGCGCGTTCAGCCGGCGCGCCTACGCGGCCACGAAGGACCGCTTGCGCGGGAAGACGATCGCGCACATCCGCGCGACGCTGGAGGAGGACGTCGCGCGCCTGATGGCGTGAGGCTGCCTCACGCGCTGGTGCGTGCGAGGTGCGTGGCCAGGCGCTCGAACAACGCCATCCCCAACGTGGCGTCGTGCTGGCACACCTCGCGGAAGTCGTCGCGTCGGATGCGGATGCACCTGAGGTGCGAGAGGACCTGCGCCGGGCCGCCGCGGTGGTCCACGCCCACGAGAGACTCCGGGAAGACGAGCGCTGGGGCCCCGAGGGTAGTGCCGCCGGCCGCCTTCACGAGGCCGTCGACCAGCACGTAGGCGCAGTGGTCGCCGGCGTCAAAGCTTGGCAGCTCCCCACCTTCGTCGACCTCCACCTCGATGCCCGACGAGAGGACGGCGAGCACGGCGGCCGGGGCGAGCCCGTCGAAGAGGGGGCACTGCCGGACGAGCGCCGTGTCGTCGATCGCGCCCCGATCGTCGGCGCGCTGGATGAACCGCTCATCCACCCGGACGACCACCAGCGAGGCGTTGTCGCGCCCGCCGCGCGACAGCGAGTGCCGGATGAAAGCCTCGCAGATCGCCTTGGGCGTCCCTCTGCAGGCGTGCGAAATCGCGGCCTCGTCGTCGAAGGGCGCGTAGGCGCCGTCCGTCGCGAGGACCACCGTGTCGCCGCGTTGGAGGTTCACCGGGAAGACGTCCACGCGGAGCGGCACCGGGAGCCCGAGCCCGCTCGCCAGGGGGCGCGGGGTGCGGCTGCCCCCGCCGGGGCGGCGCACGCTGCTCGGGTCCCGCACGAGGTGATCCTCGGTGATCTGCAGCGTCGCCTTGGCCCGCGCGAGGAAGACGCGCCCGTCCCCCACGTGGGCGACGAAGGCCTTGTCGCGGGCGAAGAGGCAGAGGTCGAGGGTCGTGCCCATCTTCTCCCCCCGCGCCTCCTGCTCGGCCACGAGCCGCTCGTGGGCTCCCTCGCACGCGCGCCGAAGCACGGCGAACACCTTGCGGCGCTGCTCCAGCGTCGGGGTGCGGCAGAACTCCTCGATGGCGCGCAGAGCGTCCTTCGCGCCGAGCGCCTCGCGCACGGTCTCGACCGCGAGGCGCGAGGCGTGCTCGCCCGAGTCGAGCCCGCCCATGCCGTCCGCCACGCCGAAGAGCGCGATCTCGGGCGCCACCAGCAGCGCGTCCTCGTTCTTCTCGCGGACCTTCCCGGTGACGGAGTCGGCCGCGAGCTCCACGCGGAAGTCGAACCGGGGCAGGATGCGCGCGTCCTTCACGGACACCCCGCGGGGGCAGACGCCTCGATCGCCTCGAACGCGCAGTCGTCGGAGCGGCTCATGAGGTCCGCGCAATCCACCGCGTCGCCGTAGTAGCTGACGCAGCCGGCGATGGTCCCTTCGTCGTACTGGAGGCAGGGCTCCCCGCCCACCGCTTGCACGAGGGAAGGGCACGTCCGAACCGTGAAGATGCACGAGGGCAGGGCGTTGCGCTTGTTGGTGAGGGCGGTGAGCAGCGCGGAGCAGGCGTCGGCCTCGCTGAGCGGCGTCCCGTTGGCGGGCGGATGGAACTTTCCGTCGTCCTCTCCTCCCTGGCCTTGGCTTCCGGTGCTGGCAGTGGAGTCAGCGTTCTCTGTGTCGTCGCCGCAGCCCAAGGCGGTGGCGAGACCCATGACCAGCGAGGCGAGGAGCAAGCGCGAGGGGGCGTTCACGGCATGCCAGGCTAGTACCTCGCCCCACGGATTTCGATCGGTTCCTCCCACCCCCGCGACGAGGCGAGGGGGATGGGAGAACCTCCTGATGCCGCCCCTCCGTGCTCCCTCCTCGATTTCCCTTGGGCACCGCGGCCCATCGAACTCGATGGGTCGCGGCACGAGTCGCCAACCAAGTGATGACGAACCCGGAGTTCGCACGGGCAGGCGGCGGGTGCCGGGGCGGCTCCACGGAGCCACGGGCGCGCGGTCCGGCGGACACACGGGATCGGCGTCCGCGCCAGGAACCGAGGTGATTCTCCGGTCCTTGCCTTTGGTCCGCCGTTTGCGATGGGTCGGATCCATGCTGAAGCCGCTCTCGATGCCCCTCGCAGTCGTCCTCTTCGCGTCCCTCCTGCCCGCGTGCGGGCGCCGCGCCCCGGAGGGGGCCCCCGCCGAGGAGATCCGCGTGGTCCACGTGCCCGTCGCCGCCTCCTGCGCCTCGCCCGCCGGGGCGAGCGCCGCGACGCAGTCGCCGGCGCCCCTCGCGGCCGCGCCCCCCGCGGCGCAGAGCGCCCCGCCCAAGACGCTGGCCAAGACGGCCAAGGCGGACGGCTCGGCCCTGCAGGTCAACCGTCTCGTCGTCGCGACCGAGGTGGACCGCGACCGTCGCCAGCCCCTCGGGCAAGCGGCCCGCTTCGAGAAGGGGGACTTCGAGAAGCTGTACGCGTTCCTCGAGATCGACAACCCCGGCGGCGAGTCCGAGATCGTCGTCAGCTTCGATCCGCCCAGCGACAAGCCCGAGAAGGGCCGGGTCACTTTGGGCGTGGGTACCTCGCCGAAGTGGCGGACCTGGGCGTTCTCTCGTGCGTTCGACGAGGCAGGCTCGTGGGAGGCGGTGGTCCGCACCACGAGCGGCAAGGAGCTCGCGCGCACCCCGTTCGAGGTCGTCCTCTGACCTGCCGCTCTGCCTGTGGACTCGAGCCACCCCGCGCCCTCACCCCAAGCCTCGCTCGCGAAGGGCCGCTGGTCGCCGTGCTCGCGGCGCTCTCAGGGCGGATCGAACGCTGTCTGCGCGGTGCGGAAGGCCGCGAACGCGCGAGTGGTTGCCGCCTGGAATATCACGGACTCGAAATCGATGGCGCCCACGTAGTGGCCGAAGACCAGGTCGCCGCAGATCGAAGAGTCCAGCGCGAGCCGCGTGATTTCGCTTGCTGCCGAGCCTGCCCCGAAGGGTCGCGCAGCGTCTACCGTGCCGCTCACGCCGCCGACCCGGAGCCAGAGGCTGTCCACGTCCGGCACCGCGTAGGGCGTCCCTTGCACGTAGGTCGCGACGGGCGTCACCGCGTCGGGCGGCTCGTGCCAGTGGATAACGGCGTGGTCGCCCTGGTAGGGCACCAGGGACTTGAGCCTCACCCACGAAGGATTCGCGGCCGTCAGGGCGTTGCGCTCGAAGCCGAGCCCCTCGCCCTCGTAGCCGACCTTCGCGACGATCGTCGCCGCGTTCATCGGATCGAGCATCTTGTCGGTCGTGTCGTAGGAGCCGAGAGAAAACTGCGTGCCCAGGCCTGGCGCCGACTTGCCGGCGATGACGAGACCGTCTCCAGCGTCGAGGATCCTGAGCGCACGGTCGGGCCGACCGAGGGCGCCGTACGCCCACCCGTTCTGGGGGACGAGATCGACCAGGCGGACCAGGAACCAGTCGTGGTCGGTCGTCATGCCAGGGGGGGACACCAGGCCGAAGTCAGGGAAGTTGCCGGCATACTCCCCGAGCAAATAGACCTCATCGTTCCGCACGACCGCGTCCCGCAGGGTGGCCTCGGTGGTCGAGTACTCGAAGACATCCTGTAGGCCGCCCCCGGCGTCCACGGTGAACGCGAGGATTTCGTTTCCTGCTCCGCCGTTCACGAGCGGCGTTCCATCGATCGCCGCTTCCGCGATGTAGGATCCGAACAGCAAGATTCGGTCGCCCGGAACCTCGACCCCGCCGAAGACGTTCGCGATCCCGGAGCCCTCCACCGATATCGACCAGGCGATCTCGCCGTCCGCCGCGAGCTTGATGGCGAACCCGTCCACCGAATCCGCTTGCGTCATCGTGTTGAAGTTCCCTCCCGCAGTGGACTCGGCGCTGAGGTGCTGAGCCCCGAGCGTGACGAGCGTCCCGCCATCCGAGAGCGGCGTCAGACGTAGGTCGTCGAGGACGCCGGGATCGCCGGCGTCGTTCGTCGTGTGGAGCGTGACGATCCACGCTGGCATCCCGTCCGGGCCGATGGCGCCGACGAACCAGTTGGTCGCCATCGGCACCGGCGTCGTCGTGGTCGTGACGAAATCGAAGTCCCCTTCGTACGGCCCCGCGACGATGGAGAGCCCCGTGAAGGGGCTGAAGACTCCGACGTGCACCTCGGTGCGCGGGCTCATGTCGTTTCCGAACGGGAGAGTGAAGTCTCCGTCAGGACAGATCGGGCTCGGCCCGCCTCCCTGCCCGCCTCCGCCGCTCTCGGCGCCTGCGGCGCCTCCCGCACCGCTGGTCGGCCCCGACGTGGTCGTCGCCGGCCCTGCGGCGCCACCGCCGGTCGCTCCGTCGGAGGGCTCGTAGGCCGGCAGGAGGCATCCGAGGAGGGTGGTGACGAGCACCGGCCACGCTCTGCGCATGTGCGGAGAGCTTACGCCGGACGCCGAGATCGTGCCATCCTTGGCTCCCGAGCTCATTGATGGGGCAGACGTTCGTCGCAAACACCGTGATCGGAGATCGGTACCGCCTCGTCGCGCCGCTCGGGCGCGGCGCGATGGGGGAGGTCTGGAGGGCCGAGCACGTGCGGCTCGGATCCTCGCTTGCTTTGAAGCTCATCGATCCCGCGCTCCTCACGGAGAGCGACGCCGACGTCCGGCGTGAGCTCTTCTCGAGGTTCGAGCGGGAGGCCCGGGCAGCCGCCACGCTGGAGAGCAACCACGTGGTGCGGGTCACCGACCACGGGTTCGATGGCGGCGTGCCCTACATCGCGATGGAGCTCCTGCAGGGGGAGACGCTCGCGGACCGCCTCGAGCGCCAGGGGCGGCTCTCGTGGGACGCCACGCTGCTCGTGGTCCAGCACGTCGCGCGGGCGCTCGCACGCGCGCACGAGGCGGGCATCGTTCACCGCGATCTCAAGCCGGACAACGTCTTCCTGGTGCGGACGGACGACGGTGACCTCGCGAAGGTGCTCGACTTCGGCATCGCAAAGCTTCTTCGCTCTCCTCTGGACGTCGCGCAGGGCGCCACGAGCAAGGGGCAGCTCCTCGGCACGCCCCTCTACATGAGCCCGGAGCAGGCCTCCGGATCGCTGGAGATCGATCACCGCACCGACCTCTGGGCCCTCGCCGTCATCGCGTTCGAGTGTCTGACCGGTCGGCTCCCGTTCGTCGGCAACAGCATCGGCGACCTCGTCCTGTCGATCTGTGCTCGGCCCTTGCCAGTGCCGAGCCAGGTCGAGGCGTCGTTGCCTGGAGAGGTCGACGCGTGGTGGGCGCGGGCGGCGGCTCGGGAGCGTGATCAGCGGTTCGGAAGCGCGCTCGAGCTCGCAGAGGGGCTGCGCGCGGCGCTCGGGCGGATCGCCCCGGGCTCGAGCGGCGCGGGGCTACCCCACCCGCCTTCGGCGCGCGTCGCGGGCGGCAAGGAGCGGCGGCCGGCCGCGCTCGAGACGCAGAGCGGCCTCTCGACCACCGGGGGCACCAGGCGTCATGGAGGCACCCGACGCTACGGCCTCTTCCTCGGCGGTGCGCTGCTCAGCGCCGCCGTAGGGTCCACCGCCGTCGTGCTGCTGTCACCCGCGCCGGCTGGGACCTCTCTGCTCGGCGCGTCTGCGTCGGGGACCGAGGCGCAGGCGGTCCGGGGCGACCCTGCGGACAGACGCGAGCCTCCCGGCTCGGAGCCGAGCGTCGTCGCGCAGCCGACGGACCCGGCCCCGGCGTCCGCGTCCGCCGAGACGAGCGCGGACCCGCTCCTCGAGGCGTCCGCGTCCGCGTCCGCGCCCGCGCGGCCCGTGGCGCCCCCCAGGCCTCCCCGCGCCGAGTCGGGTCCTCCTCGCCCAGCCACGCCTCCCGCTCCGCCAGGACCGACCGTCGATCCGAGGCTGGGCCTGTGAGCGTTCGGCGCGTTCTGGCCGCGGTCCTCCTCGCTGCTGCCATGGTCGTGCGGCCGCTCCCGGCTGCCGGTCAATCGGAGGACGATCTCGCGGCGGCGCGGCTGCTCGGGCAGGAGGGCCTCGCGCTCTTCGACAAGGGCGAGTACGAGGCGGCGCTCGCGAAGCTCGACGCCGCCGCGGAGAAGGCGAAGATCCCGCCGCTCGGTCTCTACGCGGCTCGCGCGCTCGCGCGGCTCGGACGGCTGATCCAGGCGGAGGCACGCTACCAGGAGGTCCTCTCGATCCCCCTGCCTCCCAACTCCCCCGCCGTGTGGTCCCAGGCCAAGGTCGACGCCGAGGACGAGCTCGCGAAGCTCCGCGCGACCATCCCAACGATCGAGGTCGTGCTGCGCGGCGTCGACGCCGCGCAGGCACGCGAAGTGGTCGTTCAGGTCGACGGGCGGACCGTGAAAGACCTCCGCAAGGTTCCCGTCGACCCGGGGCCCCACGAGGTTGCGGCGTCGCTCGACGGCGTCGTGAGGACCGCGCAGGCTCGCGTCGACTCGGGCAAGCACGTGCGGATCGAGATCGCGGTTGGCCCGCAGGACACGTCGGTGCGGCATGGAGAGACGGGACCGTCTCCGACGCTGATCGCCGGTGGCGTCCTGCTGGGCGCTGGCGGCGCGGGCCTGATCGTGTGGGGCGGCACCGGGCTCGCGGCGATGGCCAAGGCGGACGAGTACGGCTGCGACGGCGCGAGCTGCCCGCGGGAGGACGTCTCCGACATCACGGCGCTGCGGTTGACCTCGACGGTCTCGTTCTACGTCGGCGGCGGGCTCGCTCTCGTCGGAGGGAGCCTCCTCGTCGTGTCGGCCGTGCTGGGCGGAGAAGCCACGGAGGACACGAGCGCGGTTCGCCCGATCCTCGGCCCCGGCTACGCTGGGCTCGAAGGCCGCTTCTGAGGCGTCGATCGCGCGGGCGGGGCCGGCGCCTCGAGCATCACGGGCATGGCGCTTCGAGCTCCCTTCGCGCTGCTTCCGCCCGACGAGCTCGAGCAGGTGCCCGCATGACGGCGAGCATCCGTTTAGCCGGAGCCGCGGCCCCCGATCCGGATCGACCCTGGCACACGCAAGGCTGCTGGGTCCTGCGGCGATACGTGGCTTCCCGCTTCGACGGCGCGGAGTCGACGCTCTCGGTCTTCGACGCCGGGGTCTGGAGCCCGCGCCGCCTCTGCTCGTTGCCCGGCGAGGCGATTCAGCTCGCCGCGCTGGACGACGAGCACGTCGTCGCCTTCATCGTCCAAGAGCGGCGCCTGTTCACCTCGTGCAGCTTGCGGCTCGCGGTCCTGCAGATCGAAGAGGCGTGGGTCGTCGCGCTCGACGGTCGGCAGCCGACCCGCCCGCTGGAGCGCGGGGAGCGAGACGGCATCCTGGCGCGGTTCCCTCGAGTCACCGACGACGCCACCGTGCGCTCCCCCGACGGTCGGTTCACCGTCCAGTTCGGCAAGGACCACTTGACCGTGACTCGAGAAGGCGGCCCTGCGCGATCCTTCGAGATCGACGGCGGCGAGCAGTGCGCGCACGCGCATTGGTCACCGGACCAGGCGTGGCTGGGGGGCGGGGGCCTCCTCCTGACGAGCTCCTGGGAGGTCCTGGATCTGGCGTCTCTCGAGGTAAAGGAGACGGTCCCGCTCGGCTCGTCGCTCATGCGCGTGAGTCACGGCTCCGGCCCCTCGTTCGTGCACGGGAGCCCGGACGGCGAGTGGGTCGTAGCCAACGCCGCTGGGGAGCTCTACGCGCTGCCCGTCGGGGCGGCGCGGCCGGCCTTCGGAGACGAGAACGCCGCGCTCGTCGCCGCCATCGAGAGGGAGCTCGGTCGGACCCACCTCACCTGGCGCGACTCCCTTCCGAGCGACCCCGAGGTCAGGGTCCACCTCGTTCGACCGACGTCAGCGCGTCCGTTCTGGACGCTGTTCACCATCGGAATGAGCGCGCGCCCCATGAACGCGGCGACCGGGCGGCCGCGCCGCTGCGAGCTGACGCTCTGCCTGCCACCGACCTGGTTCTACCCGGACGAGCAGCGGGCGCTGCGCGACGAGGACCGACGCTGGCCCATCACGCTGCTCCGGGACCTGGCGCAACTGCCCCACGAGCGCGGTGGCTCCGTCGATGTCTTTCACACCATCTCGCACGAGAGCCTCCACGCCCGCTTCGGGCCGTCCGCCGATCTCTCGGGCGCGATGCTCGTCCCTCCGGTCCTGTGGCCAGCGGCCCTCACGACCATCGCGCTCGAGGGAGACGCCGTCACGGTGCTCGGGGTGGTCCCGCTCACGAAGCGCGAGCTTCGCTCGAAGCTCGACCGCGGAGGTGCGGCGATCTGGGAGCAGCTCCACGCGGGGGGCGTGACGGAGCTGCTGACGCCGGACGCCGATCGGATGGCTCCTCTCCGCCGGCTGGCACCGCCCCTCGATCCGTCGGCGCGCTGGATGGCGTGCGCCGCCGGGTCCGCGGATCCGCTGACGGGGCAGGCCGACCCACTTCACGGATCCCAGGTCGTGGATCTGTCCACCGCGCGCGCCCTCCTCGCGTGGGGTGGGGGCACCATCGTGCGCGAGCTCTGGACGGCGAAGTCGGACGACGCTGCGGCCCGGATCGAGCTCTTCAGGTCGGCGGTGCTCGGGGAGCCACACCTCGAGCTCACGCGCTGTCGCCGCGCCGCGGAGCTGGAGGCGGCGCTCGCCGCCGCGGGGCTCGCGACCGATCTCGATCGGGCGCGCCCGACTCTGTCGCTCCTCAGCCCCGCCGAGGTGCGCGCTCGCAGCCACGGCGCCGTGGAGCACGAGCGGGGTCTCGACGATCCTTCGGTGTTCGGGGGGTGGGCCACGTCGCCCGCGGGCGAGCCGCTCGAGCGCTTCACGCGCCTTGGTCACCTCGAGCTCGCCGCTCCGATCCTCTCCCCATGGTTCTACCGAGTAGCCGCTACGCTGCTCGGCGGTCGCGAGCGCCTGCGTTCTTACTTGCTGGGAGCTCGCTCCGACGCCGCCGTCCGCGAGGCCCTCTCGTCGCTGGATCTCGAGGCGCTCGCCGAGCTCCGAGATCAGCGCGGAGCGCTCGCGCGGGCGCTGCTCGCGCGAGGCACCGATCCAGCGTGGATGGTCCTGGAGGCGCTGCCGATCGCGCCCACGATCCTCCGCCCGCCCGGCTCCGGGCTCGCGGAGCGCTACCGCGATCTGGTGGCGGGGAACCTTCGAGTCGCAGAGACGCCGAAGCACCACATCCAGCAGCGCCTGCACGCCGTCCGTGCGCTGCGGCGCGCGGTCACCGCGCTCCATGGGGCTCCACCGCCCTCGCGGCTCGCAGACGAGACCCACATGCGCAGCCTGCGCGATCTCGTGCGCCGCTCCGTTCGCGGCACCGAGCGGCTCGTGCACTACTCCGGGATCGCGGCCAGCGACGCTGACCCCGACCTCGCGCCGCGCGCGTGCGCGCTGCCGGAGGCCATGGGGCTCGAGCTGCTCAAGCCGTTCGTCTTCCACGAGCTCGAGGCTCGCGGCTTCGTGAAGACCATCCGCGAGGCGCGAGCCCTCGTCGACGCCGCCGATCCGGTGGCGCGGGTGGCGCTCGCGAACATCCTGGACGAGCACCCCGTGCTGGTGATGCCCGCGGCCAGAGGCCTCGCCCCCCCTCCCGTGGTCGTTTGTGAGCTGCGCGTGCACGCCGGACCGACCGCGCGGCTCGCCCCGGCGCTCCTCGCCGAGCTGCGGCTCGACGCGGGGGCGCCGATCGCCGTCCACGTCCCCGTCACACCGGAGGCCGTCGCCGAAGCGCGCGATCACGCTCGCGGGGTCGCGCCCGTCGAGACGCGTCCGGTCGAGGTGACCGCCGGCTGGCTCGGCCGCGCGCGCGACGCCTACCTCCTGGAGACGCTCGCCGAGGCGGCGGTCACCGGCGAGGCCGATCCCGTCGCCGACCTACCCACGCGCCTCTTGCTCGGTCGGCCCGTCGGGTAGCCGCCCGGTCCCGCCGCGCGCGCGGTGGCTCGCGCCCCGCCCCCGAGCGCATGCCTGCAAACCAGCGCCGAGAGGTGACTCCGCCCGTCCCGCCGGCGAAAGCGAAGCGGCTCGCCGACGGTGGCGATCGCGCGCCGCGCTCCGGCAGGGCCGCATGATCCAGTGGATCGAACAGGCGCTCGAGCCGCTGCGCGGGCGCCTCTCGCGCACGGAGATCCGCCGCCTCGCCTTCGCCATCCGGACGGCGATCGGTATCGAGGCCTACGTGTGGCTCTTCGATGTCGCCGGCCTCTCACGCGACGAGGCCATCAAAGAACATGCGTTGGTCCGCGCGCATGATCCTGCGCGGCGCGATCGGCGAGCAGCGCTGGGGGGTCGGACTTCGAAGCCACGGCGGCCCCGAGAGCGCGAGCGCGACCGTCCCAAACGCCGTCGGTTGGCTGCTGTAGAGTGTGGAGATGGCGCGCACGACGGTCCTGGGAGGGGCGCTCCTCGTGCTCGCCTGCGGTCGCCCGCTGGCGGAGCGGGAACCCGCGGCCAGCGGGGCGAGCACGACCCCACAAGCCCCCTCCGCGGCGCCCTCGACGAACGCATCGGTCGCGACCTCCGCGAGCTCGACGGAGCCCCCATCACCGAGGGCCGCGTCGGTCGGTAGACAAGCACCAGGGGCGGACAGCCTCGGCTTCGAGTCCTGCACACCCAAGAAGCACCGCGGCGGGGAGCTCGCCGCGAAGGATCTGCCCGATCTCGCCGAGGTGCTCGAGAAGGACCTCTGCTACGGCTACTTCCACAGAGATGTCACCAAGAAGAGGCTCGCGAGCTCATTCCAGGCCTGCGCCACCCAGGCCGGGAGCACGGCGTTCGAGGTTCGTATCGGACTGACCAACGACGGGACGCCGCACGCCGGAGGCGACGACGGGAGGGGCTGCACCGTGCTGGTGAACGCCGCTTCTTGGGACAAGCGCACCTTCGTCCGCACCGTGGAGAGCTACGCCGCGACCGTCGAGGTGGCGGGGGGAGAGAAGACCATCGGTGTCGGAGAGCGGCGTGCGGCGTTCGAAGTGATCGAAGGCCGGTTCGTGCGTGTCTTCAGCGGTCAGCCTTGCCTCGCTCTCTACGATCCGAAGGAGACCCTCATCGGTGAGGTCGGAGCAGGCTTCCGCAAAGACTGGAGCTCGATGCCCGCAGATCTTCGCGACTGGTTCTGCCAAGAGAGCTGACGTCGATCGCCTTGGAGAGCCTGCTTTCGGAGCCCCCGGGACGCGCGACGCGCCGACGTCGAGGCCGCGCGACTCTCTGCTGGTCACGCCTCGCCCGCGGTGCGAGGCTCGCCTATGCTCCCCGTCCCCGTCACCAGGACCTCCGTGCGCTTGGTCCCGGACCAGACTCGGACGATCACCAAGCCGTTCGTCCCCGGCGGGGACGCCTCCGCGGCGGGCCCGTCGCGCTTGCAGCGCATCCTGTCTCGGATCCTCGCCCTGTCGGAGCCCGACGCGGTCGCCATCCTGCGGACCACTCAAGCGCGCTTCGGCGGACGCCACGCGGATCTGGCCGCCGTGTTCGAGGCGAACTTCTCCGACGTCGCGCGTCACGTCGCTCGGCCGAGCGAGCTCTCGCCGGAGCGCCGCCTCTTGATCGGGGCGTACTTCACCCACGAGTACTCGATCGAGTCCGCCGCGCTCTGCAACCCATCGATCGTCGAGGCCCCTGACCAGACCGGTCTGGCGCGAGGAGGTCTTCGCTTCATCCTGAGCCTGCGCGCGATCGGGGAGGGCCACATCTCCTCGATCCAGTTTCGCTCCGGGGTCATCGACGCAGAGGGCCGCGTGGAGATGGAGGCGCGGAGCCCCTTCGCGACCACGGCGCGGCGGCGAGCGCCGATCTACGAGAAGGTCATCTTTCGCACCAAGCTCACCGAGCTGGGCGCCTACCACGACATCGCGCGGACCGTCCTCGATTCGCTGCCGGACCACTTCACGCTGGACCAGCTCGAGAGGGTCATTCGGGACGTCGATCGGATGCTCGGCCCGAGCCCGGACGCCGCGCAGGCGACGCGCACGATCCACTGGCTCGCGTCGTCGAACTACGAGAGCTCCTTCGCTCCGGAGTCGAAGCTCTCCGAGCGCGTGCTCTTCCCGGCCGGACCGACCGAGAGCCACGGGATGGAGGACGCCCGCTTCGTACGCTTCACGCGCGACGATGGGACCGTGACCTACTTTGCTCCTTACACCGCGTTCGATGGCTATCAGATCCTCCCGCAGCTGATCGAGACGCAGGACTTCCTCTCGTTCGCCATGGCCACCCTGAACGGCAAGTGCGCCAAGAACAAAGGCATCGCCCTCTTCCCCCGGACGATCGACGGGTGCTACGTGGCGCTGGCGCGGATCGACAACGAGAGCAGCTTCTTGATGCGCTCCGACAACGTGCACTTCTGGCACCAGTGTGAGCCGATCCAGCGACCCGCGAGCCCCTGGGAGTTCATTCAGATCGGCAACTGCGGCTCGCCCATCGAGACCGAAGCCGGCTGGCTGGTCATCACGCACGGCGTCGGCGCCATGCGCCAATACGCCATCGGTGCGGTCCTGCTGGACAAGGCCGATCCTGGTCGGGTCATCGGACACCTCGCGGAGCCGCTGCTCGAGCCTGCCGAGGACGAGCGCGACGGCTACGTTCCCAACGTGGTCTATTCGTGCGGCAGCATGATCGCAGGTGAGCTCCTCGTCCTACCCTATGGCGTGTCCGACGTCGGCGCCCGGATCGCGACCGTGCGCGTGGAGGACCTCTTGGCGAGGCTCACGACCCCCTGAGCGGGCGGCCGGGCGCGCCCCCGTCCGCGGACGCGCGTCGTCTGCGCCCCGTCACCGCACCCACGTCCGTCGCTCGATTTGCGGCTAGGATCCAGGCATGCGCGGTGGCTCCTTGGCTCGACTCGCGGCCTGCGTCGTCGCCGTCGTGGCGGCGTGCGGCGACGACGGCGACCCGGATGACGGACAGACCACCAAGGTGTGCGAGGTCGGCAAGGACGACCCCGGGCAGCCGTGCAGCGTGGAGGGCCAGGTGTGCTCCTACGGCGACGCGTCCTGCGTCTACCGGTCGACCTGCGAGGGCGGGAAGTGGACGCAGGGTACCTCGACCTGCAACGAGGGCGGGATGGGCTCAGGCTCCACGTCGACCTCCACGGCGGCCTCGAGCTCCACGGGCGGGGGCGGAGCCTCCGGCGGCACCTCGATCCGGTTCTTCGGCAACGGCGTGAACGACATCGATCGCGTGAAGATCCCGATCGACGCGCCGCCGCCGGACACCTCGCCCGGCCCGCCCGCGGACGTCGGCGCGGAGGACTTCACCCTCGAGCTGTGGATCCTCGCGCTCGCGGCCGAGAACACCGCGGCGGGCGTGACGTGCGGGGACAACCTCGCGTGGATCAACGGCAACATCCTGCTCGACCGGGACCGGTACAACCAAGACAGGAAGTTCGGCGTGTCGATCGCCGGAGGGCGTGTCGTGTTCGGGGTGAGCGGCGACGGCACCGGGGATCACACCGTCTGCGGGTCGACGACGGTCACGGACGGCGTGTGGCACCACGTCGCGGTCCAGCGCCGTCGCTCGGACGGCCGCATGTGGCTCTTCGTCGACGGCGCGCTCGACGCCGAGGAGGACGGCCCCGACGGCGACATCTCCTATCCGGACGACGGCGTACCGGGGAACTTCTGCGGCGGTCCGTGCACCCTGAGCGATCCGTACCTGGTGATCGCCGCCGAGAAGCACGACGCGGGGCCGGCCTATCCTTCGTACTCCGGGTACGTGGACGAGCTCCGCATCTCACGCTCGCTCCGATACGCCTCCGCCTTCTCGCCGCCCAGCGCGCCCTTCCTCCCCGACGCCGACACGGTCGGGCTCTACCACTTCGACGACCCAGGGCCCGTCGCGACCGACTCCTCGGGCGCGCCGGGTGGACCGAGCCACGGCGAGGTTCACGTCGGCGGCGATCCCGAGGGGCCGATCTGGGTCCCGGACACCCCGTTCTGACGGGGCGTGCGAGCCAGTCGTCAGCCGCCGAGAATGGGCTGGCGCCGGGCCCAGGCTTCGAACGACGTCCAGGTCACTGCGGGGAACGCCCGCCCGAGCGCGGCGCGATCGACCGCGTACCCGGTGCGCTCGAACCACTCGTACATCAGCACGCCGTCCTCGCCCATGCCCTGCCGGATCATGTCCATCGGAACCTGGAAGTAGGAAAATGACCTGCCGCTCACCCGCGACAGGATCGCCACGACGTCGTCGCCGCTCACCTCGTCACCCGCCAGGTCGTGGCGCGTGCCGGCGAACCCGGCGGGGTCCTCGAGGGCCGCGATCGCGCAGCCCGCGATGTCGTCGAGCGCGATCTGCGCGAGCTTGCGCCCAGCCGTCAAAGGCGTCGCGTAGACCCCCGCCTTCAGCTGCTCCTCCGTGAAGTACGCGTTCTCCATGAAATAGACCGGAGCGATGATCGCAGCGCGCGCGCCGATCGTTCGGATGTGCTGCTCGACGCGGTACTTGCTGTCGAAGTGCGGGATGCCGGTCGCCCGATCCGCCGACGCGACCGACGTGTAGACGAGGTACGCGCCGGCGGCCTTGGCGGCGTCCGCCACGGTGACGCCTTGCTTCACCTCGACCTCCGGACCTTGCTCGAAGGGCGTGCCCATCGAGAACACGGCGTCGACGCCCGCGATCGCCCGGTCGAGCGACGCGCGATCCTCCAGCGCACCGACCGCAAGCTGGGCACCCGCTGCGGCGAGCGCCTTCGCGGCCGCGCCGTCTGCCTTCCGCGTGAAGGCGCGCACGGTGTGTCCGCGCCCGAGCAGGCCGCGCGCCACGGCGCCCCCCTGCTTACCTGTCGCTCCGGTGACCAAGATGGTGCTCATCGTTCGCTCTCCTTGCTCGTGGGTGGATACAGTCGCCGCCGCATCGATCTCGAGGACCTTGCCTGCGGGGGCCGTGGAGCATCGCTCGATTCTGGATCTCGCGCCCCGTTTTCATGACTCTCGACGCGTCGCGGCCTCTTGGCGAGGGCTCAGGACCCGCTGGGCGTGCTACCGGGCGTGCGGCCTCCTCCTCCGACGATCTCGCAGTAGCGGCCGTACAGCCGCGGGAGCTCGAGGCCAGGCGCGCGGTAGAAGTCCTCGGCCAGGAGGTCGATCCACGCGGAGTCGGGCGGATGATCCGCGTGGCCCGCGAGCCGTCGCTGCTCGGCGAAGGCCTGGACGACCGCGACGGCGGGCTTCGGCGCCCCGTCCGCTCGCCACAGCCCGAAGGAGCGCTCGTGGACGGCGAGATCCAGCGGCGGAAGACGCCAGATGGCCTCTTCATAGTCGGAGTGGCACCAGAGCATCGCGCCGGTCGTGCCGCACTCGAGGAGCGCGCGGAGGGAGCGGTCGACGTACCCAGCCGCCTCCTGCTCCTCGACGAGGACCGTGCTCGACGCGACGCGGGCGTGCTCGGCCGCGGGGTCGCCCCTCCGAAACGTCGGGACGCCGAACTCAGCGAAGAGCACCGGGGCCCCTCCTCCCAACCAGCTCGTGACGCGCGCCAGGAATGGAAGGAGCCTCTCGTCGGTGGGGCCGTCCGTCCACGGCGCGTAGCCGGGGTAGCCGTGCATCGTCAGGAAGTCGCACGCGGCGGCGGCCTCGAGCGGGCCGAGGCCTCGGTCCTGCTCGAGGTCTTCCATGTGCAGGCCCACGGTGATCGTCGCCCCTCCGTGGGCGGTTCGAATGGCGTGGGTCACCCGCTGCAGCCACTCGCGCGCGAGGCGCCGGTCTCCCGGCACGACGCAGTTCGAGCCCTCGTTCCCGAGGTCCCACGCCCACAGCGCCGGGTGTGCGCCAACGGCGCCGGCGAGCTCCCCCGCGAGGTAGGCCTGCGCGGTCAACATCGCGGGGTCGCGGTACCAGTCCCTCAGCCGCGCCGACACGACCTCACGCTCCGCGACGACCCGGAAGCGAGCGTCGCCAGCCTCTCCCCCTAGCGCCCATCGGGGGATCCAGTTCACGCCGCTCATGTGACCCGTGAACAGCGTCGGCATGACGGAGAGCCCCGCTGCGCTCGCCGCGTCGAGGGTGGCGACCAGCCGCGTCAACATGGCCGAGTCGATCCGAGTCGGCGCCGGCTGAAAGTCCTCCCACGTGAGGAAGACGCGGACCGAGTCGAGCCCTGCGCCCACGATCGCGGCGAAGTCGCGCGCGACCTCACCCGCGTCGTGGTCGCGCCACCAGGCCATCGCGGTCCGAGCTGGCCAGTAGTTGACCCCGAGCCGGAAGGCCTCGCCCGGCTCTCGGAGGTCGGAGCTCACGCGGCGCCCGTGGAGGATCTCGCGATGATCCGCCGATACACGGCGACGTACTCGTCCACCATGCGGCCCGCGTCGAACCGGACCTCGACCGAGGCGCGCACCCGCTCCGGCGCGAGCGCGGCGCACCTCGTCACCGCCGTCGCGGCCTCGGCGACCGAGTCGACGAGGTAGCCGTTCTCCGAGTCGCGAACGATCTCCGGCATGGAGCCGCGGCGGGTCGCGATCACCGGCGTCCCGGAGGCCATCGCCTCGACCACGCTGAACCCGAACGGCTCGTCGAAGTTCACCAGGTGGAGGAGGGCGCGCGCCTCGCCGAGGAGGGTGCCTCGGCGGTCCGGTCCCACGGCGCCCAGGAAGCGGACTCGCTCGCCGTCGATGTGGGGCTCGACGGCGCGCTCGAAGTAGGCGCGATCCTGGACGATGCCGGCGATCATGAGGGGCAGCCCTGCGCGCGCAGCGACGTGGATCGCCTCCTCGGTCCCCTTGTCGGGGTGGATCCGCCCGAAGAAGAGCAGGTAGTCGCGGGGGCCCCTCCCTGCCTCGAACGCCGCCATGTCGATGCCGTGATGAATGGTGGCGGCGTAGTGGAGGTCGGGGTGTCGATCCGCGTCGCTGATGGAGACGTAGTGGCTGCGTCCGTCGTACTTGGTGTACACGGGCACGATCCGAGGCGAAGAGAAGCCGTGAATGGTCGTGAGCATCGGCGTGCCGACCAGCGCGGAGTAGGTCAGGGGCAGGAAGTCGAAGCTGTTGTGGATGAGATCGAACTCGGCGGCGCGCTCGAAGACAGACGAGATGTGCAGGCACTCCCACACCTTGGCGTCGAGCTCGCCGTCCTCCGAGTAGCCGCGCGGCGCGCTCGGGATCAGGCGCGCCGTGGTGATCGAGTCGGCGGTGGCGAACAGCGTGACGTGGTGGCCGCGCGCGACGAGGCCCTCCGTGAGGAGGGAGACGAACTGCTCCCACGGGCCGTAGTGGCGCGGAGGTACGCGCCACGAGATGGGCGCGATCACCGCCACGCGGAGGGCTTGGGCGGCGCCGGCATGGCCCGCGCTCACGCGGGCGCCTGCGGGCCGCCCGGAGACGAGGGGGTCGCGGCGTCCCGCAGCCGCATCTCGCCGTCCAAGAGGCCCATGTCGACGAGCGCGAGCAGGAACGAGAGCGTGGACTCGGCGCCCTGATTCTCGTTCGGCCGCTCGAGGTGGAGCCCGTCGCGGCAACCGCCGGTCGTGGGGTCGTACAGCGACACGTGGAGGTGGTTCTCTCCGAGGAACCAGCGGAACGCGCGCCGCGCCTCTCGCGCCCATTTGTCGTCGCCGGTGACGCGCCAAGCGTCGACGCACGCAGACACGGTCGCGCACGCCTCGAGGGGTTGCTGATCGAACTTCGCTCGCTCCGCCCGGCGAGGATAGAAGCCGTTCGAGCCCACCGGGGCGAAGTACCCCTCGGCCGAGCGCTGCACCTCGGTGAGCCAGCTCAGCGCGCCCAGCCCGGCCGCGAGCATCTGCGCGTTGCCCGTCCGACTGCCGGACACGATGAGCGCCTGGGGGAGGCGGGCGTTGTCGTAGGTGACGACGTCCTCGCACCACGGCCAGTCGCCGCCGCCGCCGCTCGGGAACTTCGCCAGGAGGCGTGAGGAGAGCAGCTCACCGAGCGCCTCGACCCCCGTCTCACCCTCGAAGGCGCGCAGGTACTCGTGGATCCCGAGCAGCGCGAACGCCCACGTCCTCGGGCTGCCGAGCTCCGCGACCGCCGGCAGCGCGGCGTGGAACATGAGGCCGGCGAGGCTCTTGCGTCCCGGCTCACGGGAGCGCCCCACGACGGCGCCGAGCGCCCACAGCGCGCGGCCGTGGCTGTCCTCGCTGCCGAGCGGCTCGGTCCAGGTGCGGGAGTAGGCCATGAAGTTCCTGAAGCGACGGAGGTCCGTGTTGAACGCGTGGCTCAGGAACGCGAGGTAGCGGGAGGCGAGCGAGCGCGTCGTCGGCCGATCGTGGGTGCCGGCGTCCTCCAGGAGGGTCAGCAGCAAGAGGGCGCGGGCGTTGTCGTCGGTGCAATAGCCGTCCTCGTAGCGGGGCACGGAGAACACCGCGTGCTGGAGCATCCCAGTGTCGTCGGTCAAGGCGCGCACGTGATGGAGGTCGACCTCGGGGAGGTCGACTCTGCGCCTGGCCAGGTTCATCGCCGAGAAGACCGAGCCGCGGAGCTTGGCGCTCTCGGCGTGCGCGCGCTCGAAGCTCGCGACGTACTGGCGCGCGACCGACGGCCACCCCATGTCGCGGCCCAGCTCGGCCGCGCGGGCGCCGAAGGCGCGGAGCTCGTCCGGAGCGCCCAGCAGCCGGTTGAGGGCCGCGCTGATCGCGGGTGAGTCCCGCCACGGCACGAGCAGCCCTCGATCTTCAGCCAAGAGCTCGCTCGCGTATCGGTAGGGGGTCGAGACGACCGCCTTCCCCGTACCGACGGCGTACGCGAGCGTCCCGGAGGTGATCTGCTCGGGGTTCAGGTACGGCGTGATGTAGACGTCCGCTGCCGCAAGGAACTCCGCGAGCTCCGGGGCGCTCACGAAGCGGTCGTGAAACACGACGTGCTCCGCGATGCCCAGCCTGTCCGCGCGGTCTTCGAGGCTCCTGCGATACGACTCGCCGTGCCACTCCTTCACGTGCGGGTGGGTGGCGCCGAGCACCACGTAGGTCGCGGAGGGGTGGAGCGCGACGACCGCGGGCAGCGCGTCGATCACGTACTCGATGCCCTTGTCCGGAGACAGGAGGCCGAACGTGAGGAGCATCGAGGTGCCCTCGACCCCGAGCCGCTTCTTGCTCGCCGCGCCGTCTGGGAGCGCGGGGATCCCGTGAGGGATGAAGTCGATCTTGGCGGGAGACACGCCGTGTACCTCTCGCAGCAGCTCCGCCCCCCGGTGACTCATGACGATCAGGCGGCTCGACAGCCGCGTGATCTCATCCATCACACGGCGCTGCTCGACCGTGGGCTCGCTGAGGATCGTGTGCAGCGTCGTGACGATGGGGCTGCGCACGTCGGAGAGCAACGCCAGGATGTGGCTGCCCGCCTTCCCTCCGAAGATGCCGTACTCGTGCTGGAGGCAGAGGACGTCGACGCCGGAGACGTTCAAGAAGTCCGTGGCGCGGCGGTAGGACGCGATGTCGCTCTCGGCGATCTCGAAGCGCACGCGATCGCCGTAGGGGTGACGCTTGCCGGCGTCGTTCATCGCCACCACCCTGCAGTCGATCGCGGGGAATCGCGCCGCGATCGCGCCCGCGAGGTCGGTCGTGAAGGTCGCGATCCCGCACTGGCGGGGGAGGTGATTCCCCAGCAGGGTCACGCGGCGGATCGCGAGCGAGGCGTCGTCTTCGTTCATGTCGGCTCTCCGGAGGTTGGAGCGCGCAAACAGAACGGTGGAGAAGTGCGGTCGCCACGCCCGACGACCGCGTACGGCCGAACCATGGGACGGGAAGGCGCGGGCTGCAACGAAGCAGTGCCGGCGGTCGGTCGCGGAGACGCTTTGGACGGCAGCGGGCTGTAAGGCGGAGTAAGGCAGGCCCCTTCGGCGCGGCTCGTAGGAGCACCCATGAAGAACCTCACGACCGCCGCCGCGCTGTACGCCATGGTCCTTTGCGGGTGCAACACTGCCAAGGGCGAAGCCCGCGGCGAGGAAGAGGACCCCAAGTCCAAGAGCGGCTCGTCGTCCGAGAGCGCCAAGGCCGATTCGAAGCCGAAGCTCCAGACCGGCGGAGCCCTCCGGGTCAAGTTCGACGACGAGCAAGCGGACATGAAGATCGGCCCCGCGTTCGCGTCCGTGAAGGAGCTCTCCGACGGGACCCTCTACCTCGAGGTCCGCGCTCTGAACGATGGCGTGAAGGACGCCAGCTGCGCGACCGTGCTGGACGGCGACAAGGCGGTGGGCGGGACCAACTGGGCAGTCGAGGTGAGCTCGGACCGGACCCTCCAGCCGGGCTCGGTCACCGTGGACGAGGCAGCCAGCGCCACGATCCACCTCGTACACTCGAAGGGTCCACGGAAGGGCGAGGCCAACGGGTGGCGGCCCTTCGGTGCGGGCTCGGTGAAGCGCGTGGAGATCAAGAAGCTCGACGAGCGGTCGGTGACGCTCACCGCCAAGTTCGACAGCGGGGAGCAGAAGAACGTCGTGGAGGGGGAGATCACCGCGACGATGTGCGCCTGGGAGAAGCGGGAGGCGGAGGCGGAGTAGGGCAACGCATGACTCGGACTAGGCGCCTGGCGCGCCGACCTCCGTGAGCCATGGGCGCGACAGGCACGCGCGGGCCAGACGCGCCACGAGGCTGCGGTCGTCGCCGGGGCCCGCCCCGAGCGGGGCGTAGAGCTCGTTGGGATCCTCGACGGCCTCCTCGTAGAGATCGTAGAACGCCTGGTAGGGCATCACGGGCTCGCTCACGTTGTACCACTGGGACATCCGGCTCGGCTGGCGCGGCACGTGGAGCCTGCGAAGGGTTGGCTCCGCGCCTGCGACGTCCTTGACGCGCAGCCCTAGCGCCTTGCGGACGTCGGGCTGCACGTCGACGCGCACATCGCCCTTGTGCTCGACGCAGGCGGCCCAGAGCAGCGCCGCCGCCGCCTCCCCGAGTCCGGTGCGGGCGGCGAGCTCCCGAGGGACGCGGGCGTCGTGCGGCGGCGGCCCCTCGTCGCGCACGCGGGCCAAGAACCCGCGCAGGCTGGCGGCGTTCGTGCGTAGCTCGCTCCCGCGGACCTCGCTCTCGATCCGCAGGTCGGGGAGCCCGCGGAGCTGCCGTCCCACGTCCCGCTCGAGCACGCTCACGACGCTGCGATCGGCCGACCAGGTCACCCGCTTGACGAGGAGCGCGCCGCCTGCCCCCATCCGGACGAACTGCGGATGCTCGTCGAGCGGTGACGGGCGAGAGGCGATCCCCCAGAGGCAGCGGAAGCGCGAGGGCTCCTCCGCGAACGGCGAGCGGGCCCACGCCTGGAGGATCTCGACGAGGGCCGCCCGCGCCGGCGCCGGCGTCGCGACCGCTGCTGCCATGAAGCACGCCGCGCCTAGCCGCTCGTAGAGCCGCTCCCAGAGGATCTTCGCGGTCGGCAGGGTCGCGACCTCTGCCGCGTCTGCGGCGCCCGCGTCGGCCTCGCGGTGAGCGCGCGCCATCCCCGCGGCGGCCGCGTCGATCTGGGCGACGACGGCGGACACGGTGTCACGAGGCGCCGACGGCTCGAAGCACGCCCCGAGCAGGCAGACGAGCGCCGGCACCCCGCGCGCGCTCCCGACCCAATCGAAGGTCGCGTCCACGTCCATGTGCTCCGCTCCCGCCCTCCCGCGGCGCATCGGGGCGCGCCGGGAAGCCATGGTAGCGCCGCTGCGCGCGCGGCTCGAGGCGATCCGAACACGAGCGCGCGCGCTGGCGACCACCACGCCGCGCTGTCCGGCGGCGTGCGATGGCCGGGCGATCGCGCGGTCGGGGCGCGGCTCCTCAGTTCCCGACGGGCCAGGTCCGCCCGAGAGGCCCTGCCTCGAAGAACGCGTCGATCCACTCCGTCACCGGTGGGCCCGGTCCGTAGTCGCCCCCGCAGAGGGAGAACCGCCACGTATCGCCCGCCGGGCTCGCGCAGACGTACGCGCCGGAGTCCTCGTAGATCGCGTGAAACGCGCGCGGCGTCGCCGGCATGGGGAGGTCCGCGAGGGCGCCCGGGTAGTAGCGGTCGTACTCCGACGCGAGGTCGGCGAGGCAGCGCTGCGCCGACGGACGCAAGAGCCCCAGCGCCCCGCCGTACTGGGCACGCACGACGCCCACGAGGCGGAGCACCTCCGCGAGCGCGGCCGGGCAGCGGGCGGGGAGGCGCCCGACGTCGCCCGAGAGGAGGACGGGGGGATCGCCGAGCCGGACGTAGGCCTCCGCCGCTCCTCCGCCGAGCGCGCCGGGCCGGTGGATCTCGACCTCGCACAGAGGCGCTCGCGCGAGCCGCGCGAGTGACGCCCCTACGGCGCGGCTCGTCGACTTCGCCGCGAGCGCCTCGACGGAGCCAGGGAACCCCTCGAACAGCGCGCGAACGGCGGGCGTGACCAATCGCCGCAGCGGCGCACGCAGCCCGCCGAGCTCGGACGGGCGCTCCAGCACGACCGTGGTCCCTTCGAGGAGGTTCGTCTCGGTGCGCACGGTGCGTTGCTCCCCGCTTGCGAGCTCGCCGGGTGCGGTCGGTCGGCTCCCGGAGGGCGTGTCGTCACGAAGTGAGGCGGGTTCTCCTGCACCGTACACGAGCGCGCGTAGGACCGGCGGCCCTACGTTGCTGCAGCCCGAGCTGCTAGTCCTGTGCCTGTCGGTCGCGCTTTGGGCGTACCGGCGGCACGGAGGCATTGGACGCACCGGCCCCGAGGCTCTCGAGCTCCCACGGACGGGCCGGCGAGGCGTCGACCCCTCGCGCCGCGCCGCTCAGGCCCTCTCGGGCGATCCCGTGGGGAGCCCCCTCGACGTGAGCTCTAGGCGCCGACGACCGCTCTGTACGTGTCCCCGAGGACCTCGGGGCGCGCAGCGACCCCGTGACGCTGGAGAATGGGCATGAGCTTTGCGCCGAACACCTCCAATTTTGCGGGAGAATCGAAGACGTCGATGACCTGCAATCGGTCCCTGGACCCGAAGCAGACGTGGTAGCCGCGGCCTTCCGGGTGCGTGAGCCCGGCCTGGTCGAGGTCCTCCATGATGCTGTCGTACTTCGCGGCATCCATTCCATTGACTTCGTATTTCACGACGATGGCCATGACTGTCTCTCCTCGTTGGGCGCCGCTGCGCCGTTTCTGGAGAGGCGTAACGTCGCCGCGTCACGTCGTTACACGCAGCGAGCTGGCCGGATCCGGATCGTAGGAGCAGAAGAGCCCCGTCTTGACCGATCGCCCCAGGTGGGCCGCAACCTCAGGCGACTGCGCCGAGATGGTCTCGATCGTCCGTCGGATGGCGATCGTGACCGCGACTCGGCCGCGCTCCGCGGCGGACCCGTGCTTGCGCGATCGGCCGCCGAGCCCGAGCGCCGAGGAGAGCTCCTCTTCGAGCGCCTCGAGCTCCGCGCGAGCGCGCTGGGCAGCGCGCGTGTCGCCGTCCGCCTCTGCCTCGGCCAGGGCGCCCCGCAGGTCACGAAGTCGGCCGCCGAGCTCCGCCTTCGCCCGCGCATCGAGCACCGCACCCGGCTGCGCCTCGCGAGGCGCCTGCGCGCTGCCGGAGATCAGCTCGAGCGCGTGGACCTCCTCACCCGGCGTGGTGACCAAGCGCGCGATCATGGCCATGCCGCGTCGGTCTGGGAGCGTCCACGTCTGCGCGTCGAGCGTGAGCGACCATCTCGCGCCGCTCCGCTCGAGCGTCGCGCTCCGCGGCGCCGGGCGAGGCTTGGCGACTCCGGGAGCCGGCTCGTGCGCCTCCAGCCGAGCGAGGAGCGGGGACAAGCGTAAGGAGCGCGCGGTCTCGCGGGCCGACCCGCGCAGCGCTTCCGCCTCCGCGAGCGCCCCCCTGCGGGCCAGCACCTCCGCCAGGTCGTGCTCGGACCAGGCGGTCCACGGTCGTGCTTCCATCGCGCGGTTCTGGAGGCACGCGGCGCGCAGCCACGCCTCGGCTTCCTCGTCCCGACCGGCCGTCGCGGCCAAGAGACCCAGGTAGCGACTGACGGCGCCGAGCGACGTGGCCGTGCCAATCATCGCGTTGTGCGTAGCGTACGGGGCGAGCCGCTCGAGCAGCCCGAGCGCTGCGTCGGCGTCGCGGATGGCCGCGACGCCGTCGGCCAGCGTCGCGAGCGTCCCGACGCGCACGAAATCATCCGGCACGTCGACGAACCCCTGGGCGCCCAGCGCGGCGATCTCTGCGGCGCCCTCCCCGCGGCGGCCGAGCGCGAGCAAGGAGCGTGCGAGGAGCGCCTTGATCGCGAACGCGTGGATCTGGTGCGCGCCGTCCTGCACGAGCGTGGGCAATCCCTCGGCGATGCGCTCTTGCGCGCCGAGCAGCTCACAGGGCACGACCAGCTGTGCGCGATACAAGAGGTCCGACGCGTCGTCGCTTGCCTGCTTCCCGATCTCCCACGCCTCGCGCGCGAGACGGATGGCGGTCTCGAGCTCGCCGGCCATCAGCGCGAGGGTCGCGAGGCGGGAGCGGGCGTTGATGCGGGGGCCCGGCAGTCGACGCTCCTCCGCGAGGCGGGCGTGCTCTGCGGCGAGGGGCCGAGCTACGAGGACGTCGCCGCGCTCCAGCAGCGCCGACAGCTTCCAGCCGAGCCCCGCGATCTCGCGATCGCGGTCCCCGCGTGAGCGAGCGTGCGCGAGGATCTCGTCGGCGGTGACGAGCCGTTGCTCGATGCTGTCGGGCGTGTACGCAGCCTGGAGCTGGGCCTCCAGCGCGAGCGCGAGGGTCTCACTCGTCCCCACGCGCCGCGCCGCGGCTACGGCGCTCGTGGCGACCGCGACGCGCCTCGCGCGAGCACCCTCGCTCATCGTCAGATCGTTTGCGAGCCTCGCCATCAGGCGTGCCTTGACGTCGCTGTCATCCTCTCCGGACAGCCGCTCGAAGGCGCGCTCGAGCAGGGCGAGCTTGTCGGGATCGCGCCGCATGTACTCGCGCGTCGACGCGCAGCCGATGGCCGAGCGCGCGATCAGAGCGGGGTCGTCGAGCTCCCCGGCGAGGCGGAAGGCCAGCGTGAACGCCGCCGCCGCCGCCGACCGATCGCCGGCCGCGGCGAGGGCCTCGCCCAGGCCGAGGTTGGCCTCGGCGGCGTCGCGCGGGGAATCGCCTCCGTCGCGCGCCAAGGCGACCGCGTCGCCGAAGTGGCGGGCGGCCTCCTCGAAGGCGAGGCGCTTCTGCGCCTGCGCGCCGGCCTGGAGCGACAGGCGCAGGGCGCTCGTTCGCTCGCTCGGACCGAGCGTCGCCGAGAGCACGGCGTGGCGAGCGCGCTCCGACAGCTCCGTGTCTGGCAGCGCTTGCGCGAACGCAGCGTGGAGCTCGACGCGGTGGGCAGGTGTGAGCTCGCTGTAGAGCGCGTCGGCGATCAGCGCGTGAGCAAACTGATGCCGTGCGGGCGCCCCGCGCCGGAGCAGGCGCGCCTCGATCGCCGGCTGCAGCAGCGCGCCGACCTCTGCGACCGTCCGAGACAGCACGCGCGCAAGCACCGACAGCTCGCACGAGCGGCCGCTCACCGACGCCACGCGCAGCGCCTCTTGGGTGTCCGGTCCGAGCAGCGCCACTTGTCGCCTCAGCACCTCCCTTACCCCGCGAGGCACGGTCATCCGACCCTCGAGGATGGCCTCCAGATCCCTTCGCTCCGCCTCTACCAGCTCCCTCACGAAGAACGGGTTGCCGTCCGTGAGCTGTACGAGCTTCCTGGCCAGCCCGTCCGGGGTGCTGCGGCCGGCGAACCAGGGCAGCCACTCTTCGACAGCCGCCTCCGTGAGGCCACCGAGCGTCAGCGTCCGCGTCGCGTGCTGCACCAGGTCGAGGAGCAGGCCTCTGGCGGCCGCAGCCGCGCTTTCGGCGTCCGCTTCGCGCAGGGTGAGCACGATGGCCACGCGCGCCTCCGCCAGCTCGCGCTGCAGGTAGCGCCCGAGCTGCAAGGAGTCGGGATCCGCGGCGTGCATGTCGTCGAGCACGAGCACGATCGGCCGATGACGGGAGATGTCGGCGAGCGTCGCTCGCGCGTGGTCGAACAACGAGACGCGCGAGCGGACGTCCTGATCGCCAGCGCCTTCGCGCAGCCAAGCAGAGATCGGCTCCAGCGCGCCGGCGTGTCCGGGCGCGCCCTCGGCGAGCCCTGCGAAGGCCCGGCTCCAAGGGAAGAAGGGGGGTGCGCCGCCGAACTCCCAGGCGCGGCCCCAGGTCACCAGAGAGCCCTCCTCGCGGGCTCTCTGTGCCGCCGCTTCACAGAGCGAAGTCTTGCCGATCCCGGCGGGCCCCGTCACCGCCACGGTGCTCGACCCGTGGCGCGACGCGATGGCGGTCGCGAGCAGGTCGAGCTCCGTGGTGCGTCCGACGAGCACGGCTCAGCGTAGTCTCGAAATGCGACGCGGTCATGGGGGCGGCGCGCGACCGGCGGTGCCGAGTCAGGTGCTTCGCGGCCGCCCGCGGAGGGCCCAGCCGCGAGTCGCGAGCCGGGCGGACGACGTGTCGGGGTCCTCGGCCTTCAGGTCTGCCGTCTCTTCTCGCTTGCTTCCGGGCGGGCGAGCGACCGGCCGCGGGTTCCGGGGCTCGACCACGCCCCGCCGGACATCGGGCAGCGTCGACGCCGAGGGACGCGCGGGTCCCGCCCAGGTAGGTCCTCTCCAGCTCAGCCGGGCGCGGGCCGCGAGGTCGCGGCTCGTGGGCGGCCGCCGCGCTGTACACTGGACGCGCGATGGCCAGCGACGCGACGGTTTCCATTCGCGATGAGCGTGGGCGGTCCCCCGGGGACGACGAAGCGGAGGGAGTGTGTGTGGTGGTCGCTTGGTCGGCCGAGGAGCCTCGTCGCGTGGGGGAGGTCGCCTTCATCGAGGTCGGGCAGAGCTTGGAGCTCGGTCGCGACCACGACGGCAGCGGCGCGCTCCGCTTCTTCCGTCAGAGGCCGTACGGCGCCGAGGCGCGGCCTCCGCTCGGCGGGCCTGGGATCTCGCGCAAGCAGCTGCGCGTGCGCGGTCGACCGGGGTCGTTGGCCGTGGAGAGCGTCGGTCGGTGCCCCATGCTGGTCGGCGGCGAGGTGACGGCTCGCGCGCTCCTCCTTCCCGGTGAGACGCTGCTGCTCAAGGGGCAGCTCCTCCTCCAGTGCGTCGCTCGGCCGCGGCAGATGTGCGCGGCGCGCGACTTCCCAGCGTCGCTGGCCGGGGGCTTCGGCGAGGTGGACGCGCTCGGGTTCGTGGGGGAGTCGCCGTCGATGTGGGAGCTGCGCGATCAGCTCGCGTTCGCCGCGAAGGCGGGCGGCCATGTGCTGCTCACCGGCGAGAGCGGCACCGGGAAGGAGCTCGCGGCGCGGGGCATCCACCGCCTCTCGTCGCGCTCGGCGGGCCCCTTCGTGGGACGCAACGCCGCGACGATCCCCGCCGGGCTCGCCGACGCCGAGCTCTTCGGCAACGTGAGGAACTATCCGAACCCCGGGACTCCGGAGCGACGTGGGCTGATCGGAGAGTCGAACGGCGGGACGCTGTTCCTGGACGAGATCGGGGAGCTCCCGACGGATCTGCAGTCTCACCTGCTGCGCGTGCTGGACGGGGCGGGGGAGTACCACAGGCTGGGCGAGTCGGCCGGGCGACGGGCCGATCTGCGGCTGGTGGGGGCCACCAACCGCGATCCGGCGGAGCTGAAGCACGACCTCGTCCCGAGGTTGGCGCTCCGAGTCGAGCTCCCGCCCCTCGCGGAGAGAAGGGAAGATATCCCCTTGCTGGTGCGCTACCTCCTCGACCGGGCCGTCGAGCGCGCGCGTGACGCCGTCGCCCGGTTTCGCCGGGACGACGGGGAGTTCAACCTCGATCCGGCCCTCGTCGAGGCGCTCCTCTGCTCGCCGCTGCCAGGCAACGTGCGCGACGTCGACGCGGCCCTGTGGGCCGCGATGAGCGAGAGTCGCGGCGGGTCGCTCGGCGTCCCGAGGTCGCTCAAGCGCGCGGACCCCGAGCCGACTCCCCGGTTTGCGCCCGCAGAATCGGCTCGTCGCGCGCCGCCGACGGAGGCGGAGGTGCGCGAGGTCATCACGAAGAGAAACGGCAACCTGGTGCGCGCGGCGGCCGATCTGGGGCTGTCCAGCCGGTACCGGCTCTATCGCTTGCTCAAGGAGCTCGGCATCTCCCTCGACGCGGTCCGATCTCGCTGACGTGCGTGATGGATCCGAGAGGGGCAGTTGATCCGAGCGGGTCGGGCCGTTAGCGTTCTTGGTGCGTGTCAGCGCCGGACTCAACCCCCGAGCTCGCCCCCGGTCGGGTGATCGCCGCCAAGTTCCGGCTCGAGCGCCTGGTCGGCCAGGGCGGCGTCGGGTCGGTCTGGCGCGCTACCAACACGGCTACACGCAGCGCGGTGGCGTTGAAGTTCCTCCGAGCGGACGACGGACAGGAGGCCACCCGTCGGCGGCTCGTCCGCGAAGCGCGGGCCGCCGCCGCCGTGCAGCACCCCAACGTGCGCGCTGTGTTCGACGTCATCGAGATGACCGACGGCTCTCCGGTGCTCGTCATGGAGTACCTGGAAGGGGAGTCCTTGTCGGAGCGGCTTCGCGACGCGGGCAGACTCACCATCGAAGAGACCGCCGCGGTCGGGGTGCAGGTCGCGTCGGCGCTCGGAGCGGCCCACGCCGCCGGTTTGGTCCACCGCGATCTCAAGCCGCACAACGTCTTCCTCGTTCGCGGAGATCTCGCGGCGGTCAAGGTGCTCGACTTTGGGATCGCCAAGTGGAGCGTGCACGACGGAGAGGGCTCGGAGACGCTCCAGACCGCGAGCGGCGCGATCCTCGGGACGCCGTACTACATGTCCCCCGAGCAGGTGTTCGGCGAGCGTGACATCGACCACCGCACCGACATCTGGTCTCTCGGGATGCTCCTCTACGAGTGTCTGTCCGGCTCGCTGCCTACGCGGGCGGAGAACGTCGGGCAGGTCATGAAGATCATCGTGTCGAAGGCCATTCCCGCCATCACGGGACGCGCCGAGGGCGTTCCGACCGACCTCGGGGACCTCGTGATGAGGATGCTGTCCCGCGCGCCCGCGGGCCGCCCCGCGACGCTCGAGGAGGTTCTCGAGGTGCTCGAGCGGCATACCGCCGCGCGCGGCCCGCGTTTCGGCGCCCCTCGCCTCCGGGAGCGTGCAAACGGCGAGCCCGCCGGGGCGCGAGACTCCGCGGGGAGCGGATCACCTCCGCCTGGAGACGCGACGATCATCGGCGAACAGCCCGGCCTCGAGCCGCCGGTGGCTGGCGGCGACGCCGGGGAGGCATCACCAGAGTCTAGCCGATCGCGTCGAGCCGACCAGGCGCCGACGAGGCGCAGGCCGCTCTGGGTGCTCGTGCCGGTGGCGCTCGCGCTGGCCGGGGGCGCGTGGGCGCTCGGTTCGCGCGCGCGCACCGAGCCCGCGGCGGACAGCGCCGCGTCGGCGCCGCCACCGCACGCCGGGGTCAGCGCCGCGCCCGCCCGCGCCGCGGCGACGTCGACCGCAGCCGCGGACGTCGTGGTCTCGGCGCCCACCGCCGCGGTCACGGCGGCGCCAAGCGCGAGCACGCTCC
>CAZBJI010000047.1:37488-45020 GCA_964492175.1 uncultured Polyangiaceae bacterium | reverse complement strand
GGGGGCGGCGGCGCGGGGGCGGGTGCCGCGGGGGGCGGCGCCGCCGGGGCGGGCGTGGCGGGCGCTGGTGCGGCCGGGGCCGGCGCCGCGGCGGGCGCCGTCGCGGCGGCCGGCGCCGTCGGCGCTTCCGGCGACGACGCGGGCGCAGCCGCTGCCGGCTTCGGCGGAGGCGGGGGCGCCGGGTCGCAGTTGCACTCTGGCTCCGGCGTCGGCGCCTTGCTCCCGAACGCCGCGCCGATGGTGAGCAGGAGGTTGTTCGAGAGCTGCCACTCGTCGACCAGCATCGGCTGGCGGACCACCGTGAACCGGTAGCCGAGGGACGCCCAGTCGAAGAGCTTCACGTTCAGGCCCACGAGACCCTCGAAGCTCGTGAGCTCGGGGAGGCTGCGGTCGTCGCCGACGGGCAGCTCGCTCGTCACGAACGGGACGAGGACGCCAGCGCCCACGGTGTAAGAGACCATCTTGGTCTTGTCGAAGAATCCCCACGCGTTCACCACCGCCTCGACGCCGATCTGGAACGTGTCGTCGAGCTCCTTCGCCTCGATCGCAGGCGTGGCGTCGTCGTCGGAGATCGCGAGGTTCTCGGCCGCGAAGATCTCCTGCGCGCCGAGCCCGGCCCGCGCCTCGAGCTCGATCTGCGTCTCGCGGATAGGCTGGACGAAGACGCCCACGGACTCCTTCAACGTCAGGGGCGCGAACGCGTCGGTCAGCGCCAGCCTCCGGCCCCGGAAGGTCGTCGTCGTGCCGTCCAGGTTCTGCACCGCGTACTCCACGGGCTCGGGCCGGATGTCGAGCGCCGGGAACATCGACGTGCTCAGCGCGAAGCGCGCGAACGGTCCGAAGATCTCGATGAGGTGGGCGAGGTAGATCGTCTCGAACGCGAGCACGTCGTTCGACTTGAGGAACTCGTCGATGGACGGCGTCCGCGTCACGCCCGCGGCGAGGAGGAGGGAGTTTCGCCACTCGTGGATCCCGTCGTTGAGCTCCAGCGCGGCGTCGATCACCGCGCCGAAGATGAACGTGGTGCCGTCCTGCTGCCCTACGACCGAGCGCGAGTCGATCAGGTTGAGGTTGGCGCCGAGGGCGATCCCCGGGCTCCAGCCGTCCTCGCGCGCCTTCTCTTCGGGCTTGGCCACCGCGTCGCTCTTGCCCTCCTGTGCAGCGCCGCCCGCGTCGACCTCGACCTTGGGCGGGGTCGGCGGGGGGCTCTCTTGTGCGCGAACCGCAGACGAAGCGAGGATCGCGCAGAGGGTCAGCGGCGCCGCGGCGGCGCGATGGCGGAGCATGGACCACGTCAGATAAGGTCCTCCCAGCTCCGCGGCCAAGTTCGCGGAAGCGCGGGCGACGTCGGCCACGCGCGAGCCGCTGCGCGCTACCCGCCGCGCGCGGGGCGCTGCCGGTCGCGGAACCAGGCGCGCACCTTCTCCATCTTGCGTCGTTGGTCGGCCGGCGCGCGGCGCCGGCACGTCGCCGCCTCGGGGTCCCCGTCGGCCGCGCCCCACCGCAGCTCCGGGCAGTCGTTCGGGTTGTACGCCATCTCGAGGCGGTCGCGCCGCGCGATCACGTCCGCGATCGTGAGCTCCTGCGCCGCGCCGTCGGTCTTCGTGTAGGTGAGCCGCGCGGCGCGTGTCTGGGTCGCGAGGCTCCGCTCCAGCGCCGCGACGACCTCCGAGGGGGGGCGGCCGGCGGGCATGCGGAAGCGCTCGGGCCGCCGCCCGACGAGCGCCGGGAAGCCGATCACCACGTCTACCGCGATGAGGAGCCGGAGGTCGCGGGAGGGCGTGGAGAAGTCCTCCCACTCGCCCGTCGTCTCGAAGATGGCCGCGCCGTCGGGCATGTCGATGCGACCGCCGCCGGCTCGGAAGTACTTCTCCCCGTTCTCGACCGAGGTCACGCGCGCGGTCGCCTGCTCTGCCAAGGCGCGGACCAGCTCCGCGAGAGCCCTCTCGGGGTCGAGCGGCTCCGGCGAGAGGACGTCGTCCATCTTGTCGTAGAACGCGCGCGGCGTGAGCCCGGCCTGCTCGAGATCGAGGTCGCCGTACGACGGGTCGGCGGCGATCTCGGCGTTCGTGAGCGTCACGGTCTCCCCGGCGCGCACGACGACGGGGCGGAAGCGCTTGAAGCCCGGGCTCCCCATCGAGGGCTCCGCCGTGGAGAAGAGGAAGTTGCCCTGCCAGTACCGCTTCTTGGCGACCGTGCCGTCGGGCTGGCCGTCCACGGCGAAGAGCGCGCCCGCGCGATCTGCCGTCTGCGGCACCCGCCGCGCCACCACCAGGATGTGACCGTACGGGTCGGCGTAGATGGCGCCAGGCCGCAGCGTCTCGCGAGAGAGGCGCACCGGGTAGTAGTCGGTGAAATCGTCCGACGCGAGCGTCCGGCCCGTCCCCGAGTGCACGGTGTCGGCGAGCGTCACGCGGGCGAACTGCTGGAAGCGCCGCGCCCGCTCGCGCGGCGGATCGTCCATCGGCTCGCTCACCGTGTGCATGCGCAGACAGCGAGGCGCCTGAGCGCGAGAGCCGCGCGTGCACGAGGAGTACGCGAAGGGGAGGCCCAGCTTGAACGCGAAGTAGCCACGGAGCACGTACGGCAGGTCGGCGCAGTCCGGGTCGAGCTTCATGCCCGCCGGCGGCAGCGAGTCCTCCCCGAGGCCGAGGTGGTCGAAGAGGAAGTTCCGCTTCGCGTCGCTCGTCAGCTCGTGGAGCGCGGCGACGCTGAGCGGCTCCTCCTCCTTCACGTCGAAGAGCTTCTCGATCCACGCGGAGTAGAGGTCCTCGGCGTGAGCGTCCCACGCCCGTGCGACGTCCCAGGGGCGGGAGCCGCGCGCGCGCGCGTCCACGCGAGCTTCGGCGGCGACCGCGACCTCGAGGCAGCCGACCGGCTCTCCTGCGCGCAACGCGATCACGCGGAGCTTGCCCTCGGGGGCGGACGCGATCGACGCGAACGCCGAGCGTGGCGGGCCGAGCCGCTCCTCCACCGGCAGCGACGCGGGGGGCATCGCGCCGTCGACCACCACCGCGAGCGCGCCCTCTCGGGCGTGCGTCGTCACGAGGATCCGCAGCGCGTGGCCGCGCACCGGAGCGGCCGGGGAGACGGCGATCGCGGCGCCCCCCCCGGCGGCGCAGCCCGCTTGCCTCGCCGCGACGGCGATCGCGTCGACGGGAGGAGCGGCGAAGGTGGCGGTGACCGGCGCGCCCCCGCGGCCCCCCGCCCGCGCGCCCGCCGAGGGGGCGGACGATGCGGCGCGGGCGCTCGCCCGTTCCTCCGCGGGCGCGCCGCGCTCGCCGCAGGCGCCCGCGCAGAGGAGCGCTGCCGCCAGGGTCACACGTCGCGCGGCGGTCAGGGGCTGCCTCCGAGCGCGGCGTCGAGGGCGTCGAGAAGCTCCGCCCCATCCTGCCGGACGACGAGCATGGAAAGAGAACGCTCGGCGACGAGGCCCGCGTCCCGGACGCCCCCGAGGAACTTCAGGAGCGGGTCGTAGAAGCCCAGCGCGTCGAGGACGCCGATGGGCTTCTGGTGGACGCCGAGGTAGCGCCACGTCCACGCCTCGAAGAGCTCGTCGAGCGTGCCGATGCCACCCGGGAGCGCGACGCACGCGTCGGCGCGGTCGAGCATCACCTTCTTCCGGTCGTGCAAGCTCTTGGTGAGGACGAGCTCGGTCAGCGCGCCGTGCCCGATCTCTCGCTCCGAGAGCAGGTCCGGCAGCACCCCGGTGACGGCGCCCCCCGCCCGGAGGGCGCCGTCCGCGAGGGCCCCCATGAGCCCGACGTGCGTGCCTCCGTAGACCAACCGGACCCCGCGCCCCGCGAGGAGCGCGCCGAAGGACCGGGCGACCTCGAGGAGCCTCGGATCCGCCGGCGTTCCTGCGCCCGAGTAGACTGCCACGGCCCTCAGCCTCATGTTTCTTTTTCCTTTTCTCTCGCTTTGGCTGGAGTAAGGTGCGCGCCTTCCGAACCGTCTGGCCTCTTGGCCCCGATCTCATGCCCCAGATCGGCCATGGCGGGGAGGATCTGATCACAATCTCCGCCGGCCCGGCCGGCGAGCCACTCGGGGCGCATCGAGCAGCGACGTGAACAAGAATCCCGGCATCTTGGGCAAGAAGATCGGCATGACCCAGTTCTTCGACGAGAAGGGCGAGGTCGTCCGCTGCACGGTGGTGCAAGCGGGCTGCGTGGTCGTGAACAAGCGCACGAAGGAGAAGGACGGCTACGACGCCCTGGTCCTCGGCCTCGGAGAGCGCAAGGAGAAGCACACGAGCAAGCCGCTCGGTGGCTTCTACAAGAAGGTCGGCCAGACGCCGAAGCGCGTGCTCCGAGAGCTGCGCCTGTCGGCCGAAGAGGTCGCCAAGTACGAGATCGGCGAGAAGGTCGCGGTCGACAAGGTGTTCGAGGTGGGCCAGTTCGTGGACGCCCAAGGCCGCACGCGCGGCCGTGGGTTCACCGGCGTCGTTCGGCGCTGGAGCTTCGCCGGCTTCGTGTCCAGCCACGGCACGCACGAGTACTTCCGCCACGGTGGATCCATCGGCACCAACATGACGCCCGGCCGCACGCTGCCAGGGGTGAAGATGCCCGGGCACTACGGCGACGAGACCGTGAGCACGCTGAACCTGAGGGTCGCCAAGCTGGTGCCCGAGGATGATCTCGTGCTGATCGACGGCGGCATCCCCGGGTCCAAGAACGGGATTGTGCTGATCCGGGGCGCCGTGAAGAAGAAGAACGCCGGCAAGAAGAAGGCCTGAGGGCCGCCGCGTCGTCACGCGCGGGGAGCGAGGGCGCGATGCCTCGACCGAAGAACCCCTACAAGCGCGCCGACGTTCACACCCGCAACGCCGCCGCGGCGGGCTTCCCCGCGCGGAGCGTCTTCAAGCTCGAGGAGATCGACCGGCGCTGCCGCATCCTGAGGCCTGGGCAGCGCGTGCTCGACCTCGGCGCGGCGCCCGGGTCGTGGTCGCTCTACGCCGCCAAGATCATCGGCGGGAGCGGGGCGCTGCTCGCGATCGATCTCGAGCCCCTGAAGGTGAGCCTCGGCCCGAGGGCGGTCGCGGTCCAGGCGGATGCGTTCGACGTCACGGGCGCCGAGCTCTCCGCGCACGGCCCCTTCGACGTCATCCTGAGCGACATGGCGCCGCGCACCAGCGGGGCGCGCGAGGCCGACCAGTGGAAGAGCTACGAGCTCGTGATGCGCGCCGTCGAAGTGGCGCGGGCGCATGGCAAGCCCGGGTCGCACTTCGTCGCGAAGATCTTCATGGGCCCCGACTACGAGAAGGCGCGCGCCGCCCTGCGGACGCTCTACGAGGAGGTGCGGACGCTGCGGCCCGAAAGCGTCCGGAAGAGCAGCATCGAGGTCTTCCTCGTCGCGCTCGGAAAGAAGGCCGTCCCCACGCCGGCGCCCGGCGGCGGCCGCGCGGGCGCCGAGTGACGGCCGGCTCGGTCCGCCGAGGCCTTGCCGCCCCTTCCGCCGGCCCTACGTAGCGTTCCATGGCGCTGACGGTGAGCAGGCTGGGCCGCATCGCACGGCTGGCGCGGGTGGGGGCCTCGACAGGCCTGAGCCTCGCCGTCTCCAAGGACGGCGCCGCCGCCGCGGAGCTCGCCGCGGGGGTCCTGGGGGAGCTCCGAGGGCTCGCCGCGAAGGTGGGCCAAATGGCGAGCTACGTCGACGGCATGGTGCCCGAGGCCCACCGCGGATCGTACGAGCGCGCCCTCTCCGCGCTCCAGGCCAAGACCGTCCAGTCGTCCCCGACGGCCATCCGCGCGATCCTCGAGGAGGACCTCGCGGCGCCGACCGAGGCGCTCTTCTCCGAGTTCGACGAGACGCCCTTCGCCAGCGCGTCGATAGGACAGGTGCACCGGGCCACGCTGCCCGACGGGCGCGCGGTCGCGGTCAAGGTGCAGCACCCCGGCATCGAGCGAGCCGTCGCCGCCGATCTCGCGAACGCAGGGGTGATGACGAGCATGGTCTCCGCGCTCGGCCCCAAGGCGCTCGGCGCGGCCGACGCGTTCTCCGAGATCCGCGCGCGCTTCACCGAGGAGCTCGACTACGCGGCCGAGGCGGCGAGCCAGGAGACGTTCCGCGGCTTTCACGCGGGTGACCACGCCGTCGTCGTCCCCGCCGTGGTGCCGGAGCGCTCGGGCCGCCGCGTCCTCACGACGGAGCTCGTGGTGGGAGGCCTCTCGCTCGACGACGTCGCCCTCCTCCCCGAGGCGGAGCGCCGCGCGTACGCCGAGGTCCTCTGGCGCTTCGTCTTTCGGAGCGTGCTCGTGCACCGGCAGTTCAACGCCGACCCGCACCCCGGCAACTACCTCTTTCTCCCTGGCGGACGCGTCGCGTTCCTGGACTACGGCTGCGTGCAGCCCATCAGCGTCGAGAACAACCTCGGAGCGCGCGTCATGCACCGCGCGGCGCTCGACCGGGACGAGGCGGGCTTCCGGCGCGCCTGCGCGGCGTTCCTCGGCACCGAGGGGGGACCGTTCGAGGAGGCCGCCGTCGGCTACGTCCGCCGCGCCTTCGAGCCGCTCTTCGCGGACGAGTTCACGATGACGCGCGGCTACGTCACCGAGCTCGTGGCAGGCATGCAGGGCCTGAAGCAGTTCGTCTTCCAGAAGCGCTCCGGCTTCGTGCCGATGAAGCCCGGGATGCTCTTCATGAACCGGCTGCAGTTCGGGTTCTACTCGGTGCTCGCGCGCCTCGACGTCGCCGTGAGCTACGCCGGCGTCGAGGAGCGGATCCTCGGCGAGGCGGGGCTCCGCCGCGTGAGCTGACCCCGGCCGCCGCGCGCGTCAGAACGCGCTCAGCCCCGTGAGGCTCTGCCCCAGGATGAGGGTGTGCACCTCGTCGGTGCCCTCGTAGGTGAAGACGCTCTCCAGGTTCAGCATGTGGCGGACCACGGGGTACTCGAGGAGGATGCCGTTCGCCGCGAGGATGCTGCGGGCGGTCCGGGCGACCTCCAGGGCGATGCCGACGTTGTTCTTCTTGCAGAGCGACACCTGCGCCGGCAAGAGGTCCTGCTTCTCCTTCAGGCGCGCGAAGTGGACCGCCATGATCTTGCCCTTCGCGATCTCGATCGCCATGAGCGCGATCTTCTGCTGGACGAGCTGCTTCTGCGCGATCGGCTGGCCGAAGGCGCGACGCTCGAGCGCGTAGGCGAGGACGGAGTCGTAGCAGGCGCGCGCGGCCCCGAGCGCGCCGAAGGAGATGCCGAAGCGCGCCTGCGTCAGGCACGAGAGCGGCCCCCGCAGCCCCTCGACGCCGAGGACGTTTTCGTTCGGGACGCGGACGTCCGTCAGCACGATCTCCCCGGTGGGGCTCGCGCGCAGGCTCATCTTGCCGTGCATGGTCGGGGTCTCGAAGCCCTTCATCCCGCGCTCCACGACGAACCCGCGGATGCTCTTCGGATCGTCGCCGCCCGTCTTGGCCCAGACGACCGCCAGCTTGGCCACGGGCGAGCTCGTGATCCACATCTTGGTCCCGTTCAGGATCCAGTCCGACCCGTCGCGCCGGGCGTGCGTCTTCATGGCGGCAGGATCGCTGCCTGCGTC
>CAZBJI010000047.1:29825-37478 GCA_964492175.1 uncultured Polyangiaceae bacterium | reverse complement strand
GGCTCGGTGAGCCCGAAGCAGCCGATGATCTCGCCCTTCGCCATCGCGGGCAGCCACCGGTCTTTCTGTGCGTCGGAGCCGAACCGGTGGATCGGGAACATCGCGAGGCTCCCTTGAACGCTCGCGAAGCTCCGGAGCCCGCTGTCGCCGTACTCGAGCTCCTCGAGCGCCAGCCCGTAGGCGGCCGGGGACATGCCAGCACAGCCGTACCCCTTCAGGGCGGCGCCGAGCAGCCCCAGGTCCGCCATCTCCTGGATGAGCTCCGTCGGGAACTCCTCCTTGGCGAACAGCTCGCCAGCGCGCGGCAGGTACCGCTCCTTCACGAAGCGCCGCACCGTCTCGGCGACGAGCTTCTCCTCCTCGGTCAGCAGGTGATCGACGGCGATGAGCTCGGAGAGACTGACGGGCGCGGCCATGCGGCTCCTTACCCTTGCCGCAAACTCCGGACAATCGCCCCCCGGAGGCTGCCTGTTCCTTGGCCCTTCGGCGGGCGACTTGGTAGCGCCAGGAGGTGCGCGGCGCCGGAAGAACGTTGGTCGGGCTGCTCGGGGTGCTCGCCACGAGCTGCGTCGACGCGCCTGCCGTCGCGCTGCTCGCGCGCCACCTCCTCGGGTACGCCGACGGAGCGGTCGCGGTCGCAGAGCTGCACCTCGTCGTGCCCGAGCCTCCGACCGAGGAGGAGCTCGCCGGGCCGGACCTCGCGCGGACGCAAGAGACCCAGGGCGGCATCCGGGACGAGCCCGTCGTCTCCGATGGCGGAGACGACCAGGAGATCGGCACCACCGACCCGAGGCCCGAAGAGGAAGAGGGCGAGCCCCCGCCGCCCGAAGATCCCGCAGGCCCCCCCGTCCTCGCGAGCGTCGCCCGCGAGACGTGGGTGTTCGCCGAGCCGAGCCGCAAGAGCCGGCGTGTCGGCTACCTGCGCGCCGGGGCGGTCGTGGACCGCGCGGAGGAGCCCGCGGGCACCGTCGGATGTCGAGGTGGCTGGTACGCGATCGAGCCTCGCGGCTTCGTGTGCCGAGGCAAGACGACCAGCTTCGACCGCTTCCACCCCGTCGTGGAGGCTTCCCGCCGGCGCCCGCGCCTGGACGGGCTTCCCTACGACTACGTCATGTCGCGCAACCCGACGCCTCCGCTCTACGCGCGGGTCCCCACGGACTCGGACCAAGCGCGGAGTGAGCCGGATCTGCGATTTCACCAGCGCAAGCTCGGCAAGCTGACCAAAGATCCTGCGTTCGTGCCGATCCCCGAGCCCGGGCCGATGCCTCCGGCGCTCCTCTACGGTCGCTCGCTTCCGGGCCTCGCCGACGACAAGCCCAGGGACGCCGACGCGGGCTACCTCGCGCAGGCCCGCCTCCGGTCGGGCTTCGCGCTGCTCGCACACTTCGAGGAGGGCGGCAGGCCCTTCGGGATGACGACCGATCTCGCGGTCGTGCCGCTCGACCGGACCCGGTGGATCAAGCAGTCGACCTTCCAGGGGCTCCGCCTGGACGACAGCGTCACGCTGCCCGTCGCCTTCGTGATGAAGAAGCGCGCGACGCGCTACGAGCCCGCCGAGACTGGGCGCATGAAGGCGGCCGCGGAGCTCTCGTATCGAGAGGCCGTGCCTCTCACGGGACGGAGCTCGCAAGGGGGTGCCTACCTCGAGGCGAAGGACGGCTCGTACGTGCGGGCCGAGGACGTGCGCCGGATCGGGCCGATGTCGCGCGTGCCGTCTTGGGCGCAGGGGACCCGCAAGTGGCTCGACGTGTCGATCCTCCAGCAGTCCCTCGTGGCGTACGAGGGGAGCCGCCCGGTCTACGTGACGCTCGTCTCGACGGGAGCGGACGGGATCGGAGATCCGAAGGAGACCCACTCCACGATCCAGGGGGTCTTCCTGGTCCACACGAAGCACGTCACGGCCACGATGGACGGCGAGGACGTCGGGGACGAGTTCGACCTGCGCGACGTGCCCTTCGTGCAGTACTTCACCGAGGGGTACGCCATCCACGGCGCCTACTGGCACGACGACTTCGGGGTGCCCCGGAGCCACGGCTGCGTGAACGTGGCGCCCATCGACGCCGCGTGGCTCTTCGGATTCACGACGCCCGACGTGCCGACGGGCTGGCACGCCGCCCTGACGCTCAAGCACGGGACGCTGGTCTACACGCACCCCTGAGGGCCGGTCGAGGCACGGCACCGTTGCGCGAAGCGCTCGCTCCGGTGACACTAGCCCTCGAGTTGAGCCAGCCCGACAAGCCATCGGGGACGAGCCCGGACGAGGGGGGAAAGACCGTCATCGGCGGTCCGCTCATCGATCCGGAGCTCCGCGCCGCCCTCGCGCGCGAGCTCGTGGAGACGTCCACCCGGGGCCACATCCTCGTCGTGGACACGGATCCCACCCACGCCGTCGCGCGGCTCCTCGAGGACGCGGGGTTCTCGGTGAAGAGGACGGACGACGGCGTCCTCGCGACGCAGCTCCTCGCGTCCCGCGGCTTCGACGCGGCGATCACCGATCTGGGCGCGCGAGAGCTCAGCGGGATGGACCTGCTCCGCTTCGTCCGCGTGGAGGATCCGGACCTCCCCGTGCTGTTGATGACTGCGGCGCCCGACGTCGAGTCCGCCGCGCAGGCCGTGGAGCACGGCGCGTTCCAGTACCTCCTGAAGCCGGTGCCCAACGACCGGCTCGTCCACGCCGTCGAGCGGGCGGTCCGCGCGCGCCGCACGGCACGAGAGAAGAGCGACATCTTCGACTCGATGATGGTGGACCACGCCACCGTCGAGACCGAGCGCGCGGAGGATCGCAAGCGCTGGGGGGAGGCGATGGGCAGGCTCTGGATGGCCTACCAGCCGATCGTCCTGCCCGCGGGGCGCCTGTACGCCTACGAGGCGCTCGTCCGGAGCGACGAGCCCTCCCTGCGGGGCGCGGGGGAGCTGCTCGACATGGCCGAGCAGGTGGGCGGCCTCCGCGAGCTCGGCCGCCTCATCCGCCGCCTCGCCGGGGCGTTCGCCGTGCGCGCGAACGGCGCGCACTACACGTTCGTCAACCTGCACGCCGACGACCTCCTGGACGAGCTGCTCACGGCGCCGGCGGAGCCGCTCTCCCAGATCGCGCCCGCGGTGGTCCTGGAGATCACCGAGCGAGCGGCGCTCCACGACGTGGAGGAGGCCAAGGTGAAGATGCGCGAGCTCCGGAGCATCGGCTACCGCATCGCGCTCGACGATCTCGGTGCGGGGTACGCGGGGCTCACGGCGTTCGCGCAGCTCCGGCCCGACGTCGTGAAGCTGGACATGGCGCTGGTGCAGGGCATCGACAGAGATCCCGTGAAGCGGAAGATCGTGGCGTCGGTCACGCAGATCAGCCGGGACATGGGCATCACGGTGGTCGGGGAGGGCGTGGAGACGCAGGCGGAGCGCGACGTCATCGTGGAGCTCGGCTGCCACCTGCTGCAGGGCTACTTGTTCGGCCGCCCCACCCGGATCTGACCTACGCGCGGCGCGGCGCGGCGTATCGCGTGGCGGGGGGTCACCGCCGGAAGAAGGAGGTCCGCGCTGCTTCGCTGGGCGCCGCGCGTCCGGGCTCGCGGCGGCCGTCGGCCCCGGCCGACGAAAATCATTGACGCACGTATAATGATATACTTGACTATAAATATGGACGGTCGTCGATCCGGGCCTGCGCGCCCGCCCACGGAGCGCCCCGAGGGCGGCGGGGTGGGGCTGGGCCTCCGCGACCGCAAGGCCGCCGCCACGCGCCTCGCCATCGTGCGCGCGCTCGACGCGCGCCTCGCGTCCGAGGCGCTCGCCGACATCGCGGTGGAGGAGGTGGTCGCGGCCGCGGGCGTCTCTCGGATGACGTTCTTCAACTACTTCCCGAGCAAGGAGCACGCGGTCGACTTCCTGATGGTGGTCTGGATGTTCGAGATCCAGCTCGCCGTCCGGGTACCGGGCCTCCGCGGGCTCGCGGGCATCGAGCGCGTGTTCGACCTGCTCGCGAGCCACGTGGCCGAGGCGCCTCGGCGCATGCGGAGCGTGCACGCCCACTTCGCGTTCCGTCCCGAGGACCGCCCCATGCCCAGCCTGACGCCGGCCGACCGCGCGGCCGTCGCGGGCCGGAGCGACGCCGGCGCCCTCGAGCCCATCCCGTTCGGCGCGCTGCTGATGGCGCTCGTCGACGAGGCGCGCGCTGCCGGCGAGATCGACCAGGTGGGGTCGAGCTACGAGGTCGCGCACTACCTCGGCGCCCTCGCGCACGGCACGGCCATGGTCGGGTCGGACGCCGACACCGACTGGAAGCGTCTCTATCGGCGTCACTTGCGCCGCGCGCTCGGGCACCTCGGCTCGTCGCGCGGGGAAGACCCGCCGGCCCCTCGTACACCCAAGCGATACCGAAAGATGGAGCGTCACCGATGACCCAGCAGAGCCAGCCGATGTCGTCCCAGGAGAGCGCCCGGAGGCCCGACGCGGTGCTCGATCTCGAGGCCGCGACCGACCGGGCCACGGCGGGAGGCAAGGCGTCGTCCCTCGCGCGCGCGGCGCGGGCGGGCCACCCGGTCCCCGCAGGGTTCGTCGTCACCGCGCCCGCCGCGGCCGTCGGCGCCCGGGCGATCGCGGCGCAGGTCGAGACGGCGCTCTCCCGGCTCGGCGACGGCCCGTTCGCCGTCCGCTCGAGCGCGGTGGCCGAAGACGGCGCGGCGCGCTCGTTCGCGGGGCAGCTCGAGACCGAGCTCGACGTGCCTCGCGCGGAGGTCCTCGCCGCCGTGGAGCGGTGCTGGGCGTCCGCGGCCTCGCTCCGCGCGCTCCGCTACGCGGGAGAGGGCGCCGGACCGACGGCGGTTCTCGTCCAGCGCATGGTGCCCGCGGACGCCGCCGGCGTCGCGTTCTCGGCGGATCCGAAGACCGGCGAGCGCGGCGTCACGATCATCGAGGCCGTCCGGGGGCTCGGCGACCGCCTCGTGTCTGGCGCCGTGACGCCGGAGCGGTGGCGCGTCTCCGCGTCGGGCGCCGACCGCGGCCGAGGCGCGGAGGAGGTCGTGCTCTCCGAGGCCAGCGCCAGGCGCGTCGCCGCGCTCGCGCGCGAGCAGGAGGAGCTCTTCGGCGCGCCGCAGGACATCGAGTGGGCGATGCGCGGCGACGACCTCTTCTTGTTGCAGTCGCGCCCCATCACGGCGCTCCCTGCGGCCCCGGTGCCGATCCCGGTGAGCGTGCCCAAAGGGGGCTGGGACCGAGACGACCACCACGCGGTGCTCTCCCCTCTCGGCTGGGTCTGGTTCCAGCCCTACCCGAAGGCCATGGGGGCGGTCCTGCGCGAGCAGGGGATGCCCCTCGAGGGCGTGGAGGCGGAGCGCATCGGCGGCCACCTCTACCTGCGCTTCGTGATGGGCGGCGGGGACAGCCAGAAGCTGCCGCCCCGATGGGTGCTGTGGCTCGCGTCGCGGCTCGTCCCCTCGCTGCGGCGCGCGAACCGGATGGCGGAGCGGCTCCTCGACGAAGCCCTCTACCTGGGAGAGCTCGACCACTGGGAGTCCATCGGTCGGCCGGACATGCGCCGGCGGATCGACGCGCTCTTCGTCGAGGATCCGTCCCGTCTCACCGACGAGGAGCTCCTCGATCACATCGGGCGCGCTCTCGATCTGTCCGCGCACGGGCTCGCCCTGCATGCCCGGCTCGGCGGCGCCCTCTTCGGCGTCGGCAAGCTGGTGCTGTTCCTGGAGGACAAGCTCGGCTGGCCGCCGGATCGGAGCGCCGGGCTCGTCGTCGGGAGCTCGGAGAAGACGACGGAGCTGCACCAGCTCATCGAGGGCGTGGTGCGCGAGCACAGAGACGAGATCGCTGCGGCCGGCGGGTTTCCGCGCTCGTGGGCGCAGCTCGCCGCCCGCTGCCCGGCGCTCGGTCGCGCCCTCGTCGCTCTCCTCGCGGAGCACCGCCTCCGGGTCTTTCACTACGATCCCAAGCACCCGACGCTCGGAGAGCGGCCGGACTACTTCTTCGCCATCGCCGAGGCGGTGGCCCACGGCGTGGAGGCGGAGGGGGAGCTGCAGCACACGCGGGAGCAGTCGGCCGCGCTGGAGTCGGAGGCGCTCCGCGAGGCCGCCGAGCGGCTGTCCCCCGAGGACGTGGCCGAGCTGCGCACGCTCATCACGCAGGGGCGCAGGGCCTACGCGAGCCGCGACGAGAACGGCATCGAGACGGTCTCGCGACCGTCTGGGCTGCTCCGCCACTTCGTGCTGGAGCTCGGGCGGCGGATCGAGCACGTGATCGGCTCGCGTGAGCACGCGGTCTACCTCTACCCGGACGAGCACCGCGCGGCCCTCTCCGGGACGCTCCCGAAGCTCGCCGAGCTCGTGGATCGACGGCGCGGCGAGGAGAGCTGGGCCAACCAGAACCGCGGGCCCAAGCGCTACGGCCCGCCCCAGGGGCCGATGCCGCCCGCGGACGCGTTCCCACGAGGCCTCGGCGCGATCATGCGCATCATGGCGTGGGCTCAATCGGGGGAGGCCTTGAAGGAGCCCGGACCGGGAGGGGAGCTGCTCGGAACCGGCATCGGGACGCGCGTCGTGACGGGCAAGGCGAGGGTCGTCGAGCGCCCGGACGAGCTCCGCCTCGCCCGGCCGGGGGAGGTGGTGGTCTGCCGGATCACCTCGCCGGAGTGGTCCGTGGGGCTCGCGCACGTCGCCGCGCTCGTCACGAACGAGGGAGGGGCGCTCTCGCACCCCGCGATCATCGCGCGCGAGTATGGGATGACGGCCGTGCTGGGCGTCGAAGACGCCACGCGGCGCATCACCACCGGCGACCAGGTCCGGGTCGATCCCATCGCGGGCGTCGTCACCGTCCTGTCGTCGTCCTCGTCGGCGGCGCCGGCGCGGTGACGCGCGCACGTTGACGGGGCCAGCGCTCCGTCTACGCTCGGGGGGTGCAGGTCATCGAGGGCGCCCTCGTCGGCGGTGACTTCCGCGTCGAGCGCCTGCTCGGGCGCGGCGGGATGGGGGCCGTCTACGTCGCTCTTCAGCTCTCGACGCACCGGCGCCGCGCGTTGAAGGTCATGGCGCCCGACCTCACGCGGGACGCTCGGAGCGTCGAGCGCTTCCAAGAAGAGGCGCGGATCCGCGGGCGCGTGCACAGCCCCCACGTCGTCGAGACCATCGCCGCCGGGTTCGACGCCCAGCTCGGCGCGCCCTGGCTCGCCATGGAGCTGCTCGAGGGCGAGACGCTCGCCGCTCGGATCGAGCGCGCGGGGGCCCTGCCGACGCCCGAAGCGCATCGCGTCCTCGGGCAGCTCGCGTCCGGTCTGGCCGCGGCGCACGCCGTCGGCCTGGTGCATCGAGACGTGAAGCCGGAGAACGTGTTCCTCGCGGACACCTCCCCGGGCGTCCCACCGACCGTGAAGATCCTGGATTTCGGGATCGCGAAGGACGTGGGCGCGCTCGCGTCGTCACCGACGGCCAGCGTCGGCTCGCCCGCGTGGATGGCGCCGGAGCAGGCGAACGGCGAGCCCATCGCACCCGCGACGGACGTGTGGTCCTTCGGCCTCGTCGCGTTCTTCGTGCTCACCGGGCACGTCTACTGGCGAGCGCCTCGCTCACCGAACGGCACCGTGACTCAGCTCCTGCAGGAGATCCTCCTCGGAGAGCTCGGCCCGGCGTCGTCGCGCACCTCCGGACCCCTCCCGACAGGCTT
>CAZBJI010000047.1:0-29815 GCA_964492175.1 uncultured Polyangiaceae bacterium | reverse complement strand
CTTCGACGCGTGGTTCGCGGGCTGCTTGTCGCGCCCGCCGGCCGCGCGTCCTCGCGACGCGCAGACGGCGTGGGCGGGGCTCGAGCCCCTCCTACGGTGGTCGGCGGGCCACGCCCCCACGCTCGCCGCCGCGCCGCGCGTCCCGGTCACGATCGGTGGCTCGACGACCGCGGGACCTCAAACGTTCGCGACCCCCCCTTCGCGGGTGGAGCGCCGCGGGGCGATGTGGCCCTGGGTCGTCGTGGGCGGGGCCATGGTCCTCGTCGTCGGGGCGTCTGGGCTCGTCCTCGCGCTCCAGGGATCGGCGGGGTCGCACGGCACGCCGGGGCCCGAGACCGCGGAGGAGGAGGCTGCGCCCTCGAAGACGAAGAAGAAGAAGAAGAAGCCGGCCGAGGACGCCGAGGACGACCCGCCCGGGCCTGCGCCAGCTCCCGTGGCTCCTGCGCCCGCGGAGGAGGGAGCCTCCGAGCCAGATGCGAAGCCGGGGCCGAAGGCAGGGTCGGGCGACGCCACCTCCGCAGAGCGAGCGAAGTTCGCCGCCGTCTGCGCGAAGTGCGCCAAGAACCTCCCGCCGGGCGAGGCGAGGACCTTCACGGTGACCGTCACCGCTCCGCGCCAATACGCGGTGACGCCCAAGCACGACAAGGTCGTTCCGTGCCTCGTGGGGCAGACCGAGCTCACGATCCAGCCAGAGCGAGACAAGGTGAAGACGTTCCAGTGTGTCGCGGTGGGGCCTCCCGTCGCGCCCGCCCCCACGCCCACGCCGCCCCCTGCGGCAAAACCGCCGGGCCCGGCGATGCCGTGACGCGACGACGGGCGAGCCGGTCCGTCGTTGAGCCAAACAATGTCCTAGGACATTGTTCGGCGCTTCTCGGACGCGCGCGGGAGGTGCACCTTCAGGAGCATGCGTGGCAAGAGAACCGAGCAGCTGAGCCTCCTCGACCTACCCCAACCCGAAGCGGCCCCGCGCGCGCCGCGCCGCCGCGCAGACGCGGCCATGACGGCGCGCTGCTGCAACGCCCTCCTCGCGGAGCTGGATCGCGTCACGAGCGCGGACCGGTCCCACGCCGAGCACCTGCTCGAGCTCTTCGAGGCGGCCGAGCGCGCGGCCAGCGCGCCCTCCACCGCCCGCGGGCGCGATCGGCGCCGCGCGTGACGCTGCCTGTCTCGCGAAGCCCCGGATGGGCGTACAATCTCCCGGGAGAGGTGGCTCATGCATTCCTCACGTGTCGCGCTGTCCGTCTTGCTCTGCCTCCTTCCCGTCGCCGGCTGCGACTGTGATGGAGACGGTGCGGGCTCTGGGGCCGGGGCTGGCACGGCGTCGACGGAGAGCTCGGGGCCCGGGGCCCCGCAGGGGTCGTCGGGCAACGGCTTCTCCACCGGGGCCTCGATGGCGACGGGGCAAGGGACGGGGAGCGGCGGCGGGGCGTGCGGGTCGAACCTGATCGGCACCCTCCGCGATTTCCAGGCGAGCCACCCGGATTTCGAGGACTTCCTCGGGGTGGATCCCGGCATCGTGCTCACGGACCTCGGCGCCGACGGCAAGCCCCAGTACGCGGGCCAAGCGGGGAACCCGACCACCACGGGGCAGGCGAACTTCGACCAGTGGTTCCGCGACGTCGCTGGCGTAAACCAGTCCGTCGCGTACACCCTCGCGCTCACCCCGGCGGGGGGCAACGTCTTCACGTTCAGCGACTCCGACTTCTTCCCGATCGACGACCAGCTCTTCGGCAACGAGGGCAACGCGCACAACTACCACTTCACCTACGAGCTCCACACGACGTTCCTCTACTCCGGAGGCGAGACCTTCAGCTTCACCGGCGACGACGATCTCTTCACCTTCGTCAACGGCAAGCTCGCGATCGACCTCGGGGGCGTCCACGGCGCGATGAGCGACACGATCGACCTCGACGCGCGGGCGGCGGAGCTCGGCATCACCCCCGGCAACGTCTACCCGCTGGACTTCTTCTTCGCGGAGCGCCACACGTCGGAGTCGAACTTCCGGATCGACACCACGCTGGTCTTCATCGACTGCGGGGAGCCGCCTCGCTGAGGCTTGAAGCTCGTCGCCCGTGGACCTATGGCTGGGCGATGAAGACGCGACGTGGCGGAGGTCTCGTGGTGGTGGCTCTCTTGGGAGGAGCGGTCGCGCTCTCGGCCGCCGCCGGGTGCGCCAAGCCCTGCGATCCGATCCCGGAGCCCCCGGCCGCCAAGAAGCTCGGGTTCGTGCTGGACGGCGGCCTCGTGTGCAAGGACAGCGGCAACGTCTCGACGGTCGACTACCCCAAGGCCGACGCCGACAAGCTCACGGACGAGCACAAGAGCAAGCTCGAGAAGGACGGCTGGAAGGTGGAGATCCCTTCGGACCTCACCTTGCTCGCCACGAAGGGGGAGGCCGACACCCTCTTCATCGTCCTCGGCAAGAAGAGCAAGGAGCGCGGCGTGCCGTTCGCGGTCGTCCGATACTGCGAGGACAAGGTCTGCCGGAAAGATCTCTCCGAGCTCGCCGCCGCGATGAAGAAGTAGGGCGTCAGAGCCAGAGGAAGCCTTCGGCGGGAGTGGCGAGCCGAGAGCGCTCGCCGGTCACTACGTCGAGGACGTCCCAGCCATCCTCACGCGGGATCGCCGCGCACGTGCCGGTCGGGTGGAGCGACACGGTCCACGGATAGAGGTCCTCCTCCAGCACCTGCACTGCGCCAGCCGCGGGGCGAACGATCTGAGTCGTGCGCACCGGGAGCGACCCCTCGGGCGCGACCCCCGTCCAGTCGATGATGGGGCAGAACGTGTCGGACGCGTCCCCTGCGTGCACGACGTAGGTGCCACCGCTCTCCATGATCTCCACCGTGCCGGGCGCGGCCACGGGGAGGCCGAGCGGTGTCCACGAGGCCTGCATCGGGTCGTGGAGCATGACGCGCGCGCCGCCGCCGTCGCGGACCGGGGCCACGAGCACACCGCTGGAGGCCAGTGATCGATGTACCAGCTGACAAGAGTCCTGCAGCTCGACGAGCGGCGCCGGGGGGAGGAGGTCGGCGCGCGCGGCGGCGCCGGTCTCGACCTCCGCGAGCCACATCGCCGCCGTCTGCCCGTCCTGGACGAGCGCGCGCGAGGGAGTCATCCCGAGGAGCCATACGTCCTCGCCCTCCAAGGCCACCTCCCAGAGGGGGTGAATGAGCTGGGTACCTGGCTCTTCGAGGACCAGCCATGGGACGGATTTTCCGGAGGAGAGGTACGCGACGCCTCCCCCGAGCCGCTGCGGAGATGCTCCCGCAGCCATCGGCGAGAGACCGAGGAGCCCCTGCGTCGGCACGTGGAAGAACCCGAAGCCTCCGACGTCCGTCGCGTTGGTGACCGCGAGCCACCCACCGGTGAGGGGCGCGCCCATCGGGTCGAAGCCGGTGTGCTCGGTGAGCTCGCCGGTGGGGAGTCGGACCAGGTATGTGCTGGGTCCGCCCAGCACGTACTTGTGGAGGACGGAGGTGCCATCCGGGCCGACCGCCACCGGGGAGAGGTCCTCGTCCACGTCGAGGGTGGTGATCACCTCGCCGGAGCGTTTCACCCACGTCACCGTGGTGCGGGCGTCCGCGAGGGAGCCCCCCAGCAGGACGCGCCCGGCGATTACCACGACACCTCCGCCGGAGGCGACGCTCACGAGGGTCGTGTCGCCGCTCGCCGCAGGCGAAGAGAGCGGCGGGATGCCCACCTCGGTCCCGTCCTGACGGACCAGGCGCACGAGGTCGGCGTGGCTCACCGCGACCACGGCGTGGGTGGTGTCGGTCTCGAGGAGCTCCGAGCCGCAGAAGGCGGCGCGAGCCGGGGCCGGCTCGACGGCGGGCGCGACGGGCTCGCTCGGAGCGGGCTCCGTGCCGGACGGTTCGATCACGACCGCGGAGCAGCCGCACGCGGCCGCGGGGAGGGACAGGGAAAGGAAGGAGCGAAGGAGGCTCATCCCCCCAACGTGCGGTCCAATGGCTGGGCGCGCAATTGGGATGATCTTGACTAGATTGTTCTGAGCAGTGGAAGTATCTCGAGCGTCAGCGACGCGTCGCCACGACGCGCACGAGATCCTCGTAGGGCGCCGCGAAGCGCCCTTCCTCGACGAGCGGGGTGAAGTCGTGCCAGCGCAGCAAGCGCTCGGCGCGCGGGAGGAGGAACGTGAGGTAGTACATGACGAAGGGCGGCGACACGACCGCGTTGCGCACGCGCATGGCGGCGTTGAAGGCGCGGCCCGCCACGCGGCGCCTCGAGAGCAGGCCGGGCTCGCGCGCCGTCACGAACACGAAGCGGCCGCCCGGCCTGAGGAGCCGGTGCACGATGTCGAGGAAGCGCGGCTCGGCTTCCTCCAGGATGTGGCCGAACGCGCCGAACGACGTCACGAGGTCGTACGCGGCGCGCTCGTCCAGGTCGAAGATGTCTCGCTTCTGGAGCTCCAGCGCCGCGCGCGTCGCGCCGAGCCGCTCCTTGGCCACGTCGAGCATGCGCTGGCTGAAGTCGACGCCCACCAGACGGCGCCGCACCAAGGGCTTGAGCCCGAGGAGCGCCGCGCCGGTCCCGCAGCAGAGATCGATCGCGTCGTCCACCTCTCCGAGCCCCTCGAGCGCGCGCTCGACGACGACGTCGGGCGTCCGGAACGGCGTGTGATCGAACTTCGGCGCGAGCAGGTCGTAGCCCGCCTGGGTCGAGGAGAGCGCCTGGGTGAGGAGCTCGCCGAGGGTGGGGCCGTCCTTCGAGAACATCAGCCGGCGCCTCGGGTGGGGAGGTCGGGTGGCAGGAGCGCCAGCGCCTCCATCACCTCCGTCGCGATCATGATCGAAAGGAGCTCGAGCTGCTCGCTGCCTTCCTCCGGCGTCGCCTCGGCGGGCGCGCCGGCGTACGCCTCGGTCATGCCCATGGCACGAAAGGTCGACTTCCCTGCGCGGATCCCCTCGGAGAGGGAGATCGGCACCGCGTCGAGCGCGGTCTGGGCGCGCCGATCGACGAGCTCGGGACGCGCGGCGAGGACGAGCGACGTCTCGTAGCGCCCGGCGTGGCACGCGCCGCTCTTGAACTCCGCCGAGAGCGTCCGCGCCCACCTCCGCGTCAGCGGACAGGCGACCGCGGCGCGCCCGGCCTCGAGCCCCTCGATGGCGGCGCGCACGGCGTCGTCGTGCGCCGGCTCGAGGTGGTTGTTCACGACGCAGACGTGCGCTGCGCCCGCGGCGAGCTCCCCCACCACCACGGCTCGCATGAACGCGGTGAGCGCCGCGTCGGGTTCGCTCGTCGCGCCGGCGAACCCCGCGGCGAAGTCGGTCACCCCGAAGGGGAGGGCGGGGGCGATCCGTGCGCTCACCCCTGCTTCCTCGAGGCGCTCGGCGGCGCGCTCGCACGCAGCGACGCTGATGATCGTGTCGGTCCCGAGGGGCAGATGTGGACCGTGGGGCTCCACCGAGCCTACTGGCTGGAGCAGGACGAACCTCCGCGCGCCGGAGAGGAGCGCGCGCGCGTCTTCGGAGGAGAGCTCGGCGAAGTGGCGCGACGTCACGAGAGGCTCACGAGCCGCGCGGGTTCTCGCCCCGCGCCTCTCGCTCCTTCAGGACCTTCTTGTCGACCTTGCCGCGATCGTTCTTGGGCACGTCGTCGCAGAAGACCACGTACCGCGGGTACTTGTGCTTGGAGAGCCGACCCTTCACGTGCTCCTTCAGCTCCTCCGCGAGGCGCGCCGGATCCGCGCCACGGTGCTCCGGGCGGAGCACCACGAAGGCCTTCACCTTCACGAGCCCGTCCTCCTCGGCGCCGATGACCGCGGCCAGCGAGACGGCCGCGTGTGCCATGAGGCACTCCTCGACCTCGAGCGGGGCCACCCAGACGCCGCTCACCTTGAGGAGGTCGTCCGCCCTGCCGCTGAAGTAGAGGTAGCCGCCTTCTTCCAGGCGAAAGAGGTCTCCGGTCCGGCACCACGGGCCGAGGAAGGTCCGGAAGCTCTTCGCTCTGTCCTGGAAGTACCCCATGCTCGTGGACTCGCCCCGGACCCACATGACGCCGGTCTCGCCGATGGCGAGCGCGGGCCCCCCGGGCTCCGTCGCCTCGGTCGGGAGGATCCGGATCTCGTAGCCCTCCACGACGCGTCCGAGCGATCCAGGCTTCACGTCCCCGGGCCTGTTGGAGCAGTAGATGTGGAACATCTCGGCCGAGCCGATCCCGTCGTAGACGTCCGCGCCGAACCGCTCGCGGAAGCGGAGGAGCAGCGGCTCGGGGAGCGCCTCCCCAGCGGAGAGATGGAAGCGCACGCTCGATAGATCGAGCGGGCGCTCCCCGGCAGCGCGCCGCGCGTCGTCGTGGTCGAGGAGCTTGCCCATCATCGTCGGCACGTTCGTGACCACCGTGGGCTTGTAGGTCTCGATGGCGCGCGCCAGCGCCTCCGGCGTGGGCCGCTCGGCGAAGAGGCCCGTGGTGGCTCCGACCGCGAAAGGAAACATCAGGTTGGTCCCCGTCGCGTACCCGAAGAAGAGCCGCGGCACGCTCACCGTGACGTCGTCGCGCCGGTAGCCCACGGTGCGCTTGGCGTAGACCTCGGTGTTGAAGGCGAAGTCGCCGTGGGCGTGGAGGTTCGCCTTGCTCTTCCCGGTCGATCCCGAGGTGAAGAGCCAGATCGCGACGTCGTCGCGATGGGTGGGGCGGGGCGCGTACCGCGGGTCGCCGGTCAGCCGCGTGCCCTCCGCGAGCGCCTCGTCGAGCGGCGTCACCGCCAGCTCGCCCGCGTCCATCTCGGCCGCATCGAGGAGGTCCTCCCCCGTCGCCACCTCCTTGCAGAGGACGAGCGCGCGGAGGTCGGCGGCCGCGAGCGCCTCACGGATCGCCGTGGCGACGCGCGGGATCGTGATGACCACCGAGGCCCGGGTGTAGGTGACCAGGTAGGCGAGGTCGGCCGGGGGGGCCTCGGGGTTGCCCATGGCCACGACGGCGCCGGCGTGGAGCGTGGCGAAGAACGCCCAGACGAACACCGGCGTGTCGTGCAGGATGACGAGGATGCGCTCCTCCCGCCTCACCCCGCGGCTGGCGAAGAAACGCTGCAGCTCCTCCACGCGCCGGGCGATCTCGGCGTAGCTGTGGCGCTGCTCCCCGAAGAGCACGGCGTCCTTCGACCCGAGGCCCTCCGAGAGGCGGTCGAAGAGGTAGTAGCGCGCCAGGTTGAAGTCGGCGTCGAGCTCGGGATCGTAGACGGTGGGGCGGAGCTCGAGATCGGCGTCCACCGCGGCGTTCTCGGGTCGTTCGGCCATGGGGCACGGAGCATAGCCCAGCGACGGCGCGGCCCAAGGCCCGCCAAACCCCCGCGAAAACATTGTCGAAGGGACGCCGACGCGAGACCATGGCGCCCGTGAGCCGAACAGCAGGGATCGCCGCATGGGTCGTCGCGCTCGGGTCGACCGGGTGCAACGTGATGCTGCACGCGAAGGGCGGCGGCGTCGCCGCGGCCGCCGACGAGACGCTCTACGGCGGCGCGGAGGCGAACGCCGGCCTCGACGTCGACGTGGCGCAGGGCACCGAGCGCGTGGCCCCGGAGGATCTGCCCGAGACGGCCACGCGCTTCGGGCCAACCGGCGGCGCCTACGTCCGTGGCACCGGGCTGGGGTTCGGGGCGGGCGGTCGCGCGGGGTTCTTCGCCGGCTCGACCGACGCCGACAAGCTCTTCCGAGGATCCGTCGAAGCCGAGACCGGGATGCAGGTAGTCGGAGGCTCCGCCTACGGGCTCGCGGGCGCCGTGGGGACGGTCACGTTCGGCGTCGCCGTCGCGAAGAGCTACGACGCCGCCTCCGCCGCCCACTGCCGATCGCTCGCGTACCTGACCATCTCCGCCCAAGGCATGTTCGACTACGTGCCGGACCCGGGCGTGTTCGCGCCGGGCGCCGCGCTGCTGATCGGGGTGGCGACGCTCGACGACGGAGGCGCCCCCTCGGATCGGGGGGCGCCCGAGGCGCGGTGCCCTCGCTGACGAGCGCTCGGGCGTTCCGCGTCGGCGCGGCGCTACGACCCCGCGGCAAGGTTTCTGTTGAGCGCGCGCGGCGTGGGTGCGAGGCTCGCGCGCTCGCCTCGACATGCGTTCGGAGGACACCATGGCTTCACGGCAGATCACGCGGCAAGGGTTCCTGATGGGTCTCGTCTCGGGAGGCGCCACGGTCGCGCTCGGCTGCGGGGACGACGCCGGCAGCGGCGGCGCCAGCGGAGCCACCGCGACGACGGGCGCCGGGCCGTCGGGCACCACCGGCTCGGCGCAGACGACGAGCATCGCCTCCGGGACGGCCGTGGCGACCTCGGCCACGCAGGCGGTAGGGACGACCGGCACGGGCATGAACGCGTGCGCGGCGATGATCGTCGCGACGATCTCCAACAACCACAACCACTCGCTCGTCGTGCCCCTGGCCGACATCGACGCAGGCGTCGACGTGACCTACGACACGAGCGGCACGGCGATGCACTGCCACCAGGTGACGGTGACGGCCGCCGACTTCCAGACGCTGAAGGCCGGGGGCGTCGTCATCAAGGCGGCCTGCAACGGGCAGACGGACCACGAGTACGTCCTCAGCTGCGCGCCGGGGGCGCCCCTCGGCGGCGACCCGGACTGCTCGCAGGACCCGATGCTGGGGGCGTGCCCCTGATCAGTCCGGCTCGAACGAGATCGGGATGATGAAGTCGCTGGCGACGAGGGCGTCCGCCGCCTCGACCACGAGCGTGTACACGCCCTGCTGAGGGATCGCGACGCTGACGGGCCCTGCGGCGTCGAAGCAACCGAGCTCGGCGCGCCAATCGGAACACTCGACCCTGACGCTGACGCCGTGGTTCAAGGGCACGTCCATCGTGAGCGTTCCTTTGCTCGGCGCGCCGAGCCGGATGAACGTGTCGGGCGCGTCGGCGCCGATGCAGTCGCTCTCCGTGAGGCTCGACTTACCGAGGGTCGAGCCCATCACGGTGGATTGCTGATCCAGCTCGACGTAGGGCGCGCTCTCGCACGTGAGGATCAGCTCGGCGCAGAGGTCGGCGCACTCGTCGTCGTCGCAGTCCGTGGCGCCGTCCCCGTCGTCGTCCCAGCCGTTGTCGCACGACCGCTCGCCGTCCGCCTCGGGGCATCCGGGGATCGGGCTCTCGGAGTCGCTCTCCGCGCAGTCCGGCGCGAGGGGCAGCCCCTCCGGCTCGACCACGGTCGAGCCTCCGCTCGAGGCGAGGCACCCCACGAGGCCGAGGATCGTGAGCAGACGGGCGCGGACGCCGCGCGACGGGAGCACCCCGGCCTCGCCCGTCCGCGAGGCGAACAGGTAGGCCGCCGGGAGGACGAAGAGCGCGAACAGATCGGTCGGGTCGCTCCAGCTCTGCCAACGGTACCCCGCCGCGCGGTACACGGCGTCGGCCGCGGCTGTCAGATCCCGGGAGAGCTCCAGCGCCGCGAAGCCGACGCCCGTGGCCACGTGCGCGAGGCCCACACCGCGGCGCGTCGACGCTCGGAAGAGGACCGCGAGCAGCGCCGGCGCGACGAAGAGCCCCGCGAGATCCGAGAGCTTGCCCGTCACCCAGCCGGGGAGGACCCCCGCCCCCTTGAGGAGGTGGTCGTTCAGGAGCAGGAGGGCGAGCGCGAAGATCCACACGGGGTGCGCGACCACCAACCGGAGCTCGATCCGCGCGCCGCGAGCGCTCCCGCGGATCACGCCGCCACCTCCGCGCGGTCGGCCCGGCGCCTTCGCGCGGCGCGCCGCAGCAGGGTCGCCGCGAGGACCGCGCCGACCATCAGCGCGACCCCGAGCCGTGGGCTCGGCCTCGCGGGGCCGTCCCTTCGCGCGGGCGGGGTGATGACGAGCTCGCACGGCGCGCCCCTCGCCTGGAGCGCCTGCACGGCGCTCTTCTTCTCTTTCTGGCTCGCCGAGGGGACGAGGACCAAGTCCTGAGCCAGCGCGGAGCGCGGCAGCCTCGCCTCCAGCCGCGTCACCCACACGTCCGCCGGGTGCATGCCCACGAGCGCCTGCGCGAGGTCGTCGAGGGGCCTGTCGCTCCCGAGGGGCGGGTCGCAGGCCAGAGTGCGCGCGTCGATGCTGGTGGAGGCGTCGACCTCGGCGCACGCTCCGTCGGCGGTGCAGGGCTCCACCACCTTGCGGGTGTCCCCCCCGAGCCCCACGAACCAGTCCGCGCAAGCCGTGCTGCTGGTCTCGCCGTTGATGAACGCCTGCTCGACGTAGGTGCGAGCGAGCGTCCCGAACGTCGTCCCCTCGGTCGTCAGGAAGCGCATCGGCTGATCGGTCACCAGGTTCTCGAGCTCCGTGAACAGCGCGCCGCGAGCCGCGAAGGGGACGAAAAGGGCGTGGCCGCCGTTCGTCGCGAGCGCGCGGTCGCGCAGCGACGCGTAGTTCGAGCTCTGGGTGCCGAAGTCCCAGACGAGCTCGCCGACGGAGAGGGGCGCCTCGGTGAGGCCTTGCGCCGTGAAGCGCCCCTCGCCGACGACGAAGAGCGTGATGTCGGTGAAGGGACCCGTGCCCGCTGCGACCATCCGCAGAGGGAGCGAGGTGACGGCCCCGGGCATCACGACGCGCACCGGAACCATCTGTTGCACGCCGACCTGTGGCAGGAGGCGCAGCGCGACGAAGTCGAAGCCCTCGCCGACGTACGCGTCGATCAGGGGGTGGATGTCGGTCGGGACCTCGAAGCCGTGATCGTCGAGCCACCCGATGAGGGCGCCCGGGACCTCGCTCTTCAGGATCACGGTCTCGTAGGGGCCGGCCGAGGCGTGGCTCACGACGGTGACCGCAGGATCGACGGGCCCTCCACCGTCCTCCATCCCGACGTCGTCGCCGCCGCAGCCCATGTGGGCGCGCGACGCCGCGACGGAGCAGCCGCCGAAGAAGGAGCCCCCGCTCTCGCACTCCATGTCGGGCGCGTAGACGATCGCGCTGGTCGCAGCGTCGAGCACGTCGATCCAGGCGTCGGTCGCGACCTCGATCCGCGCGCCCGGCTTGATCGGCAGGACCCAGACGAACTCCTCGGGGGCGCCGGCGTAGCGGATCTGGTCCCAGAGGATGGTCTGCGAGGGCGAGATGGAGAGAGCCATCCGGTGGGCCGAGACGACCGACGCCTGGTCGGGCGTCTGAGGAGGAGGGATGAAGCAGCCGCCGCAGGCGGCGGCTTCCCGACCGGGCACGACGAGTCCGAGGCCGAGGGCGAGCGCGCCCGCGAGCAAGTACCGCATGGTCTACCTCGTGAGGGACGCGACGGGGCTGTCATACCGTGGCGCCGAAGAAGCTGCGAAGCGCCGACGTATCGCGCCGGCACCGGAGCCCTCAGCAAGGCGGATGCCAGGCTGCGGTCAGAGGGCCTGCTCCGGCTGCGCGCGCGCCTGCATCCTCCGCATCCTCCGCCCGGTGGGCCAGAGGACGAGCCGCACCATCCAGCGCGGTGTGGCGCGGGAGAGCCAGAGCACGATCCAGATGAGGACGTGCGGGATCGCCATCGCCCGGTTCCCGTCGATGGTGGCGACGCAGGTCCGCGCGCACGCCTCCGCGGAGATCTCGAGGAACCCAGGGGCCTTCAGGCCGGTGAAGTTGCCGATGTTTCCCTCGAACTCGGTCGCGACCGGGCCGGGGCAGACCTGCCCAACGCGCACTCCGGTTCCGGCGAGCTCCACCCGCAGCGACTCGGTGAAGCCGCTGACGAAGTGCTTGGTCGCGATGTACGCGGCGAAGCCGGGGAGGTACGCGAGCCCGAACCCGGAGCTGACCATCAGAACGGCGCCGCGGCCGCGGGAGATCATCCCCGGGAGGAAGGCGCGCGTCAGGATGAGGGGGGCGGCGCAGTTTACCTCCATCATGAAGAGGACGCGGTCGATCCTCGTCCGGTCGAAGACGCCGAGGTCGCCGAGCCCTGCGTTGTTGATGAGGACGTCGATCGCGCCCACGCGCTCGTCGACGTCCCGGGCGAGGCCCTCGGTGGCGGCTCGGTCGGCGAGATCGCAGGCGAAGACGTGCGTCACGAGGGAGGGGTTCGCGGCCCGGAGCTCGTCCGCGAGCTCCGTGAGCCGGTCCTCGCGCCGCGCGACCAGGACGAGCGCCTTGGCGCGCGGACCGCAGAGGCGCGCGACGTCGCGGCCGATGCCGCTCGACGCGCCCGTGACCAGGATGGTTCCGCCATCGATCGGGGACGACATCAGCGCACGGTACACGCCGGCGGGAGGGGTCGCCAGCGGGCGGCGGCGCGCGTCCGCAGGGCGCGGCGCGCTACGCCGGCCAAGGCGGCGCGACGAGGCGTCGCCGACCTCGGTCGGTGGTGAGCGCGCCCGCCTGCTCGACGTCGAGACGATCCCAGAGCTGGCACGTCACGGCGCGGTGCTTTTGATCGAGCCCTTCGCAGTAGTTGGAGTAGATGCAGCGGCGGATCTCGGCGCCGCGGCCCATGCGGATCTTCTTCCACCAGTCCGGGTCCGCGAGCGACTGGCGCGCGGCGCCGATCACGTCCCCCTCGCCACGCTCGAGGATCTGCTCGGCGAGCGCGAAATCCCCAATGCCCCCTGCGACGACGACCGGCGTGGACAGCCCGGCTGCGCGGACGGCAGCCCGGACGCGCGCCTGCTTGCCGACGTTGCGACCGTACGGGGCGCGCTCGTCCGAGAGCGCGGTCGGCATGCACTCGAAGCCGCTCCGGCCGGTGTAGGGGTACGCCGCCTCGCCGACCTTGGGCTGCTTGGCGTCCTCGAACTTGCCGCCGGTCGAGAGCGACAGGAAGTCGAGCCCGGCCTGGGCGAGCGCGACCCCGATCTCGCACGCGTCCTCCACGGAGGAGCCGCCTTCGATGACCTCGTCGCAGAGGAAGCGGGCGCCCAGCGTGAAGCTGGTCCCGACCTCGTCGCGGACGGCGCGCGCGACCTCCAGCGGAAGCCGCAGCCGGCCGGTCAGGTCGCCGCCGTAGCCATCGGCGCGACCGTTCAGCCGGGAGAGGAACGACGCCATCGTGTAGGCGTGGGCGTAGTGCAGCTCGACCCCGTCGAAGCCGGCCTCCTTGGCGCGGCGCGCGGCGGCGGCGAAGAGGGGCGGCAGGGCTCGCGGGAGCTCCCGGATGTGATCCAGGTGCGTGTCGGTCACGCGCTCCCGCTCCCCGAAGAGGAGGCTTTCCCGCTCGCGCTCGTCGAGGCACGCCGCCGCCTCGGCGAGCGGAAGGGCCGCGAGTCGGGCACGGACGGCGTCCTCCGCCGCGCTCGAGATCGCGGGGTCGCCGGTGTGGGCCGCGAGCGCGGCCCGGTGGTGGCTCTCGATGCGCAGGAAGTCGCGGAAGAAGCGCGTCGGCTCGGGGCGGCGTCGGATGCGCAGGAAGTCGATGATCTGGATCAGCAGGCGCGTGCGTCCGCCGCTCGCGCGGGCGACGGTCCGCGCGAGCTCCGAAAGACCCGGCAGGAAGCGGTCGTGGCCGATGCGCAGGAGCGGACCGCTCGGCACGTCGCGGATCCCCGTGGCCTCTACGACGATCGCGCCCGGCTCACCCCGCGCGAGGCGCTCGTACCAGGCGAGCACCGCGTCGGTCACGAAGCCTTCGTCGGTGGCGCGCCACGGCACCATCGCGGGCACCCAGGTGCGGCTCTGGAGGACGAGCCCGCTCGCGAGGGGCAGGGGAGAGAAGAGGCGGGCACGCTCCGCCTCCGCCGCGGTCGGGGCCGAGAGCACCGGCAGGGGGTGGCGGACGCGGACCTTGGGTTTCCACATGGAGGGCCGTCAGCGCAGGAGCCCCCGCGCGATCACGAGCCGCTGCACCTCGGTGGTGCCCTCGTAGATCCGGAGCGGTCGGACGTCGCGGTAGAGCGCCTCGACCTCGCTCCCGAGGAGCACGCCGGACCCACCGTGGAGCTGGACCGCGCGGTCGACGACCCGCTGCGCCGCCTCGGTCGCGAACATCTTCGCCATCGCCGCCTCGGTCGTCACGCGCCCAGCGGACGTGTCACGGAGGTAGGCCGCGCGCGCGACCAGGAGGCGGGCCGCCTCGAGCTCGGTCGCCATGTCGGCCAGGTACGCCTGCACCTGCTGCTGGTCCGAGAGAGGGACACCGAACTGCTTGCGCGTCTTCGTGTGCGCGACCGACAACGTCAGCGCGCGCGCGGCCATGCCGTTGGCGGCGGCGCCCACCGAGATGCGGAACGCGTCGAGCGTCTCCATCGCGATCGTGAACCCGAGGCCGACCTCGCCGACGCGGGCCGTGTCGGGGACCCGGCAGCCGCGGAACGTGAGCCGACCGAGCGGGTGCGGGCTCGAGAGCGGCATGTCCTCGGCGGTGATCCCCGGGGCGGTAGCGTCGACGAGGAAGGCGGTGATCCCTTTGCGACCCGCCGCTGGGTCGGCGTTCGCGAACACGATCAGGTGGTGGGCGACGCCGACGTTGGAGATGAGGTGCTTCTCGCCGTCGATCACCCAGCCGTCACCATCCCTCCTCGCGGTGGTGCGGAGGCTGGCGACGTCGCTGCCGGCCTCGGGCTCGGTGAGCGCGAAGGCGCCGATGGACTCGCCCCGAACGACGCGGGGCAGCAGGGCGCGCTGCTGCTCCGCGCTGCCGAAGGCGGACACGGGGAAGCTGCCGAGCCCCTGAACCGCGAAGATGGAGTCCGCCATGGGGCTCACCTGGGCGAGCGCCTCACGGATGAGGAGCAGCGACCGGACGTCCACGTAGCGGCCGTCGTCTGGTCTCCCCACCCCAGCCCCGCCGTGCAGCTCGGGCACGTGGTAGGCGTAGAGCGGACGGCCGGAGCCAAACGGCTCGCCTAGGGCGCGGGCGGCGCGCGCGGCGCCGGACGTGAGCGCGCCCCTCGCCGCCGGGAGGTGCTCGGCGAGATCGATCGCCAAGGCGGCGTGGCGCTCGTCGAAGAACGGCCCGAGGCGCGCGCCCGACAGCGAGAGCTCGGTCATTCGGGGGCGCCCTCGAAGACGGGCCTCTCCTTGCGCTTGTTGGCCTCGTACGCGGTTCGGAAGTCGGGGTGGGCCATGCAGATCGCCTGGGCCTGCGCCTCAGCCTCGATCGCGGCGGCGAGCGGCATCGACCACTCGCTCTCCAGCATCTGCTTGGTGATGGAGTGGGCGAACGCCGGGCCCGCGGCGAGCTCGTGTGCCCACGCCATGGCCTCACCGAGCACCTCCTCGTCGGCGCACACCTTGTTCACGAGGCCGATCCGGTCGGCCTCGTCGGCGGCGATGATCTTGCCGAAGAAGAGGAGCTCGGCCGCGCGCCCACGGCCCACGATCCGCGGGAGCAGGAAGCTCGCGCCCATGTCCGCCCCCGAGAGCCCCACCTTCGGGAAGATGAAGCCGAAGCGGGCGCTCTTGGCGGCGACGCGGAGGTCACACGCGGCGGCGACCACCGCGCCCGCGCCCACGCACACGCCGTTCACGGCGGCGATGACCGGCCTCCGGAGCTCGCAGATGCTCTGGATGAGCGCGCCGGTGACGCGCGTGAACTCGAGGAGCCCCCGGGCGTCCTTCGCGAACAGCTCCGCGATGATGCCCTCGACGTCGCCTCCGGAGCAGAAGCCGCGGCCTTTGCCGGTGATCACGACGGCCCGCACCCCCGCGGCGCCCTCGAGGGAGCGGAAGGTCTCGCGCAGCTCGCCGTAGATCTCGAACGTGAGCGCGTTCAGGCGCTCCGGTCTGCGGAGCGTCACGAGCGCGACGCCGCGCTCGATGGTGAGGTCGAAGGACGTGGGGGTGAGCGTCATGCTCGGCGCAGCATGCGCGAAGCGCCCGCGTGCGGGAAGGGCGCTCGCGGCGGGCTCGCGGCGGGCGGGGACGGCGAGCGGCCGGGCGCGACGCGGCCGGGGCTTCGAAATACTCCCGAAACAACCCCGAAACACCGGCGAAAGGGCCCCGTGGTCCCCTCCGACTCGGCCCGGGCTCGGGCCGCTCCCTCGGAGGTACTCTGTGCGACCGGACACCGGTGACACCGCTTGGCTGCTCGTCTCGACCGCGCTCGTCTTGCTCATGACGCCCGCGCTGGCGCTCTTCTACGGCGGGCTCGTTCGGCGCAAGAACGTGCTTTCGACGATCATGCACTCGATGGTGGCGATCCCGATCGTCACGGTCGTCTGGCTCGTGCTCGGCTACTCGCTGGCGTTCGGACCGACGATCGGCGGGGTGATCGGAGGCCTCGACCACGCGATGCTCGCGGGCCTCGTCGGGGAGCAACGTGGCACCGTCCCCACGCTCGCGTTCGTCGCCTTCCAAGGGATGTTCGCCGTCATCACGCCGGCGCTCATCAGCGGCGGGTTCGCGGAGCGGATGAAGTTCACGGGCTACCTCGCGTTCGTGGTCGGGTGGTCGCTCCTCGTGTACGCGCCCGTCGCGCACTGGGTGTGGGCGGAGGGCGGCTGGCTGTTCGGCATGGGCGCGCTGGACTTCGCCGGCGGGACGGTCATCCACGTGACGGCGGGCGTGTCGGCGCTCGTCTGTTCGATCTGCGTCGGGCGCAGGCTCAAGTACCCACACGAGCGCCCCCTCCCGCACAACTTGACCATGACCATGCTCGGGGCCGGGCTCCTCTGGTTCGGGTGGTTCGGCTTCAACGCGGGCTCGGCGCTCGCGTCCGGCCACCTCGCCGCGCTGGCCTTCACGAACACGCAGCTCGGGGCCGCAGGCGGAGTCTTCGGCTGGATCGCCCTCGAGTGGAAGAAGGGGGGCAAGCCGACGGCGCTCGGCGTCGCGTCGGGCCTGGTCGGTGGGCTCGTCGGGATCACCCCGGCCGCGGGCTTCGTGGACCCTTGGGCGGCGCTCGTCATCGGTGTCCTCGCGGGGGCCGCGTGCTTCGGCGCGGTGCTCGTGAAGTATCGCCTCGGGTATGACGACTCCCTGGACGCCTTCGGGATCCACGGCGTCGGCGGCGTGGTGGGCGCTCTGCTCACCGGCGTCTTCGCCGTGCAGCACACGTTCTCGGACGCGTCTGCGCCGGTCGGCGCGGACGGGCTCCTTCGGGGAGGTGTGGGGCAGCTCGGGGTGCAGGCGCTGACGACGCTCGTCGCCGCGGGCTACGCGGTGGTGGCGACGTGGGCGCTCCTTCGCGCGATCGACAGGTTCGTGGGGCTTCGCGTCACCGAGACGGAGGAGCGCGAAGGCCTCGACACCGCTGTCCACGGGGAGCAGGGCTACGCGGGCTGAGTCCATGCCCGAGCTGTGAGACCCCTCGAAAGCGCGCGCCGACCCCGCTACCATGTGACTTCATGGCGCCGTCCCTACGTCTCGTCGCGCTCCTCTCGATCGGCGGGCTCTGCGTCCTCTCGTGCGCCAAGGGGAGCTCGCTCGACGCCGACGGAGACGGCGGATCGGGCGGGGACGGCGGCGCTCGAACGAGCGGCAGCGAGACCTCGGGCCCCTCCACCAAGGCCTCCGGGCCGACCACGACGGGCCCCACGACCACGGACGTGGCGACGACCGCGCCCGCGACCGGGCCCGCGACGAGCAACACCGTCGGGACGAACGTCGCGACGTCGTCGACGGGAGGCCCCGTCGACTGTGATCCCGAGAACCCGGGGCCGGGCTGCGGAGCGAGCATGCACTGCGTGGCCCAGCCGAGCGGGCCGCCGACCTGCGAGGCGGCCGGCGCGGGCACGGCGTACGCGCTCTGCCCGAACGGTCGGTCGGAGTGCGCGCCGATCTACGAGTGCGTCTTCGACGGGCTGGACGCGTGCTGCATGCAGTGGTGCGAGGTCGCGCAGCAAGCTTGCCCCGGAGGCCAGACGTGCACCTCGTTCGGGACGCCGGTGTTCGTGAACGGCGTCGAGTATGGGGCGTGCTGGGACGGGTTCCCCTGTGTGATCTAGTGGGCTCGGAGCAAGCCCGGCAGCGGGCGCGGTCGTCGCCGACGCCGCCGGCGTCGATGACCCGACGGCGGGGCGGGCGCCACGGCCCGGCGTTCCGCTGACCCCGCGCCGCGGCCCGCTCCCCTCGCGCGCCGTCCTCGCGGCACCCCGCGCTCACGGCTCCGGCAAGGCGGCGACGACCTCGATCTCGACGAGCGCCTCGCGCTCCACCAGGCCCGCCACGCCGACGAGGGCCATCGCCGGGAAGACCTTGCCGAGCCGGCGCCGCCAGACCTCTCCGATCTCGCTCTGCGCCGAGCGGTAGGCGTCGAGGTCCGTCACGTAGATGGTCATGCGCGCGATGTCCTCGGCGCGCGCGCCTGCGGCCTCGACGACCGCGACGACGTTCGCGAGCGCCTGGTCGAGCTGGCCGATGAAGTCCTCCCTCTCGAACACGCCGGCGGGCGTCCAGCCCACCTGCCCGGCGACGTGGAGGGTCCGTCCGGCGGTGATCGTCCCGTTGGCGTAGCCCTTGGGGCGCGGCCAGCCGGGCACCGTCACGGTCTGGACCCTCACGCGAGCACCTGCCCGCCGTCGATCGGGATGGCCTGACCGTTCACACCGCGCGCGTCGTCGCTCACGAGCGCGACGACGACGTGGGCGACCTCGCTGGCCTCCATGAGCCGGTTCTGCGGCGACATCGCCGCGAGCGCCGCCTCCGCGTCGCTCGCGCTTCGCCGGGTCTTGGCGGCGATTCGCGCTGCCGCGGCCGACGCCATGTCCGTTCGCACCCAGCCCGGACACACGGCGTTCACCGTCACTCCGGTGCGGCCGAGCTCGAGCGCGAGGGCGCGGGTGAGCCCCACGAGCGCGTGCTTCGAGGCGCAGTAGGCGGCGGTGTAGGCGTAGCCCACGCGCCCCGCGTTCGACGCCACGTTGATGACGCGCCCCCAGCCGGCGGTGACCATCGCGGGAATGAGCGCGCGGCTGAGTCGGAACGGCGCGGTGGCGTTGACCTCCATCAGGCGGTCCCAGGTCTCGTCCGAGACCCGGTCGTAGGGCGCGCTCTCTGCGATGCCGGCGTTGTTGACGAGAATGTCGACCCTACCTACCTCCGTCACGACGCGCTTCACCAGGTCGTCGAGCATCGCGCGCTGCGAGAGATCCGCCGTGAGCGCGACGCCGCCGATCTCGGTGGCGACCGCGTCGACCTCGGCTTGGGTGCGGCCGGTGACGATCACGCGGACGCCGGCGCGCGCGAGCGCCACGGCGACGGCTTTCCCGATGCCACGTCCCCCTCCGGTCACCAGCGCGGTGCGTGCTGCTCCCATGGGGTCAGGCTTACCAGCTCGGTGAGGGGGAGAGAACGCGGTTCGCGCGATTGAGGGGGCCGAGGCGACCTACTTGAGGAGCTTTCCGTACGAGGTCCCGAGGCCGACGGAGCTCGGGATCCCCTTCTCGAGCGCGTCCTCGAAGTTGTCTTGGAAGTCCTTCAGGATGGCCGTCTCGGGATCCTCGTTGAAGGCGCCGCTGTCCCGGAAGCCGACCTTGTTGCTGTTCTCGACCTCGAGCTCGAACTGGCAGGCTACGGTCGCGTCGGTCTGATCGAACACGACGGCCCACCCGCTGAAGTACCCGCTCTCGAAGTCTCCCTTCCGCGGCACCTTCGGCAGGACGCTCGACGCGGCGTCCCTGCGAGGCACCACGACGATCATGTACCTGCGCGAGACCCAGTAGTCGCGGAGGGTCTTCGCGTCGGACCTCGCCGAGTATCCTTCCGTGGAAGGCGGCGCGTCGAAGAAGCCAGCCCAGCTCGGGTCGGTCACCCAGCTCCACGGTCCCTCGTCCTTCTTCCAGGAGCTCTCCGGCTCGGTGAACCGGTCCAGGTACGGGGCGAACACCACGTGGAGCCCCGTCTGGCCGTTCTTGTCGGTGCGCTGCGCCTGCATCTTCGCCTCGTCGCACTTCTTGGGGGTCATGCGGTCGAGGTCGAGGCCCTTCACCTTCTCGCGGATCGAGGTGAGCGTCTTGACGTAGGCGTCGCGGCTCTCCCTCGCCTCGCGGGCGTCCTTCTCGCGCGCCGCCTTCTGCTCCGCGGTCTCCGGCTTCGAGGCGATGAGCAGCAGACCGACGCAGCCGCCGAAGCCCACGAGCAGGACGCCGCCGACGATGAGCAGGGCCCCGAGGCCCCTCTTCTTGGCGGGCGGCCGGAAGCCGTGTTGCCCGTGCCCGGGGGATCCGTAGCCGTGCTGCCCGTGGCCTTGCTGCCCGTGGCCATGATGCCCGTAGCCGGGCGGCCCGTAGCCGGGCGGCCCGTAGCCGGGTGGCCCGTAGCCCTGCGGCCCTCCGCCATGTTGGTACGACATCCCGTTCCCTCTACTACCGAGACGGGCCGAACGGCACCGTCGCGCTCCGAATGATCCTGGTGCCCCTGCGCGCGCGCCCCCGCAGCACCACCAGCCCGCCGCTCGCTCGGCTCGTCGCCGGGTCCCCGATTCGCTACCGTACGGACGGATGCGCGCTCCGTCCCTCTGCCTCGCCGCACTGACCGCGGCGTGCTCGCTCGACGGGCTCGCCTCTGGGGGCTCGGGCGGAGGAGGAGGGGCCGCGACCGCCTCGACCACGTCGGGCACGTCCTCCTCGTCGTCGGGCGTCGGCGGGCAAGGGGGTGACGCTCCGGCCAGCCCGTTCAGCTGGGCCCTCCGCTTCGGCAACGACCTCACGCAGGGCACGAGCCCGTACGCCACGGACGCCGGGAGCGGGTCGACGCTCCGCGTGAGCGAGCGGGCGGCCGACGGGCGCGTGTGGGTCGCGGCGACGACGCGCGGCGCGATCGATTTCGATGGAGACGGGGGAGGGGACGCCCTCGGAGCGCCGGCGGACGTGAACCTGTTCCTCCTCGAAATCGACGGCGCCGGGGCGATTGCGACGGCGGTCGCGCTGGAGGGATCGTTCCGAGACGTCGCGGACGTGCTCTCCGTGGGGGCCGTGGTCCGCGGCCCGGCGGACGAGGTCTTGGTGGCCGGCACGATCAAGGGGGGCACGCTCGACTTGGGCGCGGCGGGGGAGATCACGCAGACGAGCCTCTCGACCGACGACGCGTTCGTCCTGCGCTTCGACGGGGCGGGCGCCGTCACGCACGCGCGGCAGATCGGCGGATCCAGCACGCAGTCGGCGCGCTCGGCCGTGCTCGGGCCCGATGGCCTCCACGTCGGAGGTCGCCTCAGGCGCTTCCTCACGGTCGCGGATCCGAGCGGCGCCGTCGATCCGGCGTGTGACGTCTCGGCGGGCGCGGAGGACTTCGATCGGAGCTTCGTCCTGCGGCTCGATCCGGGCACCCTCGTCTGCGACGCGATCGCGACCTTCACCGCGTCGGAGACCGGAGCCGCCCAGCAAGCTCACGCGCTCGCCGTCGACGAGACCGGCGTCTACGTCGGGGGCAGCTTCAGCCGCCAGATCATCCCCGAGATGGGGCTCACGGTCCCCTCCTCGTCGAGCGACGACGGCTACGTGATCGCGCTCGAGCCCGACCTCGGGACGCCGACGGTGCGGTGGGTCGCGACGCTCACGAGCAACCGCAGCGGTGCGTCGGATGGCGTCCGCGCCCTCGCGCTCTCGGGTGGATCCTTGTGGGTCGGGGGCCACCAGGACCGGGGCACGAGCGCCGTGATGGGGCTCGAGCCGGCCCTCGGGACCGCCGACATGGTCCCCGGGGACGATTGCTCCTTGCCGCTCGCCGACGCGCGCGACGGCGTCGTGGGGCGGCTCGATCCGATGACCGGCGCATGCCTCGGCGCCGTAGCGCTCGGCGCGGCGTTCCAGGACGAGGTCCGGAGCCTCGGCGCCTTCCCGGACGGCCGCGTCGTGGCGGTCGGCTTCACGACCAGCGGCGTTCCGGAGCTCTCCTCCGAGCTCGCCGGCGGGTCGCGCGACGCGTTCGTCGCGATCCTCACGGCGACCGCGGGCGTCTCCGTGGAGTCGGGCATGATGCTCGGCGGGGCGTCGTGGGACTACCTCGACGGAGGGCGGGCGGGCTCGACCTCCGTGGTGGTCGCCGGCACCTATGACCTACCGTTCGCGGGGCTGGGCGGAGGCGCGGACTTCTTCGTGGGGGAGCTCTCGCGGTAAGGCGCGCGGCGGGTCGACCCGCGCGCCCCTCAGCCCTGCTTCGCGGCCGGCTCGATGGGGATCGCGAGCGAGAGCGGCTTGTCCGCGCCCCCGAGGACGCGCCCTTCGAGCACGCGAACCGGCACCGGGGGGTCGAGCTCGTAGAGGTAGCCGCGGGTGGGGACGTCGAACTCGATGGACTGCTCGTTCCACTCGAGCGTGCGCCTGTACTCGGTGCGGAGCTTGCCGCGGCGGACATGCTGCCGGTGCTGCAGGAGAAAGCCGCTGAGGCGGAGCGCGAGCTGGTTGTGGAGCCGGTGGCAGCCGTGGCTCGTCCCGCGCTTGATCGAGCGGTAGTCGACCGAGCCGTGGGTGCGGATCCCGTGGTCGGCCCACGTGGTCTTGTCGCCTCGGACGACAGGCTCCTCGTGGATCAGCATCACGAGCCCGTAGGCGTTGCGATACCCGGGCTGGATCAGATCTCGCTTGAGACTGACGTTCCCGTCCTTGTCCTCGTGGAGGAGATCGAGCTCGGGCGTGGAGTCGGGCGGCATCCAAGCAGGCGCTGCGATGACCTGGCGCCACACGCGGTCCCCGACGTCGCTCGCCTTGTACTTCAGGGTGATCTCGCCGTCCTCCGAGCGATCCTTCTTCCAGCCGCCGATCGTGGTCGCCCAGCGCATCAGCGGGATGTCCTGGCCCTCGTGCCGGGCGTACACCACGAAGCTCGCGCCCCGCGGGGGGCCGAGCTTGCGGCGCGCGGCGGCGGCCTCGCCCGGCGCGTCGTAGAACACGTCGCCGCGATCGATCTCGACCCTGAGGTCCATCGCGCCGCTGTGGTACGCGGGGGCGGCGGGCAGCCTGACGGCGACGCGGAGCCCGCGAAGGTCGGCCGCCCGCGGCGCGAGGAACGCCCTGGCAGCCTCCGGGCTCGTCCACCCGAGCTCGCGCGCGGCTGCGTCGGTCGCCTCGTCGACGAGGTCGGGAGCTCCTCCCCCGATCGCCTCCGCCCCGAGCGGCGCGAAGCGCGTGAGGTCGAGCTCCCGACCGACCACGAGGGCGCTCTTCTGGGAGGCGCTGCCGTCCTCGAGCAGGCCGGCGGCGTCCGCGACCCGCTCTCGCAGCCCGCGGAGGAGGGCGCGGAACGCGACCTCCTCTCCCCCGAGCGACAGCGCGTGGACCGTGTCCGCGTCGAGGCCCGCGCCGATGATCATGTTGCGGCGCCGGAAGGCCTCGAGCGCGGCGTGTGTCGTCTGACCGAGGCGCCCTGTGGCCGCCGACGGCTTCAGGAGCCCCGCGCACGCGAGCTCCGCTTGGATGACGCCGAGGGGGGCCTTCGATTCGGCCTTCTTCAGCGCCTCGGCCCGGGAGCGATCGTCCGCGGCGCGCCCGACCTCCGCTTGCACCTCCGTGAGCGGCGTTCGCTGCACGTCGGCGGCGCACGCCCGGCGCTTGTCGTCGGTGAGGCGCTTGGCGAGGATCGAGACGTTGGGCGGGACGCCGTGGAGCCCGAGGTCACCGCTGGGCTGGCTCGCGAGCTCGAGGTACTTCGCTCGGTACTCGGGCGCCGTGCTCTTGTCGCCGCCAGGCACGAACACGCGCGGCGTCCAGGCGTCCGAGAGATCGACGACGGTGAGCCCCTCGCGAGCGGCGTCCTCCGAGCAGACGGAGCCGGCCGCCTCGCCGGCCGCGAAGACTGGCACCACGTCGCAGCCCGCGCGCGACGGAGCGAGCACGCGCTTCACGGGCGCGGCGGGGGCCGCCGCCTCGGCCCCCTGGGCGTCGCTCGCGCGCGTCTCCACCGGCACCGGCGGATCGTCGGCGCTCGGCCCGCCGCTGCACGCCGAGAGCCAGAGAGAGGTCGTCACGGCGAGGAGGGAACGTCTTGGGGTCGGAGAGGACGCCCGCGAGACCGAGCGAAGGGGCATGCGGGGGGGATTGCACCCGGCGTGCCGGGCGGTCGCGCGCTCGAGCGCCGAGAATGTCGCCGTCACTCGGGTGGCGCGCGGCGGCGGCGACGCGACGTGTGGGTGTCCGGACACAGCCGGCCGCGGCCCAGCAACCGCCGGCATGGCGTCGGCAGGAGGCGGGGAGCGCCTGATCCAGGGGCTAGAACGCGCCGCCGACGCCGAGCCCGGCGCCGCTGCCCAGCGGAGTGATCGCGACGCGCGTGGTCCCCTCGCTGGTCAGCGCTACGCCCAGCCACGCCCCCGCCCCGACCAGCGCGGCGCCTCCGAGGCCTGCGAGCACACCTCCCGCGATCCACATCGCGCGGACCTGATCGACGCGGTCCTCCGGGCACCTGGGGGCGCATCCCCCCGAGTCGCTGCGCATGTCGGAGACGTCGAGGTGTCCCGCGAGCGAGAGCGCGCCGGCGGCGAGCAGCGCTCCGACGCCGACGCCGCCGAGCACCATGGGGGGCGCGAGATCGACGGCGGAGGCGGTCGCGACCGGCTGCAGCCGGATCGTGCTGGTCGAGGTTTGGCCCGCGGCGATCTCGGCTCGGCCCGAGCCGACCTCGAAGCCCGGCGCCTCCACCCGGAGGTGGTGCGCGCCCGGATCGATCTCGAAGCCGACTCCGACCGGGCGCTCCACGCCGTCGACGAGGACACGGGCGCCCTCGACGGCGGCGCCCGACGAATCCACGGCGCGCACCGTGAGGCGCCCGAGGCTCGCCTCCACCTCCGCGAGCCACCGCCGGCAGTCCGTCGCGAGCAGGCCCGGGCAGGCGCCGAGACACAGCCGCAGCTCCGCCTTGCTCTTCACGAGCCCGCCGTCCTTCCGCGCTCGCTGGGCGCCTTCGTACGACGTGACGCAAGCGTCCCCGGGATCCGCGCCGGCGCGAGCCTGGACCGAGAGCGCGACGAGGAGCGACGCGACGCCGACGGCGCGGGCCTGCGCGGCGCTTCTCCGGGGTGGTGACGATCGAGAGTGGCCCATGCCGGAGCGGACCGACTACCATGGTCGCCATGGGGAAGCGCTTCGGTATCGCGTCGCTCGTAGTCGCGGGGGCGGTCGGCGCCTGCAGCGATGACGCTGCAGGTCCGGGAGGCGGCGGGGGGGGCTCGGTCCAGACGACCGCCAGCGCCGGAGGCGCCGGAGGTGGTGCCGACGACCTCGCGCCGCTCAGCGACACCTTCGACGGTGGGACGCTCGATCCGAAGTGGACGCTGTTCAACGACGCGGCGGTGGACGCGTTCGTGGCGGGCGGCTCACTCTCGATGGAGATGACCGCCCCCGCGCTCTGGTTCCAGAGCGGGCAGGGGACGCTGCTCCACCAGACGGTGTCCGGAGATTTCCGCGTGACCGCCACGGTCCACGTCCGGAAGACGAGCGCGCCGGCCGAGCCCCCCGACACGACCATCCACCTCGGCGGGCTCATGGCGCGGGACCCCGCGTCGGACGCGAGCGGGTCGGAGAACTACGTGTTCATCGTCGCCGGGTTCGACGAGGACGACGTCTCGGTGGAGACCAAGAGCACGACCAACGACGTCAGCGACTACATCGGGCCCGCCTGGCCGAGCACGGACGCCGAGCTCCGGATGTGCCGCGTCGGCGCGTCGTTCCACCTCTACAAGCGGCCCGTCGGGGCGGCGACGTGGGAGCTGGCGATCACCTACGACCGGCCCGACCTGCCCGCGGCCCTCCAGGTCGGCGCGAACGCGTACTGCCTGACGGCGCCGGATCTCACGGTGCAGTTCGAGGCCGTGACGTTCGCGCGCGTGACGAGCGCGGTCGACTGCACGCTCTAGCGAGGGCGAGAAAGGTCCAGCCCGAGAGAGGCGCGAGCCGATGCCTCGGCCCGTGCTCGTGGCTCCGCTCCCCGCGTCCTGTTACTTCGGCGCCAGGCAGTCGCGCTTGACCCGGCGGATGCCGTCGCCGTCGACGTAGTAAGGAGGATCACACGGTGCCTTGGGCGTCGGGGTCGCGCCGGAAGATCTCGCGTCGGTGAGGGCGCGCGCGCGATGCGGCGGAGGCGGCTCCGCGGGGGGAGCTTCGGAGGTCGCGGGCGGGCTCGAGGAGGGCGGCGCCTCGGTCGTCGCGTCGGAGGGCGGAGCTGGCGAACCGCTCCCTGCGATCGCGGGCCCTGCCGTGCCCGCAGCCGTCGTCGCGTCGGGGGACGATGGCGCCGGGCCCGACGAGGCGGCACGTAGCTCCGCCCGCACGACGAGGTACGTGGCGGCCGCGCCGAGCGCGCCCGCGAGGAGGACGGCGGTCGCGATGATCCCGCCGAGCGCGAGCCACCGTCGCTGCACGGCGGGAGGGCCGGGGATCCCTCCGGGGCTCGTCACGGTGTGCGTCCCGCGGTCCGAGAGGGGCGGGCGCGGCGTGACCCGGCCGGGAGAAGGGGTCTGCCGTGCGCTCGGTCGCGCGGGCTGGCTCGTTGGGGCAGCAGGGATGGAGTCGGGCGGCGGCGGCGGCGCGGGAGGCGCGGTGCGGGCGGCGGCGGCGTGGGTCGCGCTCTCGATGGTCCGAACGGCCTCTCGTCGCGCCGCGAGGTCGGGGCCGGCGAGGTCCTCCAGGAACCCGGAGAGGGCCGCGGCGCCCGCGACTCGCACGGCCCCCTCGATCGCGAGTGCCATCTCCTGGGCGGTCGCGAAGCGCGCCGCCGGCTCCTTCGCGATGCTCCGATGGACCACCGCGGCGAGCGCCGGCGGGACCCAAGGCGCGACCTCCTCCAGGCGCGGAATGGCGCCGGCGATGACGCGAGCGTAGAGCGCGCCTTCGCTCGCGACGTCGTACGCCCTCCGGCCGGCGCACGCCTCCCAGAGGATCACGCCGGCGGCGTAGAGATCGGTGGCTCGGGTGACCTCGTCCCGCGCGAGCTGCTCGGGCGCCATGTACGCGGGTTTGCCCTTCACCTGACCGGCGCGAGTCGTCTGGAGGCGGACGTTCGCGAGCGCCACGCCGAAGTCCACCACGCGGGGGACGCCGTCCGATCCGACGAGGACGTTCTGCGGAGAGACGTCGCGGTGCACGATCCCGAGGGGGGTGCCGTCCCCGCCGCGCGCCTCGTGCGCCGCGTGCAGCCCGTGGCAGAGCCCGCAGACGATCGCCGCGCCGATCTCGATCGGGATGCGCTGGCCGCGCTCACGCGCAGCGGCGAAGAGCGCCGAGAGCGGCTCGCCGTCCACGTACTCCATGACGATGAAGGTCTCGGCGCCCTCGTGGACGACGTCGAGGGTCTCGACCACGTTCGGGTGTCGGACGCGGGCCGCGAGCCGGGCCTCGTCCAGGAACATCGCGACGAAATCGGCCTCCCGCGCGTGGTGAGGGTGCAGCCGCTTGACCGCGACCACGCGAGAGAAGCCCACCGCGCCCACCTGGCGGCCCAGGTAGATCGTCGCCATGCCGCCCGAGGCGATCGCGTCGAAGAGGGCGTATCGGCCGAGGAGGTGGCCGGCCCCGGCGCTCATGAGCCGAAGGTAGCACCACCCGGGTCGACGCGTGGGCTGGTCGTGGTCGGTGCCTTCGGGGCGACCGGGACGAGCGTCGCGAGAGAGCGGCGAGGCAGCGGCGCGCCCACGACGGCTGGGTGTCGCGGGGAGAACACTCGCCCCTAGCTGCCGGCACCCGGAGGTGGGGCGTCGCTGAGGATCAGGATCTCGACGCGCCGGTTCTTCGCCCGTCCTTCGTCGGTGCTGTTGGCGTGGACGGGCCGCGTCCCGCCGTACCCCGCCGCCTGGATCCGCTCCTTCGCGACGCCCGCCTTGATCAGCTCGCTCCGGATCGCGTTCGCGCGATCTTGCGTGAGCTTCATGTTCGCCTCGTGTCCGCCCCGGTTGTCCGAGTGGACCGCCACCTCGACGCGCAACCGGTTGCCCGCGCCCTGGAGGTAGCTCGCCACGACCGCGACGAGACCGAGCGCCGTGGAGCCGAGGGATGTCTTTCCTTCGTCGAAGGTGATCTTGTCGCGGGTGAACTCGAAGTGGCGCCCGCCCACGAGCACGACGCCTCGCGCGAGCTCGACCTTGTCCTTTCCCTTCTCGTCGGGCAGCCGAAGGCCAGCCACCCTCTCGTCGGGGCAGCCGTCGTCGTCCTCGAAGCCGTTCTTCGTCTCGGGCAGGTTCGGGCACTTGTCGGCGGCGTCGGCGACCCCGTCTCGGTCGTTGTCGGGATCGGGGCAGCCGTCCTCGTCCTCGAAGGCGTCCTTGTCCTCGGCGTCTTTGGGGCACCGGTCCTCGGTGTCCGGGATCCCGTCGCCGTCGGTGTCCCGAGCGGTCGCGCGGGCGGGCGCCGTGCGTGCCGGCGCCGGGCCGGCTTCCACGGTGGCAGGGACCGGGCGGCCGCGGAGGGGGGACAGGCCGATCTGGAGGATCGCGCCGCACCCGCTCGAGGCGGCCGCGCCCTCGTCGGCCGGGGCCTGCCCCTCGCACTTGTCGAGCTCGCCCGAGCCTCGGATCCTCCTCTGCTCTTCTCTGCGGCCTCCCCCGATCCCCGCACCTTGGACCTCGACCCCGCCGCTGACGGCCCCGGACGCGACTGCGTCGAGGGCGTAGGCGCCGAGGGTCATGCTCGCGATGTAGTGGGTGGCCCCTTCGCAGTCGCCGACGAGCTCGTCCGGCGCTCCTTCTGCGCGTCGCTCTCCTACGGCGATGTAGTCGAGCGCGAGCGCTGTGCCGGCCGCGAGCTCGCCCTTCAAGCTCGCCGCGCCGAGGGGGAGCCTGGCGTAGAGATCCGACTCCGTCGACATGCGGAGCGTGTCGCGCGCAGGCGTGACGCCGGTGAAGCCGTACCGGCCCGACGCGGCGCACCGCGGCAGGACCTTCAAGACGCAACCGGCGTAGCTCACGATCACCAAGCCCCGCTTCGCGGTCGAGTCGAGCGCCACCTTGCTCGTCCCCGGCCACTCCACGATGAGCGGGTTCAGCGGGTCCTTGGCGACCTTGCAGGTCGCGACGTCGTCGAGCTGATCGACCCGCGGGGTCTCGACGAGCACCTGGTCGGGACAGCCGGTCGAGCAGAGCAGGAGCGAGCAGAGCGTGAGGACTGGCAGGCGGAGGTAGGGCGCGGCCACGACGCCAAGATACACGCGCCGCCGCGCGCCAGCGCCCTCGATCCCGAGGGACTCGGGGCGCCGCCCGTCCGGGTGTCCGGCCCCGGCGCCCGGGTTCTGATGGAACCCGCACGCCTGCGGGACTAGACGGGACTCGCATGAGGAAGACGCCGCGGCCCAACGAAGGGACGCTCACGGACGTTCGGCCCGACGTCGTCGAGCTGCCGAACCTGCGCCTCATCGTCTCGCCCCCGCGAGGTCGGAAGTTGGAGGCGCCGCTCGGCGTCGCGCCGCTCGTCATCGGGTCGGACGCCTCGTGCGACGTGGTCGTGGAGGACGCGCGGGTCTCGCGCAGCCACTGCGAGATCCGGCGGGACGCGCGAGGTGTCGTCATCCGGGACCTGGGGAGCAAGAACGGGACGTTCGTCGACAAGGTGGCGATCGTCGAGGCGCTCCTCGAGCCGAAGCTCGTCGTCACGGTGGGCTCGACGCGGATCGTCCTCGAGCCCGCGGGCGGATCCGCGCGCGTCGAGCTCTCGCGCGGTCTCCGGTTCGGGCAGGCCCTGGGCGCGAGCCTCCCCATGCGGGCCCTCTTCGCGAACCTGGAGCGCGCCGCGCAGACCGACGAGACGATCGTGCTCCTCGGCGAGTCCGGCACCGGCAAGGAGCTCCTCGCGCGCGGCATCCACGACGTCTCGCGCCGCGCCGCGGGGCCGTTCGTCGTGTTCGACTGCAGCGCCGTCGCGCCGACGCTGCTCGAGGCCGAGCTCTTCGGGTACGTCCGCGGCGCCTTCACGGGCGCGGTGCAGCCGCACGCCGGGGTGTTCGAGCAGGCGCACGGCGGGACCCTCTTCATCGACGAGCTCGGCGAGCTCCCGTCGGAGCTGCAGCCCAAGCTCCTGCGCGCGCTCGAGGCGCGGCAAGTGCGGCGGATCGGGGCGCCC
>CAZBJI010000046.1:0-47097 GCA_964492175.1 uncultured Polyangiaceae bacterium | reverse complement strand
CCGACACGTCGGTCGCGACGGGGTACGTGGCGTACGCCGAGCCGCGGCTCAGGCTCGTGCGGCTGAAGGTTTCGCTGCTGGGTACGAGCCCGGGCGCGCACGTGCGGATCTACGCGACGGGCCGCGGAGCGGCGTGAGCGAGGGAGCAGGAGGAGACTGCATGACCGACATCGATGAGCACGTCCGCCGACGGATGATCCAGGCCGCGAGCGCCGGGGCGCGCGTCGGCCTCGGGAGGGGCCGGGTCGTCGTCATGGCGACGTTCGCGGAGCACATGACGGAGAGCCCGTCCCCGGCGGCGGCGGGCGTGGAGCCCTCTGGCGAGCCGCCTCGGAGGTGATGCCGCGTGGTATTCTTTCGACACGACATGCTGGAAGCGGAGGCTGTCGCGATCTTCGACGAGCAGCACGCGAAGGGGTTTCGCTGTGTGTCGCTGACCATGTACGGCGACGACCCCGTGCTCTACGCGTTCATCATGGAGCACGAGCCGACCGCTCCTGTTCAAGTCTTCGTGCCGGACATCATCGTCACGGAGATCGAGGGCCCGTACGGCGGGGCGCTCGCCGAGTTCATGAGGACGGTCGGTGGGTTCTACCCGTCGCTGATCACGACGTCTCGCGGCACCCAGAACACCCCCAAGCCGACGGCGGACTCGCGCTACGCGATGGTGTTCGAGAAGCTTCCGTCGCAGCCGACGGCCCTGAACGAGCTGCCGTTGGTGACGACCTCGTACTTGCCCGAGCAAGGGCAGGACGGAGCGGGCGGCTCGTTCGGGATGAACTTCGACAGCCTCGACTCGTTCATCGTGCGAAGCTTCGATACGAGCGGAAAGCTGCCCGACGGCAAGCACCTCCTCTGTGCCGTGCTCTACCCCGACGCGACGCCGCGCGTGACACGCGCGATGCTGAAGACCATGCTGCCTTCGGGGACCCACTCCTTCGAGGAGTACGAGCCGAACCAGGTCTTGCGAAGGTCATGGGTGCACCCGGAGCTGATCGCCGTGAGCCCGTTCGTCGAGCTCGCGGCACCGGGAAGGGACGACCCCGGGAGGGAGGTGTTCACCATGTGGCACGGGAGCACGCTCGCGCCGTGGCCGGACGATCTCTCCGCGCCGTTCGACTGCGGAGTCGTAGCGCGCGGCCCCGTGCACCCCTCGCAGGCTCACGCGCTGCACGACAGCAGGCCTCATGGCTACGAGCCGTACCGAGTCGCAGCTGGCGGAACGAGCCAAGAAAATCAACGGATCCTGATCTCGTACGCGAAGGCGCGGCGGCCGCTGCCTCGACGAAAGATGGTGGTGGACGCGCGTTGGCGCTCCGCGCCGGACAAGATGCCGCTCGACCCGCCGCCCCTCGCGGGGCCGGATCTGGGCGACTTCGACCTCTCGAAGTGGTCAGCCCCTCCACCACCACCGCCGAGATCGAAGGAGCGCGCGTTCATGCGGGGAGAGGCTTCGGTCGCCTCCCGTCTCGCCCGGCCCACCCTCCGGCAAGGCAGACACGCAGCGACCCCGGCGCTCAGCGCCACCCTGGGGGCGGCGCCCACGCCGCCGTGGGGCATCGGCGGCGCGCAGTTCGACGGCGGCGTCGCGTACCAAGGGGGCGGGCTCCCAGGTGGAGGGGGTGTCGCGCTCCCAGGCACCGGCCCGATCTCGCTCGAGCACGACTACTTCGCGCTCGACTCCTACGTGTTCGGCAAGATGGCCGTCATCGGCGCACGCGGCGCTCAGATCGCAGTGGCCCACGGCGGCAAGCTCATCTTCGCCCGCTCCTACACGTTCGCCGAGCACAACTATCCGATCGCGAAGAACCACCACCTCTTTCGAATCGGAAGCATCTCCAAGGCGCTCACCGGCATGGCCATCGTCCATGACTACGCGCCGTACGGTCAGCTCTCGGAGCTTCTGCAGCCCGTAGGGACGGCGCTCGAGCTCTCGAACCCCAACCAAGCGATCATGGACCAGCTCGACGCAGCAAGTCTGGCGCAGATGCTGGCGCACAACGCCGGCTGGCCGGTGGACTTCGGCGAGGCAGAGGTGGCGGCGGCGGCGAGCCACGGCGTCATGGCGCTCGCGGGAGACACCACCAACTTCGTCCAGAAGACGGCGACACCGTTCCTGGTGTACCCGCCGGGGCAGGCCGCGCAGTACGTGCAAGGTGGCGGCCAATCCTACAGCGGCGAGACCGTGCGGCTCTTGTCGGAGGCCGTGAGCTGGAAGCGAAGCCAGGATCCCGAACGTACCACCTACGTCGCCGACATGAAGACGTGGTGGTTCGGCACCAACGCGACGGTGAAGGCGCTCCCGTACATCGACGACGTCGGTGTCGCCCTCACCAACGCGATGTACCCTGCCCACTCTCGGAACTTTCTGGTCGAAGGGCTCGCATACAACACCGACCTCCCCGAGGCCTACGCCGGCAACCCGAGCTGGGGTGTGGGTGCGGGCGGCTGGTGCATGAGCGCGGCCGCCGTCGTGCGGATCCTCTCTGGGATGGACGCGACGTCGAGCGTGCCCCAGCTCCTCAGCCCGGCGCAGGTCGCCCTCATCACCGGCGACCTCTTCGACCCCACCACGGGCTTCTCCGGGCTCTTCTTTCGCCGGTACAGCAACACCCTCGGGAACGTGCTGAGCGATGTCCTCCTCAGCCACAACGGGACGTACGAGGGCTGTAGCGCCATCGCAGGCCTCTACCTGCCGGTGACGTTCGAGGGCGCCAGCACCGGCCCCACGACGTGCATTTCTCTGCACTACGACATCGATGGGTACCTCCTCAGTGAGATCGACCTCGACGTGGTCAAGTCGCTGGTCGACGAGCTGGTGACCGTGCCATTCCATGGGGACCTCTTCGATGAGCTTCCGTAGGTCGCTCTTCCGCTGCCTGATGGCCTGCAGCGTCGGCGGCGCTCACGGCTGCCAGGCGCGCGAAGCTGATCCGGATCCGATTCCTCCGCCCGACATCGTCTTGCAGACTCAAGCCGACACGTGTCCCTTGCACGCCGAGGCGTCCCCGGTGGTCGTCGATGTCGCGGCGAACGAGAGCCGGCTCATGATCGTGCGCTCGGACGGGAGGGCGCTCTGCTGGGGCCCAGACGAAGGCGGTTGTGGCGCGTTCTTCGTGTTCCCGTACACGCACGGCTACCCGCGGCGCGTGCGAGCCTCCGACTGCGTTTCGAAGATCTACCCTGGGTCGGGAGGCGTCTCTGCGGCACACCTCTGGGACGGGTCGTTCGTCGTGTGGGGGGTCGAGATCAACGACACGGCGGACGCAGGAGACGGCCCTCTGCGTGGACCTGGGCTGGGCGTCGCCACGAGGATCGACCTCCCGGAGGTAACAGGTGTGAGCCTAGATGGCTGGGGCGGGCTCGCGGTGACCGCGGAGGGGGACCTGTACTTCTGGGGGCACAGCGGCGCCGGCGAGACTTGGGACACCCCCAGGAAGTACCCCGCCCCCGGCCGTGTGGTCCAAGGCGAGGTGGACCAGGCAAAGTGCTTCGTCGTCGAGGACGGGCGGGTCTATTGCTTCGGCCCGAACGACGATGGCACGCTTGGTCCGGACATCCCGGTGGAGGGGACGTTCGATCCCGTGCTCATCGACCTGCCGGGGCCCGCGGCCAAGGTGGAGGTCGCGAGCGTAGCGGTGTGCGCGCAGCTCCTCGACGGCAGCGTCTGGTGCTGGGGAAAGAACGATGGGGGAATCTTCGGCGTACCTTGGGAGGAGCTGCCGGGGTCCGCGAGCCCGCTCCGGATCGAGGGCTTGCCGCCGGCCGCCGACCTCCACGCCGAAGGATACGGGGCTTGCGTGATCGCCGCGGACGGTCAAGTCACCTGCTGGGGAGGCGCCGGCGCTTATGGCGGTCAGGGGTTCTCCACCGTGTCACCCAAGCCGTGGTTCCCCGAGCACCAGGTCGCCGACCTCGCGGTGATGACCGAGTTCGTATGTGCCCTCCTGACGGACGGTCGAGTGTTCTGCTCGGGCGGGCCGCCTGGCTCGGGTGGCGGTGGCGGCTTCGTCGACGTGGACAAGCTCATGGAGCTCACCGTGGCGCGCGACGCGTGCGAGGCTGCCGGAAGCTTCTACGGCATCGTGAACATCTCGGGCCGCTGCGATGGATCGTACTACTGATTCGATGAAGATCGTGCTCGCCTCCGTGCTCGCCGTGACCGCGGCGTGTGGCGGCGAGGGCGATCCACAGGAGCCCACCGTGCCCACCATCGTTGGGAGCTGGCGGAGTCACAGCGCCGCGGGCGACTTCTATGCCTCCTTCGGATCCGAGAACGACGGCCACGCCGTGACCGTCGTGCCGACCTTCGAAGGACGGATCGAGTTCGACGCGTATTGGGAGGAGCGCGAGGAGCTTGGAGGGTTCCGCATTGCTACGCACTGCAGGTCGTCCTCGCTCGCGGGCGCCCCGTGCGAGGACTTCGCGCGACACCTGCTCGACTGCGTGCCGACGGACTCCATGACCCTTCGCTGCGAGCTCAGTCAGCCTTATTCGGATCCCGCCGCGCCGTGCTCGACCTGCCCGCTGGTGACGCTGTCGCGGCAGCACTGACCCGCCCGACGAGGTTCCCGGGCAGCCCGTACGCAAAGACCGGACCGAGTGCCACCTGCTGGGACTGGTTCGACTCTACGTGGAGCGGGCGCGCCCTGGCGTCCGCGCCGCCTCCGCCTCCGCGAGCGCCTCGGCCTCTGCCGCGTGCAACGAGGACGTGGGCGCCGGAACGTCGACCCGCACGCGAGGACGCGCCGCGAGGTACTGGGTCATGCGGCGGGCGTCCTGCTCCAGCGCGGGGTCCGCGGGAAGGAGCGGGCGCTTCTTGGCTCCCGGGAACAACGTCAGGACGATCAAGAACCCGAACGGGAGGCCGATGCAGACGACGGGGTATTGGAACCAGAGACCGCCGCGCAGATCGAACATGTTCAGCAGGAAGAAGAAGGCCGCGATGACGCCCCAGATCGCGCCGAGCCGCTTGGCGCGCATCACGGCGCGCGCGCGCTCCGTATCGGACGCGGGCACGGTGCCGCGCTCCACGAGGTGGCCCATCGCCTCGCGGACGCTGAGCTCGTCGAGGCCGATCTCGTGGGCGGCCTGCACGACGTCGTCATACTCGTACTTCTTCTTCTGGACCGCGAGGGCGCGGTCGAAGATCTCCGCGAGCTCCTGCGTCCCGTAGCGCCGCGTGAACGAGAACCCCGGCGGCATGTCCTGACGTCGCGGTGACGCTGGCGGCGGGTAGGAGGCGCTCGGTGCACCGGAGGCTGGCGGCCCCGACGGCGGCGGCTTGCTCGCGAGCGGGGCCCCGGGGGCCTGAGGGCCGAGGGCCGCCTCGACGGCCTCGATGAGCAGGTGCATCGTCGGGAACCGATCCTCCGCGCGCTTGGCGAGGGCGCGCCGTACCGTGCCCGCGAAGGCGTACGGCATCTTGGCCGAGGCGGGCGGTGGCGCTGGCTCCTCCGTCATGATCGACGCGATCACGGCCAGCGGATCTCCCCCCGACCACGGCGTCCTTCCGGTGAACACCTCGTAGGCGGTCACACCCCAGGAGAACTGGTCGCAGCGCCCGTCCACCTTGCCGCCGCGGATCTGCTCGGGCGCCATGTACATGGGCGTACCGAGCTTGACGCCGTCCGCGGTGAGCGTGGAGAGCGAGACGTCCGTCGGGGCGCTCGGATCGTTCGTGGGGCGGCTGCGGCGCGCGATGCCGAAGTCCAGCACCTTCACGCGGCCGTCCGAGCGGATGAGGACGTTCTCCGGCTTGACGTCGCGGTGGACCAGCCCCGCGTCGTGCGCGGCCGCGAGCGCCCGCGCCACCTCCAGGAGACAGCGCACGCGCGCCTCTGGCGTAGCGCTGGGATCGCCGACGAGCGCCCGCAGAGAGCGGCCCTGCACGAGCTCCATCGCGATGTACGGGCTGCCCTCCACCTCCCCCACGTCGTAGACGGCGACCACGTTCGGGTGATCGAGCTGCGCGACGGCGCGGGCCTCCCGCACCAGCCGCGCGCGCGCGTCGGGGTCCTCGTCTTGCACCAGGACCTTGATCGCCACGCGCCGGTCCAGCCGCTCGTCGTACGCGCGGTAGACGCGACCCATCCCGCCTTCGCCCAGAGGCTCCTCGATGACGAAACGGTCGACGCGCTCCCCGGGCTTGAGCATCGGGCCCGCGAGAGGGTGCGACCGCGGCACCCCGAGATCAAGTGCCCTTGGAGGATCCTGGAGCCGAAAGGAACACGAAGGGCACGAAGGCCGCGTAGTAGAGGAAGTTCGGGACCAACCGCAGGAGCAGCCCCGCCTGGGCGCCCGCCAGGATGATCACGTCGGCGGTCGCCCAGAGCCCGTACTGGACGGCCACGAACGTCGTCACGCGGAGGATCCACCTCCGCACCGAGGGCTCGACCGCGGCGAGGCGCCTCGGCAGGACGGCGAAGCGCAGGACCACGACGAGCGACAGGAGCATGACCTCGTAGAGCAGGAAGATCTTGCGTGTGTCGGCGAAGAGGTCCGGCCACAGCTTCTGTGGGATCACGCTGAGCACCGGCACGACGAACGCCAGGACGGCCGCGCGCCCCCACGCCGAGGCGGGGCCCAGGCCCCGCGGCGCCGCCCGGGCGCGCACGAAGACCTCGGCCAGCAGGAAGTACCGGAAGTCCCCGAGGACGACGAAGGTGATGCCGAGCCACTTCTCGAGCTCGGTCTTCTTCGGCACGGGCGAGAGCTGGCCGGTGACGAGCGCGTCCGCCGCGATCTCGAAGAGGAACACGATCGCCCAAGCGGTGACGAAGGTCTGGCGCGAGGCGAGCAGGAGCGCGAAGAGCGCCGCCGCGAGGAGCGCGAGCCCGGGGTGATGCCACGCGGAGTCGTAGACCGCTTGGAACACGCTCTCGCCCGCCGAGCTCTACGGCGCGCTCGGGGGCGGCTCCGTGCCCCCCGGCAGCGATTTCGGCGCCTTGTCGGCGGACATCTCGACCATCATCATCGGGGCGACGTGGAGCGCGAGGATCTCCGGCCGCGGGGGCGCCGTCGTCCTCGCCATGCGGAGCGCCTCCTCCATGGTGCGCGCCGTCTCCCAGCCGAGCAGCTTCGGGATGTACTCGTTGTCGGCGCCGACCACGATCATGCGCCCGATGTGCTGTCGCCCGGCCTCGCCCCAGTACCACATGAAGAACGCGTGCGCGGGGTGGTAGGCGTGGCCCTTCCGGTACATCTCCACGTACGCGGGGTTGGCGGCGAACTTCTTCTCGTAGCGCCGGTGCAGCTCCATCGCGTCCCGCGTCTCCGGCAGGATGCGGTGCACGAACTCGATGTACGGGGCGTGCTGTTCGTTGTCGAACTTGTCCGTGCACGGGTGCAGCACGATCATCGTGCCGCCCTTCTTGAGCATCGGAGCGCCCTTGTAGAGGTTGAAGAGGTAGCCGTTGGCCATCACCTGGACGAGGAGCGGGTTCAGGAAGGCGTGGATGTTGTACGGGCTGATGTACGGCACGCCCGAGATCAGGATGTCCGCCTGGCCGACCACGGGCACCAGGTACTGGTCGTAGCCGCGCTTCAGCGTGTGGGCGTGGACCGCCTCGGTCTCCCCGGCGAACACCCCCGTGACGCCGTAGGGGGAGGGCACCCTATCGAAGACCGCTTGGCGGAGACCCTGCGGGGTCTTGTCGAGCGTGATCTTGAGGGCGCGGAGCGCCGCGCGCTCGGCGCCGCTGAGGTCGTCCTCGTTCTTCGCGAGGAACTCCAGCGGACGGTCGAACATGCGGTTGTTCACCGTCGTCTCGATCGTGAACACGCGCTTCTTCTGGTTCAAGAGGCGCCCCATCCGGACGACGCTCGTGTTGAGCTCGCTCGCGGACGGGTCCATGTACGAGTGGCAGTTCCGCATCGTCTTCGGGTTGTGGTGCGCCTCGAGGCTGCGGTACCCGCAGAGGCCCACGCTCACCGACTTGTGCCCGCCGTCCATGGGGACGAAGTTCAGGTTCACGTAGATGATGAGGTCGCTCTCGGCCGCCCGGCGGTTGATCTCGACGACCTCGCCGTGGTCGGTCTCCCCGAGGAACGTCATCCCGTCGGGATCCTCGGCGTCGTGGTTGTAGAGCTTCTTCGGCCAGAACCGGTTCATGATCCGGTCGCCGACCATGTGCCGGACCTCCCAGTCCTTCATCCGCCGGTGGAAGCTGGTCGCCACGATGAGCTCGACGTCGTCCACGCCGTGATCGGCGAGCAGATCGAGCACGATCGTGAGGACGCGCTCGCGGACGTCGGGCCGCTTCATGGGCGGTAGCGGCAGGGAGATGTCGTCGATGGCGATCGTGACCTTCATCCCGGGCTTGAGCAGCGCGTAGAGCGGCTCGGAGTTGTACGGGTGGTTTATCGCGTAGCGGATGGCCGCGTCCACGTCCTTCAGCGCCGCCATGGGGGGCTTCGGGTAGACGACCCGCGTGCCCGTGGGGAGGTCGACGTCCATGAGCTGGTCGCCGTAGAAGAGCGTGCGGGGCGCGCTCCGGCTGTCGATCGTGACGACGCAAGGATGAGACATGGTGTGTGCTGGCTTCCGGGGACTACGCGGCGCGGTCGAGTTGGATGATGGGCCAGTGGTAGGTGCTGGCCAGGAGCTTGAGCTTGCGGTCCGGGTTCACCGCGGCCGGGTTGCCCACGATGCTGAGCATCGGCACGTCGGAGTAGCTGTCGGAGTACGCGAAGCACCCGTCCAGGTCGTGCCCGTGGGTGCGGGCGTGGTCCCGGACGAGGCGTGCCTTCTCGGGACCCGCGACCACGGGGCGCAGCAGCTTGCCCGTCGCCGCGCGATCCTTGAGCTCGAGGCGGTTCGCGATGACGTCGTGCGCGCCCAAGTGCTGGGCCAGGATCTTCATCAGGAAATCGAGCGCGCCCGACACCAGCACGACCTCGTGCCCCTTGTCGAGACACGTCCGGATCAAGTGCCGCGCGCCCGGGAAGATCGCCGGCTTGATGACCTTCTCGAACGCCTCCTCCGCGAGGGTGAGGAGGCGGTCCTCGCTCATGCCCTCGTACGAGGCGAAGAGGAGCTCGTTGAAGAGGCGCCGATCCTGCATCTCCGCGAGCGCGAGCATGGGGGCGCGAGCGAGCGTGCGCCCCAGCTTGCTCAGCGACTGGAGGGGCGTCGCCTGCCGCAGCATGTAAAAGACGGTAGGGTGCACGAGGTTCGTGGAGACGAGCGTGCCGTCGACGTCGAAATAGCTCGCGGCCATGGGCGCGGAGACTTCACATGGTCCGCCTGTGGAGCAAACAGCAAAGTTCGGGGCTCGGGTCTGAAACCGGCGCGGCATGACCCGTCTCGGCGCGTGACCGAGGAACGCGGCGCGCGCGGCTGGAGCCGCCGCCGTCTCGACCCGTCGGGTCCGTCTGGGCGCGGGCGGAAATCCGGCCCGCTCAGCCCGGCGCTGCCCCGGTTCTCCTGCGCTGGGCCTGACCGCTCGGTCAGCCTCCGCGCCGCGGGTCGGTCGACACCCATTGCGGCGCGCCCGCACCAGGTGCAAAGGCTCGCCCATGGTGAACCGGCTCGTCTCGCTCCTCGCGATTCTCCTCGCCTTCCAGGTAGGTTGTGACGCCCTCAAGGGCGCGACCGACAAGGACAAGGACAAGAAGGCCAAGAAGGAGGACAAGGAGGAGGACGAGACCGAGGAAGACGGCGACAAGAAGAAGAAGAAGAAGAAGGAAGGCGGCTCGAGCGCTGCGCCGACCGAGAGCGCGGCTACGCCTCCCCCGCCGCCTACCGGCGACGCGGGCCCGCTCATCGACGGCCCCGCCCCGGACAAGAAGAAGTTCAGCGCCTTCCTCAAGGACGAGAAGGCGCCGATGACCGCGGACATGTTCGAGACGGGCCTCCTGCTCGTCGCAGAGTGCCGCCTCGACACGCACGGCGTCGACTACCAGTGCGACGCCTACAAGGACTTCCAGAAGGGCCTCGGTCACAAGGCGGAGCTCGACGACTACAAGGGCCGCGCGGTGGTCGCGCAGAAGTACCTCCGCCACAAGGCGCCGAGCGTCCGCTACGAGGCCGCGAAGCGCGCCCTCGGGTTCTCGTCGGGGGACGACGCCGAGGTCGTCAAGAAGATGTTGTCCGCCGGCAGGGCGGAGACGGAGCCGCAGGTCGTGGCGGCGTACGTCGACTCGCTCGGCCACCTGGCGAAGTCGAAGCCGGACGTGAAGGAGTTCATCTTCGCCAGCCTGGATCACGCCGACGACCGCGTCCGTGATCGCTCCGCGACGGTGCTCGGCATGCGCAGCAACCAGCCGATCGCCGGCTCCTACGAGAAGCTCGCCGAGAAGGTCGAGAAGGACCCGACGAAGCGGGTGAAGGCGGCCGCGTGCCGCGCGCTCTCCGCGCCCGAGGACGACCGCGCCCTCGCGGTCTACGAGAAGCTCGTCGACTCCAAGAAGGTCGACGACGAGGTGCGCAACGCGTGCTTCGAGGGCCTGATCCGGATGTGGACGGGCTTCATCTACCCGAAGAAGCCCAACAAGGACGCGTACGAGCTCACCATGAAGGTGCTCGAGAAGACGCCGCGGACCGACAAGCTGCCTCCCTCGTACCTGAGCGAGCTCGGCTCCGCGAAGTCGGAGTTCAAGGACTACGACAAGTCCGGCAAGGACTGGGCGAAGGAGGTGAAGGGCTTCTACAAGAAGGAGCGCCTCGTGAAGGCGCTCGAGGAGCTCGTCCTCGACTCGGACGCGAACAACTCGGCCCGCTCCAGCGCGCTCTACACGCTGAAGCCCCTCGGCGCGAAGGCGCAGCTCACGAGCCTCGCGACCAAGCTCAAGACCAAGAAAGACTCGAGCTCGAAGTACCTCTCCGAGACGGCCGCGCGTCTGTCCAAAGAGAAGGACTGAGCTCTCGCTCGCGCTCGGCCGCGTGGAGGCGTAGCATCGGAAGCGTGCGCTGCGCGTTCCTCCTCGGGTCATCTCGGCTCGCCGCGTCCGCGCTGGTCGTCCTCCTCGGGTGCGGCGACGGGGACGCGGGGAGCGACGGCGCAGGCGCCGGGCAGTCGGCGGGCGTCCAGACCGGCGCGGGCCAGACCGGCGCGGGCCAGACCGGCGCGGGCCAGACCGGCGCGGGCGGGTCGCTGCCCGCCTTCGCCACGTTCCACCTGAACTACACGCAGAACAAGGATTTCTCGAAGTGCACCGAGCGCGACTTCGTCGTGTTCGATCTGGCGGACACTCCGGCAGGCGACTTCGCCCAGTGCTCGGCCGCGGGCGCGTCGATGCTCTGCTACTTCTCCTCCCAGTACGAGGACTGGCGCGATGACGCCGGGAGCTTCGGCGCGCTCGAGGGGCCCCTCGACGGGTGGCCCGGGGAGCTCTGGGTGGACCCCGCCGACCCGGCGAACCTCGCCGTGATGGTCGCGCGGCTCGACGTGGCCGTCGCCAAGGGCTGCGACGGCATCGATCTCGACAACATCGATCGCGCCGGGCACGAGGCCTACATCTCCGCGATCTTCCAGGAGGCGCGGGCGCGCGGGCTGCTCGTCTCTCAGAAGAACGCCATCGACAAGATCCGGCTCTTCTGGGACCTGGTGGATCTCTACCAGAACGAGGAGTGCCAGGCCTTCGACGAGTGCGCCGCCTACGACGGGCTCGGCCGGCCCGTCTACAACATCGAGTACGCGCCGTGCCAGACGCTCCCGTACCTCTACTCACACCGCAAGGACGTGGACGCGATGGACGCGTGGGAGGAGCCCTGCGCCCCGTGACGGCGCCGGGCACCGACTATCCCTTCACGCAGACGATCTGGTGGAGCTCGTGGAGGATCTCCACGAGATCGCGCTGCCGCTCCATGACGTCCTCGATGCGCTTGTAGGCGCCCGGGATCTCGTCGAGCACACCTCGGTCCTTGCGGCACTCGACGCCCCGGGTCTGTTGCTCGAGGTCGCGCAACGAGAACTGCTTCTTGGCCTGGGTGCGGCTCATGCGGCGGCCGGCGCCGTGGGCGGCGCTCTCGAAGGCGAGCGGGTTGCCCAGGCCGCGGACGATGAACGAACGCGTCCCCATGGAGCCGGGGATGATGCCGAGCTCCCCGCGCGCCGCCGAGATGGCACCCTTTCGCGTGACGAGGAGGCGCTCCCCGAAATGGACCTCCTCCGCGACGTAGTTGTGGTGGCAGAGGACGGGCGCCTCGAACTTCACGCTGGGGAAATGAGACGTGAGGACGCCCAGCACGAGCTCGAGCATCTTGCGGCGGTTTTCCCACGCGTACCGCTGCGCCCAGTCGAGGTCGCGCCGGTAGGCCGCCATCTCGGGCGTCCCGGCGACGAAGTACGCCAGATCCGGGTCGAGCAGGCGCTCGTTGTGGGTGAGCCGCTTGGCCTTGGCGATGTGGATCTCCGCGAGGAGCTTGCCGATGCGCCGCGAGCCGGAGTGGAGCATCACCCAGACGCGCTCCTCCTCGTCGAGGCAGACCTCGATGAAGTGGTTGCCGCCGCCGAGCGTGCCGAGCTGGCGCAGCGCGATCGACTTGTCCAAGTGGACCTTGGGCGTCAGCGCCTCGAACTCGCGGAAGAGGCTGAGCCCGCGGACGCTCTTGTCCGCCGCGTCGTGCATGGAGAAGCCCGTGGGGACCGCCGCCTCGATGTCGCCGCGGAGCCGCGTCAGCGAGTCGGGCAGGTCCTTCGCGCGCAGCGTGGACCGGACGGCCGCCATCCCGCAGCCGATGTCCACGCCTACCGCCGCCGGACACACCGCGTCCCTCATCGCCACGACGCTCCCGACGGTCGCGCCGCGGCCGAGGTGCACGTCGGGCATGGCCGCCACGTGGTGCACGACGCACGGCAGGCTGGTCAGCTTGCGGAGCTGGGTGAGCGCCGCGGACTCCACGCTCTGCACGTCCGCCCAGAGCATGACGTCCACGTTCAATCCCTTGAGGCGTTGAGGCTCCATCGCGATCACCGAATCGTGCCAGGGACGGGGCCCTGCGGCACGCCCTGACGCGTGGTCTGGGCGGCGGAGCGCCCAGCCGCCCTCGAAGCGCTCCTTCGTCAAGGGCGCGGGAGGCGCGCGAGGAACAGGGCGTTCGCGAAGGGCGCTGCAACCACCCCGCGGCCCTGGGCGAGGTCGACCTCGGCGCAGGTGTAGACGCCGGCGACCAGGACGTCGTCGGTGCCGGGGACGATCTCGGCTGCCACGATGCCGACCTCACTGCAGCCGACCTCGGTGGTGCCCGCCGGGCGGATGGCGGAGAGGCGGAGGTCGCCCGTTTGCTGCCCCGTGATCTCTCCAACGAAGCCGTAGCGCGCGCACGGGGCCTCGCAGTCGAGGTCGTGGAAGGGCAGGGGAGCCGTGCCGCCGATCACCAGACCCCCCGCGCCGTTCGCCGCCGCCGAGTACACGATGGGCTCCTCGAGGTCGAGCGAGGCCCCGACGCGCTCTGCCTGGAGCTGCGGCGCGCTCGGCAAGGAGCCGTCGAGGGACCAGAGGTATCCGATCTTCGCGTCGGACGTAGAGCTCAGGTGCGCGAAGAAGGCCGGGAGCGCGGCGTGGATCGGGAGCACCGGCTCGAACCCAGCGATCGCAGCGACGGAGTCGAGGGACCACGGGAGGTCCGGCGTCGTCTGTCCTTCTACGAGGACGCTCGTCTGACACGCCGTCCCGTTCGGGAGCAGCCCGCCCGCGTAGCACATGCCGAGGACGGCCGTGCCTGACGGCTCGGGCGCGACGCCCGCGAACACGAGCTCCCCCAGCGCTGCGAGGCCCGTCGGCGACACTCCGTCGATCGCGATGGTGCCGAACTCATGGGGGATGGGCACCGGCCCAGCGCTCGGCACGTCGCACCCTACGCTCGATCCGGCGACGACGGCGGCGGCCGTGAACGAGTCACCCAGCCGGACCGCGCTCGGAGCGAGGAAGCTGCTCCGCGAAGGGTTCGGGTCGGGGACGAGCGCGGCCGCCGTGCAGTCGACGATCGCCGTCGGCGGGCACGCTCCCGGCGCTGCGCCGGTGAGGTCGTCCAGCACGTCCGCCATGCAGAGCCGCGTCTCGCCGTCCTCGAGCAGGAGCGTGAAGGACACGAGTACGCCTTCGCCGCCTCTCGACAGCCGTAGTCCGCCCAGGAGCGGGCCAGCGCCATCTGCGTCGCACGGACCGAGGTACTGCACCTCCGGCTCACACAGGTCGTCCAGGCGCACGGACGCCACGTAGCCCTCCAGGGCCGTGGGCGCGCCGGGGAGCTCGTCCCCGTCCCCCCGCGTCGCGCAGCCCACGAAGTACACGCGGTCGCCGTGGATCGTCATGTCGGCGACCCCAGCGGGCTCGAAGCTCGTGAACGGCCCGGAGTCCAGCTGATGGCAACCCGGCCCCGGCGCCACGAGCTCCCCGCTCGAGGTCGACCCGGAGGACGTGCTCGGCTGGAGCGGTGGGTCCTCGAAGAAGAGCCCGCAGGAGGCGGCGCACGGGGCGAGCGTCGCTGCGAGCCACGAGCGAGACGCCTCCATCCTCATACGAGCGCGAGTGTCTCACGCGGACGGTCGGGACGCGAAGCCCATCGCGCGGGCTTGGGCGCGGCCGGTGTCGCGACGCCTCCACAAGACCGCGTCGAGCACGTAGTGCGTGGCTTGCGGCACCGCGAGGAGCGGGACGACGAGCGCGGCGGCCCCCGCGGACACGGAGAGGGCCTCGTCGGCGCCGCCGAAGATCTGCGGGTGCGAGTGCCACACCAGGCGATCCCACACGAGCTCTTCGGCGAACGCGATGACCATCAGGACGCCGCAGAAGAGCGCGAGGCCTCCGCGGCGGATGAGCCGGGAGGCCAGCACGTCGGGCGCCTCTCCGACGCGCTCGCGCGCGTAGAACCAGAGCAGCGCCACGTAGGGGACGCCGTGGACGATCACGTTGGCGACCGTGAACGTGTAGTCGGAGTTCGTCGCGACGATGCCGACGTACCAGGTGGCCGCCGTCGTCGCGACGACGAGGTGCTTGCCGAGCGCGAGCGTGCCGCGCCGCGCCTGCTGGACGGCGCGGACCGCATAGGCGAGCAAGGCGGTCGCGTAGAGCGCCCCGAGGGCAGGCGCGAGGTCGGACAAGGCGCGGAGGGACGCGAAGTCGCCCGGGACGAACCAGTGAAACGCGCGGGGGGGCCCGATGTGCCAGAGCAGGACGGGGTAGAGCGTCGCCGAATACACGGCGACGTCGTCGATCAGCCGGTCGAGCCGGCTCGAGGAGAGACCTGCGCGTGCTCGGTAAATCGCCACCCACCCGGCCTGCTGCCGGATGAAGTGGAAGAGGGCCACGTAGGCGAGCGCGCGCCAGAACCAGCCCGACGAGACCGAGTAGAGCGCCGCGCCCGCGGCGAAACACGCGATCGGGACGCCCGCGTACAGGGCGGGCCGGCGCGAGAGCTCCTCGCGGTCGAGGTAGGTACGGAACAGCGTGGAGTAGACGTGGGCGACGTCGACGAGGACGACGAAGGCGACGAACCCCCAGGCGGGCAGGGCGCCGCCCTCCCCGGCGAGCCACGGCGAGAGCGCCACGAGGAGGAGCGCGCACGCGGCGGAGCCGCCGAAGACCCCGAGATCCACGGCCGGGCTCCAGAGCCAGGGGCCCGGCCGCACGCTCAGCCCTTGATGGCGGCGGAGATGATGAGCGAGAGGCCGATGATCACGGAACCGATGACGATCCCGAGCGACGTGTTCTGGTCGTGCTCGATCTCTTTTCGGATCGAGAAGGGAGTGATCTTCGTGATCGCCAGGAACGCGGCGCCGAAGACGACGATCCCGACGGCCGCGAAGATGAGAGAGTTGAGGACCAGCGAGACGAGCGCGGACATCGAGTGTACCTCGGCGAATACCAATCGTTGCATCGACCTCTCCTCGTGAGGGCGGCAGCGTACCCGAGCGGCGCCCCACGGGGAAGTTGGCGCACTCGCCCAGCCTGGGTAGACGGAGCCCATGAGGAGGGCCACGCTCGCGCTCGCGCTCGCGCTCGGTTGCTCGAGCGACCGGACGACGATCGGATCGGCCGGAGAGCCTCAGAAATCGGCCTCCGAGGCCGCCCGCCCGTCGTCGCGCCCGGCCGCCTCCGCGCCCGAGCCAGCGGCGACGACGTCCGCCGAGCGGACGCCCGCCCCGAAGGCCCGAGCACCCGGCGACCTCCTCGGGGACACCGTCGATTTCCCCTACGACGCCGCCGACATCGGCGACCCCGACCGCGCGTACGTGGGGCGCGCGTTCATCCCGGACCGAGCGGCGGGCGCCGAGGGCGGCCTTCCGCTCGTCGTGTTCTTCCACGGGCTCAACCGTCAGCTGATCCCGCACCGCTGGATGGGGGGCGGCACCGAGGGCGACGTCCGGCGCATCGTGGGCGATCTCGTCGCCGCGCAGGCCGTCGCCCCGGTCCTGCTCGCCGCCCCAGGCTCGATCCGGCCGGCGGCCGTCTCGGGCGGCGCGAGCTTCCCGGTGTTCGATTTCGATCGGTTCCTCGATCTGACGGAGCGCGCGCTCGAGGGGAGGGCGACCCTCGACAGGGCGCGCGTGGTCGTCGTGGGCCACTCGGGCGCTGGCTGCAGCGAGCGGGGGGGCATCGTCAGCGCCCTCGCCTCGAAGACCCAGCCCCACGCGGTCGTCTCCGTCGACACGTGCATGCCAGGATCGCTCGCCTTGGCGCTCGGCGCCGCTCCGCCCACCACCCACGTGGTCGTGACGTGGCAGGACGCCTCGTGGCCGAGATCGTTCGATGGGTTCCGCGCGGCGTTCGCCGCCACTGCGAAGGCGCACCCGCCCGCGCCCGGCGTCCTTCGCGAGCTCGACGTCCTCCCGCCGCTCCCGAAGGCGCACGACGCCACGGTGAAGCAGACCTTCGACAAGTACCTGCCCCGCCTGCTCCCCCCGGCTGCCCGGCCGTGACGGTGCTATCGTCGGCCCGCCCGTCATGCGCGCGCCCGCCATCGGCCTCGTCGTCTCCGCCCTGACGCTGGCGTGCGCCCGACCTACGACGAGGCCGTGCGGTGCCACGGATCCCTGCGCCGCCGCGGAGCAGTGCTTCGTGGGGGTGTGCCGCGCGAAGGACCAGGTGGTGGTCCCCGCGGCGACCCGCCGCGTCGTCCTGCTGGCGCGGGAGGTCGCGGTGCTGAGCTCCGCCGGCGAGCTCCCGGCCGCGGCCGCCGTCACGCCCTTCGGGTCTCGGTTCGCTGGGGAGGCGACCCTGCTGGCGACGTTCGACGTCGCGCTCGGTCGCCACGCCGAGGTGGAGGCCGCGTACCTCGTATTGGATCCCGAGGCCGAGTCGCCCGGGCCCACGGGGGTCGTGCGGATCGAGGCGTCGCGGGTCCTCTCCCCGTGGGCCCCCGCGTCGGTCTCGTGGGGGCGGGCCCCGCGGCTCGGGCCGGCGGTCGGCGCCGCCCTCGTCCCGCCCGCGCGCCGCGCTCCGGTCCGCATCGACGTGACGGAGGTCGTCGCCCGCTCGCGCGGGTCCGGCTACGGGTTCGCGCTGCGCGCCTCCGGGACCGACCCCGTCGGAGCCCGGCTCATCACGGCCGCGGGCGCGTCCTCGGGCCCCAGGCTGGAGCTCTACCTCCGGTGAGCGATCTCCTCTCCGTGGAGGACCTGCGCATCCAGGTCGCGTCGCCGCGCGGGCCCCTCGAGGTCGTCACCGGCGTGTCGCTCGTGGTGCCGCGCAGCGGCGCGCTCGCGCTCGTCGGAGAGTCGGGCAGCGGCAAGACGCTCACGGCGCTCGCGGTCATCGCCCTCCTCCCCGAGGGCGCGACCACCCAGGGCACGATCGCGTTGAACGGTCGCCGGCTGACGGGCCTCTCGGATCGAGAGCTCTGCCGGGTCCGCGGCAAGGAGATTGGGATGGTGTTCCAGGAGCCGGCGTCGGCCCTGGACGCGGTGTACACCGTGGGCGCCCAGATCATCGAGGCGATCCGCCTGCACCAGGACGTCTCCCGGGCCGAGGCGCGGCGCCTCGCGATCGAGTGGCTGCGCAAGGTGGGCATGCCTGGCCCGGCCGAGCGGATGGACAGCTATCCGCACGAGCTCTCCGGGGGGATGCGCCAGCGAGCCCTCATCGCGATGGCGCTCGTCTGCGATCCTGCGCTCCTCATCGCCGACGAGCCGACGACGGCGCTCGACCGAACCATGGAGGCCCAGGTGCTCGAGCTCCTCTCGCGCATCCGGGAGGAGCGCGAGATGGGCCTGCTCTTCGTGTCGCACGACCTCGCCGTGGTCGGGGAGGTCGCCGAGTCGGTGGCGGTCCTCTACGCGGGCGAGATCGTCGAGACCGGGCCCACCCGGGCGGTGCTGACCGAGCCGCTCCACCCGTACACGCGCGGGCTCATCGCGAGCATTCCGGACGCCGCGCGGCGCCGCTCTCGCGCGCGCGGCGAAGACGCCGCGCCGCTCTCGGTGCTCACCGGCTCGCCCCCCGTGCCCGGCGACTTCCCGGTCGGCTGCCGGTTCGCTCCGCGCTGCGCCCTGAGGCGCGACGAGTGCGAGCGCCCGGTGCCGCTGTTCCGGCACGGCGACCGGGCGGTCCGCTGCATCCTCCATCCGAGCAAGGACGAGACGTGAAGGAGCTCCCGCTCGTCCAGAAGGGCGTCCCGGTCCTCGCCGTCGAGGGCCTGACGAAGGCCTACACGGTGCGGCGCGGCTTGCTCGGCGTCGACAAGCTGCTCGTCCACGCGCTGACCGGCGTCACGCTGCAGGTGCGGCGCGGGGAGACGCTCGGCGTGGTGGGCGAGAGCGGCTCGGGCAAGAGCACCCTCGGAAAGGTGATCCTTCGCCTCGTCGAGCCCTCGTTCGGGCGCATCACCTGGGGCGGGACCGACGTGACGAGGCTGCCGGAGCGCGCCCTGCGGGCGCACCGCAGGCGCATGCAGATCGTCTTCCAGGATCCGTACTCGAGCCTCGATCCGCGCATGACCGTCCGGGAGATCGTGGGCGAAGGGCTCACGCTGTTCCGCCTCGCGCGGGGCTCGGAGCTCGAGGACCGAGTCGCGCGCATCCTCGTCCGCGTCGGCATCGACGTCGACGCGATGGACCGCTACCCGCACGAGTTCTCCGGCGGCCAGCGCCAGCGCCTGGCCATCGCGCGCGCGCTCGTGGTGGAGCCGGACTTCGTCGTCTGCGACGAGCCGGTCAGCGCGCTCGATGTCTCGATCCAGGCGCAGATCGTGAATCTGCTCGAGGAGATCCAGGACGCCTCGGACGTCGCCTACCTCTTCGTGTCCCATGACCTACGGCTCGTGCAGTGCACGGCGCACCGGACTGCGGTGATGTACCTCGGCCGCGTGGTGGAGCTCGGGCCGAGCGGCCGCGTCGCGGAGCGACCGCTCCACCCGTACACCCAGGCGCTGTTCGCGTCCTCGCCGCCTCACCCCACCTCGGGGGAGCGGCGCTCCTCCCTGCCGGTCCTCGGTGAGCCGCCGAGCGCCATGGCGCCGCCGCCTGGCTGCGCCTTCCACCCGCGGTGTCCTCGCTCCGAGGCCGGGCTCTGTGACGTCGAGATCCCGAAGCTCGAGCCGGCGCCGGACGACTCGTCGCACCGCGTGGCTTGTCACCTCGCCTTCCGGTGACCTTTCGCTATCCTCCGCGTCCATGCGGGAAGGCGTCCTCTACACGTTGGCTCAGGCCGCATTCGCGGGGGAGCCGGAGCTCGCGACCGCGCCCGCCTCCGCTCTGGATCCGCTCCTGCGCCCGCTCGCGCGCGCGCAAGTGCGCGCCTCGATCCGGGCGGCCCGCGCCGCGACCCAGGTGGCCGACGACGAGCACGTGCTGCGGCTCGCGTTCCTCTTGCGGCTCGGGGGGCTGGCGCCGGGCCTCTCTCCGGACGACCAGAGGGGCGTGCGCGCCGCGTTCGAGAGCGAGGCGAAGCGCTACGAAGAGGTGCGCCCCCCGTCGCGGAAGCTCACCCTGGCCGTGGTCGCCTTGCTGGCGGTCCTCGGCGCCGGCGTCGCCGCGCTGCTGCTCCGCGCCCCTGCGTCGGCGCGCTTCCTGGACTCGCCGCTCGGCGTCGCGCTCGCGACGCCCCTCACGGAGTTCAGCCTCGCGGACGAGACGAAGAAGCGCGAGAAGGCTCGCGCCGAGCTCCTCGGCGACGGCGTCAAGTCGCAGCTCGGCAAGGAGAACGCGGCGCTGTTCGAGGCGACCCTCGACGCCCTCGACGACTTCCAGCGCTCGAAGGCGCCGTTCGAGCAAGCGGCGGACGAGCTCGCACAGAAGACGGACGCGCTCGACGAGGCGCTGGAGAAGGCCTCGATCCCGGCGTTCCTCGTCGCCGAGCCGCGCGAGGGGCAGCTCGGCGCGCGGACGTCCGCGCTGTTCGCCCTGCACGTGAGGGAGCGCGCGGACGTCAGCGTGCGCGGCGCGTCGGTCAAGGTGGTGTGGGGGTACCGGCTGGACAACCTCGGGGCGGGCTGGTTCACCGTCTCGCGGGCCGTCGGGAGCAGCTGGGCGCTCGTCAACCTCGACATCGTCTCCGAGGCGTGGAGCGATTTGCTCGCGCCGGTCGTCGTCCGGGAGAAGCCCTCACCCTTCGGCGGAAAGGACTCCCCCGAGGACGCGCGCGCGCTCGAGAAGGTCCTGCGGACGGCCCTGCGGGAGGAGCTCCGTACGTGCGTCGGCCTCGACGACGGCACCGTGCTCCGCCTGACCGACGCGGTGGAGCAGCGCGACTCGCGGTACGAGATCCTCAAGCAGAAGTTCAAGTTTCATCGGAGCACGAGCTCCGTGTTCCAGACGCCTGCGGCGCGGAACCTCCTCGTCAAGATGGGCGACGATCCTCTCATCGAGCAGGCGCTCTCGTGGGACGCACGGCTCCGATCGGACTTCGAGCCCCTGACGAAGGCCATCGAGCCCATCGCGCTCGTCGAGGAGGAGAGCGCAATCTACGGCATGCTGGCCAAGGAGAAGCTCCTCCCGGAGATCGAGGTGGACGCCGACGACCAGGCCGTCTCGGGCACGCTCGCGGTCCTCTCCCACCCCCGGCGCTGCTACCGGTTCGATCTCGCCTACGTGCTCTTCGATGGTGTCCGCTTCTGGAACGACTGGGGACCCGGACACCGGGCGGTCGTAGCCTTCGCGGCTCTCCTCGAGGAGCTCGGCCTTCCCGGCAGGTCGGAGTGGCTCGGCAAGAAGGGCCTCGACAAGAACGCCGCCTCCTCGGCGCTCGCGAAGGTGATGGAGCGCTCGCCCGAGGAGGTGCAGGCGGCGGCGCGCCGGGCGTACAAGAAGCTCTTCGGCGTCGACCCAGCGGACTACGTGCGAAAGGTCCGCTAGGACGCCGCTCTCGAGCTCGGCGCGGCTATCATGGGCCCTTGGCGATCTCCAGCCGCTCCCTCGGGCTCGTGTGCACGCTGGCGATGTCTGCGTGCTTCGTGGAGCTCGTCGGCGAGGAGACCGCGGGCGGCGGCGCCTCGTCGAGCGAGGGCGGCGGGGCCATGTCCGCGTCGGAGGCGAGCTCGACGACGACGGGCCTCGTCGCGTGCGGCGCCGACGCCGTCTGCGCTACGATCCCGCCCGGGTGGACGCTCGTCGCGGCGGAGGTCGTCGCCGCGGGGGCTCCTCCGGGCGCGGGCTGCACGACCGATCCCGAGACGCTTAACGCGGGGCCGAGCTCTGCGGGCTGCACACCGTGCGCCTGCGACGTCACGCAGCCCGCCGTGTGCGCCTCCCCCCGCATGGACTGCTGGTACGGGTCGAGCGACTGCACCGGGACCCTCAGCGCGTACGCCGAGGGCTTCACCGGGTGCAGCCAGCCTCTCCCGAACCTGCCAGGGGGATCGAACTCGAGCGGCTCGTGCCAGATCGCGGCGCCGCCGGCGGTCACGCAGCCTCCGGTGTGCGCTCCCTCGGGTGGCGTCGTCCTCCCCGCGGAGCCGTTTCAGTCCGCTGTCCACCTCTGCGAGGTGCAGCCGGCCCCCGGCGTCTGCGCGGAGGGCCTCACGTGCGTCCCGTCACAGCCGCGCGGCGGCAAAGTCTGCATCCGCTCGCCCGGCGCCGCGACGTGTCCCGCGGGGTTCGCGGGCGCACTGACGGTCTACGCGAGCGGCACCGACGCCCGCGTGTGCTCGCCGTGCGCCTGCGCGACCTCCTGCTCCGGGGGCGGCTGGGTCGTGTTCGACGGCAACGGCTGCTCGTCCTCCAGCGAGCAGGTGACCGGCGCTTGCCTGGCGCTGCCGGACGTCTTCGACAACGCGCAGGCATCGGTGTCGGGCGTGGCCGGTGTGCCGGAGACGACCTGCCCCGGCGGCGAGGCGTCCGGCGCCGTGGTGGGTCGACTCGAAGAGACGATCTGCTGCCTGGAGTGACGGGCGTAGGCGGCCGCCCTCTCACCGCGCCTCGCGCTGAAGAGCCCTCGCGCCCCGACCCGCCCCTGGCTAGGGCGCGGCGCTCGCGGACGGCGCCCCGGCTCTGCGCTCCCCGCACGTGACGACGCGCACCCGCATCGCCTTGCCCTCCGGCTCGGCGAGCAGCAGGGTGTCGCCGCGGGCTGCGATGGGCTCACCGCGGCCGAGGCTCCGCTCGACGTCGATGGTCTCCTTCGGCATCCCGGTCGGACCGAGGCGGGCGAGGAGATCTGCGCCGCGGAGCGTGGGCACCGCGACCCACCCCGGAAGGAGCGTGGGCGCGCCGTCGCTCGGCGCATCGTCGGCGCCCGCGTGGCTCTCCGCGACGCCGCCGCCCGGCGCGACGCGCAGCATGCGCACCGCGCCGCCGCCCGCGCCGGTGGGCGAGTCCTCCTCTCGATACGCGACCAGCAGGCCACCGTCCGGCGCCGGCGCGACGTCGAACGAGACGACGTGCCCCTCCTCCGGCGTCACCCGGAGCGCGTCGCCCGTCGGCGTGGCGCTGCCGTCGAGCAGGACGACCTCCAGCCAGGTGGCGGTGACGGACTCACCCCCGCGGGTCTCGTCCACGTCTCCCTCCGCGCGCCCCTTGCCCTCGCGAGGCGGCGCCGCGCTCGCCTCCGGGGCGGCCGTCCCGGGCTCTCTCGGCCGCGCGCTCTCTCGCCGCTTCTCGAGGCCGTGGGCCAGGTAGACGAGGTAGAAGCCGCCGGCGCGTGCGGCGAGCCGGGGCGCCTCGGCGTCCACGTCCTTGCCCGTCACGCGAAGGGGAGCGGACGCCGCGCCGACGGCGTCGGAGGAGAACCCGGCTACGGCCACGTACGACCGATCCGCGTCGAGCGCGTCCCACGCCACCGCTCCGCGCCCGTCGACGACCGACACGTCCAGCGCGAGCGACTCGTCGCGGCCCTCCTGGAGCTCCGCGCCCCACGTCACCTTGCCGTCGTCCACGCGCGCGAGGCGCACGGCGCGTCCCGCTGCGTTCGGCTCGATCAGCGCCACGACGAACCCCGCCCCGGCCGCGGCGACGACCGGCGGATCCAGATCCCCGCGCGAGCGCGACAGCGCCACGACGCTGCCGCTCGATCCGTCGGGTCCGACGAGGACCAGCGACGCCAGCGTCCCTCCCTCGGCCTCCCCTTGGACGCCCACGGCGAACCCGTTGGGGTGGGCCGTGGCCCGTCCGAGGACGATCGCGAACGGCGACAGCAGGTCGTCCCGATCCACCTCGGCGCTCGGGTCCGCGTCCGGCGCGTCCGGCCTGACGCCAGGCTTGGGAGGCGCCTCCGGCCCGATCCTGTAGCTCTTGCCCGGCGCGAGCTCGACGCACGTGGGCCCCGCGTCGGCGGCGGCCTGCGCCGACGAGGACGGCGGCGCGGGCCCCTCGGGCGGTGCGGTCAGCTCGCGGAAGAGGGCGGCGGCCCCGACGATCAGCGCGAGCAGCGCCGCGACTCTGCCGAAGAGCCTCCACGGGCTGCGCGCGCCGGACACGCCGACGGCGCTGACCTTCTCCGGCACTTCTCTGTCGGTCGGCGCCACGTCGAGGCTGGCATACGACCGCGGCGATGGTCCCGCAAGATCACGCGCCTCCTCGGCGCCAGCCGCGCCTCTCCCGGCGCGCGCGAGCCTCGTTTCGCCGGCCAGACCCGGCGGATTCGGGTTCCGTCTGAGGGAAGAGCGCGGTACTCGGCGTTGTGTCCTGGCTCTCGCAGCTCCTCGGAGGGGTGCCCGGCGTCGGCAAGCTGACGGGCCGGCTCTTCCGCGACCTCCGCGTCGACGAGGGACTCGATCGAGCCGTCCGTGAGCGCCGGGGCCCGGTGGTGTTCGTCCTCCGGTCTCTGTCGGTGATCGACGCGCTCGCGGTCGCCCACGTGGCCAAGCAGCACGCGCTCCCGCCGCTCGGCTTCACGCACGATCTGCCCTGGGTCGCCGCCGCATTCGGGGGCGGTCGCGCGCGGCCGCTCCCGCAGGCGCAGGCCCTGACCCGCGCGCTCCAGCAAGACCGAACGAGCATCCTGTTCCTGAAGCGGCCCCCGTCCGTGCTGACGGCGCTCCGGCCGGGCGCCCCTCAGGGTCGCGGCCAGACCGAGGGAGATCTCGTGCTCGAGGCGCTGCTCGACCACGTGGAGGCCGGCCATGACGTCACGCTCCTGCCCGTCCTCTTGCTCTGGACCATGCGCCCCGAGAAGCGTGGGGTCTCCCCGACGGATCTCCTCTTCGGCACCACCGACATGCCGGGGGATCTGCGCGCCGCGATCCAGGTCCTGCTCGCGTACCAGCACGGCGCGCTCCGCGTCGGGGATCCGATCGATGCGCGCGAGTTCCTCGCGTCCCAGGGCGTCGAGGACACGCGCTACGCCGTGGTCCGGCGCCTGACCTATTCGCTGCTGCGCCGCGTGGAGCGCGAGCGCCGCGCGGTGGTAGGCCCAGCCCGGAAGTCGCCGGCGCGCGTCCGGGAGGAGGTGCTCCGATCTCCGAAGCTCCTCAAGCTCATGTCGGATCTGGCGGGGGACGACCCCGCCAAGTACGCGGAGGTCTTCTCGCGGGCGCGGGAGCTCGTGACGGAGCTGGCCGCGTCGCCCGATCCGGACATGCTCCGCGCGATCGAGCCGGTCGCCGACGGGCTCGTGCGCAAGGTGTTCAGCGGCGTCGACATCGACCCGGTCGGAGTGGAGAGGACGCGAGAGGCGGCGCGGCGCGGGACGGTGGTGTTTCTGCCGAGCCACAGGAGCCACGTGGACTACCTGGTGCTCTCCTACGTCCTCCGGAAGAGCCTCCTCGAGCTCCCGATCGTGGCGGCCGGCGACAACCTGTCGTTCTTCCCGGTCGGGGGGATCCTGCGGCGCGGCGGGGCGTTCTTCATCCGGCGCGAGTTCCGCGGCGACAGGCTCTACGCGGCGGTCGTGGACGCCTACGTCCGGCGCCTCCTCCGCGACGGGTGGGCGATCGAGTTCTACGTCGAGGGCGGCCGGTCGCGCACCGGCCGGCTCCTCGCGCCCAAGCTCGGCCTGCTGAACCTCGTCGTGGACGCGGCCCTCTCCCTCGAGAACCGACCGGTGGCCTTCGTGCCGGTGAGCATCGCGTACGACCGCGTCATGGAGGACTTCGAGCTCGCGCGCGAGAAGGCCGGCGGCAAGAAGGAGAAGGAGAGCGCCCGCTCCCTGATGGCCGTCGCCGACGCGCTGAAGTACGACTACGGGCGGGTCGCCGTCAGCTTCGGGGAGCCGATCGAGCTGGATCGGCTGCGCGCGGAGGTGGGCCTCACGGAGCAGCCACCGTCGCCCGCCAAGCGCCGCGCCATCACGTCCAGGCTCGCGGGCTTGGTGATGTCGGGCATCCACGCTTGCACTCCGCTCGGGGCCGGCGCCCTCGTCGCCACCGCGCTGCTCGACATGCCCGGCCGGGGGCTCGCGCACCCGGAGCTGGTCGCGCGCTGCGCGAGGCTGCTCGCGACCGCCCTCCGCGCCGGCGCCGAGCCCGCCCAAGGATTGGTCCACGTGGACGGGCGCGTCCGGGAGGCGGCGATCCGCGACGCCGCCCTCGTGTTCGTGCGCGGCGGCCTGGTGAAAGAGCACGTCCCGGACGACACGCTCAGCCGAGAGGCCGCCGCCGGCGGACGGCCCGACCGGTCCCTGGCCGGGGACGACGTCATCTACACCGTGCCGGACGAGGCGCGCTCCCGCCTCGACCTCGTCAAGAACCCCACCTTGCACTTCTTCGCCGATCGCGCGCTGGTCTCCATCGCCTTTCTCTCCGTGCGCGCCCGGTTCGTCCTGCGCGCGCGGGTCGAGGCAGAGGCGGCGGCGCTCGGGCACATGCTCGCGCACGAGCTCACGCACCTCGCGACCGGCTCCGTCGAGGAGCGGCTCGCGAGGACCGTGGACGACATGATCTCGGCCGGCGAGCTGGCGGTCGCCGGCGACATGCTCCGCGTGGGGCCGGGCAACGAGCTATCCGACGCCATGGTGGAGCTCTCGTCGCACGCCGCGCACCTCACGCCCTTGCTCGAGGTCCTCCGCGTGGCCGCGCGAGCGGTGCGAGTCCTCTCCTCCCAGCCGCTGGACGACAAGGCGCTCGTGCGCCGGGCCATCAGGCTCGGGCGGGACATGTTCCTCGGGGGGGAGATCGACCGGCGCGAGGCGCTCGCGGGTCCGGCGCTGGTGTCGGCCTTCGAGGCGTTCGTCGAGCGAGGGATCCTGAGTCGAGGAAAGCAAGGCTACGAGCTTTCGCCGGAGCGGTCGGCGGAGTCGATGCGGCCCCTCGAGGCGCAGCTCGCCGCGTGGACGACCACCGCCGTCCCTCCCGTCCCCGGCGGAGGCGCGTGATGCCCCGGCCGACGCCTCGCGGAGCTCGGTGGCGCCGCGCCGCCGAGATCGCGACCCTCGCGGCGCTCCCCGCGTGCGTGGGCGCGCCCACCCCGCTGGCGCCGAACCTGCGCGGGTCGGTCGGCGTGCCGCACCACGGCGTGGTGACCGACGCCGTCGCGCTCCCCAAGAAAGGCGCCGGCTACGTGCTCTTCCGCGACGACGACGTGCGCTGGGGCTCGGCGCGCCTCGTGCGCGCCATCGAGCAGGCGGCCATGGACGTCGCGGCGGCGCGCCCCGGATCGCCGCCGCTCGTGGTCGGGGACCTCGGCCAGCGGTTCGGCGGGCAGACCGCGCGCCACCGGTCCCACCGCACCGGTCGCGACGTCGACCTCCTGCTGTTCGTGACGACGCCCCGTGGCGCCGCCGTACGGTCGCCGGGCTTCGTCAGGTTCGCGTCGGACGGGCTCGCCGAAGCCGACGACGGCAAGATGTTCCGCTTCGACGTCGACAGGACGTGGCTCCTCGTCCGCTCCTTCCTGCTGCGCGAGGACGTGCAGTGGATCTTCGTGTCCCGACCGCTCGAGGCGCTCCTCACCGAGCACGCGCTCGCGCTCGGCGAGCCCCTTGGTCTGATCCTCCGCGCCCAGACCGTCATGAAGCAGCCCGGCGATGGCGCTCCCCACGACGATCACCTCCACGTGAGGCTGGCGTGCTCGCGCGACGAGGCGATCGGCGGCTGCGCCGGCGGGCCCCGCTGGCCGTGGCAGGCCGACACCCCCGAGCTCCACATGAGCGAGGAGGAGCTCGTCGCGTCGATCTTGGGTGATCTTTGAAAGAGAGCCTCCTCCTTCGCGGGCGCGCCGTGGACGTGCTCTGCCGCCTGCCTCGCGGACGCGAGCTGGATCTCGTCTACCTGGACCCGCCCTATGGGGTCGGCGCCGCGATGACGGCGCGCACCAAGAAGGGCGAGGCGCGCGGTCGACGGAGAGAACAGAGCGGCCCGGTGGCCTACGACGACGCGAGGTCCGTGCCCGATCTGGTCGACATGATCGTGGCGTCCGTCGACGCGGCGCGAGAGCGGATGTCGGCGCGCGCGGCGCTCTTCCTGCACCTGGATCAGCGCGCGGTCCACGACGCGAAGGTGGCGCTGGACCGGCTGCTCGGCCGCGGCGCCTTCGCGGGGGAGCTCATCTGGGCGCCCGGCAACGGGGCGAAGGGCAGGGGCGTGCCGGTCACGCACCAGACGATCCTCGTGTACGCGCGCGGCGCGGCGGAGCGCCGGGGGCTCCGGTGGCACGCGACGTCGCCGCTCTTGCGGGAGCCCTACGCCGCCACGAGCCTCGCGATGCACTTCCAGCGGCGCGACGAGGACGGGCGCCGCTTCCGCGAGCGGACCATCGCGGGGAAGACCTACCGCTACTTCGCGGACGAGGGGCGGAGGCTCGGGAGCGTCTGGACCGACATCCCGGCCATGAGCGCGAACACGCCGCTCCTCGGCGAGAGCACCGGCTACCCCACGCAGAAGCCGCTGAAGCTCCTCGAGCGGATCGTCCTCTGCGCCAGCTCCGAGGGTGACACGGTCGGCGACCTCATGTGTGGCAGCGGTACGACGCTCGTGGCGGCCGCGCGGCACCGTCGCGCGTTCATCGGAGGGGACGAGAGCGCGACGGCGATCTCCGTCACCAAGCGGCGCCTCGAAGCGGCCGGCGTCCCCTTCCGCCTCGTCTGACCCGCGCGGGCGCGGCCGCTCCTCGAGGCCGCGCCCGCCGCGAGCGCGCCGCGGTCAGGGGCCGCTCCCCCCGCAGCCGGACTCCGATCCGGAGGAGTCGAAGAAGGAGCGCACGAGGCACTCCGCGGTGGCCTCCGGGATGGAGCGCGCGACGAGCACCCCCTGCACGCAGCTCGGCAACGACGGGACGCAGGTCAGCCCCGTGAAGCAGGTGCTCGCGATCTCCTCGAGCACCTCGTCGCCGAACGCCGTCGTCGCCTTCGCGATCTCCTCGCACCCGGGCGCGCCGAGCGCGCAGTCCGCGCAGAAGCCGTCCGCGAACGTCTGCTGCGCCTCCCCGACGGGCAGCTCTCCCGCGGCGCTCACGAGACAGGAGAGGATCTGGCCGCCGCCGTCGAGGCACGTCTTCGCCCCGCCAAGGAGCGGGTCGCTGAGGACCGTGACGATCTCGGTGCAGTCCGCCGCCAGCGCGGCGTCGCAGGAGCCCTCGCCGCACGCTGGTACGACCTCCGCCGCCGCCCTGCACAGCTTCTGTCCTGGCGTCTCGGCCGTCGCGCCGCCGCCGGACCCGCTCGTGTCGTCCGAGCATCCGACGGCGATGGCGAGGGTCGCGACGACGAGCTCGAGGAAGAGACCGGCGCGACGTCGATCGGTGCGAAGGAAGCTTCGCTGCTCTCTGGGATTCATGGTGTCACCTCACGTCGGTCTCGCGACCGAACAAGCGTTGTGGAATGAGGCGATCTCTAGTCCGCGACGGCGTGCTCGCCGCTTACATCGGCGATTACTTCTCGAGCGAGCCGCTCGTCGTCCGCGCCGTCAGAACGATGCTGCGCGTCGAGCATGGTGCAATGCGTCGACGCTGGTCTTCGTTTCCTCCTTCGATGCCTAGCTTTCGTCCCTCCCACTCCGTCTCCGCCCCCACCTCTTCTCGTTCGTCCGCGGACGCGCCGCTGCGCGCCGTCGTCGCTACGTTGCACGCGCGCGTCGCGCTCGCCGAGGTGCCGCGACGGCGCTCGGTGGGCGCGCGTCGTGGAAGGCCGTCCTTCGTCCTCGAGGTCGCCTCGGACGCGGCGTGGTTCCGAGCGCAGGGAGGAGCGCTCGTCGACTGTCGGCGCAGATCCGTGCTCCGCCGGATCCTGCTCGCGCTGGTGCACGCCCCCGTCGGCCGCGCCTGCACGCTCGACGAGCTGGTCGGCATCGGCTGGCCGGGGGAGAAGATGTCCCGGCCGGCGGCGCGTAATCGGGTACACGTCAGCCTCTGCCGGTTGCGCGCGCTCGGGCTGGGGCGCGCGTTGGTGGCAACGAGAGCAGGCTACCTGCTGCACCCCGACGTAGTGCGCCGGGTCGTCGACCCCGGGCCGTAACGCTGCCATAGAGGAGGGCGTGCTGCGCGCCATCACCACGCTCCGGCTCGACGAGGCAAGCGACTGGGTCGCCGTGCTCGCGTGCGGCCACGAGCAGCACATGCGGCACCACCCACCGCTCGTGTCCCGCCCGTGGGTGCTCACGGAGCAGGGCCGGTCGTCCATGATCGGCACGGAGGTCGACTGCGCGCGATGCGACCGGAGGGAGCTGCCCGCCGGGTACGCGCCGTACCGGAGGACCTCCGTCTTCGACGCCGTCTCGGTCCCGGCTGCCCTGCTCCGATCGCACGCCCTCAAGCCCGGCGTGTGGGCGCTCCTGCACGTCACGTCCGGGCGGCTGCGCTACCACATGGAGCAGCCGACCCCGGCCACCGTCGAGCTCGAGGCGGGCGCCACGGCCGTCGTCGCGCCGGAGGCACGGCACCACGTGGAGCCGGTCGGCGCCGTGGAGTTCTTCCTCGAGCTCTACGGGAGGCGCGAGCCGACCTGAGCCCTCGAGGGGCGCGCCGCGACGGCGCGCCGCGCTCAGGCTGCGCCGAGCAGCGCGGCGCAGGGATCGACGACGCGACGGAGGGCGTCCTCGAGCTCGAAGGCGAGCGCGTCGCCGCGGAGCCTGCCGTGCGCGGCGAGGTCCCCACCGTCTCCCTCCGCGCGAGGCTGTTCCCCGTGCGTGCTCGCGTCGAAGCGCGCGCTCGACTCGTGGAAGGCCGCGCGGACCGCGACGCGGACGCGATCCCCACCGACGCGGATCATCCAAGCGACCGCGCGCCAGGCGAGCTCCGCGTGGCGGGCCTCGTCGTCCGCGATCACGGCGAGCACGGCACGGACGGCCGGGTCGGTCGCGTGGGCGAGCTGGGCGGCAGCCTGCGTCGCGGCCAGCGTCTCACCGACGCACCCTTCCCGCACGACCGCCGCCGCGATGGCGGCGAGATCTCGTCGCACCTCCACGCGACCGTCGAAGGGGAACGCCGAAGGCCCGAGATCGGTCCCCGCGTAGGACGCCGCGAGCGTGAAGCAGAGGCGCGCGTGCCTCACCTCGTCGAGCGCGGCCTGGTGGGCGGCTTCCACGAGGTCCGCCGGCGCACCCACGGCCATGAGCTCCAGCGCGAAGCGCCCGAACGAGGCGACCGACGCGTGCTCGAGCAGCGCGTCCGAGAGCCACGCTCGAGCCAGCGCCGCGCGCACCTCCGGCGCCAACGCATCCACCGAGGGGCGCGCTGCTCGATCGGTCCAGCCGTGCACCCGCGCGGGGCCCGCTGCGCGCGCGACCTCGTCCACGAGGTACGGCCGACCCGTGCCACAGGACGACGAGGGCTCGGGGAAGACCTGGTAGCAGCACGCGCCGGCCTCGACGGTGGGGCCGCCCACGACCTCCGGAGGCATCCCGCACGCGTTGCCGGGCAGGAGCGGCGCTGCCTCGCTCGCGGGCGGGCAAGCCTCGCTTTCCGTCGGCGTGAAGCACGACGTCTGCGGCGTGGGCGCGCTGCCGCCAGCGCCGCCGTCCCCGCCTCCGCCGGCGCCGCCCTCCCCGCCTCCGCCATCCGCGCCGTCGCCGTCGTCATCGTCATCCGCGTCGTCGATGATGGTGGTCTCGCAAGCGGCCGGTGCGAGCCCGGCGGCGAACGTCAAGCTGACTGCGCGGAGCAGTCGGGCAGCGAGGGCGGAGCGGAACGTGCTCGACGAGGTCATGCGGCACACCCAAGCAGGACCTGTGCCAGTGCGCGAACAGCTACGTTTGCCCGCTTGTTTGCCAGGAGTTCGGCGGAATGGGCCACGCTGTGTCGCTCGTGTGGCCCGATCGGTCGTGCGCCCGGCACTGCGTGTACGCCGGAGCACCGCGTCGCGGGCGCACGCCGCAGAGGAGAGAGAGTATCCTGGTCGGCGCCGGACGAGGCGCTGCGCGCCCGCGACGTCCGAGGAGACGTGCCATGACCGGTCGGAAGCGAGTGACGCGCCGCGAGGCGCTCCGAGATCTGGGAGCCGCTGCAGGCGCCGCGTCCACCTCGGCGCTGCTCGCGTGCGAGGACGACACGGCGGGCACCGGGCCCGAGAAGCCGCGAGGCCCAGGATCGATCACGCACATCGTGATCGTGATGATGGAGAACCGCAGCTACGACCACTACTTCGGCGCGCGCAGCATGGTCGAGGGCCTCCCCGGCGAGGGGCTCACCGCGGGCCTGTCGAACCTGGACACGGCGGGGGTCGCGCGCCCCGTGTTCCGCGAGACCACGTACTGTGTGCCCGACCCGCCGCACTCGTGGGATCGGTCGCGCGCCCAGTTCAACGGTGGGATGAACGACGGCTTCATGACCGAGTACGAGGCGTCTCATCCGGGCGCGCCGCCGCACGTGATGGGGTACTTCGAGCGGTCGGACTTGCCCGTGTTCTACGCGCTCGCCGACGCGTACACGAGCTGCGATCACTGGTTCTCGTCCGTCATGGGGCCGACGTGGCCGAACCGCTTCTATCTGCACAGCGGGCAGTCCGGCGGGCTCACGACGAACGTGCCGGTCGCGATGCCGTGGCCGACGATCTACGACCGCCTCGATCAGGCCGGCGTCGGTTGGATGTACTACTACAGCGATCTGCCGTTCCTGGCCGTCCTCGGGAACACGAAGAACCTCCCGCTGGAGTTCTTCTTCGAGGAGGCGAAGGAGGGCATCCTGCCGCCTGTCACGGTCATCGATCCGGGCTTCGCCCTGAACGACGACCACCCGCCGCACCACCCGCTGCTCGGCCAGCAGTTCATCGCGTCGATCTACCAGGCGCTGGCGACGTCGCCGCACTGGGAGCACTGCCTCCTCGTCGTGACCTACGACGAGCACGGAGGCTTCTACGACCACGTGCCGCCGCCGAAGGTCGCCGACGACCGGGCTGCGGAGGGCTTCGACCAGCTGGGCTTCCGCGTCCCGACCCTCCTCGTCGGCCCGTACGTGAAGGCAGGGCACGTGAGCTCCACGCAGTACGATCACGCGAGCGTCCTCAAGCACATCGAGACGATGTTCGGGTTGGCCCCGCTCACGGCGCGCGACGCGGCCGCGAGCGATCTCTCGGACGCCATCGACGCCGAGCGGCTCGCCGCGGGGGACGCCGCCGCCCCCGTGGAGCTCCCCGTCGTCCTGTTCGACGAGTCGATGCTCGACGTGGCGTGCACCATGGCGCGAAAGAAGTCGGACATCGAGGTCCTCGCCGACACCGGGTACTTCCCGGCGCCGTCCGATCGGAGGTCGGAGCGTCGCGACCTCGCGCTCTTCATCGGCGACTTCCTCGCCCAGCACGGGCGCGGCGGGATCCGGCGCGGTCGCTGACGCGCCGCAGTGCACCGCAGCGTGCCGAACCGCGGTGCGGCGACCGTCCCCCGGCGCGCGCCACGGTGGTAGCCTCCGCGTCGATGCGTCGAAAGCTCCCGTTCGTCCTCCTCGCAGCGACCACCGCGACCGTCCTGCTCGCGGGGGCGCGACAACGACCGGCCGAGGCGTGCGGGGCGTTCTTCGCTCGTGGGGAGGTGCCCGCCGAGCGGCGCCCCTCGCTCTCGGTGGAGCGCGTCCTCATCGTGCATGATCCGGAGACGCAGGTGGAGCACTTCATCCGGGAGATCGTCTTCCGCGGGAGCCGCGAGACGTTCGGGTTCGTGGTGCCCACGCCCACGAGGCCGGAGGTCTTCAAGGTGACGGAGGCCCCGTTCAATCGCCTCGAGACCGAGTTCCCCTTCGAGCCGCCCGCGCAGGCCGAGGGGGCCAAGGGCACGCGCTCCGCGACGGGCGGCGCTCCTCCCGGGGGCGCGCCCAAGGTGATGATCCTCGACGTGAAGAAGGTGGGGAGCTTCACCGCGTTCGTCCTCGCGGCGACCGACTCCGGGGCGCTCGCGAAATGGCTCAAGGACAACGGCCTCTCCTCGACGCCTCAGAACGACGAGTGGCTGAAGGGCTACGTGGAGCGGAAGTTCTTCTACGTGGCCTTCCGGTACGAGCCCACCAAGGAGGGGAAAGACGACGGGCAGCCCAAGGCCGAGACGGTGCGCATCACCTTTCAGACGCCGCTCGCCTACTACCCCTACCGCGAGCCCCAGCACCCCTCGACCTCGCGCGCGAGGAACGTGGGGCTCTGGGTCGCTTCCCCCGAGCAGCTCGCCCCGGTCTCGCTCGCGATGGAAGGTGGCCAGCCGGTGTGGGTGAAGCCGTTCATGGAGGGCTGGACGCAGGAGAAGACGCCGGCCGATCGGCTGAAGAGCGCCCTCGGCCCGGAGGAGGACAAGCTGCTCACGGCTTCGACGTACACCGTCCAGCCGTTCGAGGATCAGAAGGTGTCGCGCGAAGGCTTCGGGGACGTCGTGTTCTTGCCGAAGAAGGGCGTCCCAGCGCCACGCCGCGCAGCCGCCGCCGCCATGCTCGAGCTCCTGCGCCCGGCGTCGGCGAAGGTGGCGCGATGATTCGGCTCGCGCTCGCCCTCGTCGCCGCCGCATGCCTCGCAGGCTGTGGCGCCGATCCTCAGCCCACGAGCGATGGGAGCTCCACGGGCGCCGCCCCGGTGTCGACTACGGCGCCGGCCGGCGCGACCGCGGCCGCCTCGTCGTCGTCCCCAGGCGGCGGCCCGCCTCACGCCGCCGGCGATCCTTCCTTGCTGCTTGGCGGAGGGGCCGCGCTCGAGGCCCTCCCGACGCGCGCTACGGCGTCGGGGCAGCCGTTCGATCCGGGTCTCCGGCAGGTCCTCATGCGGCCTCCTCCTTGATCCGTCAGGTCGCCGGGGCCCCACGCGTCTTGCGCTCCCAGGCACCCCAGCCCAGGCCCCCCACCAACTCATCGAGATGTCGTCGGTTCGAGTCCGACCCGCCTGATTTGACGGGCGGAAGCTCAGAGGTAGAGCGCTCGCTTCCGGGGAACGAGCGGGAGGACCCCGACGTGGCTCGGGCTGGGTGCCTCTTTTCTGCGACGGATCCACAGCAGAGCGCGAGGGCGCGGTGACGCGAGCGGGGCTGGGCCCCGCGCAGGCGCGAGGCGGCGCGCCCGGGTGAAGCGTCGCCCCTCGACGGAGGGGGCGCTATCCTGCCTTCGTGGCGACCCCGAAGAAGAGCTCCCGCAGCGCGACGAAACCTTCCAAGGGTGTGACGCAGCGCGTCCGCATCGCCCAGTGGGAGGCGGTGGTGCTGCAAGCCACGGGTGCGACGGAGGCCGCTGAGGTCGCTGCCTTGAACCAGACCGTGGCGTCGTGGCCGACCCCGTTCACGCTGATCGAGGACGCGACCGACTCGGGCGCGTACGCCGCGATGAACAAGATGGTGACCGCGATGAACGAGATGGTGCTGTCCTTGCGGAAGCACATCGTAGCCACGCGGCGCAAGCGCAAGCCCGACCTCGTGCACGAGCTGAGCGTCCTACTCGATAGGGTCGGCGCGACCTAGCACCCGATCTAGCCCGTGACGTGACCGCCATCACGACGCCACCCGTTGCGTGGAGCTCGACCGGCGGTTCTCTTCCACTGCGCCGTGTACCCGATCTGGGTGCCGTCGATAGGGCGAGCCCGACGGGTGGGGGGCGAAGTCGGCTGCGAGCGCGAGCATGGCGGCGACGTCACCTCGCTGGTAGCGCGAGAGGTCGAGGATGATCTCGAGCCGCGAGGCGTGGGCTTCCGGGCAGTGGCAGGCCGAGGCGTACACGCGGTCGGGCCTGAGGCGCAGCAGGTGCTCCTGCCGTGAGCGCGCCCAGACCCGCGCCCACCCGGCGTGGCCGGGCTGCGCCGCCAGGTAGAAGGCGCGGCGAAAGCGGCGAGGCAGCCCCTTCTCGACGCCGCGCCTGCGCTGCAGCCAGTCGCGGCGGAAGAGGGCGAGCTCGCAGGGGACATGGAGCTGGGGAACGATGAGCTGGACGAACGCGTACGCCGTCACCGCCCGCGGCGCCGCGATCGACAGGACGACGTCGCGGTCATCCAGATCGCGAGGGTCCAGCACGCGCACCAGCGCTACCGCCCAGGGCAGCGCCAGCGTGTAACCGTCCTCGTGCATGCGAGACCCGAGCCGGTCCAGCTCGGCGCGCAGCGCTGCGAGCCGCCGCGGCTGGCTCGCGGCGACGCGCCTGAGCTCACGCTGGTGGCGCGCGACGCCCCACCAGATCAGCGTGGCGACGACGAGAGCGACGCAGGGGAGCACGGTGACCTCACCTCGAGCGGTAGGGTCGCGACGCGCGCCGGAACAGCCCGCAGGCGTCGACGGAAACCCGCGGTGTCGGTCGAGATCTCGACCCTCCCAGGTCTTTGCCAGCTCGTTGCAGACGAGGACGACCTCGTCCGGGAGACGACGCACGTGAAGCCCTTCAGACGCGCAGCGTCGCGGATGGCGCGCCGCGGGCCCGCGCCCGCGCTCACTTCCCGCTGCGCTCGATGCGTGGCATGGATGGACCCATGCGATCTTCCGTGGCTCTCGGTGGGAGTGTGCTCCTCGTTGGACTGACGCTGGGCGCCGGCTGCGGCGACGACGACGGCGCGCCGGGCGGCGCGGGCGGCGGCGCCACCACGACGGTGGCGACCGGTCCCGGCGCGGGCGGCGGCGGGGCCGACCCGGGCGGCGTCCAGATCCCCGGGCTCAGCGCGCCCGTTCAGGCTGCGTACGACGAAAGCGGCATCCTGCACCTGACGTGCGCCACGAACGAGGACTGCTACGCGGCGCTCGGGTACTTCCACGCCGCGAACCGCTTCTTCTTCATGGACTTCGTGCGGAACCTGGTGCGCGGCCGGCTCGGCGCCCTCGTGAAGGCGGGGGCCACGGTGCTCGAGCGGGACCTCGAGAACCGCCGCTTCTTCTCCACGCCCGAGGGGGACCCGCTGCCGGAGAAGTACGTCGCCGACGCGAGCCCGGAGCTGCGCGGGTACCTCGACGCCTACACGCTCGGCGTCAACGCGTGGATCGGCGACATGCGCGCGGGGGAGAACGGCGCGACGCTGACGACCGAGTACGACTTCGCGCTGATCGTGAAGGAGGCCATCCGCGACTGGGAGCCGGAGGACAGCGCCGCAGTCGGCCTCTACGTCCTCGGCGACCTGTCGAACAACGGCGGCATCGAGCTTGCCCTCGCCGAGGCGATCGCCGCCTACGATCCCGCCCTCGTGCCCGATCTGTTCTCGCCGCGGCAGACCTTCGACGCGTACACGATCCCGTCCTCCCAGGTCGCTCTGACGGGCGGCCCGGCCGCGGACGCCAGCCGGTTCGCCGCGCTCGGACCCCTCCTCGCCGACGCAGAGGCGCGCCTCGCGCGGGTCGGGAGCGGCGGGTCGCGCGCGCTGCCTGGTGACACCGGCTCGAACAACTGGGTGGTCGCGCCGAGCCGCACCACGTCGGGCGACGCCCTGCTCGCGAACGACCCACACCTGTCGCTCACGAACCCGAGCATCTGGTTCGCGGTGGAGATCGACGCCGTGAGCGCCGGGACGGGCACCCATCACGTCGGCGGCAGCACGTTCCCGGGGATCCCCGCCGTGCTGCTCGGTCACAACGAGGACATCGCGTGGGGCATGACGGTCGCCTACTACGACCTCACCGACGTCTACGTGGAGCAGGTGTCTCCGGACGGGCTGACCGTGCTCTTCAATGGGCAGGACGTCCCCATCATCGAGCGCGACGTGACGTTCGAGGACGCCGACTCCGGCGTGCCCGTCACCGAGACGATCCGCTGGGTCCCTCACCACGGCCCCATCGTCAGCGAGGACCCGGTCGCGGGCACCGCCATCACCATGCGATGGCGTGGGCACGAGGGTGGCACGGATCTCGACGTGTTCACGGCCATGGCGGTCGCGACCTCCGTCGCCGAAGCGCGGGTGGCGCTCGAAGGAACCTCCACGCTCGGCCAGAACGTCGTCGTGGTCGACACGGCCGGCGACATCGGCTGGTTCCCCTACTCACGGGTGCCGAGCCGCCCGTGGGCTGCGCCCGGCCTCGAGCCGTGGCTGCCGCTGCCCGGCGACGGCTCCGCGGAGTGGGGCGCCGACCTCCCCTTCGCGGCGCTGCCGCAGCTCTTGAACCCGCCGGGCGGGTTCATCGCGACGGCGAACCAGGACATGACGGGCGCGAGCGCCGACGGCGATATCCTGAACGACGGCGTCGACGCCATCCAGACCTTCGGCAAGGCCGAGGGCACCCGTGAACGACGGATCGTGGACATGCTGGAGGCCGGAGGCAACACGCACACCGTCGACACGATGCACGCCATCCAGGGAGACGGCTTCTCGCTCTACGGCGAGTTCACCGTTCCGGTCGTGCTCGCGGTCGCGGCCACCGCGATCTTGACGCCGGACGAGCAGGCGGTGGTCGACGCGCTCGCGGCGTGGCAGTTCACCTGTCCCACGGGCCTCGATGGGACCGACCCGGCCACCGCGCCCGACACCGCAGATCCGGCCGTCGCGATCGAGGCGATCGGCTGCACCGCGTTCCACGCGACGTACTTCGCGCTCGTCCACGCCGCGCTGCAGGACGAGGTGACGGCCGCGGGCGTCTCCTCCCTGGGGTTCGGCTCCAACCTCGTCGCGCGCGCCCTGCGCGATCCGACCTCCATCGCCTCCGGCGACCTGATGTGGGACGACGTCTCGACGTCCCCGCAGGTCGAGACGAGGGACGAGGTGATCCTCCGCGCGATCACGATCGCCGCCGAGCATCTCATCGAGCTAGGGACGCCCAACGACTGGCGCTGGGGCCGCGTCCACACGCTGACGTTGCGCAGCATCTACGACAGCTTCGGCGTCGCCACGTACAACCAGGGCACGTACGCGGCGTCGGGCGGGCTCCACTGCGTCAACGTCGCGAATCCCCTGTCGCGCGCCGTCCCTGCCAGCGGGGATCCGTGGAACTTCGCCTTCGCTCACGGCGCCTCCATCCGAATGGTCGTCGAGGCGCGCGAGGATCGGCCGTACATGCGCTACCAGCTCGCCGGCGGCCAGGACCTGCACCGCGAGAGCCCGTTCTACAACAACCTCCTCGACGGCTGGCTCGCCAACGAGGCCATCGAGTTCCCGTTCGGGCCGGGCGCAGTCCCCAGCCCCGCTCTCGAGATCGTGGTCCAGCCCGCGCCGTAGCGCCGCCGAGGGGCGGGGGGCCGCGCGCTACTCCTCGGCGCCGTAGCGGCCCACCTGGTGTCGGAGCGGGACCGAGGAGATCGCGGGACGAACCGTTCGTACCCGGTGCTGTCCGCAACCCCACCTGCTTCGGCGTGGCGGCGCCGACTCCGAGGCAGCGAAGCGCATCCGGCGGCCGTTGCGTCTCTCGCGTCGCCAAGGCATGTGCTCGTGATGCTTGAGTCCTTCGCGCGCCTCTTATCCACGCCCGCTCTAACCGTCGGGGGCTTGTGGCTCGCGGTCTCCATATCGTGTGCGACGCCGATCGCGGTTGAGGCACCGACGGTGGAGGGCGCCGACGACCAGCTGGCGACCTGTAAGGTGGCCAAGGACCCAATGAACCCGCTCGTCGTGGAGTGGCCCGGCACGGCCAAGGTGGACCTGGAGGCGGGCTTCAAGCAGAGCCTCGTCATCGTGAGCTATCAGGGCTGTACGCTGAAGGTCCTCAACGGGTGCGCCGCAAAAGGAAGGTACAAGTTCGTCGACACGACCCCGACCCGGGACACGATGGCGATCTCGACCAACACCGACCTTTACGCACGGCTCCCGCTTGGCGCCGCCTCGCTCAAGGGAGAGCTCGAGAGCGGGTCCGCGCTCAAGCTCGACTACGTTGCGGTCGGGCAGCACGTGGTGACGGCAGCGCCGAGCTCGGTCGCGGGGGACTGCGAGGGCGCGACCCATTACGTGCGCGCGATCACGGTCGGGGCGTACAGCCTGGACGTGGTCGCAGGAACCGCCGCTGGGGCCGAGGCGAGCATCGGAAACGCGGGGGTGGGCGTGAATCGCAAGGAGGAGGTTCGACGCCTGCGCGGGGCGGGCGACGTCGATCGCTGTCTGACGCGAGTTGCGAAGGGCGAGTGTGGCGGGGTGCTGCAGCTCGGGCTCGCGCCGCTGGAGACGTCCTTCGCGAGCGAGCCGGCGACGGCCACGCGACCGTCCAGCGACGACCGCAACGCCGTGGCCATGATCAAAGCGGCGAAGGAAGGCTACAGGCTCCGAGAGTCGGCCATGCAGCGGTTCAACGCGGGCGACGCCGGGGGCTGCCTAGCGGCTCTCGACCGCGCGGACAAGATCGATCCCGACGCGGCGGAGGAGGGCTTCGCCCTTGGCACTCGATATATGTGCGAGCTTCTGGGCGGCAAGTGCGCCCAGGGCAAGGCTCGCATGAAGGCCTGGTTCACGCGCTGGGGCGGGCCCAACAAGACGACCCCTGCGCACCTCGCGTACCTGGCGGAGCTGCACTCCAAAGGCCGCTGCAAGTAGCGTGCGGCCGAGCTGGCGCGCGCGCGGGAAGCGACGCGCCCGCGGTCTCATGAGGGGTGAGGCGAGATCGGCGACCCGCTCCTTGGCATTCCAGTCGCAACAACCCAGCGAATCCGGGCGCCGGCACGAGCTGCACCTCCGCACGAAGTTCGGTTCCAATGTCCAGCGCACCAGGAGTCGACACGTGACGCCGAGACCCATGAAGGCCGATTACTTGATCCACGAGGAGGTGTACGAGAGGCGTCTGGCACAGGGCGCGGTCGGCTGGGATCCCGCCGACGGCTATCCGCTGCGGATCGCGCACCTCAGGGCGATCATGGACGGGGGGAGGATGCCTGCCTCCGGCTTGCTCCTCGAGCTGGGCTGTGGCTGCGGCAACATCGGCCTCTGGTTCGCCGAGCTGGGCTACACGGTTCACGGCATCGACATCGCGCCGACAGCGGTCTCGCGGGCGCGAGAGCGCGCACGGGACCTGGCCCTCGACGCGACATTCCGTGTCGGCAACGTCCTTCACCTCACCCCGTACTCCGACGACGTCTTCGATGTGGTCTACGACAGCCACCTGCTTCACTGCATCATTGGCGACGACCGGGCTGAGCTGTTTGCCAGCGTCCGCCGAGTCCTCAAGCCAGGCGGCTACTTCCTGGTCAGTACCATGTGCTCCACGGAGGTCACCCGAGAGCGGCCAGGCTTCGACCCCGAGACGGGCTACACGGTCCGTGAGCATCGAGGGGAGGCGATCGCGACCCGGTACATCGGTGAGGAGCGAGACCTGCTCAGCGAGGTCGAGGCGGCCGGGTTCACGGTGCTGGCGCACAGGAGGGTCGTCGACGACGAGGGGAACGCGCAGGTGTTCATCGAGCTGCGGAATCGGGCAGCCGCCACCCCCCCGCGATGAGACTCGAACACCCACGTCTGGTCTGGGGTAGCTCATGGATCATCGAACTTTCTGCCTTCCGTCCACCTCGGCCGCAGTGGATCGGTTGCTCGGCACGCGCAGCCTCCACGGGCCGGTCGTGCGCGGGAGCGCGCCGGCACTCCGCAGACAAGGCAACCGACGAGCAGAAGAACTGCGGCCAAGAGGAGCATGAGCGGGCCGCGACACGGAGCCATGAGGAGAGGCGGCCGTCGCTGCTCGAGCTCGCCGATGAGCTCGACGAGTGAGCGAGGTCACCTCGGGAGAGCCGGCGGTTGGCAAACGCTGTCTGGCGGGACGCCGGCCATCATGCGGCCCGTGAGGTCGGCGCCCGCCGCTGGCAGACACGCGTCGTTCCCCTTGCAGTCGGAGTGAGTCAGGCACTTCGGGCGGCAGGTCGCCCCGGCGGCGCCGTCGAAGCGAACGCACAGGTTGCCGTTCGCGCACGGGACGCTCGCATCACAGCGGCCGTCGATCGGCGCCAGGACGCGGCAATGCTGATCGTGGCAGCTCTGCCCACTCGGGCACTCGGGGTCTCGGACGCACCGCTGGTAGCAGATCCCTCGGGTGGCGCCGATCGGCGGGACCACGCCGGCATACACGACGAGGCAATCGGCGCCATCGACGCAGCCTTTCGGTCCTTCGCATGCCTGACCGACGGGCGCCTTCTTCTTGCAGCCAACGCCAAGGGCGAGAAGCACGACGAAGATCCATGGCGTGACGGCGCGCATGCCCAGCAGCCTACGACAGGAGAGGGTGGAGAGGGAGAGGGAGAGGGCGGGTGCGGGGGCGAGCGCGGGGGCGAAGAGCGGCGCGACAGCACTGGGGGACATGGGTCCAATGTGGTCGAGATCTGTCCCAGCGATCGTCGGATCGGCCTGCACCAGCGACGAACGCGGCCGGCTCCGCGGCGGCAGCCCCGGAGCATGCGAGGTCCGCATGGGGCCACAGACTTCGCCGTCGGATGACGAAGGCCATCCCGGGCTTGCGCGCGAGCGGAGAGCGCGAGGAGGCTTGGGGCGCTCAGAGATCGACGGCGCCGCGCCCGAGCTCGATCGCCTGCCCGGTGACGTAGATGCCCGCCCCCGAATCGGATCTGCCGACGCGCAGGCCGAGCCGCGACGGCCGGTGAATCGCGTCGCCTTGGCGGAGTGTTGCCGACATCGGTGCGCGCCGCTTCGCGATCATCCACCCGCCGAGGTTCGCGCACGCCGACCCGGTCGCGGCATCCTCGAGCACCGCGCCGTTGGCCGTGAAGAAGAACCGGACGGTCCACTCCGCTGCGTCGCTCGCCCACAGGTAGGCCATCGCTTCCTGGCGCGTCGTCGAGAAACCGTGGCGCTCGAGGAGCGAGAGCACCGGCTTCGCGCTGCGCACGAGCGCGCTCGACGCGATCGGAATCACGAGCTGTTCGACGCCCGTGTTCACCCACAGCGGCTCGTCGGAGATCGCGTCTTCGGCGAGACCGATCATGCTCGCGAGCTCGGCGCGGCTCGCTTCGACGGGACGCGTCTCGGGGGCACGCGCCGCTTCGAGCGTCCACGTGTCGCCGTCGCGGACGACCGGCACGATGCCGGCCTGCATCTCGAACGTGACGCGCTCGCCGCCGACGACACTCGCGGTGCCGAGCGTCGGGTGACCGGCGAAGGGCATCTCGAAGCCGGGTGTGAAGATACGGACGCGCGCCGTGGCCTTGTCGCTAGGCAAGACGAACGTCGTCTCGGACAGGTTCATCTGCCGTGCGAGCGACTGCATGTGCTCGCTCGTCATGCCGCGCGCATCTTCGAAGACGCACAGCGGGTTCCCGGAGAACCGATCGCCGTCGACGGTGAAGACGTTGACGATCCGGAACGCGTAGCGCATCCGAGTCCGTACTCCTCGGCTTCACGGGCGGCAAGCACAGGCGCGGAGGAGGCGCGGCGACACAGAAGCGTGTTCGCGCGAGGCGCACGAGTTCACTCTGCTGGCCGCCGCGATCTCGCGCGTGCCCCGGCTAGCCAAGCAGCAGGGTCTCAGCAGCATCGAGGCCGTTCTCGCGTGCGACGTGCTCGGCGAGCATCGACGCGGCGGCCTTCCAGGAGCTCACACCCTCGGCCAGCATGGCGGGGAGAACCTCGCCAGCCGCCCGGTCGATCGAGATGGCATCGACAGCGGACGGGTAGCTGATCGACTCGAGACGCACGCCGACGCCCAGCGTCGAGACTGCGTCGGCGACGCTGTCCTGGTCACCAAACCCCGGGCAGACGAGGACTGGGATCCCCGATGCCACGGCCTCGTGAAAGGTGTTCGCCCCACCGTGCATCACCATCACGTCGACGAGCCCCTGCGAGAACAGCAGCGGCTGCGGGACGAACGGCATTGCGACCAAGCGGTCGCGCGCCTCCGGACCGAGCGCGACATCGTCGACCCCTAGCTCGGCGGCTGAGGAATCACAGGTCGACGCGACCACGACGGCGCCAGCGCGCAACGCCGACGCCGCCAGCGTGGTGTAGAGCCGCTTCAGGAACGCGACGTGTCCCGGCCCTGATCGCGAGAACATCGGCATGACCATCGTGCCCATCGACAGCAGCACCACACGGGCGCCGCCTTCGCGCGCGGCTCGCAGGCGATGCACCAGCGCCTGATGGGCCTCGGGGGCGCCGCTCAGATCGTCTACGGCGGGGAGCGCCTCGTGCGAGACCCCGAGCAAGCGCACATAGTCCGGTGGGCTCGGGCACAGGCGTGACGATGTGAAGCACACCACGCGCATCGAGGGATCGCGGGGAATGATGCCGGCCCGCATCGGCTCGGAGAATGCGCCGACGCCACTCGCACGCAGCTGCGCGACCTCGCGCTGGTAGACCGGGTCGTCGGCACTCGCACCAGGCGGAATGAGCTGATCGAGCATTCCCGGGAACCCGCTGACGACCACATCGACTTGCTCGATGCCCAGCCGCTTCATCGCAACGTACGCCCACAAGCCAAAGAAGTCGTAGATCCCACACCGAATGCGCCGCCCGCCCACGGCGCTGCGGACCGCATCCGCGGCAGCCTCCGCGACGTCGTTTGCCCGGCCGACGATGCGTCGAAGCAGTCCCTCCAGGGGTTTCGCGGACGCGAGATCGCCGCCGTCCCCACGGAGGAACGGCTTGGTCTCGTCGACGTCGACGAACACGACACCCAGCTGGGTCAGCTGGTCGCGCCACCTGGACGCGGGTTCGTTGCCGTCGCCGCTGATCGCCCAGACGACCAGGAAGCCGCGCTTCACGAGCCGCTCCGCAACCGGCATCAAGGGGCGTACGTGCCCGACGGCGACCGGTGTGCCGATGATGATCGCTTCTCCACGGTCCTGCCCCGCTCGTTCCGGCATGGCAGCACCGTAGCGCGTCGATGACTCCAGCGGGGATCCTGCTCGGATCGCGGTTCGAATTGCCTAGGCGCCTACAACCACTTCGATCGGCTCGGCGGCCTGATCGCCGCCTTGGAGCGAAGCTCGGGATCATCGACGAGTCGTACGGGGGACCTCAGCGCGCAGGCTGCGTCACGGTGGACGCATCGAGGGTCACCGCAGTCTGCGACAGCAGTCTGCCCGTGATCGTCGCGCCCGTGGCGAGCGTGATCTCCGTCTGCGACAGCACGATCCCCTCCATGTGCGCGGTCGTGTCGAGCGCGACGGAGCCGAAGGTCTGCCAGAAGACGTTCTCGGGTCGCGCCCCACCTTCCAGGACCACCCTCACACCGGGGCCCTGGGTGATGCCTCCCGAGATTTGGAAGATCCACACGTCGTTGGGACCGCCACTGAGCGTGACGTCCGTGGACATGAGCAGCCCGGTGCCCCACTTGTAGAGCCCAGGAACGAGCGTGAGGCCGCTGATGTCTCCGCTGCCGAGCTCGGTGAAGTCGGGAGTCGGTCTCCCCGCGGCGTCCGTGAAGGCCGCTTCCATGTTGCCGACAGCCGCGGTGAGGTTCGATGGGGTCGGCGAGACGTAATCGGCGGCGAAGGCCTGGCCCGTGAGCTGGCTGGACGTGGCGAAGATCCCGGTGCTGTCGACCATCAGCGAGAAGCCCGTGATCCCGGTCGAGTCGATCGGGCTCACGCCGATGTTGCCCGTGATCGCCGACGTGGGAACGGAGTCGATCCCGGACTTGGCGAGAATGACGAAGTTGCCGGCTGTCCCCAGGCCGACCGGCATCGGACCAGTGGCGATCGTCGTCCCTGTCGTGAAGCTCCACGTCTCATCGGAGGCCAAGGCATTGCCTTGCAGGTCCGTCGCGCCCGTCGTGACGGTGACGGTGAACATGGAGTTAGGCGCGAGGTTCGTCGCCGGGACGAGCGTCGCGACCGTGCCGGCGTAGGTCACTTCGCCTACCAACACGCTCCCGCCCTGCTCCAGGATGAAGCTGTCGGCGCCAATCGTGCCTGGATCCATCGCTTCGCTGAAGGTGGCGCTGATGCTTCCGTTGAGCACCACGTCCGTGGCCATCGCTGCGGGGCTCGTGGAGCTGATTGTTGGGGCAGTGGTGTCGACCGCAGATCCCCCGCCTCCCTCGGCGGAAGATCCAGCGCCGGTGGATGTGCCGCCGCCGGACGAGCTGCTGTCGGCGTCGCCGCACGCGAGCGCGGCGGAGATGAGAAGGGCGAGGGTGCAACGGCTGACCAAGGTGGAATTCAAGATCATCAGGGGCTCCGGGGCGAAGACGAGGGCAGGAAGGTCGCGCGCCCCGTCCTCCGCGGCGCGCACCCGCTCCAGAGCACGTTCCGCGCCTCCGGCCGTTGTCATGGAAAATCAGCACTGGAGGCCGCGAGGACGTCCCTTCTGCAATCAAAATGATGTATGGTCTTCATCATTGTGACTGACTAAGTCGTGCGAGCCGACGACCTCGACCATCAGGAGCTGCTGGAGCTGGACCCCCAAGGGGGCCTGATCCGGTTTGCCGGGCAGCGCGCGCTGCTCCTCGACGCGGTCGCGATGGGGCTCCTGCGCAAGTACCTCGTCGAGAACTTCGGGCTGACCGCCGCCCGCACCGTGCTCACCCAGTTCGGCTTCGCCCACGGCTGGCGGATGGCCGAGGCGATGCAGTCCGAGTTCACCTGGGACAGCGACGAGGAGTGGCGCCGCGCCGGCGCCCGCATCCACACCCTGGAGGGCTTGTTCCGCGTCGAGTCGGCTGGAGCTGGACCGCTGTTCAAGGAGGCCACCACGCTCGCGGCATCGTACGAGGCAGAGCAACACCTGCTGCACTTCGGACGCTCTGAGGTCCCGATGTGCTGGACGATCTGTGGACTGACGAGCGGCTACCTCAGCCGGACGTTCGGCAAGGAGACGTACGTCCTCGAAGATCGCTGCCTCGGCAAGGGTGACGCAGCCTGCCGCCTGATCGGGCGCTCGCGCGAAGAGTGGGGCGACGAGCACGCGGCGGAGCTGCACTTCTTCGAGCCGAGTCGCCTCAAGGAGTGCCTGGACGTTTCGCTCCGCCGAGTTACGGAGACCCTGCAGGTGGCCGAGAAGAAGCTGCGCGCTCGGCGCCGGGCGCTGATACGCGTGGCCCCAGACATCGTCGAGCCGCAGAACATCGTCGCGAAGAGCCGCGGGATGCAGCAGCTCCTGGAGCTCGCCCACCGCGTCGCAAAGGTGGACTCCACCGTGCTCATCACCGGCGAGAGCGGCTCGGGCAAGGAGCGGATCGCCCGGCTCGTCCATGACGAGTCGGCGCGGGCCCCTGGGCCGTTCATCGCTGTGAACTGCGGCGCCATCACCGACACGCTCCTGGAGAGCGAGCTGTTTGGGCACGCGCGCGGTGCCTTCACCGGCGCGACCCAGGATCGTCCGGGGCTGTTCGAGGCGGCCAACCGCGGTACGCTGTTGCTGGACGAAGTCGGCGAGGTGTCGCCGGGCATGCAGGTCAAGCTGCTGCGGGCGCTGCAAGAGCGGGAGATCCGCCGGGTGGGCGAGAACAAGAGCCGTCCGGTGGACGTGCGCATCGTGGCTGCGACGAACCGTCACCTGGCGCAAGGCGTCGCAGGCGGCGACTTTCGACAAGATCTCTACTATCGACTCAAGGTCGTCGAGCTGCGTGTGCCTCCGCTGTGTGACGTCCGGAAAGTCTGGCGGGTGAGGATCCGGAAAGTCTGGCGGGTAGTC
>CAZBJI010000045.1:0-48235 GCA_964492175.1 uncultured Polyangiaceae bacterium | reverse complement strand
CTCGGCGGCCGTGCGAGCCTCCGCGATGCGCGCGTCGGTCTCGGCGAGATCCGAGAGGACGCCGGCGAGGCGTGCGGCGCGCTCGGCGTCGTGGCGGAGCCGATCGGAGAGGGCGTCGGCGGCCTGGATGGACCTCGACGCGGCGGCGAGCCTGGCGGTCGACGGCGCCTCCGCGAGGAGCGTCACGGCCGCGTCGCGGCTCCTCCGCGCCTCCTCGAGCGCGGCCTCCGTCGGGAGCTCGCCTGCGGCGCGGAGCACGCTCTCCTCCCGGACGAGCCCGGCCCGGTGCTGCTCGGCCCGGCGGCGCTCCGCCTCCGCGCTCGCGTGAACCTCGATCGCCCGGCGGTGCTCGACCCATGCGCCCTCCGCCTCCGCCTCCGTCGGCAGATCCAGCGTCGCGAGCTCGTCATCGGTCCCGGTGAAGCCGGTGAGCGCCGCCCGCGCCACCGTGAAGCGGGCGCGGGCCTCCGCGGCGCGCCGCTCGGCCGCGAGCTCGTCCTGCTCGCGCTCGAGCGCGCCTGCGGCCCGCGCGACGACGCGCTCCAGCTCCGCGGGCGAGACGCCGGATGCGCTCTGCGCCGCGAGCACCCCCTCGGACGACGACACCTCCGCCCGAAGCGCGGCGTGGAGGCGCACCGACTCCAGCCGGGAGCGCTCGAGGTCGTCCCGAGCGCGGACGGCGCCGAGCACGGTCACCTCGTCGAGCGTCGACCCCTCCGCCGCCTCGCGGCCCGCGACCGTGAGGCGGAGCAACCCCTCCTCCGCGGACAGCTCCTCCGCGCGGCGCGCCTCCAGCCGGGCCTCGCCGAGGGCGCTCGCGAGGTTCGCGAGGAGCCGCTCGTCTATCGGCGTCGCCGGCGCCGCGTCTCGCGCGAGCGCCTCCGAGTGCTCGCGCAGCCGTGCGTCCGCCGAGAGCGCGGTGCGCGAGGCCTCGGCGCGGGCCGCGAGGGCGCTCTCGCGCTCGGCGCGGGCGCCCTCCGGCAGGAGGACGACGTCGCCGAGCGCCGCGCGGGCCTCGAGCGCGTCGCGCCGGCGACGGAGGACGGGCGCGAGCTTGATGCCGCGCTCGAGCCGCCGATCCTCCGCCGCGAGGGCCAAGATCTCACGCTCGGCGTCGACCTGAGCCTGATGGGCCGCGGCGATCCCGTCGAGCTGTGCCTGATACCCGGTGTGGTCGGACGCGAACTGCCGGGCGCGGTGCTTCGCGTCCTGGAACGCTCGGAGGGCCTCGGCGAGGGGGCGCTTGCGGGCGAGCGGCGACCAGATCTCCTCCGCCTCCTCGCGGAGCGTCCGCGCGAGCTTGGCGACGCCAGCGCCGGCGAGCCCGGCCTCGAACAGGCTCTCCCCGAGCCCTCCGTGCGCGTCGAGGAGGGTCTTCGCGCCTTCCCGGAGACGGACGTGGTCCAGCCCATAGAGCGCGCGGAACAGCGTGCGGTCCACCCCGCCCAGCATCGCGGCGAGGGACGCCTCGTCCGCGGGGGCGTCGTCCCGGTCGCGCAGCGACGCTTTGGTCCGCCTCCTCCGGACGATCTCGAGCACGCGGCCGGACCGCCCGACGATCGTCGCGCCGACGCGGAGGCGATCCGCCGGGTGCGCGTGGGCGTCGCGGGAGTCGCGCTCGAAGCCGAAGAGGAGCGCCTCTACCGCGCGTAGGCAGGTGCTCTTCCCAGCCTCGTTCGGGCCGTAGACGATCTGGAGCGCGCTCGGCGCGCGCGAGAAGTCGAGGCGCTTGTCCTCGAAGGCGCCGAACGCGAGCAGCGTCAGATCCAGGAACCTCACGGCCTGCCCTGCCCGGCGATCCGCGCGAGCAGGAGCGCCTCGACCTCGGACAGCGTCTCGCGGAGCTTCGCGGGGTCGTCCAGGAACGCGACCGCGGGGTCGGCGCGCAGCTCCTCCGGCAGCTTCTCGGCGAGGCTCGAGAACCCGGCGGCGAGCTCCTGGAGTGCCTCGCCGCTGTCCGAGAGCGCGCGGAGGGACCGCACGAGGTGCGCGACCGGGTGCGCGGCGTCCGCCTCCCCGAGGAGAGCCTGGAGGTCGAAGGCCGGGTGCGTGAGCACGCGCACCTGACCGATCCAGACCTGGTCGCCGCCCGCGTCCACCGCCGCGGCGCGGACGTCCGCGGCGATGGCCTCCGCGACGTCCGGGCCGAGGTCCGCGCTCCTGACGGCCCCGCGCACGGTCACGCGAGCGCCCACGATCCGCGACCCCGCTTCCTCGACCACGCGCCCGACCTCCTCGCGCACCCGGTCGAGCGCGTCCGCGCGCGTGTCGCCCTCTCCGACCTCCACGACGGCGTCGACCCACCGCACGGAGTCGAGCGCTCGGTGCTCCAGGCCCGTGACCTTGCCGGCCTCGACCGTGACGAGCGTCGCGCCCTTCGGCCCCGCCTCCCGCGCGCTCCTCCCCTGGAGGTTGCCCGGGAAGACCACGAACGGATCTCGGCAGACGACCTCGCGGCGGTGCACGTGCCCGAGCGCCCAGTAGTCGTACCCCTTGTCGCGCAGCACGCCGAGGCTCGTCGGCGCGTACGGCTCGTGCCCCTCCCTGCCCCAGAGCGCGGTGTGCAGGACGCCGACGTTGAACGCGCCCGCGACGGGCGGCGGATACCTGCGCGCCAGGTCGTCCCGCACGTCGCGACGCGCGAAGCCCTGCCCGTGCACGGCGACGGCCAGGTCCTCGAAGACGACCGTCTGCGGGTCCGCCGTCGAGAGCTCCGTCACGTTGCGAGGCCACCGGACCTGGCGGGTGATCTCGCTCTCCGCGTCGTGGTTGCCGCGCAGGAGCACCACCGGGACGCCGGCCTCTCGCAGGCGGCGCATCTGCCCGACGAAATAAAGGCCGGTCGCGTAGCAGCGCCACGCGCCGTCGAAGACGTCACCGGCCAGGACGAGCAGGTCCGCGCGCTCGTCGATCGTGGTCGCCACGAGCGCCTCGAGGGCGCGCCGCGTGGCGCCGCGGAGCGCGTCCACCGGGCAGCCCTCGTAGCGCTCGAGCCCCACCATGGGGCTGTCGACGTGGAGGTCGGAGGCGTGGACGATGAGCAAGGGCGAGCGCTCCTCCCCACGCATATCCCCGCGAGAGGCGAGCATCGAGCGAGAACGGAGGGCTCGGACATTCGCTGACGCAGCCGCGCCCGCGCCTGGCGCCCGGAGATCTTCGTTGGCCGCCCCGCTCGACCCGACTAGACGGTCCCCATGGGAGACCCCGTCACCTGCGAGCGCGATGGCGCAGTCGCCGTCGTCACCGTCCGTCGACCCGAGAAGCTCAACGCGCTCGACCCGGAGGTGTTAGGCGCGCTCGCCGAGGTCTTCGCCGGGCTCACGCGCGCCGCGAGGCCGAGCGCGGCGGTGCTCACCGGAGAGGGCAAGGCCTTCATCGCGGGCGCGGACATCGCGGCGATGGCGGAGATGTCTCCCACGCAAGCGCGGCGCTTCGCGAGCCTGGGTCACGTGGTGGGCGCCGCGATCGAGACGGCCCCCTTCCCGGTGATCGCGGCGATCAACGGGTTCGCGCTCGGCGGCGGCTGCGAGCTCGCCCTGGCCTGCGACTTCATCTACGCGTCCGAGCGGGCGAAGCTCGGCCAGCCCGAGGTGAAGCTCGGTGTCATCCCCGGCTTCGGCGGCACGCAGCGCCTCGCGCGGCGCGTCGGCATCGCCCGCGCGCGGGAGCTCGTCTACACCGGCGACATGATCGGCGCCGAGGAGGCGCTGCGCATCGGGCTCGTGAACGCGGTGTTCGCTCCCGACCTCCTCCTCCCGAAGGCGGTGGAGGCCGCGAAGAAGATCGCCGGAAACGGCCCGCTCGCGGTCGAGGCGGCCAAGCGCGTCCTGCTCCGGGGGGAAGAGGTGGACCTCGCGGCCGCCAACGAGCTCGAGGCGCAGGCCTTCGCGGCGCTCTTCGGGTCCGCGGACCAGCGAGAGGGCATGGCCGCGTTCCTCGCCAAGCGCCCCGCGGTGTTCTCGGGGAGCTGAGGGCGGCGGGACGCTCCGCTCAGGCCGCGCGAGCGTGGAGGGCGGCCGACACGTGGTCGAAGGCGGCGAGGGCGACGGCCGCGTCGGGCTCGCCCATGGTGAGCCCGACGGGCGTGACGTTCGGGCTCGCGCGCAGCTGGTCGCGCGCCTCGGCGAGGGCGGCCTCGACGGCGGCAGCGCGATCCGGGGGCAGCGCGCCGAGCCCCCAGGCGTGCACGCGGTGCGCCAGATCGGCGTGGCCGCGCTCGTCGGCGGCGATGGCGCGGAGCGCGCGGCGGAGGCCCGGCGTCGGGGCGTTCGCGGCCTGGTGCGTCGCGACGACGGCGGCGTAGGTCTCGTTCACGCAGCCCTCTCGCGCGTTCTCCACGAGGAGCTCCTCGAGCGAGCGCGGCGCGAACGCCGCGGGCGCGTCGAGCGCGGGGAAGGCCGGCGCGAGGCCGAGCGAGGCGAACAGCCGCTCCGCCTCGCGCCGGAAGGCGGCGGCGTGGCGCCGCTCCTGGTCTGCGGAGCGCCGCGCCGCCCGCACGAGCGAGGGCGGGGCGCCGTGCTCGGCGAGCTCCCGCGCGAGCCGCTCGAACGCGAGCACCGCGGACGCCTCCTGCCGGTAGGCGCGGACGTGGTACTCGAGCTCCGTACGCTCACACGGCAGATCGACGAAGCCCGCGAACATGCGGCCGCGCGTCGGGTACTTGCACTCGACGCCCTTGACGACCTTCGCGTCGACGGCCTCCGTAAGCACGTTGGTCGCGTGATGGACCTCGCCGGTCTTGGACACCCCGACGACGCCCAGCGCGACCGTGGAGCCGTGCATGGATCCTCCGCAGACGTCCCTCCGCCCGAACGTCGCGACCTCGAAGCCGTCGGGGGCGCGCCGGACGGGGATGCCCGCGGCCGAGCTCCCATCGGCGCACGAGAAGCCGCTCTTCGCGACCTGCGCGCACGTGGCCACGACGTGATAGTCGGCGAGCCTCGCGCGGAGCGCGGCCTTCTCCTTGGTGTCGATCGTCCCGAGCACGCCCGCGAGATCGCTCTCCATGAGGACCGCGAGCGCGCCGTCCTTCTTGACGACCGCGGCGCGCGCGCCGGACTTCGTGATGAGGTCGGTCCAAGCCTTCTTGCACGGGCCCGGGGTGCACTTCGTGCCGCCGTCCTCGATGTCGATGAACCCGAGCAGCTCCATCCCCGGGAGCGCCGCCGCCAGAGAGTCGACGGAGTGGAACTGCTTGGCATACGACTGCGCGTCGCTCGGCGCGGGGTCGGGCGCGGCGATGACCGCGGCCGTCGCGGCGGCGGTGGCGGGGGGGCCCGCCGTCGCGGGCGTCGCGATGGTGACCTCGGTCGAGCCCGCGGTGGGGTCGCTCTGGCCTGGGTCCGCCGGCCCGTCGGGCGAGCGAGTCGCGCCGCACGCCGCGTGGGCGACGGCGAGGCTCAGAGAGAACAGCGCGGTGAGGTTCGAGCGGTCCAGGTTTCGCATCGTGTGACTCCTGAACGGAGCAGCCTACCAGGGCTTACGGGCCGGGGCCGGGCGGCGTCGGGTTGCGTGACGCTTCGAGCGTGCCATGCTGCGGCCGGAGGTCACCATGTCCGTCGCCGAGGCTCCCACGCCCTGCGGCGCCGCGTGCCGCGCCCCGAGCGGCCCGGCCCTCACCCGCGTGGATTGGCTGGTCCATCCCCGGTTTCCGGATCAGACCCTCCTCTTGAGGTCGCACCAAGGCTTCCGGGAGATCAGCCGCGCGCTTACGGAGCGCGCAGCGGCCCTCCCCCCAGGCGCGGCGGAGGGCGTCGCGTCGGTGGGTTGGCAGTTCGAGGGCTGGACCCGCGCGATGCGGAGCCACGAGCACTACGAGGAGCACAAGCTCTACCCCTACCTGGCGCGCCGCTACGAAACGACGATGGAGTGCCTGGTCAGCCAGCACGGCGCGCTGCACCGCGCGGCGGACCAGGTCCGAGCCGCGGTCTCCGCCCGCGACCCCGGGGGCCTCGCCGGAGCCCTCGACGAGCACCGCCGCGTCCTCGTGGCGCACCTGGCCGAGGAGGAGGAGGTCGTGATCCCGATGTTGCTGGAGCTCGCGCCCAAGGAGTTCGCCGCGTACCTGCACCTACCGATCGAGGAGCTCTTGCGGAGGCTCGCGGCGGCGGAGGAGCCGCCCTGACGCGCGGTTGAGCGAGCCCCGCGCCGTCACCGTCCGTGGAACCGGCGCGCCGCGGCTACTTCTTCTCGTAGGTGTAGAAGCCGCGCCCCGTCTTGCGGCCGAGCCACCCGGCCGCGACGAGGTTTCGGAGGTGCGTCGGGGCCCGGTACTTCGGGTCGCCGATCTCCTCGTGGAGCACGTCCGCGATCGCGAGCACCGTGTCCAGGCCGATGAGATCCGCGAGCTCCAGGGGGCCCATCGGGTGGTTCAGGCCGAGCTTGGCGCCCGTGTCGATGTCGGCCGCCGAGCCGACGCCCTCCTGGAGCGCGAAGCAGGCCTCACAAAGCATCGGGATGAGGATGCGGTTGACCATGAACCCGGGCGCGTCGTTCGAGGTGATCACGGTCTTTTGCATGCGCTCGGCGAGGGCGCGAGTCCGCGCGTAGGTCTCCTCCGACGTCTGGACTCCGCGGACGATCTCGACGAGCTTCATCACCGGCACCGGGTTCATGAAGTGCATCCCGATCACGCGGTCGGGGCGCTGGGTGGCGGCCGCGAGCTTGGTGATGGAGATGCTCGAGGTGTTGGAGGCCAGGATCGCCGAGGCCGGGAGCGCCGCGTCGACGGCGCGGAAGATCGCGACCTTCGTCTCGAAGCGCTCCGTCGCCGCCTCGATGGCCAGGTCGCACTCCGAGGCGCGCTCACCGGCCTCCGCCGGTTGGACCCGCGCGAGCAGGCCGTCGCGGTCGTCAGCCGACAGCTTGCCCTTCTCGACGAGCTTGGCGAGCGACCCGGCGATCTGCTCCTTGCCCTTCTGCGCCAGGCCCAAGGCGCTGTCGGTGAGGACCACCTCGATCCCCGCCGCGGCGGCGACCTGAGCGATCCCACGGCCCATCTGGCCGGCTCCCATCACGATGATCCGCGCCACCGTGGTTCCATCGCCCCCGCCGGGCGCCGCGCTCGCCTGCTGTGCCATGAAGGGGCCCCTTACCGGAACTGGCCGCGGGCCGTAACCGCCGATCCATCCCACCCTGTAGGCACCCCATGCCGATCGTGGGGGGAGTCCCTTGAACTGGCGCGCCTGAGGGGCGTACATTCCGAAGCGCCCGTCACCGCACTTTTGCAGTGGTTCTGAGCGGATCTGCGGGAATGGGGGCCCCTCGAGGGCTCCGAGCAGTAGAAGTTCCGAGCCTGATGGAGGTTTCGCATCCCCCGATGCGAACCAGAGAGCAGCCCACCTGGGGTGACGATGAGCGTTGACCGGATTCGTGTCGTTCTTGGCCGCTTGCAAGACGACCCAGAGAGCGAAGCCGCTTGGAACGAGCTGGCCGAGATCGTGACCGCCCCCGGCGCTCGGCCGGAGCCCGAGACGGTCCGCCTGCTCGAGCAAGCTCGCGCCGGCCACGAGCGCCGGCGGGAGTGGCGCAGCGTGGCGCGGATGCTCGAGCTCGAGGTCTCGCTCGACTCCGAGCCCGCCATGCAGGCGGAGCTCGCGCGGATCTACGACGAAGAGCTCTTCGACGCGGCCAAGGCCCGGCAGGGCTACGAGCGCTTGCTCGAGCTCAAGCCGAGCGACGCCCTCCTCGAGCGCGCGTCGGAGTGGCTCGAGACCGACGAGGCGAAGCGAGGCAAGTGGCGGGAGATCTACGACCGGTACCTGTCGGAGGCCGAGTCGGCCGGTGACGAGTCGCTCAAGGCCGGTCTGCTGATCAGCGCGACCGAGTTCGCGCTTCGGTACGGCGGGTCCGAGGTGACGACGGCCTTGCCGGACCTGGTCGAGCAGGCCCTCACCCTCGATCCGAGGGCGAAGCGCCTCTCGGCGGTCGTCGAGGCGGTCTTCGAGGCAGACGCTGCCCGCGCGGCCGCCGCCCTCGAGGTGGTTCTCGCGCGCGGCGGCGCCAAGGAGGATCGCGTCGCGGCCGGCCTCAAGGCGGGCAGGCTGCGGGCGCGGAAGCTGAAGGACACCACCCAGGCCATCGCGAACTACGAGCAGGTGCTGGACCTGGCGCCTGGGCAGACCGACGCGCTCTCCTACCTCGCGGAGGCCTACACCGCGTCGGAGCAGTGGGATCACCTGGTCGCGCTCTACGAAGACCAGCTCAAGGGCGGCAGCGTCCGCGGCGACGCGGAGCTCGGCGTGCTCTTGCAGATCGCGATGGTCCACTGGCGGATGCGCAAGGCCCCCGACGCGGCGGAGCCCTACTTCGAGCGCGTCCGGCGCGTGGACGCCACGAACGCCGGCATGCTCACGTTCTTCCGCGAGCTGTCCGAGGCGAAGGGCGACAAGGCGAAGCTCGTGACCGTCCTCACCGAGGCGCAGCGCGCGACGACCGACCCAGCGCAGAAGAAGGAGCTCGCGGCGGAGATCGCGCGCGCGGCCGAGGCGCAAGACAACGCGCAGAAGGCGATCGAGCAATACAAGTCGCTGCTGAAAGCCGACCCGTCCGACAGCGCCGCGTTCTCGGCGCTGCGGCGGCTCTATGCGCAGGCTGGCAGCCACACAGCGCTCGTCGACCTCCTCAAGCACGAGCTCGATCGCGTGCCGGCCGACGCCAAGGCCGACCGGGTCTCGCTGCTCCGGGAGATCGCGTCGATCTACCGTGACAAGACGAAGAACGAGCAGGCGCTGGTGCAGATCCTGCAACAGATCGTGCAGCTCGAGGAGGACGACGAGGACGCGCTCCGCGAGCTGGTGCGGATCTACACGTCGCTCGGGCGGTTCCGGGACCTGCTCACGTGCCAGCAGCGCCTCGCCGACACGACCAAGGACGAGGACGAGAAGGCCGAGCTCTACCGCGCCGTCGCCCACCGCTGGGCCGACCAGTTCTCCAACGTGCAGAACGCGATCACGGCGTACGCGGCGCTGCTCGTCGTGCGGCCGCGCGACGACGAGGCGCGCGCAAAGCTGAAGGAGCTCTACACGAAGCGCCGGGCGTGGGCCCCGCTCTTCGCGCTGCTCGAGGCGCAGCTCGCCGACGCCGAGGGCAGCGCGAAGCTCGAGATCCTGGGGGAGATGTCGAAGCTGGCCGCCGAGCGCCTGGACCGCGGGGCCGACGCCATCCGGCTCCAGAAGCAGATCCTGGAGCTCGATCCCTCCGCCGTCCACGTCTTCGACGCGCTGGAGAAGCAGGCGGAGAGGGAGAAGGACTACGCGTCCCTCGCCGAGGTGTTGGAGCGGCGGGTCGACGCGGCCACCGACTCGGCGCAGAAGCTCGCGGTGCTGCAGAAGCTCGGCTCGGTCTACTCCGACCGGCTGAAGGACACGGCCGGCGCCGCACGGACGTGGCGTCGCGTCCTCGAGCTATCGCCCGGCCAGACGAAGGCCCTGCGCGTCCTCCGCGAGGGGTACCTGGCCGCCAACGACTACGTCGCGCTCGAGGAGCTCTACGCGGCACAGTCCGACTGGGAGGGTCTTGCGGAGTTCCTGTCGTCGTCCGCGGACAAGGCGCAGGAGCGGGAGCAGAAGCTCGAGCTCAGCTTCCGGGCCGCCGCCGTCTACGAAGACAAGCTCTCGGCGCCCGAGCGCGCCACGCGGTCCTACGAGCGGGTCCTCGCCACCGACGCCGCCAACGCGCAGGCGGCCAAGGCGCTGGTCCCGATCTACGAGCGCGAGGAGCGGTGGGCGCGGCTCCCTGGGCTCTACGAGATTCTCCTCGGCGTGGCCGAGGAGGACGCCGCCTCCGTGGAGATCCTGCGCAAGCTCGCGTCGGTGTGCGGCGGCCCCTTGGCCGACCGAGCCGGCGCCCTCGGCTACGCGCGGCGCGCGTACGATCTCGTGCCGGACGCCGAGAACCTGGACGCGCTCGAGGCCGCCTCCCGCGCTGCCTCCTCCTGGGGGCCCTTCGTCGAGGCCGTGGAGGCGCGGCTCACCCCGCCGAAGAAGAAGAAGAAGGGGCTCGACCCCAAGGTGGAGCGAGGCCTCCGCCTGAAGCTGGCGAACGCGTACGCGCGCGAGCTCGGCAAGATCGACGAGGCCGTCGCGGCGTACCGGACCCTCGCGGAGGCGGATCCCACGGACGAGGAGACCCTCGGCACGTTCGACGCGCTGCTGCGCGCGTCGGAGCGCAAGGACGACCTTCGCTGGTTGTTCGAGCTCCGCGTCAAGAGCTCCGGCGAGGAGGGCCGCGCGAAGATCTACGAGGAGTGGGCGACCCTCGAGGAGGACGTGTTCGGCAACGTCCAGGACGCGATCGGCCTCTATCGAAAGGCGGTCGAGCTGGACCCTCAGCGAGGCGACACCCTCCGCTCCCTCGCGCGGCTGCTGCTGCAAGCGGGCGACCACGCCGGCGCGGTCGAGGTCATCGCGAAGCACCGGGATCTCGCGAGCGGGGCAGACCGCGCGCAGCGGGAGGTGGAGCTGGCGTTCGAGTACGCCGACCACCTCGGGAAGCCGGAGCTCGCCCTGGAGGCGTGCATGCGTGCCCTCGAGCTCCGGCCGCGCGATCCCGACGCGATCGCCATCCTCGCGCGCCTCGTCGAGGCGCCGGCCACCCGGGCTCGCGCCGCGACCGAGCTCCAGCTCGCCTACGCAGAGCTCGGGGACGCGCGGCGCGAGAGCCAGATGCTCCGCGTGATGCTCGAGGCGGAGGAGGACGAGGCCCGGAGGCTCGAGCTCCACGTCCGCCTGGCCGACGTGGAGGAGACCAAGCTGGGCGCGCCTGGCACGGCCTTCGACATCATCCTGCGGGCCTTGAACGAGGTGCCCGACGAGATCGGGGTCTGGGACCGCGCGGCCGAGCTGAGCGTGAAGGCCGGCCGCCCCACGGACCTCGCGGAGGCATACCGCGCCCACATCGTCACCGCGGATCCCGACACCCGGACGCTCTCGCGGGGCGTCGAGCTGGAGCTCTGCGATCGCGCGGCCTCACTTCACGACGAGCACCTCGGGGATCCCGACGGCGCGCTGCCCTACTTGAAGCGCATCCTCGCGATGGATCCCTCGAACCAGAAGGCCTTCACGCGGCTCAAGCAGATCCTCACCGCCGGGGAGCGGTGGGGAGAGCTCGAGGACCTCTTCGACCAGGCCGCGCAGGCGGCCGAGGACCCGGCCCAGAAGATCGCGCTGCTCACCGAGGTCGCGATGATCGCGGAGGACGTCATCCAGCTGCCCGCGAAGGCGATCGGCTACCTGGAGCGCGTGCTCGGGATCGATCCCCAGCACGGCGGCGCCCTCGACGCGCTGGAGAAGCTCTACGAGGACGAGGAGCGCTTCGGCGACCTCGCGGCGCTCCTCGAGCGGCGCCTCGAGGCGGCCGACGGCGACGAGGCGATCGACATCCGCCTCTACCTCGGGCGGCTCTACCTCGAGCAGCTGCTCGTCCCCGATCGCGCCCTCGCCCACGTCGAGGGCATCCTGACCGAGCGCCACGACGACCCCGACGCGAGGGAGCTCGCGGAGCGCCTGCTCGAGATCGGCAGCCTCCGGCTGCGCACGGCGCAGCTCCTCCAGACCGTGTACGAGGCGCGCTCCGAGCACCGGAGCCTGGTCCGGATGCTGGAGATCCGCCTGGAGGCCGCGGAGGACGTGGAGGAGCGGAAGGAGCTCTTGCGCCGCGTCGGCGAGCTGCGCGACGAGAAGCTGCACGACGACGCCGGGGCGTTCACCTCGCTCGGTGAGCTCCTGCCGCTCGTGCCCGACGAGGAGGCCGTGCGGGAGCGCTTCGTGGAGATCGGGCGCAGGCTCGGCCACCACGAGCACGTGACGAAGGTCCTCAGCGAGGCCGCCGACAAGGCCGGGTCCAAGAGCACGAAGGCTGACCTCCTCACGCAGGTCGCCGTCGTGCTGGAGGGGGCGCTCGCCGCGCCGGAGCGGGCGGAGGAGGTGTACCGCAAGGTGCTCGCCATCGATCCGGACGACGCGACCATCGCCGGACCGGCCGCGCGGGCGCTGGCCCGGCTCCAGGCGGAGGGCGGTCGCCACGAGGCGCTGGCCCAGTCGCTGGAGATCGAGGTCAAGCTCGAAGAGTCGGAGGACGCGCGCAAGGGCCTGTACGAGCGGCTCGGCGATCTCTACGAGACCGTGCTCGGGAGCCGCGCCAAGGCGATCACGGCGTGGCGCGCCCGCCTCGCCGACGATCCGGGCGACGAGAAGGCGCTCATCGCGCTCGAGCGCCTGCTGGAGAGCACCGAGCAGCACCGCGATCTCGTCGACGTGCTCCGCCGGCGTGAGGAGATCGCCACCGACACGGCCGAGCGCAGGCGGGCGATGGTGAAGGCCGCCGAGACGCTGGCCGGACCGCTCGACGACGTCGCGCAGGCGACGCAGGCGTACCGCGCCGTCGTCGACGCGTTCGGGGCCGATAGGGCCGCACACGCCGCGCTGGCGAAGCTCTACGAGCGGGCGGAGCGGTACCAGGACCTCGCGGAGATCGTCGAGGCGGACCTGGTGCTCGCGAGCGAGCCCGAGGAGCGCGTCGTCCTCTACACGAAGCTCGGGGACGTGCGCCGGAAGCACCTCGGAGAGCTCGACGGAGCGATCGAGGCGTACCGGATGGCCTTGCAGCTCGACGCCAGCGACCCTGGCGCGCGGAGCGCCCTCGAGGAGATGCTGGATGGGGACGCGAAGCGCGGGGCCGCGGAGCTGCTGCACCCCCTCTACGAGGGTGAAGGAGCGTCCCAGAAGCTCCTCCGCGTCCTGGACATCGAGGCGGAGGTGGCCGACAGCCCGGCGGAGCGCGTCGAGATGCTCGAGAAGGCGCTGGCCGTGGCCGAGGGCGCCCTCGAGGACCTCGCGGCTGCGTACGAGTACGCGCGGCGGGCGGTGAAGGAGGCGGTCGGCGACGACTCGATCGGGCGCCAGGTCGAAACGCTCGAGCGGATCACCACCGCGACCGGACGGTTCGCCGACACCGCCGCCCTCTACCGCGAGACGGCCGCCGACGTGCTCGACGGCGACGTGCAGCTCTCCATGCTCCTGCGCGTCGGCGAGATCGCCAAGGACAAGCTCGGCGCGCCCGACGTCGCGGTCGAGTACTACAAGAAGGCGCTCGAGGCGCGCCCCGACGAGAAGCGCGCGATGCTCGCGCTGGAGGAGCTCTACCAAGGGACGGGCGATGCCGAGGCGCTCCTCGACGTTCTCCGCAAGCGCGCCGAGGCCGCCGAGAGCGACGACGAGCGCAAGGCGCTGCTGTTCCGCGAGGCGGAGATCCTTCGGGGGCGGCTGAAGGACGCGTCGGGCGCGATCACGGTGCTCGAGGCGATCCTCGAGGTCGAGGTCGACACCGCGGCCACCGCGCAGCTCGAGGAGCTCTACGGCGCGGAGAGCCGGCACCAGGACCTCGTCGCGCTCTACGAGCGGATGCTCGAGGCACCCGACGCGCAGGGCGGGGCAGCCGCAGCGCTGCGCGTCAAGATCGCGAAGATCGCGCGGGCGCACCTGAGCGACGCGCCGCGCGCCTTCGACGAGCTGTCCGAGGCCCTCTCCCAGGACTCCGGCAACGCGGCGGCCGTCGCGGAGCTCGAGAGCATCCTGAACGCCCCCGCGGAGGGCGCGGACGGGGGAGAGCCGGGGACTCCGGCGGAGGACCGAGCGCGTGCGGCCGAGATGCTCGAGCCCATCTACCTCAAGCACGCCGACTGGCAGAAGGTGAAGACGACGCTCGAGGCGCGCCTGGCCGCGAGCCAGGACCCGAGCGAGCGCATCGACCTCCTGAAGCGCCTCTCGATGCTGCACGAGGACCAGCTCGGCGACTACGGCGCCGCCCTCGAGGCCACGGCGCGGCAGCTCAACGAGGAGGTCTCGGATCGCGCGATCTGGGCGGAGCTCGAGCGTCTCGCGCGGGTGGCCTCTGCAGAGAAGCGCCTCGCGGAGATCTACGCCGCCAAGCTCTCCACCATCGACTCGGACGATCAGGACACGGTCGAGCTCTGCAAGCGCACCGGCGAGATCTACGCCGACGTAGGGGACGTCGCGGCCGCCCTGAAGTGGCTGCGGCGCGCGCACGAGTTCGCGCCCGAGAGCGAGGACCTCTTCAGCGCGATCGAGGCGCTCCTCGTCAAGGAGCTGCGTCACGAAGAGCGCGTCGCCCTCATGCGCGCCGCCCTGGACTACCGCGAAGGCGCGCGCCGCCTCGAGCTGCTCCACGTGATCGCGGACCTCGAAGAGTCCAAGCTGGAAAAGGCGGAGGAGGCGATCGACACCTACCGCGCGGCGCTGGACATCGACGAGGCCGACGTGCGCTCGCTCGACCGGCTGACCGAGCTGTACGGGCGCCTCGGCCGCCACCGCGACCTCGCGGACCTCTACGAGCGGCGCGCCGACGCCAGCGACACGCCCGAGACGGCCGCGCCGTACCGCCTCGCCCTCGCGAAGGTGCGCCGGCAGCACCTCGACGACGTTCCCGGCGCCATCTCGGAGCTGGAGGCGATCGTCACCCAGGTTCCGTGGAACAAGGACGCGATCGCCGAGCTCGAGTCCCTCTCGTCGCTGGAAGCCCACAAGGCCACCGTGCTCGAGATCCTGCGTCCGCTGTACCAGCGAGCGGACAACTGGGAAAACCTCGTCAAGATCAACGAGGAGGGCCTGCAGCTCGCCAAGGACAAGACCGAGCGCGCCGCCATCCTGCGCGAGAACGCCCTCCTCTGGGAGCAGCGTGGCGACGACAAGCGGGCCGCCTTCGACTCCCTCGCCCGCGCCCTGGACGAGGATCCCGACGACGCCGAGACGCGCTCGGAGATCGAGCGGCTCGCCAAGGAGCTCAACCTCTGGGGCCGCCTCGCCTCCGACGTGGAGCGCGCGCTCGGCCACGTCGAGGACGACGTCACCAAGCAGGAGCTGCTCCGAATGCTCGCGCGCATCTACGACGAGGAGCTCGACGACCCGCGGAGCGCGCTCGCGACGTTCGAGCGCCTCGCCGAGGTCGCCCCGGGCGAGCCCGAGCCGCTGGATGCCATCGACGAGCTGGGCGTCCTCCTCGGCGACTGGAAGCGCGTGGCGGGTGTCGTGGAGAAGAAGGCGAGCGACACCTCCGACGCCGTCGCCGCCGAGCTGTTCCGTCGCCTCGGCCGCATCCGCACCGACATGCTCGAGGACCCCGACGGGGCGATCCAGGCCTACGATCGGGGGCTCGAGCTCGAGCCGGACAGCGCGGAGACGATCGATGCGCTGATCGGTCTCCACGAGGCGAAGGGCGCGGCGGAGCGCTTGGTCGAGCTCTACGGGCGCCGCGTCGAGATCGCGACGGAGGCCGAGGTGGACCTTCGGTACGAGCTCAACGTGAAGGCCGCCGGCCTCCACGAGGGCCCGCTGAAGAACGTGCGCGAGGCGATCACGGCCCTCGGCGCGGCGCTGGACGCGCGGCCCGGTGATCCCGCGGTGCTCAAGCACCTCGAGCGGGCCTTCCGCGCCGAGCAGATGTGGGACGAGCTGCTGGACAACCTGAAGGACCAAGCGGCCCGGGCCGAAGCAGCCACGGACCGCGGCGCGCTCCGCGTCGCGATCGGCGATCTCTACAAGGACAAGCTGGAGAGCCCGGTCGACGCCCTCGAGCAGTACCGGCTGGTCCTCGACGAGACGCCGGACAACGCGGCGGCGCTCGCCGCCGCCACCAGCATCGCCGAGAGCTCGGCGGACCTCCGGCTCGACGCCGCGGAGGCCCTCATCCCGGTGCTGCGCGCCCTCGGCAAGCACGCGGAGCGCGTGAAGGTCCTGGAGCTGAAGCTGCTCGCGCAGACGGAGCCCGACGCTCGGGCAGCGACCCTCCGTGAGATCGCGGAGGTCCTCGACCGCGAGCTCTCCCGGACGGGCGACGCGGAGGCCGCCTTGCTGCGCGCCCTCGGAGAGACGCCGGAGGACCCGACCCTCCACGACGAGATCGTCCGGCTCGCGCACGCCGCGGAGTCGCCCGCGGAGGGCTTCGGCCGCTACGCCGACGCGCTCGGCGCCCGCGCGGAGGATCTGTCGGATCCGACCGCGGCCCGCGGGCTCTGGGTGCGCCTCGGGCGCGTCGCCGAGGAGAACCTGAAGGACCACGGGCGCGCGGCCAAGGCGTACTCGAAGGCGCTGGAGGGCGCGGAGGGAGACGAGAGCGAGGGTGCCACGCTCCGGGCCCTCGACCGCCTCTACGAGCACCTGGGCGACCACGAGGCGCTCTCCGACGTGCTCGAGCGCCGCCTCGGCCTCGAGTCGGACGAGGGGCAGGCGGATCTCTACTGTCGCATCGCCAAGCTGCAGATGGACGCGTTCCGAGAGCCCGCCGCGGCGCTCGGCTCCCTCCGCAGCGCCATCGAGCGCTCACCCAACCACGCCACCGCCCGGGCGCTCCTGGAGAAGCTCACCGACCAGCAGTCGCTGTTCGAGGAGGTGGCCGAGACGCTCGAGGCCGTGTACCGAGCCGCGGGCGACAACAAGGCGCTGGCGGCGCTCTTCGGGAAGCGGATCGGCTTCGCGCCGGGCGCGTCCGAGCGGCTGCGGCTGCGGCTGGATCTCGCCCGCGTGCTCGAGGATCAAGCCTCGGACCCGAAGGGCGCGCTCCAGGCGCTGCTCTCTGCGCTGGACGACGATCCCGCTGACTCCGAGGTGCTGGCGCAGATCGAGCGCGTGGCCGCGATCGTGTCGGGCTTCGCCGACGCCGCCGCCGCGCTGGAGGAGGCGACGCGGAAGGCGACCGACCTCTCGTCGGAGACGGCGAGCGATCTGTGGATCCGCGCCGCGATGTGGCACAAGGACAAGCTCGGGGACTCCGCCGCCGCCGAGCGCGACTTCGAGGAGGCGCTGAAGCACGACGCGCAGAACGAGGTCATCCTGCGGTCGGTCGAGGAGATCCAGCGCGCCCAGGGGCGCGAGCGGGATCTCGTCTCCACGCTGCGGCGGCTCGCCAAGATCGACGGCATCAGCGGGGCAACGGAGCTGCGGCGCGAGGCGAAGACCATCGCCGAGGAGCGCGCGGGCGACGCCGAGCTCGCCGAGGCCATCCTCCGCGACATGATCGTCGCAGACGAGGCCGACACCTGGGCCCTCGCGGAGCTCACGCGCCTCCGCAAGAAGGCCGGAGACGCCCAAGAGACCTTCAAGCTGCTCGTTCGCCGGACGGAGCTCGCGGCCGACGGCGAGACGATCCGGTCGCTCCGCCTGGAGGCGGCGGCCGTGGCGCGGACGGATCTCGGCGACGTGACGGCCGCAATCGATCTGTACGAGCAGGTCTTCGAGGACCTGCCGACGGACGAGAAGGCGCAGGTAGCGCTCCGCGAGCTGTACGTGGAGGCGGGCAAGAAAAAGGAGCTCCTCAAGCTGCTCGGCCGGCTCGTCGACATCGCGGAGGACCAGACCAGGCGCTCGCAGCTCCGGCTGGACGCGGCGAAGGTGTCCGACGAGCTGGAGGCGCCGAGCGACGCCATCGAGCAGCTGACCGCGATCCTGGACGAGGACCCGGCGCACCGCGAGGCCGCGCTCATGCTCTCGCGCCTCCTCGAGAAGTCGGGGCGTGACGACGAGCTCGCCGAGCTCCTCGAGAAGCAAATCCGCCTCGCCGAGGAGCGTCGAGACGTCGAGGGAGAGCTCTCGTACCGGGTGCGCCTCGGGGAGGTCCAGGAGAACCGGCTGGGGGATCTCGAGAAGGCGGCGGCCACGTACGGCGCCGTGCTCGAGCGTGACCCGAAGCACACGGGGGCGCTGATCGCGCTCGCCCGCATCCACGAGCGGCGCGGCGACAAGGCCGAGAGCGCCAAGTACTTGGACCTGCTGCTCGCCCAGCAGACCGGGGACGAGGCGGTCGCGACCGCCAAGAGACTCACGTCGCTCTACGAGGTCCTCGCCGACGTCGGCGGCCGAAGGCGGACGCTCGAGCGCGCCCTCGCGGAGCGGGAGCGCGACGAGGAGGTGCGGAGCAAGCTGCGGGTCCTCTACGAGCACGAGAAGGCTTGGCAGGAGCTCGCGAACCTCGACACCAGCGACGCGAAGGCCGCAGAAGACGTGCTGGACAAGGTCCGGCTGCTCCGCGCCGCCGCGGAGATCCACCGCACCAAGCTGTCGAACGCCGCCGCTGCCGCGGACCTCCTCCAGGAGGCGTCCGAGGCGGCCCCCTCGGATCGCGAGCTGCTCCTCTCCCTCTGCGACGCCTACAGCGAGTCGGGGCGCGGCAAGCAGGCGGTGCAGGTGCTGCAGAAGATCGTCGACTCCTACGGCGGGCGGAGGTCCAAGGAGGTCGCGGTCATCCACCACCGGCTGGCGCGCGCCTACCTGGCCGACGGGGACCGCACGACAGCCCTCTCCGAGCTCGACACCGCGTTCAAGATCGATCCCGGGTCCATCGCGGTGCTCCGCGACCTCGGCGTCCTCGCCCTGGAGCTCGCCGACTTCGACCCGAGCCAGAAGGACGCCTACATCGACCGCGCCGGCAAGACGTTCAAGGCCCTCCTCCTGCAGCGCCTCGACGACGGGGCGCCGATCACGAAGGCGGAGGTGTTCTTCTACCTGGGTGACGTCAGCCACCGGCAGGGCGACGACAAGAAGGCCATCCAGATGCTGGAGCGCGCCCTCGACAACGACAAGGGGCTCGAGCGCGCGCGCGACCTCCTCGCGAAGCTGAAGGGCTGATGCCCGAGCGGTGGGTGGCCATCGACGGCGTCCTCGTCGACGAGGAGCGCGCCGTCGTATCGGTCTACGATCGCGGGTTCCTCTACGGGGACAGCGTCTTCGAGACGACCCGTACGTACGGCGGAGCCCCGTTCCGGCTCCGGGAGCATCTGGACCGCCTCGCGTGGTCGGCGGCGCGGGTGGGCATGCAGCTCCCGCTCGAGCTTCCCGCGCTCTCGGCGGAGGTGGAGCGGCTGGTCGGCGACGTCGCGCGCCCTGATCGCGAGATCGTAGCGCGCTTGATGATCACGCGCGGCGAGGGCGCCTTCGGCCTCGATCCCACGGGCGCCACGAGCCCGCGCCGGGTTCTCTTCCTCCACGCTCACGTCGGGCTCGGCACGGAGGTGTACACGGCCGGCGTCGACGTCATCACGTTCGCGACCTATCGCCCGAGCGACGCGGCCGCGGGCGCCAAGGTGGGCAACTACCTGGAGAGCATCGCGGCGCTGCGGGCGGCCCGAGCCGCCGGCGCGCACGAGGCGCTCATCGTCGATCACGAGGGGCACGTCCTCGAGGGCACGACGTCGAACGTGTTCATCGTGCGCGCGGGCGTGCTCCTCACCCCGCCCGTCGCGAAGTCGATCTTGCCAGGCATCACCCGCCGCCTCGTGATCGAGGCCGCGCCAGAGGTGGGCCTCCGGGTAGAGGAGCGCCCGCTCTGGCCCGACGACGTGCAGGCGTCCGATGAGGCGTTCATCACCTCCTCCGTGCGCGAGCTGGTTCCCGTCGTCCGGATGGACGGGCGGCCCATCGGGCCCGGCGTGCCCGGGGACAAGACCCGAGCGCTCCACGAGGCGTTTCGGCGTCGCGAGGGGCTCGCCGGGCCCCCGCCCTGGGATGCGCGCGGTCCTCAGGCGGCGCCGCGCCCGTAGAGCAGCGCGCCGATCGCGCGCGCGTCGACCGAGCAGCTCGGCCCGATCATCGCGATCGGCGCCCCGTACGGGGGTGGCTCCCCTGGGTCGAGCGCGCGCAGCGTGATCTCCCCCGGCCGCGCGCCCGCGGAGACCACATAGCGAGCGCTCGAGGGGTCACGCGACGACGAGGGGGCGGGCGGGTCGTAGCGCTCCGGACGCGGCGCGTACTCGATGTACGCACGTCCGCCTTCGCCGGGCGGGTCCTCCCCGTCGGGTCGCGGAGCGACGTACGAGCTGCGCTCCACAGGCCGAGGCGCGCGGTCCTCGTCGAAGCTCACGTCGACGTCCACGGCGAGGTCCCACACCTCCTCGAAATCGCTCTCATCGAGCTCCTCCGGCGCGTCGACCTCCTGCTGAGGCCGCGCGGGGAACCAGGTCTCCGCCGGCGCCGAGGAGCACGCCTCGCCGGGCGCGCGCGAAGCGTCGGCCGCGGCCGCCACCGGCGCTGGGGCGGCTCGGACGGCGGGGGGCGGGAGGCGCTCGATCGGAGGCAGCGCGACCGAGGGCGGCGGGGGCGGGTAGGCGGAGATGGGGGTCTCCTCCAGCTCGCACCGCCTGAACGAAAAGACCGGGTCTTCGGTCGCCGGCAGGGGCTGCCAGCGGAGCCCGGCCGCGCACGCCGGGGGACGGATCTTCGGTGGCCTGACGCTGCGGACGGTCATGGTGCGTCCGGCAAAGCAAGCCGCGCGCCGACCGCGATTAGCGTCCGAGCGCGGGCGCCGCCGGAGACTCGCGCGGCGCTCGGCTCCCCCCCGATGGACCGGTGATCCACGGGGGATCCACCGACCGCCGCGTTTGCCTACTTCTCCGCCGCTACGGGCACACGGAGCGACCCGCCTTGCTGCTGCGCCAGGAGGCTGAGGCCCTTCTGGAAGAAGACCCGCAAGAACTCGAGATCGCTCGGGGGGGACGTGATGAGCCCCGCCTGCTCGATCGCCTTGACGGCGCGGAGCAGCTCCTTGGCGCGCTCGTCGCCCGCCCGCTGGCGGATCGTGATGGCCGCGTCGCGCATCCGCGTCGCGAGCAGCGTGCGCTGCTCGGGGTTGAAGTAGCGATCGGTCGCGAGCTTGATCTCCTCTTTCAGGACCTCGTCGACCTTCTTCGCGTCCTCTGCGTCGCCCGCGCTCAGCTTCTCGCCGACCTTTCGTAGGAGCTCATCCATCGCGCGCGTCTCGGGCAGCCAGGCGCGCAGCTCCGGCTCGGCGTGGAGGGAGGCCGAGGCGCCGTCTCCGTCCCCCGCCTGCTGCTCGAGCTCCGCGACGGGGTGCGCCGGCACGCCCTCGGGCGCCGGCTCGATCAGCTCCTTGCAGCGATCGAGCCCGAGCGGTACGAGCGCCCCGCTCTTGGCGTTCTGCGCCCGCGCGATCGCGATCCTGTAGCGAGCCCACTCCGGGGACACGGCCGCGGGCGACACGCCCGTGGACTCTGCGATCCGCTGGTGCGCCTCCTTGATCTGCGACCGGCTCATCCACCCGCTCACGGCGTTCACGACGCCCACGCCCTCGCGGACGATGACCTCGGCGATGTGAGCGCGCTCGCCGCCCCTGCGACGCGTGATCGTGATCGACGTCGTCCCTCGAGAGTCGGGCGGGGAGAAGGTCGCCTCGACGACCTCCTCCTCCACGAGACGGGCGGCCGGCGCCGGCGCGGCGCGCTCGGGCACCGCCACGCCGCGCGCCTTCAGGACGCCGAGCGCTCGGCGAGACGCCTTGCGGGCCGCGCCGCTCAGCTCCTCGCTCGCCGCGGCGGCGCCGATGGCATCGAGGTTGTGCGCGCTGAGCCACGCGTCGACGAGCGCCTCGGCCGCTCCCCCGGCGGTCTTCAGGCACTGCACCGCTTGAGCGGCGCCAGCGCCGAGCCACGACGGATCGAGGATCACCTCGCCCTTGGCCGGCTCCGGCTTCGGCCGCGCCGCGGCCGCCGTCTTCGCCGCGAGCGCTTCCTTCGCCGTCTTCGGCTTGCTGGACGCCTTCGCCTCGTGCTTTCGCTGCGTGGCGACGCGAGGGAGCCCGACGAGGATCGTCTCGCTCAGCGTCGGCAGCTTCGGCGCGGGCTCCGCGCGACTCGCGGCCGCGGGGGCGGCGGGGCGGGCGGCGAGCTTCTCGTCCGGGCGCCTCTCCGGGCCACGTCCGGGTCCCCCCGGCGGGCGACGGTCTTCACGGGCGCGCGGGCGGTCCCGACGCTCGCGCTCCTCCTCCGGCTTGCGCGGGGGGCGCGAGAGCCACCGGTCCACGAAGTCGGGGCTGGCCTTGTCGACCGGGCCACGCTCGGGCATCCGAGGCATGGCGCGCCCACCCGACGCGCCGGGCCGGCGCGGCTCGTCCGTGGGGTAAGGGCGACGACCGGGGCGAGGGCCCCCCTCTCCGGGGGGACCGCCTTGGGGACGGCGGGGACGGCTCGGCGCGTCGGCCGGGCGCTCGGCCCGAACGTCCCAGCGGCGCACTGCGCCGTCCTCTGCCGCCGGAGGTGCCGCCCCGGCCCGCTCCGACGTGGACCCGGAGCGCGCGACCTTCCTCGGCTTCGGCTTCTGGTCGGCGGGATCTTGTTCGTCGCTCATCGCAGTTCTCCCAGGTTGGCCATCGCATCGATCTCGACCTTGGCGCCCTTCGGGAGCGCGGCGACCTGCACGGTCGACCGCGCGGGAAGGCTCGCGCCGAACACCTCGCCGTAGAGTCGGTTCACGAGCGAGAAGTCCGCCAGGTCCGTTAGGAAGATCGTCGTCTTGACGACGTCTTCGGGTCGCACGTCCGCGGCCGCCAGGACGGCCAAGAGGTTCTGGAGCACCTGGCGCGTCTCGGCCTCCGTGCCGCCCGCGACGAGCTCCCCGGTGCTCGGATCGAGCCCGATCTGCCCGCTCGTGAAGACGAGGTTGCCGGCCCGCGTGGCTTGCGCGTAGGGGCCGATGGCCCTCGGTGCTCGGTCGGTGCTGATGATCTGTTTCGGCATGGCTCTCTCTCCCGAGGCAGGATCACGAAAACCTTCGGCGGTGCTCGATGGCTCGGCCGATGGTGATCTGGTCCGCGAACTCCAGATCACCGCCGTGGGGCACGCCGCTGGCGATGCGCGTCACCTGGACGCCCTGCGCGCCGAGCTCCCGCGAGAGGAGGAGCGCGGTCGCCTCGCCGTCGACCGACGGCGGGGTGGCCACCAGGACCTCCCGTACGGCGCTCGCCGCGACGCGCGCCAGGAGCCGGTCGACACCGATGTCATCGCGGCTCACGCCGTCCAGCGGAGAGAGGAGCCTGCCGAGCACGTGGTAGCGGCCACGCATCGCGCCGCTGCGCTCCACCGCGAACAGATCCTGCACTCGCGCCACGACGCAGAGCAGCGACGTGTCGCGGCGCGCGTCCCGGCAGATGCCGCAGAGGACCGCCGCGCCGTTCGCGCCGACCTCGGCGACGTTGCCGCACTGGTCGCAAGGCCGGACGAACTCGCGCAGCTCCGCGAGCGCGACGCCGAGCTCGCGCGCGACGTCGCCGCCGCCCGCCAGCAGCGCGAGCGCGTACCGCTGCGCCGTCTTCTCACCGACTCCGGGGAGCCTGGCGAACAGCTGAACGACGCGCACGAGACGGTCGGGGAGCATGGCGCGGCAGCGGGCGAGGCTCGACCGGGGCTAGAGGCCCGGGAGCTTGAGGCCGCCCGTGATCTTGTTGATCTCTTCGTCGACCCGCTTGTCCGCTTCCTCGAGCGCCGAGTTCGACGCGGCGACGACGGCGTCGAACACGAGCTCCAGGCCCTCGGCCTTCACGAACTCGGGATCGACGATGATCTGCCGGAGCTTGCCCTCGCAGGTGACGATCACCTTCACGCTGTCGCCGGCGGCCTTTCCGATCACCTCTTCTTCTTTGATCTGAGCCTTGCGCTCGTCGATCTTGCGCTGCATCCGCGCCGCTTGGCGCATGAGCTCGCTGATTCCGCCGCGAAACTGCATGGTTGCCGGAATGTGCCCAAAGACCGTCCCGGCCGCAACTCAGAAGGGTGCACCGGCCACGGAAGACGCCGAAATTCACGCGTAGCGAGGCGAGTGAGCTCGGCGCAGGCGCTGCCGAGAGCGGCACGGCGCCGCAGCGAGCCTTTTCCCTCGTCGAGCTTCGTGTGAGCCTGCACGGGTGGCCCGGTCCTTCTCCTGCGGCGAGCCGCTCTGCAAGCGCTCCTTCGAGGCGGACGTCACGCCCCAGAAGCCCTGGCCGATCCCCTGCCCTGCCTGCGGCCGCTCCCTGTACCCGGACGAGGTCCTTCAGTCGACGGTGCTCGGGGAGCTCGACCGCCACCGGGGCCCCCTGATGAAGGTCGTGGACGGGAAGCTCCTCCCCGTTCTACGCGCGGATCTGGACACCGAGCCACCACGCACCGTCCAACCGGCGAGCGCCAGGTCGCTCCTCGAGGAGATCGCCGAGGAGGCCGACGCGGCGCGCGCAGCCGACGACGCGCGCGCCGCCCGGCGCCGCCCACGCCCGCGGCCGCGCCCCCTGGTCATCGTCGCCGGGCTCACCGTCGTGGCGCTCGCGGTGCTCTGGCTCCTGCTGACCAGGATCTGAGCGACGTCAGTCCGGCCCGACCGCCTCACAGCGACCCTTCGAGCCGTCCCCCTCGGCGAGGCAGAACCCGCCCTCGGCCGGCGTGCAGCTCTCGCACGGGTACGGTCCACAGCCGGCCGAGACCCACGCGTCGTAGGCGTCTTGAGCCTGCTGGATCTCGACCGGGAGGTGCTCGTTCGCGACGACGCTCGGGCACCCGCAGAGGTCGAGCAAGATCGCGCTTCCATCGCACTGCACCACCGGCCGCAATGGGCTGCACGCGCGAGCGTGATCGATCGCCGTCTCGAGCTCCTCCGCGAGGCCGTCACACACACCCCCGGTCGTCACGCCGACCGACTTGCTCGCGGTGGTCGGCCCCGCGCCGGCCTTCGTCGTGGGCCCCGTGGCCGTGGTCGTTCCGGCGCCGCCAGCGCCCGCATCGTCCTCCAGGACCGCGATGGCGCCGCACGCGCCGCCGAAGAACAGAGCCATGACGCAGGCGAGGGGTGTGCGCACGCCGGGAGGATACCACGCGACGACGACGTCCTCGACGGCACGCTCCGTCACCCGCTCGTGAGCTCGGCCCTGGCGACACCCCCTGCAGCCCCCTCCTACCTGACGTCGCCTCGCTCCAGATCCACGAACAGCGAGTCGAGGAGCCATGCGAGGGTCGGGTGTTCGAGCGTCCACTTCGGATCGGGAGCGCCGGCTCCGCTCGCAGTAAGCTCGAGCGCGACCCCCAGGTCGCGCGGCGCCTCCCCGTCGCGCAGGTGGTAGACGGCGGGCCAGAGGACGAGGAGCCGCTGCGCGGTGGCGGGTCCGTCGCCGGTTCGGAACGGGACCGCGAGGAGCCTGCGCGATGCGACGTCGACCTCGGCGGCCTTGGCCGCGACGTACCCCGCCGCCTTCCCGTAGCGCGACGCGACGTGCGCCTCGAGCGCCGCGGCATCGTGCTTGAGACCGCGGTACATGGACGCGCGAAATCCGAGGGGACCGCCCGGAGGGCCCGCGAGCTCGAGGACCGCGTCGCCCGAGGTCGGGACGGCCATGAGGGACGTCGGCGCGTGGACCGAGAGCCAGCGCGAGCCGTGGTGCGACCGCGCGCCGTCGACCCGGACGGCCTCGGGGTGCTTCCGGCCTTCCGGCACCAGGATCGCGCCGAGATCGTAGAGCTCGTCGCGCAGCATCGGCCAATGCTCCGCCGAGCCGCGCGGGATCGCGCGGCCGTGCTTGCCGCGCTCACCCGCCGGGGGCGGGATGTCGACGGACTCGCCGACCCTGCCATTGAGCTCCCTCAGGATCTTGCCGAGCCGCGCGCGGTGCTCACTCGGCCCGGAGGCGATCGACAGGTAGCTCATGTCGTCCACCTCGACGCGGCCGAGCACGAGGGGCTTGCCGCCGTCCTCCACGACCGCGTCGAAGCGCCTGCGCGCCGCGCCGGCCTTGCCCGGGAGCCGGAGCTCCACGAAGTGCGTCTTCGCGAGCCACCCGTACTGCATGATGCGGAAGAACTCGTCGGAGGAGCGCTCGACGCGCTGAGGCGGGCTGGTGGAGAGGCCCGCCGACATCACGTGGTCGACCGCGTTCATCTGCTCCACGAGCGTCGCGAGCCTCGGATCCTTCCCGACCGCCTCCGCGCGGAACGGGGGCTTGCCGTCGACGCGGAGGACACCGAGCCGAGTCTCCTCGAACGTGATCGGGTCGACCCGTACTGCGGCGCGATCGAAGGAGCCAGCGCGGGCCGGCGTGCTGGGCGGTCGGGACGCTGAGCCGTCGGCGCTCGTGGCTTGCTCACCCTCGCCCCGGCCGCTCGACGTCGCGGTGGTGATGGTGTTCTCGCCCGCGCAGGCGGTCAGGAAGAGGAGGAGGAACGGGCGGCGGCGCATGCCTCCTTGTACGCGGGGAGAGGCGTCCTCGGTCTCGACGAAACGGCTAGACCCTCGGCACGGACCTTGCCGTGCCACCACCGCGTCCCCATCGAGCCCGTTCTCCGCGGGACTGGTGGCGCGGCGCAGCGGCTCGCTCCAGTCGAGAACCCCTCTCGCTTGCGTGGAAACTTCGCTTCCACAGGACTAGCCTCCCGGACCGATGCGGTGCCGCCAGCTCTCTCTCCTCTGGGTCCCCCTGCTGCTCCTCACGCTCGCCGCCGCTTGCGGCAAGGAGTCGCCGACTGCAGCGAGCAGCGCGGCGCCGACGTCCCCGGCCACCACGGCCGGGAGCGCCACGGCCGCGACGACGGCGACGGCCACGGGCAAGGCGTCGGCCGCGGCCACGCCGACGAGCAGCGAGCCAGCGGCCCCGACCTCGCCCGAGCCGACGCTCAAGGAGTGGGACGCGGTGAAGGCGGACCTCAGCCTGGTGAAGCACTGGGATCGGCCCGGGTGCATGCCGCGGCGGGTACGCGAGTGGATCCGCGTCGGGTGCTCGGGGCAGATGCTCCAGAAGGGCGACCCGGTCTCGATCACCATCGAGAAAGGGTTCAAGCCGACGCCGCTCAGCATCATGAGCGAGCGCGCTGGCACCATCTGGCTGATCTTCCCGCTCGTAGAGGGGCTCGACGGCTCCGCCGTCTACTCGTTCACGGGCGGCTCGTTTCGGTTCACGGCGAGCTGGCCGAAGGGGCAGCCCGAGCCGAAGCCCATCGGGGCGTTCGAGGAGATCTCCGACCCCGAGCCCTCCGCAGAGAGCCCTTCCCCCGTCGCCGATCCGGCGCCGGACTCCGCGAAGCCCGCGGAGGCGGCGAAGCCTACGAAGCCCACGCTCTCCGCTGATCCACTCCCCGACGAGCCGAAGCTCGACGGCGCCCCGACGCGAGAGCAGTGGGACGCCGTGCGCGAGGTGGGGGTCCGCGGCTCGGACGCGCGGGGCTGCCAGACCAAGCAGAGCGGCGACTGGTTCCGTGTCGTCTGCCGCGCGAACGACGTGACCGGAAAGATCACCTCCGCGAAGGCGACCAAGGGGTTCGACGAGAAGCAGGGCTACCTCGTCGTGGGCAACGGATCCATGGTGCTCGTCACGCGGTACGTGCGCGGCAGCGACCTCACGTTCGACCTCGTCTGGGAGAAGCAGTCGGCGCGGCTCGAGCTGAAGTGGCCCGACGCGAGCAGCGGGCCCCCCGCGATCCGCGGAGAGATCGTCGCGAAGTGACCGAACGCCCGTCGCGCGGGCCTCGGCGAGCGCGACGACGCTCTTCGCGACCTCGTTCTTCCGCGAAGAAAGTTCGAGGGCGATGTACTAGTATCGGCGGCCCATGAGCGGCGGTGCTTACGTCGTCCTCGCCAGAAAGTGGCGCCCCCAGACCTTCGAGGATCTGGTGGGGCAGGAGCACGTGGCCGCGACGCTCGCGAACTCGATCGCGATCGATCGCGTCGCGCACGCCTTCCTGTTCACCGGCGTCCGCGGTGTGGGCAAGACCACGAGCGCGCGCATCCTCGCCAAGGCGCTCAACTGCGAGAAGGGGCCGACGGCGACGCCGTGCCTCACCTGCTCACCCTGCAAGGAGATCCCGGTCGGCGCGGATCTCGACGTGCAAGAGATGGACGCCGCCACCCGGACGGGCGTCGACGACATCCGCCAGCTCCAGGAGAGCCTGCCGTACCGTCCAGCGAGGGATCGCTTCAAGGTCCTCATCGTGGACGAGGTGCACATGCTCTCGGCCGCGGCCTGGAACGCCTTCCTGAAGACGCTCGAAGAGCCCCCGCCCCACGTGAAGTTCATCTTCGCCACGACGGAGGTGACGAAGATCCCGGTCACGATCCTCTCCCGCTGCCAGCGGTACGACTTCAAGCTGATCGCGACCTCGGTCATCGCCGCGCGGCTCCGATTCGTCCTCGAGAAGGAGGGCATCGCGGCGGAGGACGGCGCGGTGCAGCTCCTCGCGCGGGAAGCGGCCGGCAGCATGCGCGACGCCATGAGCCTCCTCGATCAGGTGATCGCGTCCGCGGGCGCCGGCACCACGATCACCGGCAGCGCCGCGGCCAAGACGCTCGGCGTCGCCGAGGCGACGGTCCTCTACCGAATCGCCGAGGCCGCCCTGGAGGCCGACGCGGCCAAGTGCCTCGGGCTCGTCGGGGACCTCGCGTCCGCGGGCTACGAGATGGGCCACGTCGCCCGGGACATCCTCTCGCTGCTGCGCGATCTGGTCGTGGCGCGGGTCGCGCCGGAGGCGCGCAGCCTCATCGACGTCCCCGACGCGGAGCTCGAGGATCTTCGGCGCATCGCGGGGCGCGCGACGCCGGAGGATCTCACGCGCATGCACGCGGCCTTCTCGAAGGCGACGGAGGAGATCCTGCAGTCGCCGTCGACGCGCGCGTCGCTCGAAATGGCGCTCGTCCGCCTCGCACGCCGGCCTGCCCTCGTGCCGATCGACGACCTCCTGCGACGCCTGTCGGATCTCGAGGCCCGACTCGGAGCGGGGCTGTCCCAGGGGGGGCGCGCCGCGGCAGATGGCGTAGGCCGCGCCCGCCCGCGCCCGTCAGAGCCCAGCGACGATCCGGAGCCAGCGGCACCACGTCCCCCGTCGCCCGCCCCCGCCTCCGGGCCTCCCCCGCTGGCGGGGCCGCCTCCGCCGATCGCCCGGCCCGCCGCGACCTCCGTCGCCGCGTCGCCCGCCGTGGGGTCGGTCACGCCCTCGACTCCGCCCGCGCCCCCGCCGCGCTCGGAGGAGGCCGCCCCGCCTCCCCCTCCGCGTCCGGACGAGCCCGCACCGCCGCCGACGCTGCGTCCCAACCAAGCCGGCACGCCCGCCGCCCAAGGTGGCCGAGCCGGGGCGTCGGGACCATCGCCTCCTCCCATCGGCGAGATCACCGATCCGCGCTTCGCGAGGTACGCGCTCATCCTGGACAGGGTCCGCGAGCGCAGCCCGCGCCTGGCGCCGTTGCTCGAGCGCGCCGCGCTCTGTGAGCTGGACGACTCGAAGTTGGTCATCGCCATCGATCCGCGGTCGTTCGAGTTCGGCCTCCTCTCGGATCCGAGCGCAAGGTCCACGCTCACGATCGCCACGCGCGCGGAGCTCGGCCCGACGGCGGAGGTTCAGGTCTTCGAGCTCGCCGAGGGCGCCACGCCCCCGACGCTCGCGCGGCTCTATGAAGAGGCCGCGCGATCCCGCCGCGCGGACGCCGAGCGCAGCGTTCGCACCCACCCGCTCGTCGTCGCCGCGGAGCGTCACCTCGGCGCTCAGATCAAGGACGTGCGCATCCCGGACTCCTGAGGTCCGGGGCGTCGGCCGACAGTGCGGCGTGCCCCTCGGCGAGCCCCTCAGGAGTCACGGTCACGACGCCGACGCCGGCACGGGTCAGGCTGGGCTCCTCTCCCGCCTCCGTCCGGCGCGAACGCGGCGAGCCTAAGGAGCGAGGGCCGCGGCCTCGAAGATCGCGTAGAGCTCGTCGTACTTCACGGGGTCGGTGAGGTTGTTCAGGGTCACGTTGTAGATCGCGACGACGACGTTCTCGCGGTCCAGGACGATGACGTCGCGGTAGTGCACCCCCCAGTCCGTCCACACGGGCTCCGCGGCGGTCTCCTGGAGCCACGGGATGTCGCGCCCGGCGCAGATGGCCGCGTTCCCCGACTCCAGCCCGGCCTGGTTCACGCCGTGGATCGCCACGTCCAGCCCGGCGAGCGTGAGCTCGTCCTGCATCGTGTCCAGCTCCCCGAACTGGGAGCTACAGTAGCCTCACGTGGAGTGGCCGAAGTACCACGCCGATACTCTCCCGAGGTGATCGCGAGGTGACACGAACTCGAGCGACGTCGGGGAGCTCGGGTTCACGTCCACGAGCGAAAAGTCGGGCGCGAGATCGCCCACGGCGATCTGGTAGGGGGCCGGACCAGTGGACGCCGTCGACCCGGGGCCGGCGGCGGTCGCAGTGACCGCCGAGCTGGTCCCGGAGGACTCGCCGCCCCCGCCCGAGGTGCTCGTGACGTCGGAGTCGCACGCCACGGCGAGCGCGAGCAAGAGGACCGGCAAGGCGGCGACGTGACGCATGTCCGGGGATCGTCGCGCCCACGCGGACCCCTCGTCAAGCCGCCTCGTCCTTCGAGGCCAGGCGGAGCGTCGCTCAGGCCTGAGCGGGCCCCACGACCGCCGCGGCGGCGAACGCCCCCGGCCGTTGCCGGTACGTGGAGATGACGAGCTCCTCGGCGATCTGCCCCGGGCGCGCCGATGCCCTCGACAGCACCTCGCGGAGCCGCACCTCACCCAGCGCGAGCGCGACGTCGTGGCTCACGACGACGAGCCAGTCGCGCGGGTCGAGGGCGTGCTCGCCGAGCTCCGCGGCTCCCTTGCCGGTGCCGAGGACCCGGGTGAGCGACGTCTTCAGGTGCGTCGGCACCGCGTCGATGATCTCGGGGCTCGAGTCGCGCCCCTGCGCGGTCTCCCGGAGCGTGTCGGCCGCGATCGAGTGATCCTGCGTGAGCTGCTGGACACTCGCGCCGCGCACCTTGTACACGCGGTCGGCGCCGACGTGGGCGGTGCGAACCCGCCCCTGCTCGATCGCGACGGCGACCGCAGTGGCCGCGGCGGTCGAGGTGGGCAGGCCGAGCCTCGCGAGGCTCCGATCGGCGGAGGCGAGCGCCTCCACCATCGCCGCGCCGTCTTTGCCGCTCCGAGGCAGCGTCCTCGCCAGATCGTTGGCGCAGGTGGCCTGCGCCACGCCGCGGCGCGGATCGTCGCGGCCGAGCGGTGAGACGATCGCGAGCACGCCCGCTTGCTCCACGCAGCCCCAGGGCGCAAGGTGCATCCCCCCGGAGCTCGGCGCGAACGCGGAGCGGACGGAGACGACCCGACGGGCGCCGCCCACGCTGAGGCTGGTGTCCCGCCACCGCTCCTCCGCCGCGAGGAGCGGGCTCGGGGCTCGTCCGGGATCGCCCTTCGCCGTGGTCGGGCGAAGGACGAGCTTGAAGAGCAGCGCGGCGGCTGCGATGACGACCCCCGTGAACGTGAGGAGAAGCGCGATCTGCATGGCGTGCCTCGTTTCTCCCCGAATTGGGCGCCGCGGAGGCCGGTCACGCAACGAACACGACCTTACAAGGGGGGCGACGCGCTGCGCCGCGGGGCGGGCGGGGACCCACGTTCTCGACCGGCGAGGCGATCCCTTCCATGACCGCGAAGCTCGGCCGATGCGCGGCCGGCCTGGGACCGCAGCGCGGGACCTGCGCCCTTCCCCTGGTCGCTGTCGCTCGATTGAGGTCTAGTCGGGGGGATGAGACCCACCCGCCTCGCGATCGTTTCGCTCTACGCCGTGGCCTGCAGCTCCGCCACGACCGAGCCCTTGCCGGGCGGGGCGCCGAGCGCGGCGCAGGCCGAGCGCGCGAGCGCCGGCGCGAGCGCAGCGCCGGCGGCGTCGGCCACCACGCCGTCCGCCGCGCCGGCCGAGCCGTCGCGCCCGATGGATCTCTCCACGGCGGTCGGCGCGTACCTCCGCGACTCCGCCGCCGCCTGGACGTCGCGAGATCCGAAGCGGCACACGGCCCTCTACGCCGCGGACGGCGTCATCGGCATGCCGGGTGAGAAAGGCTGGGAGGAGGCTACGGCGACCCAGACGGAGGCGGCTCTCGGCGCCTACTTCGCCTCGTTCCCCGATCTGAAGCTCACGTACACGCGGGTGCTCGGCAGAGACCGGTTCGCGGTCGCGGAGTGGGTCTTCACCGGCACGAACGAGGGTGAGGTGATGGGCCGGCCCGCCACGCGCAAGAAGGTCGGCTACCGAGGCGTCAGCCTCCTCACGTTCGCTCCTGACGGCAAGCTGAAGCGCGAGAGCGTCTACTTCGACACGACCACCATGCTGGGGCAGCTCGGCCTCGGACCGAAGGGGCAGCCCGTCCGCCCCGTCGAGGTCGCGCCGACGGGGCCGGCCGAGGTCTACTTCGCCAAGGAGCGCGACGAGGCCGCCGTCACCCTCGCGAAGCGCTGGTTGGAGACGGCGAGCCGGGGCGACGCGAAGGCGGTGGCCGCGCTCGCCACCGACGACATCGTCGTCTCGAACCAGTACATGCCGACCGACACCAAAGGGAAGAAGGCGCTCGAGAAGGAGCTCGCCGAAGGGGCCAAGGCGTTCGTCGACCAGAAGATCGACCTCAAGATCTGCGTCCCGGCCGCTTCCTGGGTCGCCTGCGAGTACACGTGGACCGCGACCTGGAAGGGTCCCGCGATGGGCAGGAAGCCCACGGGCAAGACCGGCACCATCCACGCCGTAGAGGTCTTCCGGATCGAGGACGGTAAGGTGGCCCGCGCGACCGCGTACGCGAGCAGCCCCGAGTTCGCGGCCGCCTTCGGCGTGAACGAGCCCCCGAAGTCCGACCTGGACGCGAGGAAGTAGCGACGGTCGAGACGCCCGCAGGGCTCCCGACCGGGCGCTCTCTCGCAGCGCGAGATCGGGCTCGCTCTCGCCGCAGGAGGCCGTGTAGCCTCACACCGTGAGCCGGCGCGAGGTCCCCGGGGTGCTCGCGGTGGAGCTTGGGGATGACGACGTCATGCGCATCTCGTTCGCGCGCGGCGCCGTGTTGGATGGCGCCACGATGCGCGTCGCGATGAGCCTCCAGGTCGAGCTGTCGAGGGGGCTCGCGTGGCCGGTGCTCGTCGAGCTCGAGGGGCTGAAGGTGATCGCGCGCGAGGCGCGAGCGCTGGTCACGGGGACGGACGCGGTCGCCGCGACGAGCCGCGCGGCGCTCCTGGTCGGCGGCCCGCTCTCCGCGATGATCGGGAATTTCCTCGCGCGGGTGACGCGGCCACCGTTCCCGCTGCGCGTCTTCACCGACCGAGCCGAAGCGCTGGCGTGGCTCGCGGAGTCGCGGGCGGTGGCCGCGCCGCGGGTCGGCGCATGAGCGACGCGACGGTCGGACGGGCCGTCGATCTCCTGATGCGCCTCGCGGTCGGCGAGCGCGCCGCGCGCGCCGAGCTCTTGGGCGAGAGCGAGGAGAACGACGCTCTCCTCGCTGGGCTCAACATGCTCGCGGAGGAGCTCGAGCACGAAGAAGAGAAGCGACTGCACGCCGAGCAGCTCCTCCAGGACGTCCGAGACGCCTACGATCGGTCGCCCGGCCTGCTCTGCTCCGTGGACGCCGAGACGCTGGTCGTCGTGAAGTGCAACCACACGCTCGCCGAAGCGCTGGGGGTCGGCCCGGAGGCCCTGCTCGGTCGACCCGTGACGGAGCTCTTCGCCGACGAGGACCGTGCCGCCGCGGATCGGATGTTCCGCGTGGCCGCGCGCGGCGACGTGGGTGATCCGCCGGAGCTCCTGCTCACGGGCGGCGGCGCCCGGCTGCGCGTCAACTCGGCGCTCTCGCTGTCGAGCGACAGACCGGCGCGGGTGCGGGTGGTCTGGCGCGACGTCACACGCGAGCGCCAGCTCGAGCAGCAGCTCGTGCAAGCGCAGAAGATGCAGGCCGTCGGCCGACTCTCGGGCGGCGTGGCACACGACTTCAACAACATCCTCGCGGTCATCCTCACCTCCGTCGCGCTCGTGCGGCGCGGCCTCCCCGACGGGTTGACGCTCCTCGACGACCTGCAGCTCATCGAGGACGCCGCGCGTCGAGGCGCCGGCCTCACGGCGCAGCTCCTCGCGTTCTCGAGGCAGCAGGTGGTCAGCCCTCGCATGGTCGAGGTCGGCGCGCACCTCCGCGAGCTCGAGCGGATGCTCCGCCGGTTGATCAGCGAGGACATCGATTTGTCCCTGTACGTCGCGGACGACGACCTCGTCGCGTTCATCGATCCAGCGCAGCTCACGCAGGTGGTCGTCAACCTCGTGGTCAACGCCAGGGACGCCGCCAGGGACAAGAGCCGCATCACGCTCGAGGCCTCGCGCGTCGTGCTGGACGACGCCTACGCGGGTGCCCACCTCGACGTCCAGCCCGGGGAGTACGTCCTCCTGAGCGTCTCGGACAATGGCCACGGGATGCCCAAGGAGGTCCTGGCCCAGGTCTTCGAGCCGTTCTTCACGACGAAGCCCGTCGGCGAGGGTTCGGGGTTGGGCCTCTCGGTCTGCTATGGCATCGCCCGGCAGGCCGGCGGCCACATCTACGTCTACTCGGAGGTCGACCGCGGCACGACGGTGAAGGTCTACATCCCTCGGCGCTCGGCGCCGGCCGGGCCGGCCGCGGTCTTCACGGGATTGGCGCCGGTGGGGACCGAGACGGTGCTCTTGGTCGAGGACGACAACGTGCTGCGCCTCCTCACGACGCGCCTCCTCGAGCGCGCAGGCTACCGCGTGCTGCCGTGCGTGAACGGGGCAGAGGCGCTGGAGAAGGTGACGGCGCTCGGCGCGCCGGTGGATCTCGTCCTCACCGACGTCGTCATGCCCCGCATGGGCGGCCGCGAGCTCGTCGAGAGGCTCCTCGCCGAGAAGCTCGCGTACGCCGCCCTGTACGTGTCGGGCTACACCGCCAACGCGATCGTGCACCACGGCGTGCTGGAGGACGGCGTGCAGTTCCTCGCGAAGCCTTTCACGCCTGATCAGCTCCTTCGCGCGGTGCGCGACGCGATCGGCGGTCGCCCGAAGCCGAGGTAGCGGCATTGCCGGCTGAGCTCGACGGCCACGAGGACGCGCGCCCAGCAGCGCGCGCTCCTCGCCGCGTGGCGACCGCGCGCGAGTACCGCGACCCCTCGATTTCGACGGGTCGCGGCGCCCAGGGGAAGTCGAGGAGGAGCACAGCGAGGCGGCGTCAGGAGCTCCTCCCGTCCCCCTCGCCTCGTAGCGGGCGTGGGAGGAACCGATCGAAATCCGTGGGGCGAGGTACCAGAGGTGCGGTACCGTCTGCCCCTGGCCATGCCGTCCAAGCGATCCTATTGGCTCGTCGCCGGGGCGCTCGCGGCCGCCGGCGCCGCCGGCGGCGCCTACTGGTTCGAGCCCTGGAAGCTCTTCGTGGACGCCGAGGCGCACGACGAGAGCCCCGCCGGGGTCGCAGGGCTGCCGGTGAAGGTGATCGCCGAGGGGAGCTTCCGCAGCCTCGAGCACACGACGACAGGCCGCGCCAAGGTGCTCTCGCTGGAGGACGGCACCCGCGTGCTCCGCCTCGAGGACCTCGCCACGTCGAACGGCCCGAAGCTGGTGGTGATGCTCTCGTCCACGCCTGCGACCGAGGACGGTTGGTCTGCCTACGACGACGGGCCCCACCTCGTCCTGGAGCCCCTCAAGGGCAACCGCGGCAGCCAGAACTACCCCATCCCGGCGGAGGTGGATCTCTCGCGGTACGCGAGCGCCGTGGTGTGGTGCGAGCGCTTCAGCGTCGCCTTCGGGTCGGCGCCGCTCCTGGCTCCTTGAACCGCCTGGGCTGGTCGGTCGCGAAGCCTGTCAGCCAGCCAGGGCGGCGTCGACGCTGGCGGCGACGATCTCGAGCAGCTCGTCGAGATCCGCGAGCGGGATGTTCAGCGGCGGGGCGACGTACACGGTGTCCCCGAGCGGCCGCAGGTAGGCGCCTCGTCGCCGGGCCTCGTCGTACACCCGCCATCCGGTCCGACCCGCGTAGCCCTGGTCGCCGAGGTCCACCGCGCCGATCATCCCGATGGCTCGCGCGGCGCTCGCGCCGGGTCTCTGCCCGATGGCGAGGAAGGCGTCGCGGATCCGGGGGGCGCGCTCGACGACGCCCTCGAGGACACGCTCGTCCCTGTAGATGGAGAGCACCTCCAGCGCGACGCGCGCCCCGAGCGGGTTGCCGCAGAAAGAGTGCCCGTAGTAGAAGGCCGACCCGGCCGGCTCGAGGAACGCCTCGAACACCTCCTCCGAGGCGAGCGTCGCGGCCATGGGGAGGATGCCGCCCGAGAACGCCTTCGCCGTGCAGAGGAGATCCGGCATGACGCCGGCGTGGTCCACCGCCCAGAAGGGGCCGGTGCGCCCGTAGCCAGTGAAGACCTCGTCGGCGATGAGCAGGATCCCACGCGCCTGGCACGCGCGCGCGACGGCGCGGAGGAACGACGCCGGGTGGATCCGCATGCCGGCCGCGCCCTGCACCATGGGCTCGATCACGACGCCCGCGAGCTCCTCCTCATGCTCCGCGATCGTGCGCTCGATCGCGAGGTGCGCCGGACCGCCGTCCCGCTCGGCCTCGGGCGCGGGGGCGGCGAACACCACCTCCATGAGCACGTCGGCGTAGGGGCGGCGGAAGACCTCGACGCCACCCAAGGCGGTGACGCCGAGCGTCTCGCCGTGGAACGCCCCGGAGAGCGCGAGGAACTTGGTGCGCCGCGGCCGGCCCCGCCGAGCCTGGTAGCCGATCGCGAGCTTGACCGCAGCCTCCAGCGCGGTGGACCCGTCGTCGCTGAAGAACACGCGAGAGAGGCCGGCGGGCGCGACCTCCGTGAGCGCCGCAGCGAGGCGGGCCGCGGGCTCGTGGGTGACGCCGGCGAGCGACACGTGGCCGAGCTCCCGGGCCTGCGCGCACAGCGCCTCGACGACCCGCGGGTGCCCGTGGCCGAGCGCGGCCACCCACCAGCTCGAGATCGCGTCCAGGTAGGAGCGTCCGTCGGCGTCGACGAGGCGCGCTCCCTTCGCCGCCACGACGACGAGCGGATCCGTCTCGTCGATGTAGCGGCGCATCGGTGTGTACGGATGCCACACGTGACGCTTGTCGATCTGCACGAGCCTTTCCCGCGGGAGCGTCAACGCGACCTCGAGGCGGTTGGGGGAGGCACCGTGCTCGAGAAGCGCTCGATGATCGGGGGCAGGATCCGGCCGCGGCCAGAGCTCGACGCCGCCTCGGGATCCTCGGGGAGGAAGATGCGCACCTCCGTACCGGTGTCCGGCTCGCTGAGGATGCGCAGCCGGCCGCCGTGAGCGTCGACGACACGCGCCACGATCGCGAGCCCGAGGCCGGTGCCCGCGGGTCGGGTCGTGAAGAAGGCGTCGAGCGCGCGGCTCCGCACGACGGTGTTCATGCCCTCTCCGTTGTCGCGAAACACGAGCTCCACGCCGGCCTCGTCGGGCGCGCTCGAGAGCTCGACCAGGAGAGTGCCGCCCCCCGGCATCGCCTGCACGGCGTTGTTGACCACGTTGTCGAAGGCCTGGCGGAGGAGGAGCGCGTCGGCGCGGACACGACAGACGGGCGAGGCCTCGACGATCTCGACCGTCACGTCCACGCGCGTGGCGAGGACCCCGAGCGCCTTCTCCACGATCTCGCGGACGCTCACGTTGTCCCGCTCGAGGGACAGCGGCTTGGCGTAGTGAAGGAGGTCCCCGACGAGCTGGTTGAGCCGCGCCGTCTCCTCCGAGAGGATCCCGAGCAGCACGTCGCGATCCCCCCCGGTGGTGGCCGGGCGCCGGAGCGTCGCGACGGCGTTCGTGATCACGGCGAGCGGGTTGCGGACCTCGTGCGCCACGATGGCGGAGAGCTCCCCGATCGCCGCGAGCTGCTCTTTGCGGACCAACTCCGACTGCGCAGCCCGCAGCGATTTGAACGACCGGCTGAGCTTCTCGGACTCGACGGCCAGCTCCTTCGTCTTGTCCATGAGCCGATCGCGCCGCACCGTGAACTCCAGGAAGGCGCCCGCGAAGAGCGACAGCGCGAACGCGGCGTGCCCAAAGCCGCCGAGGCGAGCGCCTCCGACGACGCTCGCGGCCGCGTCGTGCGCGAGCGCGACCGACATCGCGCACGCGCCGAGGAAGGGGACCACCCCGAACGTTCGGCGCCGGGTGAACGCCTTGCCGACGAAATAGGTCGCCGTGATGGTCAGCGCCGCGCCCGCGCCCGCCGCGGCGACGCCCACGGGACCCGCGGGCTGACCGGGCGCGGTGCCCAGCGTGGACGCCTCCACGCCGGCGGCGATCGAGAGGGCCGCCCCGACCAGGAGCAGCAGCCGAAGCCGGGCCGTCGAGGTCTGCTCGTGAGCGATCAGGAACGCCGCAGCGGTGAACGGGACGAAGCTGTCCAGCGTCGTCTCGAGCACGTGAATCCCGCGCTCCGCCGCAGCCGAGAGCCCGAGCGCCAAGAGCGCCGTCGAGGCGCAGTCCAGGAAGAGGAGCCCGAAGAAGGCGCAGAGGACGCCCGTCCCCTGGTCCGCGCGGCGCCTTCGGGCCGCCCAGACGCAATAGCAGAGCGCCGCCGCGTACAGCGCGGCGAACGCCGCGAAGAATCCGGACGAGAACGCCTGATCCACGGGGTGGCCGAGAGCCCGACGCGCGGGCCAGCCTATGATCTAGCATGCACCGGTGGCGCAGCGCAGACGCTATCTCTTCGTGTGTGTGAACCGCCGCCCCCACGGCACGCCGAAAGGGTCGTGCGCGACGCGGGGCTCCGAGGCGCTGCACGCGGCGCTCAAGAGCGAGATCGCCGCGCGCGGCCTCGCCAAGACGGAGGTGCGCGCGTGCAGCTCGAGCTGCCTCGACGTCTGCTGGGCGGGCCCCGCCATCCTCATCGCGCCCGACCGCGTGGTCTACGGACGGGTCCGCGAGTCGGACGTGGCAGAGATCGTGGATGCGCTGGAGCGCGGCGCGCTCGTGGAGCGGCTGGTGCTCGGGCCCGAGGACTACGAGCAGGCGACGGCGGGGGCCCCGATCGACGAGATCCCGGAGCCGGCGAAGCCCGAGGCGTGAGTGGGCTCGCTCGGCCTAGCCTTCAGCGAGCACCTGCGTGGGGCGCTCCGCCTGCACGGCGAGAGGCGTGACGCGCCCATCACCCTGGCGCTGAAGGGGACGGCGTTGCTCCCGGGCTTCTTCTCGGGCGAGCCGGCCCTCGTCGACGCCGAGGTGGAGGCGCCGCCGTTCCTCGACCACGCGCGCCTCGAGGGTCGGATCACGCTCTGCCGATCGCCGGCGGAGCTCACCTACGATCTGGCGCAGGTGGCGTCCGGTCCCGGCGGGATCTGGCTCCGGGGCCGTAAGCGCCGCCTGCTCGCCGACCCCTACGCGGGCCTCACGACCCTCGCGCTGCGCGTCGGCCGCGGGGCTCAGGAGGACGGCCGCGCGACGATGAGGTTCGACGCCCGGGGAGGGCTCCGCCAGGGGCTGTCGCGGCTCTCCCTCACCTGGGTCCCGGCGCCCTGACGAGAGGGTCTCGCTCGACGATGTCGCCTCCGATCGAAGAGGGAATGGGGGCGAGCCGAGCGAAATCACGCGGGGAGAGGGCTATGCTGCGGGCATGAGAAGGCTCTCCCCTGCGACGTCGGCGGTGCTCGTCGTCGACGTCCAAGACAAGCTCGTCGCCGCGATGCCGGAAGAGGCGGTTGCGGCGCTCACGCGGGCGGCGACCATCCTGCTCGAGGCCTCCGCCGCGCTCGGCGTCTCCGTCTTGGCGACGGAGCAGTATCCGCAGGGCCTCGGCCGGACCGTCCCGGCCCTCGGGGAGAAGCTCGCCGCCCTCGGCGCGCCGGTGCTGGAGAAGGTCGAGTTCTCCGCCGTCGAGGCGCCTGGGTTCAGCGCCGCGTGGGCGCGCCAGAGCCCCAAGACGTGCGTGGTCCTCGGGATGGAGACGCACGTCTGCGTCTTCCAGACCGTGCGCGAGCTGGTCGCGCGTGGCGTCGACGTCCACGTCCCGATCGATGGCGTCGCGTCACGCCGGGAGGATCACCGGCAGGTGGGGCTCGACCTCTGCCGCGCCGCGGGCGCCACGATCACGACCGCCGAGACCATCGCCTTCGACTGGCTCCAGCGCGCCGGAGGCGACGCGTTCAAGCGCGTCTCGAAGGCCGTCCGATGAAGAGATAGACGCACCCTCGGGAGCCCATCCGGCGAGGAGGGCCGTCAGAGGGCGCCCTGCTTCGTCACGCCGGGGACCGCGAGGAGCACGTGGCCATTGCCGAAGCCCCGGAGCTCGTTGTGCCAGAGCAGATCGCCGTCCATCGAGATGGCGCACACCGCGCCCGTCAGGGCGCAGAGGATCCGGTCCCCGTCGAGCGCGAAGCGCAGGGGCGTGCCCGGCAGCTCCAGCTCCCAGAGGATCTTGCCGGTCTCGGGATCGAGCCCCGCCGCCTTCTTGCCCGTGATGATGACGTAGGGGGTCGCCTCGCTGTTCAGCGTGTCCGATGCCATGGCCGCCCATAGCGCGGCGGTGTCCGCGCGCCCAGGTCACTGGGGCACGGGCGGGACGACGACGGTGTTGATGGCGTCGACGGCCATCCCCGCCGGGTAGCCGTAGCTCGCGTAGGCGTCGTACCCCCACACCGTGAGGCCGAACGGCACCTCGCTCGTCGCGGTGTGCTTGCCGTTGTCGCAGCCGTTCTGGGGTACGAACCCCTCCACCAGCTTGAGGCGCGAGACCTCGAAGAGCCCGCCGCTGCCGACAGGCGTCCACCCCGTCACGGCGCCCATGCAGTCGAGGTTCACGTCCTTGAAGGTCCCGTCCTGCGCGCGCTTGCGGACGAACACGAGCGACGTGTTGCCGTAGGTCGGGTCTGTCGCGAACAGGTACGAGCTCAGGTACTGGGCCGGCGGCACGAGGTTCACGTACTCGGGGTCCCCCACGCCGGTCGACGTCGTCCCGCCCCCGGTCATGTAAGCAGCGACGTAGAACGGGTGGTTCTCGTCCTGGCTCCGCACCACGAACGGCTGGTCCGTGAAGAAGATGGAGACCTGGCCCTGGTCCAGCGTCGTCGGGGCGCCGGCGGGCTGCGGATCATAGGAGAGCACCGTCCCGTCCACGGTCCCCACGATCATGTAAGGCGCTTGATCGTCGAACGCGCCGACACGCGGTGGATACCGCGCCGCAAGGTACTCCTCGCCGAGCGCCTGCACGGGGAGGATCTGCTGGTGGGCCGCGTCGCACGCCACCTGGTTGTCGGGGATGTTCATGCAGTTCGCCCCGCCCCACACGCTGACGGGCTTGTCCGACTGCAAGACCGAGCCGGCGAGGCGCTCGAACTGGAGGAACTGCGCGACCTGCCCGCGGTTCAGCGTGAACGTGCTCGGCGTGTTCGCCGTCATGGCCGGCAAGCCACCGCCGCCCGCGACGTTCACGACGGGCACCATGGTGACCGTGGTCGCGTCCTGAGAGGCGACGATCTGCGTGAAAGGCTGCCCGTTCAGCGCGGTCCAGGCGTCGGCGGTGACGAAGTTCGTGCCCCACGTGGGCGTCGGCAAGAGCAGCGTCGCGCTCGTCACGTAGCTGGTGGCGCCCCCCCACGGGTAGACGTCGTACATGACCACGGGCGCGGTGGTCGCGATGTGGAACGCGCTGCCGATGCCCGACAGATCGAGCTGCGTGTTCTGCAGCAGCGCGGGCTGGACCCCGATCGGGCAGTCCACCTGATAGAAATCGCCCGACTCGTAGCTGGAGAGGAAGAGGATCCCGAGCTCCCCCGCCGGGAGCTGCCCGCCGGGGACGAGCTGGTACGTCAGGCTCGCGCCTTGGCCCTGCGGGATGTAGAGGTGGTTCGCCACGTTGAGCGACACGCCGGCGTACTCCGCCGTCACGTCCACGGGGCTCGTCCAGGTGTTCGCCACCATGACGGCGAAGCAGCCGCCGCGGGCCTCCGAGATGCACGCCGGCGTGACGCTGAAGAAGTCGCACCCGATCGTGCTCGTGTTGAGCTCGGCGGACGTGCACGCGGGGACGCACGCTCCCCCGGGGGCGCAGCCTTGATCGGGTGGGCACGTCTGGATGACGTTGCCGTCGCAGTCGATGACGTTGTGCAGATCGGAGGAGCACGTGATGCAGTTCGACGCGCCCCCGACCCCGGTCGTGAACGTCCCCGAGGAGCCGCCTTGCCCCGTCCCAGGCCCGCTCCCCGGACCGCTCCCGCCGGTGCCCTCCACGCCCGCCTGACAGCTGCACCCCGCGCTCGAGAGCAGCGGGAGCCCGACGAAGCACGCCACCAACCCCAAGCAAGCCGCGATGCGCATGCGCCGAGCGTAGCAAAGCGGCCCTTCGCGGAGAACTACGGCGGCGCTCGTCCGGTCGCTCCACGCACCGCGTCAGGGGCAGGTCACCGTGGTCCCGTCGACCGTCGGCAGGGTGGCGAGACCGCAGAGGACGTCGCAGCTCACGCCGAAGTTGCAGTTGAGGACGGTGCAGCCGGTGGCCGGGCAGGTCACGTCGCAGTCCGACCCCTCGCAGTCCACCACGCACGAGGAGGACGCGCTGCACTCCACGTCACAGGTCGTGTTCGCGTGCAGTCGATGTCGCAGCTCGACCCGGCGCCGCACTGCGCGTCGCAGTCGCTCCCGGGCGCGCAGGCGAGCTCGCAGGTCCCGCCCTCGGCGCACACACAGTCGTTGGCGTCGCAGTAGAGCCCGCCCGATCCGGTGCCGTTGGTGGCGCCCGTCTGCGCCGAGGTGCTCTTGCCCGAGCCCGTTCCCGGTCCGCCCGCGCCCTCGTTGCCCCCGCCGCCTTCACCGTCACCGTCCACCACCACGCAGGCTGCCAGCGTCATGGTCATCACCGCGGAGAGTCCCTTCGTCCACATCGACATGGCCAAGCTCCTTGTCGGACCGCGCTGGCCCGACGCTACGAGCCTTCGCAAGAGCCGGGCCGGGGCGGGGCGGGCGCACTTCGGCCGCTGGCCCGGGCGCGCGGCCCTCGCCCTAGCGGCATCCATGCAGCAGGTTGCCGCTAGGGCGCCTCATCGTCCGGGGGTCGGGGCGCGCGCGCCTCCACCCAGGCGCGGTACCTAGCCGGCGGGAAGAACGCGAGGGCGATCCCGCACGCCGAGACCATGGCGAGCAGCGAGACCAAGCCCACCGCCCACACGTGCTCGCGGAGCCCCGTGCCGAAGGCGATCCGATGCGCGACGGTGGCGGCGTACCCAAGGGCGGAGGCGCCGAGCGCCGTGCCCCAGAGCAGGACGCGGTGGACGACCAGCGGCTCGGCGAGCCCGAGGCGAAGCCGGCGGCGCAGCATGCCGTGATAGCGGAGGCACTCGACGCTGACCCACGCAGGGCCCAGCCCGCGCGCGGCCAGCGCGAGCGGGATGATGGGACCCGAGATCGGCTCCGCGTCCGAGTACCGGAGGAGCTGCCCCGAGCCAATCTCGCCCGCCACGGCGGCGACCATCGCCGCAGCGAGCACGGCGGCCACGACCTTCGCCCACGCGCGGTCGGCGTGAAAGACGCGCCAAGCGAACGCGACGAGCGAGAGGACGCCGGCGGTCTCGACCACGAGGCCCGCGATCGTGAAGCCGAAGCGGGCGCCCTCCGATCCGGTGACGAGCAGCTTCGCGGCGGTCCCCACCGCGAACGGCAGGAACCCGACGCACAGGAGGGCGACTGACAGCAAGAGCTCAGGCAGCCGGCGCGTGCGCAAGAAGAGCCCGAAGAGGCGCAGGCCCACCACGAGCGCCGTGAGCATGAAGAGCGCGAGGCCCGCGAGGCTGAGGACGATCACGGCGTCGGCTCCCGCTTCTTACCGTCGAGGCGGGCGAAGGCCTCGTAGACGGTGTCGATGGCCGCGACGCGCTGGGACCGGAGGAGCTCGGCGAGCGCGCCGAGGAGCCCCCGCGAGACCTCGTCCGCCTCGCCAACGCCCCTCACGCGGAGGGCGCCGGGGAGGACGCGCTGCAACACCACCTTGAGCTGGCCGGGCGTGACGCTCGCCGGATCGAGGCCCGCCTCCTTGAGCGCCAGGCGGGCGGTGCCCCGCGCCTCGAGCCGCTTGAGGCTGGTCCGGTCCTCGAGCTCCGTCGCCAGCCACTCGAACAGCTCGACCCGATCCATGCCGCCACCGCCGCGCTCCGCGGCTCAGCTCCCCTCCATCTCGCCGAGCTTGCGGTAGATGGTGCGTGTGGAGATGCCGAGGAGCTGCGCGGCGACGCTCTTGTCGCCCTTGGCGTGACGCAGCGTCTCGCGGATGAGCCGCCGCTCCACTTCGTCGAGCGGCGTCCCTACGCCGAAGGCGATCGAGCTCGGCTCGGCCGGCTCGCTGTCGCGGACCGTCTCGGGCAGGTCGTCCAGGGTCAGCCGATCCGTGCGGCACAGAACGACCGCCCGCTCCACGACGTTCTCGAGCTCTCGCACGTTGCCGGGCCACGAGTAGTCGAGCAGCTTCTCCATCACGTCCTTCGAGACGCCCAGCCGCGGCTTGCCGTTCTTCTTGCAGTAGACCCCGAGGAAGTGGTCCGTAAGGAGCGGGATGTCCTCGCGCCGCGTCCGGAGCGGCGGCGCGGTGATCGCGATCACGTTCAGGCGGTAGTAGAGATCCTCCCGGAACCGGCCCGCCGCGACCTCGGCGCGCAAGAACTAGTTGGTGGCCGCGACCACCCGCACCTCGGCGCGCACGGTGTCGCCTCCGACCGGCTCGTACTCCCCCTCTTGGAGCACGCGGAGCAGCTTCACCTGGACCGCCGCCGAGAGCTCGCCGATCTCGTCCAGGAACAGGGTGCCGCCATCGGCCTTCGCGAAGCGTCCCTCGCGCCGCGCGTGAGCGCCGGTGAACGACCCGCGCTCGTGGCCGAAGAGCTCGGCCTCGAGGATCGTCTCGGGGATCGCCGAGCAGTTGACGGCCACGAAGGGCGCCGCGGCGCGCGCGCTGTTCTTGTGGATGAAGCGCGCCAAGAGCTCCTTGCCGGTGCCGCTCTCCCCGAGGACGAGGACGGTGGCGCTCGAGGGGGCCGCCTGGAGCACGATGTCGAGGACGCGCTTCAGCGCCGGGCTGGTCCCGACGATCTCACGACCGGTGAGCACGCTGATCTCCTGCTTGAGCTGCCGATTCTCGAGCGTCAGGGTCCTGCGCTCCGCCGCCTTGCGCACGGTCTTCACGATCGTCAGCCGCTTCAGGGGCTTCTCTACGAAATCGTAGGCGCCCTCCCGCATGGCCTGGACCGCCGTCTCCACGGTCCCGTATGCGGTCATGAGCACCACCTCGACGTCCGGAGAGATCTGCTTGATCGCGCGCAGGAGCTCGAGGCCGTTCACCGCCGGCATCATGAGATCGGTCAGCACCACGTCCACGCGGTGCGCGCGCAGGAGATCGAGCCCGGCGCGCGCCCCCTGGGCGGTGAGGACGCGCATCCCGTCCTTCTGGAAGATCTTCTCGATGCTCGAGAGATTGGACGGCTCGTCGTCCACGACGAGCACCGTCAGCGCGTCGGGCGAGGGCGCCTCGGCTGTGACCTCCGGCATGCCCGGACTCTAGCACGCGTCCCGGAGCCCTCCGCCGGTCCGCGCGACGCGCAGGGCCCCGGCGAGCGCGCGCGCGAGGAGCCCCCGACCGGGGAGATCCGCGCCCGACTCCCGAGCCGAAGCGGCCTCTCGTCCGATTCGGGAGACGCGGTCGCTACGGATTCGGATCCCGACCGCTTGACGGTCCAAACTTCCTGCATATAGTCTGCAATAATGAATTTGCATTCATCACGCAAATATATGGAGGTTCCCATGCTCGAACGTCGGGGTGTCGGTGCGCTCGGTCTCGCGGTGCTGCTCGTGTGCAACTGCAAGGAGGCAACGTCGACCGCAGGGGACACGACCCAGCGGTGCGTGGAGATGTGCGAGACGCAGAACGCCTGCGACGCCGGGGAGCCGGTGGACTGCGCGCCGACCTGCGAGGACTACGCCGAGGCCAACGAGATCTCGGGGTGCGGCCCGGAGTACGACGCCGCCCTCTCGTGCTGGGAGAGCCTGGAGGACGCGTGCGTCGTGGAGGGCTGCAGCAGCGAGGAGCAGGCTTGGCTCGTGTGCTCGGCGACCTACTGCGTCGCGCACCCGGAGGAGCCGCTCTGCAGCGGGGGGACGGGCGGCTCGGGCGGGGGCACCACGGCGACGAGCACGACCGCGACCACGACGGGGGGCGGCGGCGGCGGGACGGGCGGGGGCCCCTCCACGGTGTGCCCGTACTCGGTCGAGACGCTCTCGTGCGCCGACGCCTGCGCGAACCTGAAGGCGGTGGCGGGGACGTGCGAGAACGACCCGACGGTGCCGGCGGAGATCGCCCAGCTCCTCTCGCTCGCCAACATGGGCCAAGGGAACGGTTGCCTGGCCGCGTGCGCCGCAGACTCCCCGTTCTACACCGACCAGTGGCGCTGCTTCCAGGGGGCGCCGTCGTCGCCGTGCACGGCCATCGCGGGTTGCACCGCTTCGAACTGCCCGCCGTGAGCGGAGACGGGGCGGCTCGGCTACGCTCGGGCTCGATGAAGCCCGCGGCGCGAAGCGCCCCTCCCCCTGAGCCCGCCGAGGACGGGCGGACCGCCCGGACGGCGCGGTCCCGCCGCGCGATGATCGAGGCCATGGTGGAGCTCATCCAGGAGGGGGATCCGAACCCGACCGCGGAGCGCGTGGCCAAGCGGGCGGGGCTCTCCCCGCGGCTCGTGTTCCACCACTTCCGGGATCAGGAGTCGCTCATGCTCGAGACGGCCGCCTACCACGGCGGTCGCATCGCGGAGCGACTCACGGCCATCGACCCGGCGCTGCCGGTGGCGGAGCGCGTGGCGCAGCTCGTGAAGCAGCGCGACGCGCTCTACGAGTTCATCGCCCCATTCCGCCGCGCGGCGATGCTCCGGGAGCCGCGCATGCCCCTCGTCGCCGCGGCGCTCGGCGAGCTCCGGCGGTACAAGCGCGAACAGGCGGTGGCGCTCTTCGCCGGCGAGCTCGATCGCGCGGAGCCGGCGGCCCGACGGCTCGCCGCCGCGCAGATCGCGCTGGCGACGAGCTTCTCCGCGTGGGAGGAGCTGCGGACGCGGCAAGGGCTCAAGCCCGCCGCCTCGCGGGCCGTGATGGCCGCGTCGATCGAGGGGGCGCTGGCCACCGCCGGCGGACCCCGCGCGGACGGCGAGGCCGCCCCTAGACGGCGCGGACGAGATCCTTCGTGATGTTCTTCTGGTGCGACTCGAGCGTGCCGCCCCCGATCTCGAGGAGCTTGGCGTCGCGGAGGAACCGCTCCACCTTGAACTCGTCGCAGTAGCCCCAGCCACCGAGGACCTGCATCGCGTTGTCCGCGACCTCCTTGCCGACGGGGGCCGCGAAGAGCTTGGCGGCGTCGGTCCCCAGCCGGTTCTGCCTCTCGGGGTGCGTGCGGTGCGCGACGGTGTAGACGAGCGCGCGCGCGGCCTCGGTCTTCGCGTAGCTCTCCCCGATGTAGCGCTGGATCTGGCCGTGCTCGGCGATGGGCTTCCCGAAGCTCCGACGATCGGCGGCGTACTTGATCATGATCTCGAGGCAGCGGTCCGCGATGCCCAGGCTCATGGCGGCGAGGGTGAGGCGCTCTATCTCGAGGTTCCTCATCATGTTGGTGACCCCACCGCCGACGGCCCCGAGGACGTTCTCCGCCGGCACGGGCACGTCCTCGAGCACGATCTCCCCGAGCGAGCTCGCGCGCATGCCCATCTTGGGGAACTTGCTCGGCGTGGTCACGCCGGGGAAGCCGCGCTCGACCAGGAACGAGGTCAGCCGACCGTCGACCTTGGCGTAGATGAGGAAGACATCCGCCTCGGGCGCGTTCGTGATCAGGGACTTGTGACCGCGAAGGACGTACCGATCCCCTTCCTTGCGGGCGACCGTGGTCATGCCGAGCACGTCGGTCCCCACGCCCGGCTCGGTCATCCCCATCGCCCCGATCCACTCGCCCGAGATCACCTTCGGCAGGTAGCGCGCCCGCTGCTCCGCGTTCCCCGCGTAGTAGAAGTTGTTCACGAAGAGCATCGCGTGGGCCAGGTACGCGAGCGTGAAGCCGGGGTCCGACTTGGAGAGCTCGTGATGCACGATCACGGCGGCCGACGCGTCGAGCCCGGCGCCGCCGTCCTCGGCCGGGATCGTGATGCCGCAGAGCCCGAGCTCCCCCACCCGGCGCATGAGCGCCACGTTCAGGCTGCCCTTCCTGTCCTGCTCGTCGGCCTGGGGCTCGAGCACCGTGCGGGCGAAGTCCCGGCACATTTGCCGGATCATGCGGTGCTCTTCGGTGGGGTTCTCGAGGTCGGGGGCGGTTCTCGACATGGTGACCGTTCGGTCGCCTATACCACGAGACCCGGCGGGCCGACCTTGTCTCGCGCCGGCCGTTGAGGAACGCTCGCTCCCGTGAAACACCGCCCCCTCGCCCCAGTCGTCGTCGCCTTCGCGCTCTCGGCCTGCGCCGATCGAGGCGCCGACGGCGGCGCGCCCAGCGGCGCGCCCGCGACGACGACCCTCGCGTCCTCGGACCAGCCGCGCAAGCCGCCGGTGATGACGCCGCCCCCGCGCTCGGCGCCGCGCACCGCGCGCAAGCCGGATCCGGCGTTCGACAAGGTGTTCCACACGGAGCGTTGCTACCTCGGCCTCGTCGCGCTCGGCTTCGCGAAGACGGCGTACGAGGC
>CAZBJI010000044.1:0-48488 GCA_964492175.1 uncultured Polyangiaceae bacterium | reverse complement strand
AGCCCTGCTGGCCGTAGCCCTGCTGGCCGTAGCCCTGCTCTCCTTGGAGCTGCTGCGGCGGACCATGGCTCGGCTCAATTGCTTGCTGGGTAGCGGCCTGAGGGTCGACGCCCTGAGGCGGCGCGCCGGAGAGGTCCGTGGGCTGCATGGCACGGATGATACGCTCCGCGTGGCCGTACGTTCCCTGTCGAGCGCGGCGTGGGCCACCCGCTCCGCGACGTTGTTTCGTAGACTCCGAGCACGGAGCCCGACGTGCTCGATCACCTCTCTCTCGGAACCGCCGATCTCGCGCGCGCCGCCAGATTCTATGACGCCGCGCTGGCGCCGCTCGGGATCGTCCGCGTCTGGACGTTCCCCGACGCCGTCGGCTACGGGCCCCCGGGCGGCGCCGACAAGCTCGCCATCAAGGCTCGCCCGGGCTTCGCGCCTCCTGGCCCCGGGTTTCACCTCGCGCTCACGGCGCGGACGCGCGCCGAGGTGGACGGCTTCTTCCACGCGGCCGTCGCCCACGGGGCGGCGCCCGATGGGGAGCCTGGGCTCCGCGCCCAATACGGCCCCGGCTACTACGCGGCGTTCGTCGTAGAGCCCGACGGCCATCGGCTCGAGGCGGTGTTCCACGAGGCGGAGCACCACGAGGCGTGAGGGCGCGGCTCGCCGTCGAAGGCGCGTGCCGAGAGGCGTCGGCCACTCTTCTCGGAGCAGCCGAGGCAAGCCCGGAGGTGCGGCGGCGAGAGCCAGTCTGCCCGCGGCGCCGCGAGGTCGGGTAACGTTCGGTCGTGGAGTTCGCCGGGCAGCCCCTCTTCGGGCGCGAGCGGGAGATCGGGGAGCTTCGCGCCGCGCTGCGGCGCGCGGAGGCTGGGCGCGGGACGCTCGGCCTGCTGGTCGGGGAGCCCGGGATCGGCAAGACGCGGCTCGCCGCGACGTTCGCCGACGAGGCGGCGGAGTCTGGCGCGCGCGTGATGTGGGGCCGCGCGTGGGAAGCAGGAGGAGCGCCCGCGTACTGGCCTTGGATCGAGGCGCTCCGCCCGCTCGCCGCGGAGGTGGCGGACGCGCCGGAGCAGGCCGTGCGCGACCGCGTGGCGCCGCTCGCGCGGCTGCTGCCGGAGCTCGCCGCGGTGGGCACGCCGCCCGCGTCCGACCCGGGGCAGGAGCGCTTCCGCTTGTTCGACGCCGTCGCCGCGCTCCTCGCGCACGCCGCCCGCGCCCGGCCGCTCGTCGTCGTGCTCGACGATCTGCACGCCGCCGATCTCGGTACGCTCGGGCTCTTGCACTTCGTGTCGCGCGGCGTCCACGCGGCGCGCGTGGTCGTCGTGGGCACGTACAGGGACGTCGAGGCGCGCATGTCGGCCGACGCGGGCGAGGTCCTCGCGAAGGTCGCGCGCGAGGGGCGCTACCTCGCGCTCGGGCGGCTCGGCCGGGAGGAGGTCGGAAGGTGGGCGGCGTCGGAGGGGCATCACGACGCTGACGCGCTCTTCGCGGCCACGGAGGGCAACCCTCTGTTCGTGGTGGAGATGCTCCGCCTGGCGCGGGACCGCGGCCCTGGTCGGGCGGACGCCTCGGCCCGCCTCCCCGACGGCGTACGGGACGTGATCCGCGCGCGCTTGGCCTGGCTGTCGGCGCCGGCGCGCGCGCTCCTGGACGCCGCCTCGGTGCTCGGGCGCACGGTCGACCTCGGCCTGGCGGCCACGCTCACCGGCTCGTCGCTGGCGCGGGCACGCGACCTCGCCCGTGAGGCCGTGCGCGCCGAGGTGCTCGTGGACGCGGGCGACCGCACCTCGTTCTCCCACATCCTCGTGCGGGAGGTCCTCTATCAGGAGCTGCCCGAGGCCCGCAGGGCCGAGCTGCACGCGAGCGTGGGTCGCGCGCTCGCCGAGCGCCACGCCGAGGACGACACCGCGTCGCTCGCGGAGGCCGTGCATCACCTGTTCGCGGCCGCCCCGCGCGTGCCCGCCGACGAGGCGATCGCGTGGGCGCGCAGGGCAGCGGCACGCGCCGATCGCCGGCTGGCGTTCGAGGAGGCCGTCGAGCTCCTCCTGCGCGCGAGCGCGGAGCTCCCGCCGGGGCGCGACGCGGAGCGCTGCGACCTCTTGCTCGATCTGGCCGCGGCCCAAGGTGGAGCGGGGCAGTCCACCCGCGGGCGGGAGACGGCGGTCGAGGCCGCCTCGATCGCGCGCCGCATCGGCGACCCCGACCGCCTCGCGCAGGCGGCGCTCCGGTGTGGCGCGGCGTTCTTGATAGCCGTCGTGGATCGCGCGCTCATCGGGCTGCTGGAGGAGGCCCTCGCCGCGCTCCCGATCGGAGAGACCGCGCTCCGCGCGCGCCTCCTCGCGCGCCTCGCCGCGGCGCTCCAGCCGGCCGCGGATCCGGCGCACCCGATCGGGCTCGCGCGTGAGGCGCTGGAGATGTCGCGCCGCGTGGGCGACGAGTCGGCGCGCAGGGAGGTGCTCGTCGCTGCGACCTCGGCGATGCTCTACTTCGCCGATCCGCGCGAGCGGCTCCCGTTCGACACCGAGCTCGTCGAGCTCGCCCAGCGGGCCGGGGATCGCGTCGCGGCCGTACGCGGGCTGCTGCGGCTCGTCTTCGATCACCTCGAGATCGGAGACGTGACGAGCGCCGACATGGCGGTGGACGAGTATGACCGACTCTCCCTCGCGGCCAACGTCCCGATGCTGCGGTGGCGCGCGCCCATGCTCCGCGCGATGCGGGCGCTCATGGACGGTCGCTTCGGCGACTCGGAGGCGCTCTGCGCGGAGGCCGCCGCCATCGCGGAGCGCGTCGACGACGTGGGGGCGAAGGTCTCGCTCTCGTTGCACGCCGCCGGGCGACTCTGGACTGCGCGCCGCCTCGACGAGCTCGCGGCGCAGCTCCCAGTGACGCTGGAGCTGATCGGGCGGATGGCGGACCCGATCTACACCCGCTCGTTTCGGGTGGGCATGCTCGCGCGCGTCGGGCGCGCGGCGGAGGCGCGGGCGGGCCTCGACGCGCTCGTGCGCCACGATCCGCCTCTGCTCGGTCGTCCGATGCTCGTCTGGGCGGCCGACGCCTGCCTGGCGCTCGAGGACGCGGAGGCGGCCGCCGTCCTCGCGGAGCTGCTCGCGCCGCTCGCGGAGCGCAGGTTCTCGTGGTCGCCCCTCGGGATGGTGATGGAGGCGCCGATCGGAGAGTGGGTCGACCGCCTGCGAGAGCTCTCGGGTCAGCCCCCGGCGCGGTCTCTCGATACGGCTTCCAGCAGCGCGCCCCGGCTCACGCTCACGCGGGAGGGGGACGTCTGGATCGTCCGCGCCGACGCCACGTTCCGCCTGCGCGACAGCCGCGGCCTCGGGATCCTGGCGCGCCTCGTCGAGCACCCCGGCCGCGACTTCCACGTCACCGACCTGATGGCGCCGCCTGGGGAGACCGGGCACGTGGAGGACGCAGGGGAGGCGCTCGACGACAAGGCGATCGGCGCGTACAAGCGGCGCTTGCAAGAGCTCCGAGAGGCCGCGGACGAGGCGACCTCGATGAACGACGTGGGACGCGCCAGCCGTCTCCGCCAGGAGCTGGACGCGATCGCAGAGGAGCTCGCCCGCGGCGTCGGCCTCGGCGGGCGGGGCCGCAAGGCGTCGTCGACGGCCGAGAAGGCGCGGGTCAACGTCCGGCAGCGCCTGCAGGACGCGATCACGCGGATCGCGGCCCACAGCCCGGCCCTCGCCAAGCACCTCCGCCAGGCCGTCCGCACCGGGACCTTCTGCCGCTACGACCCCTAGGACGCCCTGAAGAAGTTGCGCCTTCGTTACATCGTGACGCCGGGAGTTACGCCCTCCGTTCGAACCCTCGAGACGGAGAGCCGCCATGACCCAGACCCAGACCCAGACCCAGACCCAGACCCAGACGAGCACGAGCCCGCAGACCGCCGCCGTGGATCCGGCCAAGCTCGAGGCCTTCCTCGGCCAGGTGGTGGGCGACGCCGGCGCCGCGATGAGCGCCGCGCTCGTCGTGCTCGGCGACCGCTTGGGCCTCTACAAGGCGCTCGCGCACGGCCCCGCCACCGCCGGCGAGCTCGCGCGGCGCACCGGCACCGCGGAGCGCTACGTCCAGGAGTGGCTCGATGCGCAGGCGTGCGGCGGCTACGTCCGGTACGCGAAGGACCAAGGGACCTACGAGCTGCCCCCGGAGCAGACCGCGGCGCTCGCGGACGAGCTCTCCCCCGCGTTCGTCCCGGGCATGTTCCAGATCATGCAAGCGATGTGGAGCGCGGTGGATCGCATGGCGGACAAGTTCAAGTCGGGCGATGGGCACGCGTGGGGTGACCACCACCCGTGCCTCTTCGAGGGGACCGAGCGGTTCTTTCGGTCCGGGTACCGCGGCAACCTGATCTCTTCGTGGCTGCCTGCCCTCGAAGGCGTGGTGCCCAAGCTCGACCGCGGCGCGAAAGTCGCGGACGTCGGCTGTGGCTTGGGCGCGTCCACCATCTTGATGGCGCAGGCGTTCCCGAGGTCCCGCTTCTTCGGCTACGACTCCCACGCGGCGTCGATCGACAAGGCCCGCGAGCGCGCCGCGGAGGCCGGGGTGGCCGAGCGCGTGACGTTCGAGGTCGCCGGCGCGACCGATTTTCCCGGGCGCGACTACGATCTGCTCTGCCACTTCGACTGTCTGCACGACATGGAGAGCCCCGGGGGCGCCGCGCGCCACGTGCGCGAGGTGCTCGCGCCCGACGGCAACTGGATGATCGTCGAGCCGTTCGCCGCGGACCGCCGCGAGGACAACCACAACCCCATCGGCCGCGTCTTCTACTCTGCGTCCACCATGATCTGCGTCCCGCACTCCCTGTCGCGTCGCGGCCCTGCGCTCGGCGCGCAAGCGGGGGAGTCGCGGATCCGGGGCATCGTCAGCGAGGCGGGCTTCTCGCGGTTCCGGCGCGCCACCCAGACCCCGTTCAACTTGGTCCTGGAGGCGCGCGCCTGACGGTGCCCGGCGCCTCGGCCCTCCCTTGTGCACCGCCGCTCGGCAGCGTCTCCGCCATGCGGACCGCGACGAGGAGGCCCGATGCGAAGGTCAGGGCCGCGACGAGCCACATGGCCCCGGGGAGGCCCAGCGTGTCGGCCGTCACCCCCGCAAGCACTGCGCCGACGGCGTAGCCGAGGTCGCGCCAGAGGCGGTAGACGCCCACGGACGACGCCCGCCAGGAGGGGTGCGCGACGTCGCCGATGGCTGCCAGCAGCGTCGGGTAGACCATGGCGGTCCCGAGCCCGAGCAGCGCGGCCCCGAGGGCGAAGCCCGCGAAGCTCGTGGAGAGCACCACGGCGCCGATGCCCGCCGCCTGCACCCACATTCCGCAGGCGATGAGCCACTTTCGCCCGACGCGATCGGACCACGCGCCCGTGAAGAGCTGGGCCACGCCCCACGTCGCGGGGTAGAGCGCGGCGAGGACGCCGATCCTCCCGAGGTCCAGCTTCGCCGCGGCGAAGAACAGCGGAAACAGGCCCCAGGCCATGCCGTCGTTCAGGTTGTTGACGAGCCCCGCCTGGCTGACGCTGGAGAGGTTCTTGTCGAGGAGCGAGGTGCGCCAGAACACCTCCCGCTGGGTCGGCGTGCTCTCCGCGCCGAGCGCGCCTTGAAGCTTCGACTCCACGGCGACGTGCCCCCGCGTCTCGCGCACCGCGACGACCGACAGGAGCAGCCCGATCGCGACGAAGCCGACGCCGAGGTAGAAGGGCTCGGGCCGGAGGCCGTAATGGTCCGCCAGGAAGCCGGTCGCGAGCGCGCTGGCCGCCACCGCGAAGTAGCCGGCGAACTCGTTGAGCCCCATCGCGAGGCCGCGACGCTCGGGGCCCGCGAGATCGATCTTCATGATGACGGTCGTGGACCAGGTGAGCCCCTGACTGACGCCGAGGAGCGCGTTCGCCGCCAGCACCCACGCCCAGCTCGGCGCCCACATGAGCAGGAAGGGCACCGGCGCGGCGACGAGCCAGCCTGCGATGAGCACCTGCTTGCGGCCGAAGCGGTCCGAGAGCCGCCCCGCCAGGTAGTTCGTGAGCGCCTTGGTCACCCCGAAGACGACGATGAACGAGAGCACCGCCGTCTTCGCGGCGAGGTGGAACTCCTGCTCGGCGATCGAGGGCAGGATCGTCCGCTCCATCCCGATCATGGCGCCGACGAAGGCGTTGACGACGACGAGGAGCGAGAACTGTCCTAGGTTCTCGCGGAGGCCGAGGCGCGGCCCGTGCGGGGACGGATCTCCTCTTGCGTGCATCAGCCAGCTCGCGGCTTCATGCGCAGATCCTCGCATGGGCGGTCGGCCGGGCGCTCGCGCGGAGAAGACTCTCGCTCCGATCGGCCCTCGCCGCGCTCCTCGGCGGGTAGACTGACGGCCCGTGTCGCGAGAGATCGATCCCATACCGAAGACGTCCGCCCCTCACCGCGTCGGTCCCGCGTGAGGACCATCGTCTGGTTTCGTGGGAAGGACCTGCGGCTCGCGGATCACGCGCCGCTCCGCGATGCGCTGGCAGGCGAGGAGGTCATCCCGCTGTTCGTCCTCGACCCGTACTTCTTCGCGCCGGAGCGCGCGCGCGCGCTGCCGCACCGGATGCAGTTCCTCCTCGACTCGCTCGAGGCCCTCGAGGGGAGCCTCCGGGACCGCGGCTCTCGCCTGGTCGTCGTCGCCGGCAGGAGCGTCGAGGTGGTGCCTCGTCTCGCCCGGGCTTGGCGGGCCGACCGCGTGGTCGCCCAGCGCTGGGTCGAGCCCTTCGCGCGGGAGCGGGATCGGCGCGTGAACGAGGCGCTCGGCGGGAGGCTCGAGCTGTTCGAGGGCGAGACGCTGCTGCCGCCGGGGACGCTGCGGACCGGGGCGGGCGCGCCGTACTCGGTCTTTACGCCGTTCGCGCGGCGTCTGCGCGAAGAGCTCGTGGTGGGCCGGCCCCGTCAGGCGCCTCGGGCGCTTCCGCCGGTGCCGAGGAGCGTGAAGAGCACGTCGAAGATCCCCACGTGCGAGGAGCTCGGGCTCGAGCGGAACGCGGCCGTCATTCGGGGGGGGGAGGCGGCGGCGAACGCCCGCCTCTCATGGTTCCTGAAGCACGCCGCTGCGGACTACGCGAAGGGGAGGGATCGCCTGGACCTCCCCGGGACCAGCCGGCTCTCGGCCGATCTCAAGTTCGGCACCCTGTCCGTCGCGAGGGTGTGGTCCGCGGTGGAGGACGCGATCGGTGCCTCGGAGGCGGCGCGGGTGTTCCTGAACGAGCTCGTCTGGCGCGAGTTCGCCCATAGCACGCTCTGGGACCGCCCCGACGTGTTGGAGGGACCCTACCGCGCCGCGTTCCGAGGCTTCCCTTGGCAGGAGGACGAGGCGGCGTGGGACGCGTGGCGCACCGGCCGCACCGGGTACCCGGTCGTGGACGCTTCCATACGGCAGCTGCACGGAGAGGGGTTCGTGCACAACCGCGCCAGGATGATCTCGGCGAGCTTCCTCACCAAGCACCTGCTCGTCGACTACCGGCGCGGCGAGCAGCATTACCTCGCGCACCTCGTGGACGGGGACTACGCGAACAACAACATGGGGTGGCAATGGTCGGCCGGGTGCGGCTGTGACGCCCAGCCCTACTTCCGCGTGTTCAACCCGGTGACGCAGGGCGCGAGGTTCGATCCGCGAGGCGACTACGTCCGCCGATGGGTGCCGGAGCTCGCGCGCCTCCCGGAGCGCTACGTGCACCGGCCGTGGGAGGCTCCCGACGGCGTCTTGCGCGACGCAGGGGTGCGGCTCGGGGAGGACTACCCGAGCCCGGTGGTCGACCACCGCTTGGCTCGCGAGAGGTTCCTCGCCATCGCGCGCCAACACCTGGGCCGAGCGCGGGTCCGCCGGACGTGAGCGCCGTGATCTGGTAGATCGGTGGGCTCGTGCGTGCCGTGAAGCGCCGACCCCGCGAGAGCCCCCGTTCCCCGTCGCGAAGGCGCGGCGGTTCGCCGTGATCCGCCGCTTCGTCGACGTGCGCGCGGGGGAGATGCGCACCCTCGCCGGCTCCTTCCTGCTCCTCTTCCTCGTCCTGGTCGCGCACACGATCCTGGACACCGCGCGAGACGCGCTCCTGCTCTCCGACCTGTCGGCGCGAGCGCTCGGCGTCGTGTACGTGGCGCTCGCGGCCCTGGCCGTGCCCGCGAGCGCGCTCGCAGGGACCGTGAGCGCGCGGTTCGGGCCGAAGAGGAGCCTCACGGGCGCGCTGGCCATCGGGGCCGCGGCGCTGGTGCTCCTCTACCTGACGCCCGCGAACCGAGCCTCCGCGATCGCCATCTACCTGGCGACGGGCGTGACGGGCGCCGTGTTCGTGCCGCTCTTCTGGATGCTCATCGGTCGCCTCCTGACCCTGGGCCAGGCGAAGCGGCTCCTGGCGCCGATCAACGTGGCCGCGATGGTCGGCGGTCTGGTGGGCTCCACCGCCGCCGCGGCGCTCGTCGCGAGGTTCGAGGTGCGAGGCCTCCTCCTCGTCGCGGCGGCCGTCATGCTCGTCGCCGGTGCCCACGTGGGCTTCGGTCCGGCCGGGACGACCGCCCCGATCGTCGCTCGGGTCGCGCGGACCTCCCTCGGCTCGGCTTCGCGCGACAAGTTCGTTCGGGGGTTGGCGCTGCTCGTCGTGCTGATGACGCTCACGGCGCTGGTCGTCGACTACTTCTTCATGTGGACCGTGGCGCGCACGGTCCCGAAGGAGGAGCTCGGCGCGTTCTTCGGGTGGTACTACGCGGCCGTGAACGCGGCGTCGCTGGTCCTGCAGCTCGCCGTGACCGGCGCGCTCGTCCGGCGCGTGGGCGTCACGGCCGCGCTGGCGATCGCGCCCGGCGCCTTGTCTCTCGGTGCTCTCTGGACCCTGGTCACCGGCGGCGGCGTGCGCGCCGTCCTCGGGCTGAAGGCGCTGGACGTCGGGTTCCGCTACTCGACCCACCGGAACGCGATGGAGCTCGTGTACCTCCCGATGCACCCGCACCAACGGGAGCGCGCGAAGCCGCTCATCGACGGGGCGCTCGTCAAGGTGGCGCAGGCGGCCGCGGCCCTCGCGCTCGGGGCCCTCGGGGCGCTCGAGATCCTCTCTCCGGGTCTGTTCGCGGTCCTCGTCACGCTGCTCGCCGTGGTCTCGCTGGGCGCGGCGCTGTCGGTGCGGGGGCCCTACGTCGACTTGCTCCGGCGATCGCTCGAGCGAAAGAGCGGCGCGTCTGCCGCGCGGCGCCAGTTCGACCTCGCCCAGGCGGAGTTCCTGGTCGCCACGATGGCGAGCGACGAGCCAGCCGACGTCCTCGCGGCCATGCGGGCGCTCGAGCGCCGCGGGCGGCAGGGTCTCATCCCCGCGCTCATCCTGCATCATCGGGATCGCGAGGTGCTGCTGACCGCGCTCGCCATCTTCGGGGAGGCAGAGCGGACGGATTGGCTGTCGCTCGGCCGCGCGCTGCTCCGGAGCGAGGACCGCGAGGTGCGCTTCGCGGCCGCGCGAGCGATGGCGAAGCACGGAGCGCCCGGCGCGCTCGAGCTCCTCTCGACCGATCGGGACGAGATGATCGCCGGGTACGCCCGCGCCCGGCTGATGCTGCGCGAGCGCGAGGAGGTCGACCTGGATCGCGTGGCCCCAGGAGAGGGCGCGACGGCTACGCGCACCGGCATGCTGCGGGCGCTCGCCGAGAGCGCGCCGGATCCGCGCGGCCGCGCCCTCCTGGTCCAGCTGATGAACCGGCTCGCGAGCGAGCGGTCCCAGGAAGTGACTCGGCTCCTGGTCTCCGCGACCGCGGCGCAGCGCGCCGAGAGCCTCATACCGTTCTTGGTCGAGCGGCTCCGGTTCCGCGAAGGGCGGGAGGCGACCATGACCGCGCTCGTCGAGCTCGGGGCGCCGGCGCTCGACGCCATCGAGCGCGTGCTCACCGACCCGACGGCGCCTCGCAACCTGCGGTCGCACCTCCCCGGCGCCGTCGCCCACTTCGGGGCGCAGCGCGCGGCCGACCTCTTGGTGGATCGGCTGGAGGCCGAGCCCGACGGTCTGATCCGGTATCGGGCGCTGCGCGCGCTCGGACGAATCGCGGGCCGCTACGACGTCCGCGTCTCGCGGACTCGGATGACGAAGCTCGCCGAGGCCAACATGGTCGAGGCTCTCCGGATGGCCGCGATGCACGGGCTGCTCACCGCGGACTGGGACGAAGAGGGCGCGACCCCCGCGGAGCGCCTCCTCTCGGGGTTGCTCCAGGACAAGCAGGAGCAGGCGATCGAGCGGACGTTCCGGCTCCTCAAGCTCGCGCGGCCCCGGGAGGACATGCGGCTCGTGTTCCTGTCGGTGCGGTCGCAGATGCCGCGGGCTCGTGCCAACGCGGTCGAGCTGCTCGACGCGCTGCTCAGCAGCCGCCGCGAGGCCCGCCTACGGACGCTGCTGCGCTTGCTCATGGACGACCTGTCGCCCGGCGATCTGGTGGCGCGTGCGAGAGCGGTGCTGGACGTGACGCTGCCCGCGGACCAAGAGTCGCTGCTCGCCCTGCTCCGGGGCGACCATGACCGCATGATCGCGGCCCTGGCGTCGCACCTGCTGGAAGGCGCAGGCACGCCCTTCCGCTTCGCCGCGGAGGGGGGGCGCGCGTCGGCGCCGCCGAGCGCGGGCGCGGTCTCCGCGCGTGCCGCCACGCCGCCGCCGACGGGAGCGGAGGTCCTCCCGCTCGTGGACGTCGACCCGGACGAGAGCGTGTTCCTCGAGCGGGAGGTCATGCTGGGTGCGTTCGCCGACCCCAGCGCCCCGGCCCCACCGAGCTGGATCATCGACCGCCTCGCGGCGCTCGTCGTCGATCAGCCGGTGCGCCGAGGGGACGTGCTCTTCGCGGAGGGCCAGTCGTCCGAGCGCGTCTATTTCATGCGCGCCGGACGGGTTCGCCTGGAGAGCGCGACCGCGAGCCCCGTCGTGGTGTCGGGGATGGGCGCGCTCGGGTGGGCGGACGCGCTTTCGAACCGCCTCCACACGCGGACGGCCACGGCGCTCGAGGACACCGCCATGATGAGCGTCCGCTCGGACGACCTGCTGGAGATGCTCGACGAGAGCTTCGAGCTCACGCGCCAGGCCATCTTGGCGTGGGCGCGAGCGTCCATGCGCCTGTTCGACGCCGTCCTCGCCGCCGGCGTGACGGTGCCCACGCTCGACGCCGGCAAGGACGTCCCTCGCCGAACGGCGCCGCTCACGCCCGTCGAGCAGATGCTGCTCCTGCGGAACGTCGACCTCCTCGGTCGGGCGCGCGTGCAGACGCTCGCCGACCTGATCGCGCACGCCACGGAGGTGTCGCTCGCCGAGGGGGAGACGCTCTTCGGCGGGGCCCAGGGGCGCGAGCGCGTGTACGTCGTGGTCAGCGGACGGGTCGTCGTGGAGCGCGCAGAGCCGAGGGCGACGGTCACCTTCGGGCCGGGCCTCCTGGTCGGCGGCGTGACTTCGCTCGGCGCTCTGTCCGACGAGTGGAGCGCCCGCGTCACAGAGCCCACCACGGTCCTCTCCTTCAGCCTCGAGCGTTGGTTCGACGAGATGGAGGAGCACCGCGACCTCGCGCAGGCGGCGCTCGCTTCCATCGCGGACGAACAGGATGCCCTGGTGCAGCTCCTGGGCGCCACGGGAGAGGACGTCCAGCTCAGCGCTGCGTGAGCCCGGCGGGCGCGTCGTCGTAAGGGCTCGGCGATCCGACGGCGTGGCCCGCGCGCGGCCGGCGACCGACCCGCCGGCTGCGGTCGCTCGGGCGCGGTCGGTCAGCGAGGCTTCTGGGCCGCTTCAGGCAGATCGATGTAAGGCTCCTGGTCGCTGTAGACGATGGTCCGCACGTAGTCGGTGGCGAGGAAGTCGCGAGGGAACCCGAGCGGGACCTTGCTCTTCTCGTTCAGGCGCGCCAAGTGCTCCGCGCCGAGGGTGAGGTCCGCGGAGCCGAGAGAGTCCTGCACCTGTGTGACCTTTCGGGCCCCGATGATGGGGATGATGTGGTCCCCTCGCTGGCGGACCCAGGCGATCGCGACCTGGGTGGAGCTCTTGCCGAGCTCGTCCGCGACCGCGTCGACCTCCCGCGCGATCGCGAGGTTCTGCTCGGTGAGGCGCCGCTCGTTGCCGCCGGCCCGCTTGGTGTCCGGGTCGGCGCCGCGCGTGTACTTCCCGCTGAGGACGCCGCCGGCGATGGGCGCCCAGGGCGTGACCGTGATCCCGAGCGCCTGCGCCATGGGCAGGAGCTCGCGCTCCACCGTCCGCTCGATGAGGCTGTACTCGATCTGCAGGCCCACGAACGGGGACCAGCCGCGCAGCTCGGCGAGCATGTTGGCGCGCGACACGACCCAGGCGGGGGCGTCCGACACGCCGACATAGAGCACCTTGCCGCTGCGGACGAGGTCGTCGAGCCCCCGCATGACCTCCTCGGCCGTGGTGGTGAAGTCCCACGCGTGGACCCAGAGGAGATCGATGTAGTCCGTGTTGAGGCGCTTCAGGCTCGCCTCCACGGACCGCATCATGTTCTTGCGGGAGTTGCCGGCGCGGTTGGGGTCACCCGCGCCCATGGCCAGCGTGAACTTCGTCGCGATGACCCAGCGCTCGCGCGTGGCCTCGACGGCGCGGCCGACGATCTGCTCCGTCTCGCCCTCGTGGTACTTGTTCGCGGTGTCGAGGAAGTTGCCGCCGGCCGCGGCGTACGCCCCGATGATGCGGCGGCTCTCCTCCTCGTCCGCGCCGAAGCCCCACGTACTGCCGAAGCTCATGGTGCCGAGGCACAGCTCCGACACCTTCAGCCCGCTCTTGCCGAGAAACTTGTAGCGCATCGACGCCTCCTTGCCCTCTCGGGGGCGGCTACCTTGCGCGACCGCGGCGCGGCGCGCAAGGCCGTCCGCGTGGCGGAGGCGGATCAGGCGCGCGACCGCGCGCGTCGGACGCGCGGCTCGGCCTGGACCCACGGGGGGCGCCGGCCGAGGCGCTCGCGCGCGAGATCGGCGAACGCGCGGGCAGCCATCGAGAGCGCGCGCCGCGCCGCGTGGACGAGCCACACCGCGCCGACGTCGACGGTCACCCCTCCGAGCACGGGGACCAGTCGGCGCTTGCGGAGGTCTTCGGCGCACGCGAACTCGGGGAAGATCCCGATCCCGAGCCCGGCGAGGGTGGCCGCGCGCGCCAAGGGGAAGCTCGAGAAGAGGAGGCGCCCCGTGACGGGGATCAGCAGCGGCCCCTTCGCCCCTGGGAACGGCCAGCGCGTGGGGACGCCTTCGGAGGCGACGACGATGCAGTCGTGGTGACGGAGGTCGGCGGGGCCCGCCGGCGAGCCCCGCCGGGAGACGTAGCGGGGGCTCGCGCAGTACCGGACGCGCGCCGGGCCGAGCCGCTCCGCCGAGAGGGCGGGGTCGTCCACGGCGCCGATCCGGAACGCGACGTCGAAGCCCTCCTCGACGAGGTCCACGTGCCGCCGCGTCAAGAGGACCTCCAGCGCTACCTCGGGCCAGCGCCGCGCGTACGCCACCACGACATCGGACAGGAACGCCTCGCCGAACACCGGATCTGCCGTCACGCGCAGGCGGCCGCGCGGGACGCGCGTCGTGTCGGTGATGGCGCGGTTCGCTTCGTCCGCGACCCGCGAGAGCTCCGCGCACCGCTCGGCGTACGCCGCCCCGACGTCGCTCAGCTGGAGCCTCCGCGTGGTGCGGTGCATGAGCGTGACGCCGAGCGCGCGCTCGAGGGCAGCGACGCGGCGGCTCAGCGTCTGCTTGGGTACGCCGAGCGCGCGCGCCGCGGCCGTGAAGCTCCTCTCCTCTGCCACCCTCGCGAAGAGGCGCATGTCCTCGAGGCGAATTGTCTCGCTCATGAGATAATGGGTCTCATCGTGGCCCTATTGTCTCCGCGACTCGGTCCCGTTACAACGTCCTCGGAGGCACCTTGGGCGTCGACGTCTTGACCGAGATCACGGTGGAGCGGCCCTGCGCGGAGGTCGCCGCGTTCGCGGCGGATCCCGACAACGCGCCGCGCTGGTACGTGAACATCGAGAGCGTGGAGTGGAAGACGGAGCGGCCCGCGGCGGTGGGATCTCGCGTCGCTTTCGTCGCGCACTTCCTGGGCCGGCGCCTCGCGTACACGTACGAGATCGTGGAGCTCGTGCCTGACGCTCGCCTCGTCATGCGCACCGCCGAGGGCCCGTTCCCGATGGAGACCACGTACACCTGGGCGCCGGAGCCGGGGAGGCGCACGCGCATGACGCTCCGCAACCGCGGGGAGCCGGCGGGCTTCTCTCGCCTGTTCGCGCCGTTCATGGCGGGCGCCATGCGGCGGGCCAACCGGAAGGATCTGGCCCGGCTGAAGCAGCTCCTCGAGGAGGCGCCGCCGCCGGCTTGACGTTCACCCCGCCGAAGGCGCCGCGACGCGCGAGGGCGCCGCCGTCGGGAGGAGCAGGGCCACGCACGCGCTGAGGAGGAGAGCCGCGGAGAACGCGAGGATCGACCCCCTGTGCTCCGCCAGGACGACGTGCGCGTCGGTGCTGGTCGAGAGGAAGAAGGACAAGAGGGACACGCCCGCGATACCGCCGAGGTAGCGCATCGTCGCGCTGAGCCCGGCAGCCATTCCGCTCTTCTCCGCGGGGACGGCGCCGAGGGACGCCGCCTGGGCCGGCGCCGTGGAGAGCCCGAGGCCGAGCCCGAGGAGCACCAACGACGGGACGATCGCCCGAGGTGCGGTCAGGGGGATCAGGAACATCGAGAACATCGCGGAGGTCCCCACCGCGCCGCCCAGCAGGGCCACGCGCCTCGGGCCGAAGCGATCGGAGAGCCGACCGGACACGGGCGCCATCAACACCATGGTCGCCATGAGCCAGACGAGGAGCCGGCCGACGCCGCGGGCGTCGACGTCGAAGAGCGCGGTGAGGACGTGGGGGAGGTGAAACAAGAGCGCGTAGAGCGACAGGTTCTGCAGCGCGATGAAGATCGTCCCCGCCGTGAACGCCGGGATCCGGAACAAGGAGAAGTCGACCACGGCGTCTTGCACCCGGCGCTCCCAGAGGGCGAACGGAACGAGCGCCGCCGCGCCAGCGGCGACCCAAGGTGCGGATCGCTCCTTGAGGCCCAGCACGATCGCGGTCAGCGCGACGGTGAGGAGGGCGGTCCCGAGCAGGTCGAAGCGCGCGGGTGCGCCGCTCGTCTGCGCCGCAGGCGGGGGCCTGCGCCACCCGACGGCGCTGGGGGGCGCGAACGCGAGGAACGCGCCGACGCAGAGGACGGGGATGTTCACGGTGAAGATGGCGCGCCAGCCGAACCGCGCGACGATCTCGCCTCCGACGATCGGCCCGATTCCTGCGGAGAGGGCCATCACCCCGCCGAACATCCCGAACGCCCGCCCGTGCCGCTCCGCCGGCACCTCGGAGCGGAGGAGCGCGGCGCCGGCGGGGAGGAGCAGCGCGCCGCCGGCGGCCATCAGGACGCGCCCGAACGCGACGGCGGCGAGGCTCGATCCGAAGTAGCCGACGAGCGCGCCGATCATGAACACGAGCTGCCCCAGGCCGAGCACGCGCCCGTGCCCGAGACGGTCCGCCAGCTTCCCGCCCGGGCTCTGGAGCACGATGCTGGTCACGAGGTAGGCCGCCACGAGGGCCTGCGTCGCGGTCGCAGGATCCGTACGCATGGCCTCCACGACGTCGGGGAGCGCGACCGCGATCATCGTGGAGTTGAGCGGGAGCAAGGCCGCCGCGGCCGCGACCGCCGCGATCAGCCTCCCGGTGCGGGGAGGGGCGGGATCAGCCTGCACGCGTGATGGCTCTGCTCTGGAGGAGGTAGAGCCGACCTCCTGCGAACGCGAACTCGACGTCCTGTCCGGCACCGAGCTCCGCTTCGCACGCGGAGGCGAGCGCGTCGAGCGCGCCGAGCTCGGCGTCGGTCAGGCACAGCCGCTCCACGTCGGCCGGCGGTACGGGGACCTCCTCCGTCCCGCCCCCCGGGGCGCGGCGGACGGCGATGTCCTTGTCGCCGAGGGCGCGCTCGAGGATCCGCCCGCCGCGCTCGACGCGAAACCGGTCGGGGGTGACGAGCCCCGCGACGACGGCCTCCCCGAGGCCCCAGGCGGCCTCGATGACGCGCACGTCCGCGCCCGTCATCGGATCTCGCGTGAAGAGGACGCCCGCCACGTCCGACGGGACCAGCGCCTGGATCACCACCCCCATCCGCGGCTCCCCCGTCAGGCCGAGCTTCTCGCGGTACGCGAGCGCGGAGGGCGCCCGCACCGACGCGTCGATGTCCACCACCGCCTCGATGACCTCCTCGACCGAGCAGGCGTTGAGGACCGTGGCGTGCTGACCGGCGAAGCTCGCGCCCGCCCCGTCCTCGCCGATGGCGCTCGAACGGACCGCGACGGCCCCGCCGAGCCGATCCATCAGGTTGGCGAGGGCGTCGCCCTCCACCGAGCGCGACCTCGCGACGCGGGCGACGTCATCCGGGTGCAGCGCCGCCCCCGGAGGCACCGGGAGCCCCGCGCGCACGGCGCGCGAGAGCTGGGCCGCCTTGCCCCCGAAGACCGCGGCGTCGAGGGTGCGGTCGAGCAAGACGATCACGAGGGATCGCTCAGGATGGTGACCTCGCCCTTCTTGCCGTCTACGCGCACGCGCGCGCCGTCCTTGATCCGCGCCGTCGCCTCCCGCGTCCCGACGATCCCGGGGATGCCGTACTCACGGGCGACGATGGCGGCGTGGCAGAGCTGCCCGCCGCGGTCGGTGACCAGCGCGCCGAGGAGAGGCAGCACGACGTTGAAGTACGGAGAGGTCGCGCGCGTGACCAGGACGTCCCCCTGCTGCACCTTCTCGAAATCCCCGGCGTCCTTGACCAGGCGGGCCGTGCCCTCGTAGACGCCTTCGTTGACGGCGAGACCTCGGAGGACCTCCTTCGAGTTGGCCGCGTCGGCCTCCTTGAACAGGCACGTGAGCACGGCGTCGATCGCGCGTCCTGCGCGCCGCGCCGGGGCCGGGAGGATGTCCGCGGGGGGGGGGCCGGCGGGCATGGCGTTCAAGAAGGGCGGGGCGTCGGCCACGCTCTTCGTCGTCCGCCACGTGACGTGGTCCTCGATCTCGTCCGGCCCCGGGCCCTTCTCTCCGCGGAGGAGGGCGACGAGCTCCGAGGCGCTGAGATCGACCGCGTGATCGAAGGCGTGCAGCTTGCCCTCCTTCGCGAGGCGCCTCCCCGCCTCGAGGACGACGCGCCTCGCGAGCCCGGTCGCCCAGCCGTCGGAGTAGACCCCGCGCTCGTCGCGGAGCCGGTTGACGTGGCGCGCCTCGCCGAGGAGCTCGTCGAAGCGGTCGCGGTGCTCGGCTGGGACGCGCTTGCGCAGCGCCGCGGCGCGATCCTCCGCAGCGCTGGCGTCGGCGCGGCCCTCCCCAGCGCTCGCGCGGATGGCCTTGATCAGCAACGCCGGCATCTCCTCGCTGGTCTTGTCCGCGATGTCGTACCCCAGCGATCTGTACCTCACGACGTCGAGGTACGCGCGCGCCGCGGCGCCCGCCTCGCCGTCCATGTCCGTGAGCTCGGCGAGCGCGCGCGCCGCGTCGGATTTGTCGAGGACCGCGCGGGCGGCGGCGTCCTCCTTGAGCGCCGCGGCGAGGACGTCGAGCTCGGCGGCGGCGACGCCGTTCGAGATCTTCGACGTGCCGCGGAGCAGGCCGAGCAGCTCCCCGGGCTGGGCTCCGGTCCAGTCCCGCGCGTGCGCCAGGAAGTCCCCGGTCGCGATGATGCACGTGATCGTGAACTGGTGGTGGAGACCGATCATGTCTTCCGCGTGGGCGCGGCATCGCTCGACGAGCTTGGCGAGGTCGGCGTCGTCGAGCTTCTTCGGATCGATCGCCTGCAAGGCCCGGTGCTTGGAGACGGCGTCAGGCCTGGCCTGCGTGTCCCACCGCTCGAGCTCCGCGCGCCACAGGCGCTCCTCGAACGCGCGCTCACAGTCGGCGATGCGCGCGCGCATCTTCGGGTGCAGGCGCGTGAGCAGCCAGAGGACGAAGTTCGGCGGCGGGCCGGCCGCGCCCTCCGGCGCCCCGAAGGCCACCGGCTGCTGGTAGACGAAGTTCTGCACCAGCGCCGACTTGAAGTGGCTGAGGAGCAGGCCGTATCGGGCGCTCCCCTCGGAGAAGCCCTTCGCGAACGCCGGCGGGACCGCCTCCCCCAGGAAGCGGGAGAAAGGGCGGGGAAAATGCGCTGTCTCGAGCTCCCAAGGACCTTTTCCTGGGGCGACGAACTCACGAGCGATGGGGGGCATGGGGCGGATCCTCTCGGTCGGGGAGCGTCCACGCGCCGCCAGCGCCCGGTCCACGAGCGTGACGGTGCAGCGACGAGGCTCTCACGATCGGGTGACGATACCAAGGACGCCCACGGTGGATCCAGCGCGGCGTCGGAGGGCTTCGCGTGTCAGCCGTCCAGCGCGCGCCTGACGGCTGACACCAGCTGCGTCGGAGCAAACGGCTTCTGCAGGATGGGGACGTCGCTCCCCTCGAGCGCGACGATCTGGGGCGAGTACCCCGACATGAGCATCGTGAGGAGGTGAGGGTGAAGGGCGCGGGCCCGCGCGAGGAGCTCCTGGCCGGACAGCCCCGGGAGCACGACGTCGCTCACGAGGAGGTGGACGCGCGTCGCGGCGCCGAGGACGTGCAGCGCCTCCTCGCCGGTCGCGGCGACGAGGGCCTCGTAGCCGTGGTCGGCGAGGACGCGCCGGGCGATGCTTCGGATCTGCGGGTCATCCTCCACGATGAGCACGGTCTCCGTCCCCCGTGTCGCCGTTGGGGGCCCGGCCGGGCGCCTGATCGGCGTCTCCGACGAGACAGGGAGGTACACGTGGAACGCCGTGCCGCGGTCCGGCTCGGAGTAGACGTGGAGCGCGCCGCCCGCCTGGGTCACGATCCCGTACACCGTCGCGAGGCCGAGCCCGGTCCCGCGCCCCGGGCCCTTGGTGGAGAAGAACGGCTCGAAGAGGCGGCTCCGCACCTCGGGCGTCATCCCAACCCCGGTGTCGTTCATCACGATGCGAACGTAGCGGCCGGGCGTGATCTCCGCGCCGTGGAAATCATGCCACGCGGTGTCGATGTCGATCATCATGACGTCGAGCAAGAGGAGGCCCCCGCGCGGCATCGCGTCGCGCGCGTTCACGGCGAGGTTCACGATGACCTGCTCGAGCGAGCCCGGGTCGATCTGGACCGCGCCCACGTCGGTCGCGATCCGCGTCTCCAGGCGGACGTCCTCCCCTATCAGGCGGTGCAGCATGCGGACGGTGCCCTCGAGGAGCCGCCGGACGTCGATCACCTCCGGGCGGGTAGCCCGTCGCCTCGAGAACGCGAGCAGCTGGGCCGTGAGCTCCGCTGCTCTGCGCGCGGCCTCGAGGATCTCGTCCATGTCCGCGATCGCCGGCTCGCTCGGCGGGAGGCTCTCCTTGGCGAGCACGGCGCAGTTCAGGACGACGGTGAGCAGGTTGTTGAAGTCGTGCGCCACGCCGCCGGCGAGCCGGCCCATCGCCTCCATCCGCTGCGAGTGCCGGAGCTGCTCCTCCAGCCGACGCTGATCGGTCGTGTCCTGGAGCAAGCCGATCGCCCCGATGACGTCGTGCGCCGCCCCGCGGAGCGGCTGAAGCGTGACGTCGTACGAGCGCCCTCCGTGGGACATCGTCCCCGACGAGGAGCTGCCGTCCACCGCGGCGCGGTGCTGCGCGAGGAGCGCCTCCGACGCGAGCGGGTGGTCCTCCTCCTCGTCGAGCCGGCGTCCGACGAAGGCGTCGAGCCCCAGGCGGCTCAGCTGCTTGCCCGAGGCGGACGTGACCCGGAGCGCGCGATCGACGGTCCAGACGACCGCGGGGAGCTGGTCGAGGAGGATGCTCAGCTCCTGGCCGCGTCGAGCCAGCTCCGACGCCTTGAGCTCGAGCGCCTGCTGCTGTTCGCGGACCTGCCGGCGGAGCGCGACCCGATGAATGGCGCCGCGAACGGCGACGCGAAGCGCCTCCGCGGAGAGCCCGTCCTTGGAGAGGTAGTCTTGCGCCCCGCCCTTGAGCGCCGCCACGGCCACCGACTCCGAGCCGACGCCGGAGAGCATCACCACGGGGAAGCCCTCGGCGGCCAGCGCCTCCACGAGATCCACCCCGGACCCGTCCGGGAGGTTGTAGTCGAGCAAGACGCAGTCGGGTCTCTGCTCCCGAGCGAGCCGGAGGCCCTCGTTGGCCGTGGACGCCTCGTCCACCGCGTACTCGCGCCCGACGAGGCGCCGGACCGCCTCGCGGTCGACGTCGTTGTCGTCGATCACCATGACGCGGGAGGCCGAGTCGATCATCGGTCCACCGAGCGCGGATCCGGCGGGAAGGCGACGATCCGCCAATAGTGATCCAGCAGAGAGATCAACCGGATGAAGCCATCCCCGACCTCCGACTTGACGATGTATCCCGCCACGTTGTGCCCATAGGAAGCGACCTTGTCCTCGTCGCTGGCCGAGGTCGTGAGCACGAAGACGATGGAGTCGTGGAGGTCCGCGTCCGCGCGGAGCGCCTCGAGCAGCTCGATGCCGTTCATCCGCGGCATCGCCAGATCCAGCAGCAGCAAGAAGGGCCGTGGCAGCGCCGGGCGCCCGACGCCGCGGAGGATCTCCAAGGCCTCGACGCCGTCGCGCGCGACGACCACGGGGTTCGCGATCCGCTTCTGTCGGAACGCGCGCAGCGCCGCCTCCACGTCCACGTCGTTGTCGTCCACGAGCAGGATGTGCACGGTGTTCATGCGCCCTCCGGCCTCCACTCCACGGGCCACGTAAACCAGAACTCTGACCCGCTCCGGTCGCCCTCGGAGACGACCCCGACGGAGCCGCCGTAGGCCTCCACGACCCGCTTCACCACCGCGAGCCCCATCCCACTCCCCTCGACCGCGTCTCGAGGAGCGAGCGTCTGGAACATCTCGAAGACGCGCTGGTGGTACTCGGGGGCGATGCCGGGGCCGTCGTCCAGCACGGAGAGGCGCACGCGGGCTCCGTCGCGTGCCCAGGCGACCTCGACCCGGCCCTTCTGTCGGTGGTGATGCTTGATGGCGTTGCCGATCAAGTTGCGGAGCACCATCTCGAGCGGCGCGCGCGGGGTGATGACCGTCATCGGCGGCGCGGCGGCGATGACCTCGAAATCGGGCGGAGGCCCCGTCACCTCCACGGCCGCGGCCACCGCGTCCTCGAGGCTCACGGCCTCCGCCGCGGTCGACGTTTTCCCGGCCCGTGAGTACTGGAGGAGATCCTCGAGCAGCCGCTCCATCCTGCTCACGCGGGCCCGGAGGCGGACCAGGTGGCGCGCCGAAGCCTCGGGCAACGTCTCGCCGAGGTCGTCCGCGAGCCACTTGGACAGGTTGTCCACGTCGCGCAGCGGAGCTCGGAGGTCGTGGGACGCGATGTAGGCGAACTGGTAGAGGTCCCGGTTGCTCCGCTCGAGATCGGCGTTGGCCTCGCGGAGCGCGCGGTTCATTCGGTCGCGCTCGGTGATGTCGACGTGAATGCCTCCCGCGTGCACCTCGTCGAGCGGCACGGCCCACTGGCGGAACACCCGCCCACCGATCGCCTCCTGCGACTCGACGGCCTCTCCGGTCGCCAACGCGCGCCGGATGTCGGCGTCGAAGCGAGCCGAGATCGACTCGCGGTCGGGAGACTCGGCGAAGGCACCATCGCGCAGCTCCGCGATGGCGTCGTTCACGTGGACGACCGACCGCTTCCCGTCCGAGTCGATTCGGTGCAGCGTGAGCCCGAGCGGGCACTTCTTGAGGAGCTTCAGGTAGAGCTCGCGCTCTCCCTCTGCGGCGGCCACCAGCGACTGCTTCTCGGCGAGGTAGGCAGCGCCGATCTCGGCGAGGGCCACGTCGACGAACGCGGTGATCGCCAGCACGAGCGGCGCGGGCTCCGGCTCGGAGAGCGCGACCGGGACGAGGTAGTTGCGGTACGCGTGGACGAGCGCGTACCAGTCGGCGAGCGACACCCCGAGCCGCGCGTAGATCCGACCCTGCGCGTTGAGGTGCGCGATGTAGGGATCCCAGTCTCCGTGCACGAGCGCCTTGCGCTGGAGCTCTCGGCTGAGCGCACGCTCTGCGGCGACGCGGGGGTCCTTGGGGTCCTGCTGCGCCGCGATCCCCGCCATCGTGGGGAGCTGTAGCGCGCGCTCCATCATCACTTCGTCGAGCGCCGCTTGGTTCGCGTCGAGCAGCGCGTTGACCTTCGGGAACTCGTTGACGTAGGTTCTGGCGACGGCGGTTCGCATGGATCAGCCGCGGGACGACTCGGGGAGGCGCCCAGCCTGTCGCGGCCTCCTGAGGATACCTGCCTGCGTCTGCAGATCGAGTGAGACCTCGCTCCCGCCGCTTCTCACAGGTTTGTGATGATTCCGGCAGCGGCAGGTCGTGCGCCGCCTCGAGCGGTGATACCTCGGTTGGATGGGCTCGGCCGGAGGACGGAGACCGCGGGACGCCGCGCCGCCACGCGGGGCGCGCGCGGGCCGCTTCGTCGCGCTCCTGAGGGGTATCAACGTTGGAGGACGGAACATCATCAGGATGGCGGACCTGAGGGCCTGCTTCGTGGAGCACGGCTTCCAGTCGGTCGCGACGTACATCCAGAGCGGCAACGTCGTGTTCTCGGCTGGACGGACGGAGCGAGCTTCTCTCGTCCGCCGGATCGAGGCCATGCTCGCGGCGTCCTTCCGATACGACGCGGCCGTGGCGGTCCGCAGCGAGGCGGAGCTGCGCGCCGTCGTGGAGCGCGCGCCGCGCGGCTTCGGGGCGGAGCCGGGCGCGTTCCGCTACGACGTCGTGTTCCTGCGAGAGCCGCTCACCGCGCAGGCGGCCATCGAGAGCGTGCCCGCCAGGCCGGGCGTGGACGAGGTGCACGCCGGCACCGGTGTGCTCTACTTCTCGCGCCTCGTCCGGAGGGCGAGCCAGAGCAAGCTCGCGAAGCTGACCTCGCTGCCGGTCTACCAGGAGATGACCGTGCGGAACTGGAACACGACCACGACGCTGCTGCGCATGGCGGCGGCCGAGGAGAGCGACCATGGGTGATCCCGACTGGCACGACTTGGGTGACTTGTCCGAGCTCCGCGCGACGCCTCTCCGGGAGGTGATCATCGGCAAGACGAGGCTCGCGGTCTCCTGGGTGAACGAGGAGCTCTCCGTGATCTCGGGCGCGTGCAACCACGTGGGGGGACCGCTCGGCCGGGGCTCGCTCGAGGGTGACTACGTGGTCTGCCCCTGGCACCAATGGAAGTTCCACCGCGCGACCGGGCTCGGGGAGCCGGGGTACGAGGAGGACGCCGTGCCGGTCTACCGGACCAAGATCGAGGGCGGGCGAGCGCTGGTCGACCTGAGCTCTGCGACCGCCCGGAAGAAGAAGAAGCACGAGCCGCACCGGCTGGCCCGCGCGATCGAGCGCGCGCCCGGGCCCGTGCGCGTCGTGGGTGTGTCCACCACGGTCATGGACCGACGATACCCACGCGTCAGCACGTCGGAGCTCCTGCTGGAGTCCGCGCTCGAGGCCGCCCAGCCGCTCGGGTGCGAGACCCAGCTCCTTCGGCTGAACGACCTGTCCTTTCGCCATTGCGAGGGCTTCTATTCGAAGAGCGCGCGCGCCTGCACCTGGCCCTGCTCCATAACCCAAATGGATCCGCAGGACGAGATGGACCGCGTCTACGAGGCGTTCGTCCATTGGGCGGACGTGATCCTCATCGCGACGCCCATCCGGTGGGGCTCGGCGAGCTCGCTCTATTACAAGATGATCGAGCGGTGCAACTGCATCCAGAACCAGGAGACCATCGCCTCGCGGGTCCTCCTCAACAGGAAGGTGGCGGGGTTCATCGTCACGGGTGGCCAGGACAACGTCCAGGGCGTCGTGGGTCAGATGTTGACGTTCTTCGCCGAGCTCGGCTGCCAGTTCCCCCAGCACCCGTTCATCGCGCACTCACGCGGGTGGAGCGCCGAGGACATGGAGAACAACATCCGGGTCGTCGAGCAGAGCGAAGAGCTGCGCGCCGGCGCGCGCGCCCTCACCGGGCGCTGCGTGGAGATGGCCAACCTGTTCCTGTCGGGGCAGCGCGCGCCCCTGGAGCTCGCCCGCGGCGGCCGGAAGGCGCACAAGCTCTCCTCGGGGTCGACGTAGCGCCGCGTCGACTCCGCGGGCTCCCCGCCCCGGTCACGCGCCGAGGTGGCGGCGTACGAGATCGAGCTCCGGGCGGGTGCCCAGGCTCCGCGCCGCCTCTTTCGAGAGGCGCCCCTCGAGCAGCCGCTCGACGGCGAGCACCAGGTTGCGAGCCTCGCGCGCTCCGCTGAGGGCTCTCACGGGCATGCCGGGCCGGCCGGCAGCGAGGCGCAGCGAGCGCCCCGCGCCCGCCGCGGCGAACGGGCGCCGGACCAGGACCTCGCCCGCGATCGGGCGCTGCGCCGGGGCGCCCTCGGACAGGAGGCGCAGCAGCCGCACCGACGGGTGCTCGCGGGCGAGCTCCACGAGCCACGCCTCCGCGTCGCGGCTGTCGGACGCGGCGACCACGGAGGGCTTCAGCAGGGCGAACAAGGACCGCGCGGCGTCGACGGTGCGCGCGGGGACCGTGAGGACGCCGAGCGCCGACAGGCGGGCGTGCACGTCGACGAGCATGTCGGGGTCGCGCACGACGGCGAGGGCGATGGGGGAGCCGACGCGGCGCGGGCCGCGGGTGGGCCTCCGCTGGCGGCGCTTGACCGCGTACATGGCCCGATCCGCGCGCGCGATGAACTCCGACGTGGACTCGCCCTTGCGCGCTACGGAGAGCCCTACGGCCAGATCGACGCCGAGCCCCGCCGTCGCGGCGAGGAAGGCCGCGCGGATGCGCCCCACGATCTCTCGAGCGCCCGCCACGCCGCACTCGATGAGGAGCCCGGCGATCTCGTCGCCGCCGAGGCGGGCGAAGGCGTCCGACTGACGGCCGTGGCCCCGGATGATGCTGCCGAGGTTCGCGAGCACCTGGTCTCCGGTCTCGTGTCCGTGGGTGTCGTTGACCGCCTTGAAGTTGTCGATGTCGAGGTAGGCGAGCACGGGCGGCGTCTTGTTCCGCTGGCGCAGCTCGTGGGCCACGATCGCGGCGAACTCGTCACGGCGCAGGAGGCCCGTCAGCGGATCCGTGGCCATCGTCTTCAGCGCGCTCGCGAGGAGCCGGGGCGAGACGACCAAGGGGGGCTTGATGCGGGCGAAGTCTCGGTTCGTCGAGAACAGGTCGAGCATCGCGACGCGCAAGAGAACCTCCCGACCGAGCGCGTGCCGCAGTGCTCGCTTGTGATCCACCGAGGCCATCCAGAGCTTGCGAGCGACCGCCTCGTCGACCTCGGGGTCCGCGCCGATCAAGCCGTGGAGGAGCTCGGCGTAGGGGCGGCTCGAGGTCCGGCTGACCTCGGCGACGAGCGCGCCGAGCTCCGCCTCGGTCCGGACGCGCGTGAAGCGATCGTCGCCGAGCAGCTCCCGCAGCGCCTGGACGGGGCGGCGCCGCGCCGCCGCCGGTGGGTGGAGGTGGCTGGCTCTGCCGGCCATGTCAGGCGGCGGCCTTCCGACCGGGGATGTCGCTGAGGTGGACGTCGATCTGGGGGAAGGCGATGACGATCCCTTCGCGCCTGAACTCGCGCTCGATCGCCTCTCGGAGATCGGACTGGTGGAGCGGGGCCTTCCACGGCTCGTCGGACCAGACGGAGAGCTCGTACTCGATCGAGGACGCCCCGAAGGACGTCAGCATGACCACCGGATCCCGGTCCCGGTTGCGGAACGCCGCCTCGTTCCCCACGCGCCCGAGGACGCGCCGCACGCAGTCGAGATCCGAGGCGTAGGCGACGCCCACGGTCACGCGCAGGCGGAACGTGGAGTCGGTGAGGGTGAGGTTCTTCACGATGCCTTGGACGAGGAGGGTGTTCGGAACGATCAGCCGCTCGTCGTCGCGCGTCCTCACGATCGTCGACCGGAGGCCCATCTTCTCCACGACGACGACGCGCCCCTGGACCTCGACGACGTCCTTGAGCCGGATCGTGCGGTCCAGGATCAGGATCGCGCCGGAGATGAAGTTTCGCGCCACGTCCTGCAGCGCGAGGCCGATGCCCACGGCGAAGACCGCCCCCGTGGCGATGAGCGCGCTGAGGTCGACCCCGGAGGTCTGGAGGGCGACCGTGACCGCGATGGAGAGGAGGCCGTAGTGGACGAGGCGCAGGGTGATGGCTACGCCGCCTGCTGGGTCGATCTTGCGCTTCGCGAAGCCGCGCAAGATGGCCCGCTGGGCCAGGGTGGAGCTGACGTAAGCGCCCGCGACGATCGCCACCGCGACGAGGATCGTGGACAGCGTCACGGGCGCCGCGCCGAGGGTAAAGAGCCTCTTGTGGAGGAGCTCGGTCATGGCGCGACGGTAGCGCGCTTCAGCGTCGACGTCAGAGCTTCTGGTAGTCCTCGAGCGGGTCCTTGGCTCCCGGCACGGTCGCGACCTCCTGCTCGTAGATGCGGGCGATGGCGATGAAGAGCGACATGATCATGGGGCCCACGATGAGGCCGCTGACGCCGAAGACCTCGAGGCCGCCGAGCAGGGCGACGAGCATGAGGAGCGGATCGGTCGCGTTTCGGCTCCCGACCAGGCGCGGGCGCACGACGTAGTCGGCGAAGCCGACAACGACGGTCAGGCCCCAGGCGAGGAGGAAGACGCCGCGCCCCGGCTCTCCCTGCAGGAGCTCGTAGACGCTGACGGGCACGAAGACGAAGGCAGTCCCGAGCAGCGGCAAGAAGGACGCGAGGCCGGTGAGGACGCCGAACGCGAGCGCGTGGGGGACCCCCGCGAGCGCGTAGCCGACCCAGGCGAGCGCGCCCTGGACGAACGCCGTCGCGACGGTCCCGACGAACGCGCTGCGCCCGACGTCACGGAACTCGAGGATGAGGGCGCGGGTGTGGCGAGGATCCAGCGGCAGGAGGCGCTCCAGCCGCGCGGCGAGGTGCGGCCAGTTGACGAGGACGTAGTACATGGTCCAGACGGCGATGACGAAGGAGAGGAGCGCCTCGCCGATGCCCTTGAGCACGCTGCCGGCGCCCTCGGCGATGGCGCTGGCGGCGGCGCCGAGCATCCCCTCGAGGCGCGAGGTCACCGCGGCCTCCTCGAGGCCGAAGGTCTGCGAGACGCGCGAGAGGAGCTTCCCGGGCCAGGCTCCGCTGAAGTCCACCTCGGCGGCTCGGCTCACGGCGACCAGCTCGTCCACGACCACGTAGAGCGCCAAGGCCGACACCGCCGAGAGGAGCACGGCGCCGAGGGCCGTGGTGAGCGCAGCCGAGAGGCGGCGCCTCCGCGTGCGGAGCGCGAGCCAGCGAAAGAAGGGCTGCGTGCTGAACGCCATGACCGTCCCGAGCATGATCCCCACCCACAGCGGGGACGCGACCAAGGCGACCGCCGCTCCGGTCAAGAGGAAGACGACGCCGAGGGCGATCCTCCGACCTCGCAAGGTGGTGGGCGCGACGGGCGGCTGGGACATCCGCGCCGGCGCTCCGCCGTCGGGGGGAGGGGCGTCCGCGGTCACGGCTCCCTTGCGTTCTCGGCGCGAGCTCGCGACCCCGCGCCGGAAGCCACGTCCAGCGTCTCGCGAGCAGCGACGCAAGCCGTGCGCTCGACGGGACGCCGCACGCGCGCCGTCCGCCCGAGCTTGCGCTGCCTCACCTGACGGGCGCCGAGCCGGTTCGACGTGACCATGAGCTCCTTGGCGCTCTCCTCGAGATCTGCTTCGCGGCCGCGCTCGGACGCGACCCAGTGGGACGTGCTGGCTCTCCCGATACCTCCGCCGCGCGAGGGCTCGCGCGGCGCGAGCGACCAGGATAGCGCGGCGGCGACCCGTTGTGGAACGTGCCGATCGGAGCGGGTGAGGTCCCCCGGCCGCGGCGTCTCCCCCGGCGCGGCGAGCGGATCCGCTCGCGGACGGCGTCGGGGGAGTGGCGTGCAAGCCTTGCGAGCGCCCACGGAGTCTCGCGCGCGGTCTTGTACGAGGTGCGCATGGGAGGCGCGGAATCGCCGTGCAGCGGTCGGCCCGTCTGTTGCGCCGGCGGTGGAGGTCCCGCCCTGTGGGGGCTTCTCGGCTGCCCGCCATCTCGGGCCCGCTGATCGGGTGCTCGAAGGCTTCCAGCTGCCGCGCGGGGTCTGCCCTTTGCGCGCTCCTCGGCGTAGCAGGTCGAGCCGCACGTCGAGTTCCTCTCCAGCTACGCGACCCACGTCGGGCTACCGACGGAGCTCCACGACACCTCCTTTGGCGTCCCGTAGGGCGAAGAGGCCTCCGCCGCGATCTCATTGGGCGCGAGATGGCGGAGGACCGTGCACCGCATCGAGCGCGAAGACGGTGTTCCCCGGCAACGAGCTGTTAGACTGCGGCGCCATGGCGAATTCGAAGAAGAAGCGAACCACGAAACGGACGGGCGGCGCGGCGGCCAGCGCGGCGGGGCGGGCGCTCCGCAGCAAGAAGGCCACGCCTGCAGGCAAGACCGCGGCGGCCAGCGCCCTCGCGCAGACCGGTCGGAAGGGAAGAACGGGCAAGCGCGCCGCGAGCGCAGCGGGGCGGGCGCTCTCGCGCAAGGTGACGACCCCGGACGGTCGCCGCGCGGCAGCGAGCGCGCTCGCGCAGGCGGGGCGGAAGAAGCCGAAGAAGAAGGTCGCGCCGAAGAAGAAGGTCGCGCCGAAGAAGAAGGTCGCGCCGAAGAGGAAGGTCGCGCCGAAGAAGAAGGTCGCGCCGAAGAAGAAGGTCGCGCCGAAGAAGCGGTCCACGAGGCGATAGCCCGCAGAGAGAGAGCATGAAGCGATCCGTCTCCGTCATCCTGGTCGGCAGCGACCTCACGAAGCAGTCTCGTCGAGCGCTCGAGCTCGGCGCCGAGCTGGCTCGGGCGACGGGGTCGTCGCTCGTCGTCGGCCACGCGGTGGAGCTGCCTGCCCGGCTCCGCAGCTGGTCGCCGGTGACGCGGCGGTCGGATCGGGACGTGTACCGGGCTCTGCTCGAGGGTCAGGTGGCGGGCGCCCAGGCGACGCTCGAGCGGGTGGTGGCCGCGGAGCTGCCCGGCACGCGCGCGCGCTCGGTGGCCCGCGCGGGACCCGCGGGGGAGGTCTTGGTGGAGATCGCCGACGAGGTGGAGGCGGACTTGGTGATCATCGCGCGCGGCGCGGGAGGCCGCCTCGGTGGTACGGCCGAGCGCCTCGCGCGGCTCTCGGGGCGCGCCGTCCTCATCGCGCCCGTGCCCGTCCCGTCCCGCCCGTTCGTCATCCAGGGCGGGCGCGCGCCGAAGCGCGCGACGCGCCCCCGCGCCCGCGCCGCGCGGGGGGGCTGATGCGCCCCTCGTGCTTGTGTTCAGCGGGGAGCCGTGGTCCCGTTCCGGCGCCCGAGCTCCGTCGGGTGCTCGGCTCGCGTAAGCGCCGGGCGCCTGGAACGGCGCGAGGTGCGGAGGCATGCGCGTGATGGCAGGAAAGAACCTCGGACCTCGGCTGGTGATCGTCGCCGTGATGGCCGCGGCGACGCTGCTCCTCAGCCTGGGGGTGCTGGCGCAGCCGGCGCCCAAGGGGAGCGCGGCTCCCGGCGGTCCGAGCGCCTCGGCGTCCGTCTCGCCACCCTCGGCGCCGCCGGAGCCCGTGGATCCTCGTGTCCAGGAGCTCGAGCAGATCGAGCTCGAGGTCCGGGCCCTCATCGACGGTGACCTGGAGGCCGAGGTCGACCCCAAGGCGCTCTTCCCGATCGATCCCTTCGATCCGAAGGCGGTGCGTCTGCAGCGCGCTCGCCTCACCCTGCTCCTCGCCGCGATCGACGAGGCCGCGCGCCGCGACGCGCCCGTGGAGTCCGCGGATGCCGGCGCCGACGGCGGCGCGAACCGCCGCGACGCCGCCGTGGAGTCCGGGGCGGACGGCGGCGTCGAGGACCCTCTCTTGCCGTCGTGGGTGCCGGAGGACTTTCCTCCGAAGGACGTGCCGGAGGCCGTCTGGCTCGCGCGGGTCGCGGTCGACCGCGCGAGGCTCGCCTTCTATGATCTCTCCGACGCCGAGCGGGCCCGCCTCCTCGAGGACCACGCCGCGAAGAGCGCTCCCCCAGCTCCCGAGGAGGCGACCGACCAGGCCGTGGACGAGGCCGAGCGCAAGGGGCTCGAGGCGGAGGCCGATCGCAAGCGGGCGTTGGAGGCGGCGTCGCGCGCCCGGACCGAGGCGCACCGCGCCGTCGCCGAGGAGCAGGCGCGCCTGCTCGGCGTGGCGAAGGACCAGGCTGGCCTCGAGGCGCGCTTCGCTCGCTCGCGCGGTGAGATCCTGGCGCGCGTCGACAAGGTGCTGGCCTGGCAGCGGAAGGCGCGGGAGCTGCGCGAGCGCGCCGCAGCCGGAGACATCCGCGCGGAGGTCGACCGCACCTACGACGAGCTCCGCGTGTCGCTGCGCGAGGCGCGCGAGCGGCTCGCTGCGGCGCTCGATGGCGTCGGCGCAGCCAGCGAGGTGCCGGGCCCGGGACCGGACGCGCTCGTCGGGCTCCCCCCCGACGTCGACACGAGCGCGGCCCGCGCAGTACGCGAGAAGGTGGAGGCGGGCGCGCAGAAGCTCCTCGACACGGAGCGGGCGCTCCGGCTCGAGGCGTCCAAGGGCGCGTACGACGAGGTGGTCGCCCTGAACAAGGAGCGCCTCGCGCTCTACGCGCTGCTGTCCGGAGCGAAGCGGAGCGCCATCGCAGGCTTCGGCGCCGCTGGCGTCGACCAGGCGCGCGCCGAGGCCTGGCAGGTGTCCCTCGTCGTCCGCTACCACGTCCGGGCGACCTCCCGGTGGGTGTCGTCGTTCCGGTCTGGGGAGAAGCGAGGCCAATCGGCGCTCACCGCCACGGTGCTCGCGCTGCGGTGGCTGCTCCCGGTCGCGCTGTTCATCGCGTGGGTTCGAAGGGCGCCGGCGCTGGTCGACAAGCTCCGCGCCGGCGCGAAGGAGCGATCCAAGGCCAGCTTGGGGACCTCCTTCGAGGAGCGGGTCGTCGAGTTCTTCGCGCGCGTTCGGCGCCCGCTCGAGTGGCTGCTCCTGGTCATGACGGTGCTCTGGCTCCTCCCCGGAGACATGCGGACCCTCTGGGAGATCCAGATCGTCGAGACTGTGCTGGTCTGGGCGCTCGGCGGCCAGCTCGTGGTGGCGGCGGTGGATGCCACGTTCAGTGACCGAGGCGGCGTCCGCGCCAGCCGCATGCAGACCGCGCACCTCCGGCTGCGCTCGTTCAAGCTGCTGGGCCGAGCCGTCGTGTCGGTGGGTCTGCTCCTGGCGATCTCGAGCCACCTCGTCGGGCAAGGCACGATCTACGAGTGGGTCTGGTCCACGTGCTGGCTCGGGCTCGTCCCGTTGGCCATCGTCCTCGGCGCGTGGTGGCGCGAGGTGGTCTTCTACCGCGTGGATCTCAAGCGCCGGAAGAGCGCCTTCGACGAGTGGGTGCTCAAGGAAAAGACGGGCTGGCGCGGCGTGCTCGGCGGGCTCGTCGGCGGCGCGCACCTCCTCGCCGTGAACGGGTACCGCAGCAGTCGCGTCTGGGTCACGAGGTTCGAGCTGTCGCGGCGCGTGCTCGCCTACCTCTTCCTCCGAGGCATGTCCAAGCGCGCGGAGAACGGCGAGAGGGACACCCTGGCGCAGCTCCCGCAGGACGTCTTCGAGCAGCTGGGGCCGGACGTGCTCTCGGCCAAGCACGTAGCGAGCGTGGCGGACGATCAGCTCAAGGTCATCGCGAAGCAGATCGAGGGCAACGGGGGCGGGGTCTTCGCGGTCGTGGGCGAGCGCGGGGCCGGCAAGACCACGACGCTGCGTCGCGTCGCCGGCCTCCTGAAGGACGTCGCGTACGTCGAGTGCGGGTTCGACGGCGCGAGGACGCTCACCCGTGCGGTCGCCGAGGTTTGCGGCAAGGGGGAAGACGTGGGCCTGGCAGCCCTCGCTGCGGAGCTGGACGCGGCCAATGAGGAGGCGTCGCGCGAGGGGGCGCTGCTCATCGACGACGCACACCGGCTCATCCAGCCGCGGATGGGCGGCCTGGCGGAGTTCGACGAGATCCTGGCCGTCGCCCGGCGGTCGAGCCGGCACGTCGCCTGGGTGTTCGCCTTCGACGAGATCATCTGGCAGTTCTTCGAGCGCGCCCGCGGCGCACGCCCCCTCTTCGACGAGGTGATCACCCTCGATCGCTGGCGCGAGGAGGGCATCGCGAGGCTCCTCGTGACACGGAGCAAGGCCGCCCGCGTCACGCCGAGCTTCGAGCGGCTGCTCGAGGACGTGCCGAAGGACGCGGACGAGATCGACCTCCAGGAGGCGAACGAGCGCGCGTCCACGGGCTACTACCGGCTCCTCTGGGATTATGCCGGGGGGAACCCGGGCGTCGCCCTGCACATGTGGCGCCGCAGCCTCGGCCTCTCCTCCGACGGAGAGACGATCGTGAAGCTGTTCGCCGCCCCGGACGAGTACGAGCTCGACTCCCTCCCGGACAACGCGGTGTTCGTCCTTCGCGCCGTGCTCCAGCTCGACCGCGCGCTGCCCGAGGATCTCGGGCGCGCGACCATGCTGCCGATGCCGGCGATCCGGGACGCGCTGCGGTACTCGGTCGCCCGCGGCTACCTCAAAGAGTCGGACGGCCGCTACTACGTCACGTGGGCCTGGTACCGCCCGATGACGCGGCTCCTCCGGCGCCGCCACCTGCTGCCTGGCCGCTAGCGAGACGATGAGCGCTCCACGCCCCCCCCCGAGGTCCCTATGAAGAGCCTACGCCGCCCACGCTCGTTCGCCCGGTCAGCCCTCCCGCTCCTCGCCGCCGCCGTCTGCGTGCTCGTCGGGCGAGAAGCCAGCGCGCAGGACGCCCCGGACATGGGCGCGATCGCGAGCTTCATCCGGCCTGCGGGGCTCCTCTTCTCGGTGTTCGTCGTTGCTGGCGCCGTGGTCCTGCTCCGCATCGTGGGCGAGGTCTCGCTGCGGTTGGGCAAGCGGTTCACCGCCAACCGCCTCCTGATCCAGAAGATCGAGTCGATCATCAGGTTCGTCGCCTACATCGGGACGGCCGCCATCTGCATCGGGCTCAGCGTCCGGCTCGACTCCACGGCGCTGACGGTCATCGGCGGCGCGCTCGCGTTCGCCGTCGGCTTCGCCATGCGGGACCTCGTCGCGGCCTTCATCGCCGGGATCACCATCATGTTCGATCGGCCGTTCCAGGTCGGGGACCGGGTGGACTACGCGGGCCAGTACGGCGACATCATCCAGATTGGCCTCCGCAGCGTGCGGATGAACACGCTGGACCACAACATCGTCACCATCCCGAACAACAAGGTGCTCACCGACGTGACCTCGTGCGGCAACTACGGTGCCCTCGAGATGCAGGTCGCGATGGACTTCTACATCGGCGTCGATCAGGACATCCGGAAGGCGCAGGCGATCATCCTGGAGGCCTGCTTGACCAGCCGCTACGTGTTCCTGGAGAACCCGGTCCCGGTGCTGGCCAAGCAGACGATCGTCGGCGACGTGATCGCGATCCACCTGAAGGCGCGCCCCTACGTGCTCGACACCAAGTACGAGAAGCCGTTCGAGACGGACGTGCACACCCGGGTCGCGGAGGCCTTCCGCGAGGCGGGGATCCGACCTCCGGCGGTGCTCTTCCGTCGGCTCGAGGAGCTGCCGCTCGGCAGGCTCGAGCAGCTGGAGGAGGCAAAGCCGTCATGAGCTACCAATGGTTGGAGTCTCTGCTCGAGGATCCGCTCGCGCGGAAGCTCGGGAACCTCGCCCTCCTGCTCCTGCTCCTGTTCGCGGGAGCTGGCTGGCTGCGTCGGGTGGTGTCGCGCCGCATCGAGGATGGGGACACGCGGTACCGCGTTCGCAAGGGGATGGCGGCGGGTACGTGGGCGCTCGCCGCCCTCCTCCTGGCCTCGACGTTCAGCGATCGCCTCGGCGGGCTGGCCGTCACGTTCGGCGTGGCGGGCGCCGGCATCGCGTTCGCCCTGCAGGAGGTCATCGCGAGCGTGGCCGGCCGGGTCGCCGTCCTCTTCGGCGGGTTCTACAACGTGGGCGACCGGGTGCAGCTCGGGGGCATCAAGGGGGACGTCATCGACATCGGGGTCCTGCGCACGACGCTGATGGAGATGGGCGACTGGGTGAAGGGGGACCTCTACACGGGGCGCGTCGTCCGCGTCGCCAACAGCTTCGTCTTCAAGGAGCCGGTGTTCAACTACTCGGGCGACTTCGAGTTCTTGTGGGACGAGGTCGTCATCCCGGTGAAGTACGGGAGCGACCGCAAGCTCACGCGGAAGCTCCTCCAGGAGGCGGTCGAGACGGAGACCGCGGATTTCGTCGAGGGCTCCCGGGCGGCGTGGAAGAAGATGACCGAGCGCTTCCGCCTGGAGAGCATGCGGGTCGAGCCGCTGGTCACGCTCGTCGCGAACGACAACTGGCTCGAGTACACGGTGCGGTACGTCGTGCCGTACACGCGGAGGCGTACGACCAAGGACTCGCTCTTCGAGCGGATCATGGACGCCGTCGACGCATCCGAGAACAAGGTCGCCCTCGCGTCGGCGACGTTCCACCTGGTGGAGACTCCGGTCGTGGACGTGCGGCTCGTCACGGGCCCCGCCGCGGCCCCTCCGGGCGCGAAGCCATCGTGAGGACGCGGAGGCTCGCGGCGGCGACGGCGACGGTCCTCGCGTGCGCGTCTGCAGCGTCTCCGGCCGCGGCGCAGGAGGCGTGCGAGGACCGGTTCTTCCCGGACCGACCAGGCGCGACCAACAGCCACGCCACCGTCGGCTTCGGGTGCGCCCACCTCGACAGCTCCCTGCTGGTGACGCGCGGGCCCGAGGCGACGACGTTCTCGCTGCCCCACCTCGTGCGGGTCGGCTTCGCGCACGTGGCCGAGCTCCGGCTCGGCTACGACTTCTTCAGCATCACCGACTACGACGCCGACGTCGCGACCGAGGTCGCCCCCTCGGGGGTGCTGGTCGAGGTCAAGCTCATGGGCGCGCAGGCGGACGGGCGCGTCCCCGGCGTCGGGGCTACCGCCGGCGTGTCCGTGCCCGGAGACGCGGCGTCCAGCCATACGGTGAGCCCTTCGACCGCGCTCCTCTTCGATTGGTCGTTCGTGGACGCGTGGGGCCTCGCTCTGAATCTGGTGCTCACCGGACCTCCCAGCCCGGGGCCGGAGCGCAGGAGCGTCCGAATGGGCTATGGCGCCGTCCTGTCGTACGCGCCGCCCGTCCCCGACGGATGGCTCTCGGTCTACGTCGACGGCGCCGGCGGGGCGGTCGTGGAGGGCGGCGGGTTCGAGCAGTCCGTCGGCGCTGGCGCGGCGTTCCTCCTCCAGCCGAACTTCCACCTGGACCTCTCCTTCGCCGTCACGGTGACGGGCGACGACCACCCCGTGAGCTTCGGGCCCGGCCTGGCGTGGCGCCTGTGACTGGCGACGGCGCGCATGCGTCTACTTGGCGGTGAGCAGCCGGCCGACGCGCTTCTGCGTCGTCTGGAAGATCTCGCCGATGTCCGGCGTGGCCATGCCCCGCTTGTACAGGAGCTTCGCCGCCTCGACCTCGCGCGCCGTGGCGAGCGCCTCCGCCTCGGCGGCGGCCTGCCGGGCCTCCTGCGCGCGCTCGACGGCCCGCCTGGCGGGCGCCTCGAGCAAGCGGATCTCCGTCATGAGCTGCACCGGGCTCTTCGCCGCGGCGGGGCCCTGAGTCCGCGCGAGCTGCTGCCGCACGTTCCTGCGCGCCGAGCCGATCGTCCGTCCATGCGCGCGGACCCCGCGCACCGAGGGCACGTACGCGTGCCACGCGCCGTTGTCCCACTCGACGATGATCCAGAGCTGCTTCGCCTTGGCCGCGCGGGCTTGCATGGCTCGCAGCTACCATGGCGGCCGCCGGGCCGCCTCCGTGGGGCGGGGCGCGGCGGCGCCGGCCTGCCCCGGTTGCTTGGTCCAGCCGCGTCGGCTAAGAAGGGGCCCATGCCGACGCCCAAGAAGAGCGCGCGACGTAGCCCGATCGCGCGGCGGACCTCGAAGACCCCGAAGGCCCTGGCCGGGAGGGACCTGCCGACGCCGCTCGCGGTCCGCACGCAAGGCGTCGCGCTCGCGCCCGCGCTCGATGCCTGGATGCGGAAGCGGCTCGGCTTCAAGCTCGGGAAGTTCGCGTCCCACCTCACCCGGGTCACGGTGCGGTTCGAGGACCTCGCGGGCCCGACGGGGAAGCCGTCGTTCGCTTGCCGAATCAAGTCGGTGATCCCGAGCGGACAGAGCGTGATCGTGGAGTCGCGCGAGCCGGATCTCCGAGCGGCGTTCGACGTCTCCGTCGACGCGCATGAGCGCGCCGTCCGGCGAATGCTGGAGCGCATGGGCCGAACGAAGCGGCCGCGCGGCAAATGACCACCCCCGCCAAGCCGACGTCGGCCAAGCCCAAGACGGTCCTCGCGGCCGTCGACATCGGGCCCTCCACGGAGATCGTGCTCGCCGCGGCGGCGCGCGAGGCCGCCGGTGGCAAGCTCATCGCGTGCCACGTCCTGCCCGACTTCGGGGCCGTGCGGCCGCTGTTCCCGCACATCGCGCTCGAGGACACGACCCACCGGATCGGCCTCGAGGCCGCAGTCCGCGCCCGCCTCACGGAGCTCGCGGCGCTCCACCAGGGGGAGGCCGTGCTCACGGTCGGCGAGCCGTACTCCACGATCGTGAAGCTCGCGCAGGATCGAGGCGCCGACGTCGTCGTGACCGGGGCGCCCAGCTCGCCCGACGGCTGGGTCGCGGGCACGGCCGAGCGGGTGCTGCGCTACGCGCCGTGCCCCGTCCTCCTGGTGCGAGGCACCGCCGAAGGCCCCGTGGTCGCCGCGACCGATCTCTCCCACCCGTCGCTCCCTGCGCTCCGCGCAGGCGCGGAGCGGGCCGAGGCGCGGGGTGTGCCGCTCGTCGCCATGCACGTCGTCGACGTCATCCGCTGGCTCGACGCCATCTCTGCGATCGCCGCGGCGGTCGCCTCGTCCATCCCCGCCCCCAACCGCGAGCCGCAGCTCGTCGCCGCCGCGGAGTCCGCGCTCGCCGCCGCGCTCGGCGAGATCCCGGCCACGGGGCAGGTGGAGGTCGGGGTCGGCTCTCCGGCGAAGGTCCTCGTCGAGCGGGTGAAGGCCCTCGGGGCCTCGCTGCTGGTCGTCGCGACGCACGGGCGCACCGGCTTCGATCGGGTCCTCGTCGGCAGCGTCGCGGAGGCGGTCGCGCGCACCGCGCCCTGCTCGGTGCTCGTGGTCCGCCACGGACGCTCCACGGGGCCGCACGCGCCCGGAGGCGACGCCCCTTGAGCGTGGACCCGGAGAGCGTCGATCTCGCAGCGCTCGCGGGCAAGCTCGAGGAGGCGGTGCCGGCCCGCCTCCGCGCGGGCTACGTCGTCGGCAAGACCGCGCTGCGGGACGAGACCGTCCGCGCGCTCGGCTGCTCGCAGACGAAGGCGGAGAACCTCGTGGACACCATGGTCGCGCGTGGGTTCCTCCGTTTCAGCGGGGATCCCGCGGCGGCCGGCGGCGCCGGCACTTGGTATGCGACGACTCCTCCGTGAGCGGCGCGCGTCCCGCGTAGTGGCTGGAGGGGGGGGCAAGTGAATCCGAGCTTGTCCCCCGAGATCCAATACATGCTCGTGGTGTTCGGGCTCTTCATCGTGCCCCGCGCCCTCCAGCGCTTCCGCCTGCCCAGCGCCGTGACCTGCGTCGCCATCGGCGCGGCGCTCAACATCGGCTTCCACCTCTTCCACGAGGACAACACGATCAAGCTCCTCGCGACGCTGGGGATCGTGTCGATGTTCCTCTTCGCCGGGCTCGAGGTGGACTTCAAGGAGCTCCGGCAGGGGCGGAAGGTGCTCATCCAGCACGTGCTCGTGCAGCTCGCGCTGCTCGTGGTCGGGGCGGTGGCGCTCTACCTCGTCCTCGATCTGGACCCGCGCGCCGCGCTCCTCTTCGCGCTCGCCCTGTTCACGCCCTCCACGGGCTTCATCCTCGACTCCCTCCACAGCTTCGGCCTCACGACGGAGGAGACCTTCTGGGTGAAGTCCAAGGCCATCGCGTCGGAGCTGGTCGCCCTCGGCGTCCTGTTCGTCACGATCCAGAGCTCCGACGCGAAGACCCTGATTCTGTCCGCCTTGGCGCTCGCCGCGATGGTGCTGGTCTTGCCGCCCATTTTCCGGGTCTTCGCCCGCGTCATCGCGCCGTTCGCGCCCAAGACGGAGTTCACCTTCCTCGTGATCGTCGCGCTCCTCTGCGCCTTCATCACGCGCGAGCTCGGGGTCTACTACCTGGTCGGTGCCTTCGTCGTCGGCCTGACTGCGGTCCGCCTCCGGCGGGACCTCCCCGAGCTAAGCTCCGAGAAGCTCCTCGGCGGGGTGGAGCTCTTCGCCTCGTTCTTCATCCCCTTCTACTTCTTCAAGGCGGGGCTTCACCTCAGCGCGGAAAACTTCACGCCGACGGCCTTTGCGATCGCGGGCGGACTGCTCGTCGTCGTCCTCCCGATCCGCATCGCGCGCGTCGCGCTGCACCGACGCCTCGCGCTGAAGGAGCCGTGGCGGGTGGGGGCGCGGATCGGGACCGCGGTGGTCCCGACGCTGGTCTTCACGATCGTGATCGCGGAGATCCTCCAGGAGCGCTTCGCGCTCAGCCCCGAGCTATTCGGCGCCGCGATCGTGTTCACGCTGGTCAACACGCTCTTGCCGGGGTTCCTCCTTCGCGTCCCGCCGCCGGAGTACGAGACGCCGGAGGCTCCGCGCACGCCCCACCCGCCGGAGGCCGCGCCTCGGGGCGTGCCAGGGCAGGGGCGGCACTGAGGTGCGGGGACCTCAGAGCCACGGTCGCAGCGCATAGGAGAAGCGCTCCGCGATCCGCGCGACCGGGCCGCGCGCCTCCCACTCTTCCCAGGTGACCTCTCGGCTCGTGGTCTCGTCCAGCTCGAAGCGCTCCTCGAACGCTGCCGCGGCTTCGCCGCCAGCGACCAGGACGCTGAGCTCCCAGTTGAGGAGCAGGCTCCTGCGGTCCAGGTTGTAGGAGCCGATGGCGCAGGCGGCTCGATCGACGGAGAGGACCTTGGCGTGCAGCGTGGAGGCCTGCCACTCGAAGACGCGCACCCCCGACGCGAGCAGGCGCCCGTAGGTCGCGCGCGCCGCCCACATCATCGCGGGGACGTCGGTCTGCCCGGGGAACATCACCCGCACGTCGACCCCGCGGCGCGCCGCGTTCCGGAGGAGCCGGATCCACCCGCGATCCGGGATGAAGTAGCCGAACATCATGCGGACGGTGCGCTCCGCGCGGCGGACGAGGAACTGGTAGTGCTTGCGAATGCGGCGCCGCTCCCGTGGTCCGCCGACGCCGAGCGGCTGCACGAGGGCCCCGTCGCCGCCTGCGGGGGGGGGAGCGGCCGCGGGCGTCCCCTCGGCGCCTTCGGTCCACGGGCGCGCCCCCGACGCCCGCGTCCAGGCCGCGGCGAACTGCCTCCTCAGGGAGGAGACCGCGGGGCCCGCGACGCGGGCTTGCGCGTCGTGCCACGCGCGGCCGCCCCACGCGCGCGGCGCGTAGTCGTCCGAGACGTTCATCCCGCCGACGAAGGCGACCGCGCCGTCGACGACCAAGAGCTTCCTGTGGTCTCGCACCGACCACTCCCATCGGGGCCTCCACGGGCGGACGGGGTGGAAGACGGCGAGCGCGACGCCTCCGTCGCGCAAGCGCTCCTTCCAGCGCTCGTCGAGGCTCAGCGACCCGAACCCGTCGACCAGCACCAGGACGGAGACCCCCGCGCGCGCGCGGTCGAGCAGCGCGGCGCAGAACCGCCGCCCGGCGCCGTCGTCGGCGAAGATGTAGCTCTCGAGCAGCACCTCGCGCCTGGCCCCAGCGATGGCCTCGAGCATGGCGGGGTAGGCGTGCTCGGCGAACAGCAACTCGACTGCGTGGCCAGCGACCGCCGCGCCGGGCTGGAGCAGGTACCGCGAGAGGTCCACCGAGCGCGACATTCAGACCGTCACCTGCCGGTCGAGGTGGTCGACGAGGGCGTCCAGGACGGCGAGGGCGGTCGCCACGTCGCCCGGGGCGCGGGTAGCGAGGAGCTCTTCGGCCGCGCTCTCGATCGTCCCTCGCGTCGGGGTGTCGAGGCCGTGGCCCTTCCGCGTCAGCCCGAGCGCGACGCGCCGGTGATCCGCCGGGTCACGCCGCCGCTGGACCAGGCCCTTCTGCTCGAGGCGCCGCACCGTCGCCGACACCGTGCCAGGGTCCACGTGGAGCACCCGCGCGACCTGCCCCGGCGTGATGCCTGGGAAGCGGCCGACCGTCCGGAGGAGGAACCGCTGCTGCGCGGTCACGCCGAGCTCCACTTCCATCCTCGCGGAGGCCCGCTCCAGCGCGTGGTTGAGCCGCCAGAGCCGTCGGAGGAAATCCAGCGCCGGTCCGAGCGGGAACTGGGCCTGGGGGGGGGGAGCGCTCATCGGTCGTCCTCTTCTTCGCGGAGCTCCAGGAGCCGAGCCAGGAGCGCGTCGATCTCCCGCTGATCCCGCAGGAAGTACCTCGCCGACGAGGTGGTCGACTCCCCGACCCGCACCGAGAGCAAACGCCCGGGCTGGTCGATCCGGAACACGTCCTCGTCCGTCACGTCGTCGCCCACGTAGAGCGCCGTGGAGGCTCCTTCACGCTCCCGAAGGTCGAGCAGAGCGTCGCCCTTGTTGGGGGCGCTCGCGGGGACCACGTTGACCACGAGCTTCCCAGGAACCACGCGCATCCGCTGGGGGAGCCCGGCGACGGCGCGATCGATGGCGACGCGCGCGACGCGCTTGTTGCGCGAGCGGCGGTAGTGGACGGCCAAGGAGTACCGCTTGTCCTCCACGTCCAGCCCGGCGACGGACACGAGCGAAGCCGTGAGGAGTGGACGGACCTCCTCCATCTGCTCCTCGAGGTTCGCGAGATCCCCGCCGGGCTCGAGGCCGTGGTTGCCGACGATGTACTTGACCGCCGCCCCGCCCAGCCGAGCCGCCACGTCGTCCTTCGCGCGGCCGGAGATGACGGCCGCAGGGTACCGCCCGCAGATCCTCGCCAAGAGGCGCCTCGTCTCCGGGCGCATCTCCGCGGCGTCACGGTCGGCGACGATGGGGGCGAGGGTGCCGTCGAAGTCGAACGCGAGGAGCACCTCGGACCAGGCGAGCTGCGTGAGCACCCCCCGGCTTTCGCGGCCGAGCAGGGCCTTCACGCTCCCTCGCTGCGCGGGGAGAGGGCCAGGCTGGCCGTCAGCCTGCCCGTCATTCGCTCCTTGCGGCGGAGCTCCGCGGCGTCGACCAGCATGCGCCCAGCCCACCGATAGACGTTGAACTCGGCGAGGAGGCGCCGCATCGACCGCATCCGCTCGCGCTGCTCCTCCGCCGGCATGCGCAGCGCCGCCGCCATCGCGTCGCTCGCCTGCCTGAGGTCGTAGGGGTTGACGATGAGGGCCTCGGTGAGGTCCCGAGCGGCCCCCGTGAACTGGCTGAGGATCAGGACTCCCTGCTCGTCGTCGCGGGCCGCGACGAACTCCTTCGCGACGAGGTTCATCCCGTCGTGGAGGCTGCTCACGTAGCAGAGCTCGGCTGCGCGGTAGTAGCGGAACACCGTGGCGGGCTCGTGATGCGACCGGAGCAGCACGATGGGCCGGTAGCTGCCCGAGGCCCACCGGCCGTTGATGTCCTCCGCCAGCTTCTCCAGTCGATCGTTGAGGTCCTGGTACCGGGCGATCTTGGTGCGGCTCGGGGCGGCGAGCTGAGCGAAGGTGAAGCGACCTCGGAACTCCGGGTGTCGTTCCAGGAGCTCATCCACCGCGCTGAGCCGCTCCTCGATGCCCTTGGTGTAGTCGAGGCGATCGATCCCGACGCCGAGGAGCGCGTCGCGCGGGAGGCCCAGCTCGGCGCGCACCGACTCGCGGCACGCGGCGGGTGGCGGGACGTCTCGGAGCCAGTGCACCGGCCACGCGATCGAGATCGGGTAGGGGCGGATGAGCGTCTTGCGCTGCCCCTGCACGATGGCGGTGGCCTCGCGGTCGATACGGCTCTCCATGAACGCGTCCACGGAGTCGATGAAGTTGTTGCAATGGCCCTGCGTGTGGAAGCCCACGACGCTGGACCCGAGCAGCCCGGCGATCAGCTCCTCGCGCCACGGGCAGATGCCGATGCGCTCCGCGTTCGGCCACGGGATGTGCCAGAAGGTGATGATCGTGGCGCGCGGGAGGCGCTCGCGGATCATCTTGGGGGCGAGGGCGAAGTGGTAGTCCTGGACGAGGATGATGGGATCGTCGACGTCGACCTCGTCGCAGACGGCGTCCGCGAACTTGCGGTTGACGTTCACGTAGTGCTTCCAGTCCTCGGCGCGGAAGAGCGGCCTCGTGTGCGCGATGTGGCAGAGCGGCCAGAGGCCCTCGTTCGAGAGGCCGTAGTAGTAGCCGTTCTCCTCCGCGTCCGAGAGCCAGACCCGGCGGATCTCGTAGGACTCCTCGCCGGGGGGGACGCGGACGCGGTCGTGCTCGTCCACGGTCTCGCGGTCCGCCGTCCCCGCACCGTGAGCGACCCACACGCCGGAGCACGCGCGCATCACGGGCTCGAGCGCCGTCACCAGGCCGCTCGCGGGGTGGACGACCCGCACGCCGTCGGGCGTGCGCTCGTGGAGGTAGGGCTCCCGGTTCGCGAGGATGACGATGCGCTCGCCGTGCAGGTGCTCCGTGAGCGTGGAGCGGAGGCGGTCCGGGCTCCACGCGCCCGAGCGCACCTCGAGGGCTCGCTCCTTCGAGAAGCGGCCGGCGAGGGCACGCACGTCGCGCAGGAGCGGCGCGAACTCGTCGGTCTCGTGACCGCTGAGCGCGCGCCGCAGCTCGTGCGTCCAGCCTCTCCAGGCGAAGCGGGCCGCCAGCAGCGTCACCACCGACGCGCCGAGGGAGAGGACGAAGAACGCCACCAGGAGGAACCTGCGCGTGGTCTCCTCACGCCGCAGGACGTAGCTCAGGTCGTGAACGAGCACGACGGCGCCGAGCGTGCCCGCCTCGCCCCGCAGGGTGTTCACGCTGAGGTGGACGGGCCCGGAGGGGAGATCCGCCGTCATGGACCACTGCTCGGCGCCCGAGCTCTCGCGCTTCATTCGTTCCAGCAGCGACCGGCAGGAGAACTCGGCGGGGTAACCGCTCGTGGCGCCGCGCCGCTCACCCTGCACCGAGCAAGCGGCGGCGCCCATGATGCGCTCGTCGCGCGTGATGTCTGCCAGGGCGGCCTCGACGGCCCCGCCGTCGTTGCCCCAGCTCTCCGTGAGGCTCTGCCGCGCGGCGGCGACCGCGAGCTGTCCGCGGAGCCCGAGGTCGGCCTCGAACCAGCCGCGCGTGGTGCGGCTGACGGCGACGTAGCCGACGAGCGTGATGACGCCGAGCCCCACCAAGAGCGCCCCGAGGAAGCGAATCGCGCTGCGCATGCCGACGGCGTAGCAGATATTGATTGGATATCCAAGGACCATCTGCTAGGTGGGAGGGATGGAGCTCTCGGACATCGGGTTGATCGGCAATTGCCAGCTCGCCGCGCACGTCAGGCGCGATGGGGCGATCGTGTGGTGCTGCCTGCCACGCTTCGACTCGCCGCCGGTCTTCGGCGCGCTGCTGGACGAAGACGGCGGCTGCTTCGCGATCGGGCCCGCGCAGCGGCAGCTAGGGACGCAGCGTTACCTGCCGAACACGAACGTGCTCGAGACGTGCTTCGAGAGCGAGGAAGGCGCGTTCCGCGTGATCGACCTCGCGCCGCGCTTCACCCAGTACGAGCGGAGCTTCCGGCCGACGAAGATCGTTCGCATCGTGGAGCCCCTCTCGGGGGCGCCCAGGATCCGTGTGCGCTGCGAGCCCGTGCTCGGCTGGTCCAAGGAGCGTCCCGCGCGGGAGCAGGGCTCGCACCACGTCTCCTTTCGGGGCTACTCGTCGGAGCTCCGGCTGACCACGGACGCTCCGCTGTCCTACCTGGATGACGCCCCGTTCGCCCTCACACAGCGGCTCCATTTCGTGCTCGCGTGGGGCGCGCCGGTGGAGGAGCCGCTCGAGCCGCTCTGCGACAGGTTCCTCCGTGAGACCACCCGGTATTGGCGCACGTGGGTGAAGCACTGCGACGTCCCATCCATCTACCCGGATGCGGTCATCCGGTCGGCGCTCGCGCTCAAGCTGCACTGCTTCGAGGACACTGGCGCCATCGTGGCGGCCCTCACGACGTCCATCCCCGAGTCTCCCGGGTCCGGTCGGACCTGGGACTACCGCTACTGTTGGCTCCGGGACGCCTACTACGCGCTCGGCGCGTTCCGCCTCCTCGGCCACTTCGAAGAGCGGGAGCAGTTCCTCCACTTCTTGCTGAACATCGCGTCGTCCGCGCCGGCGCTGGAGCTCGCACCCCTCTACAGGATCGACGGCAAGAGCGACCTCGAGGAGCGCGTCCTGCCCCATTGGGCCGGGTACCGCGGCGAGCAGCCCGTTCGGGTGGGCAACGGCGCCGCCGAGCACCTGCAGCACGACGTGTTCGGCGAAATGGTCCTCGCCTTGACGCCGCTCTTCCTGGACGCGCGCTTCCGTGAGCACGCCACGCGGCCGGTGTTGGATCTCGTCACGCGGCTCTCGCGCCGCGCGGTCGAGCTCGCGGGCCAGCCCGACGCCGGGATCTGGGAGTTCCGGTCGGAGTGGCGGCCCCAGACCTTCAGCTCGCTCATGTGCTGGGCCGCGGCGGACCGCATGGGGCGGATCGCCGCGGAGCACCGGCCGAGCGACGCGGAGGAGTTCCGCGCCGCCGCGTCGCGTATCCGCGACGAGATCCTCACCAAGGCGACGGACACGGCCCGCGGGTGCCTCGTCGCCGACTACGGCGGCACCGAGGTCGACGCGGCGCTCCTCCAGGCCGTGACGCTCGGGCTCTTGCCGCCCAGCGATCCGCGCGCCGCAGCGACGGTCCAGGCGGTGCGCGCGGACCTGGAGCACGAGGGGTGGCTCCGCCGCTACCGCACGAACGACGGGTTCGGCGTCCCATCGGTTGCGTTCACCTTGTGTACGCTCTGGCTCGTGGAGGCGCTCGCTCGGCTGGGGCGAGACGAGGAGGCGCGCGAGGTGATGGAGCGCGTCACGCGGGTGCCGTCGCCGCTCGGCCTCTTGTCCGAGGACTTTCAGCCGACCGACGGCGTCATGTGGGGCAACTTCCCCCAGGCGTACTCCCACGTCGGGGTGATCCACGCGGCGTTCGCGGCGGCGCCGCGGTGGTCGGAGCTGGGCGGGTGAGCGCCGCCGAGGGGCAGGTCTCTCCGGCGCCGCCCGAGGCGTGGGGGCCGATGTTCCGGCTGGTCCGCCTGGCAGGCAAGCCGGTGGAGCGGTTCCTCAAGATCGAGGCGGCCAGCGGCATCGTCCTGATCGTCGCTGCCGCGGTGGCGATCGGGTGGGCCAACTCCCCGTGGAGCGCCTCCTACGATCGGCTGTGGCAGACGTCGGCCGCGGTCCAGGTGGGCACGATCACGTTCGAGCGCACCCTCGCGTGGGTGGTCAACGACGTCCTCATGGCGATCTTTTTCTTCGTCGTGGGGCTCGAGATCCACCGCGAGCTGCGCCGAGGGGAGCTCTCCGAGTGGCGGCGCGCGGCGTTGCCCGTGGCGGCGGCGGTGGGTGGGATGGTGGTGCCCGCCGGTGCGTACCTCCTCCTCGCGGGGGACGGGCCCGCGCGAGCTGGGTGGGGGGTGCCCATGGCCACGGACATCGCGTTCGCGGTCGGCGTGCTGGCGCTCCTCGGCAAGCGGGTGCCAGCGGCGTTGCGTGTGCTCCTGCTCGCGCTCGCGGTGATCGATGACCTCGGCGCGATCGTCGTCATCGCCGTCTTCTACTCGTCCGGCATCTCGCTCGCTGGACTCGGCATTGCGGGCGGCGGTGTCGCCGCGATCTTCGCGCTGCGCGCCATCGGGATGCGACGTCCGTCGGTGTACTTCTTCCCGGCGATCGCGGTCTGGGCGGGTATCTACAAGGCCGGCATTCACCCGACGATCGCCGGCGTGATCCTCGGTCTGCTGACGCCGGTCCGCGCGTGGTTGGGCACGGAGGGCTTCGTCGCGCAGATGCGCGGTCACATGGAGTCGATGGCGATGCCGAAGCAGCGGGAGACGACCGAGCACGAGACCTCGGAGGCCTTGCGGCAGGTCGATTTCGCGCGCCGAGAGGCCGTTTCCCCCGCCGAGTTCCTGATCGACTCGCTGCACCCTTGGGTGGCGTTCGTGATCATGCCCGTGTTCGCGCTCGCGAACGCGGGCGTTCGACCGGAGGGGTTCTCGTTCGAGGGCGCCGGCGTCCGCGTCGCCGGGGCGGTCGCCTTCGGGCTGCTGGTCGCGAAGCCCGCCGCCGTCGTCCTCGCGAGCTTCGCGGTGGTGCGCGCCGGGCTCGCCTCGCTGCCGGTCGGTCTCACGCGCCGGCACCTCGTCGTGCTGGGGCTGGTGTCGGGGATCGGCTTCACGATGTCGCTCTTCGTCGCGCAGCTGGCTTTCCCGGACGCGGAGCTGCTCGGCGCCGCCAAGATCGGCGTTCTGCTCGCGAGCGCGCTCGCGGTGGTCTTGGGCTTGGGCGTGGGGCTGGCCATCTTGCCGCGGAGTCAGCCGGGGGCCGCGGCCACGCCCGACGAGGCGGAGGCGTCGACGACGCATTGAGCCCCGGAGGCGGAGCCCGGGGTGACGCACGGGCAGGGGCTGTCCGCTGCACCTCGCTTCGCTCCGGATCTCCGCCTGGTCGCGCTGGCGGGCTCCGCCAAACCATGGTCTGTTGCTCTCGCTCGGCGCGCTCTCACGCGCACGGGCGCACCACGTCCCGCTCACCCTTCAGCGAGCCCGCGTGACCGACGACCCCACGACGAACGAGCCGCACGAGCGCGACGCGGGGGAGGGCGCCGCCCGGACCACGCTCACGGAGCTCGCGTGGCTGTTCCTCCGGCTCGGGTCCACCGCGTTCGGGGGGCCGGCGGCCCACATCGCGATGATGCGGGACGAGGTCGTGACGCGGCGCGGGTGGCTCACCGACCAGCGCTTCCTCGACCTCCTCGGCGCGACGAACCTCGTCCCGGGGCCGAGCTCGACGGAGATGGCGATTCACGTCGGCTTCGAGCGCCGCCGCTTCGCGGGGCTGCTCGTGGCGGGGATCTCCTTCATCTTGCCGGCGGCGCTCATCGCGACGGCGTGCGGCTGGGCCTACGTGCGGTTCGGCGCGGCTCCGAGCGCGCGCGGGCTCCTCTACGGCGTGAAGCCCGTGATCCTCGGCGTGGTGGCGCAGGCGATCTGGGGGCTCCTCCCGAGCGCGACGAAGACGACGGGGCTGCGGTTCGTCGGGCTCGGCGCCGGAGCGCTGGCTGTGTTCGGCGCGAGCGAGGTCGTCGTCCTCCTGGGGGCCGGCGCCGTCGCGGTGACGATGCGCCGGGCCGCGGGGCCGCGCGCGGGGGCCCGCCCCGAGGGCGTCATCGCGCCGCTCTTGCCCGCCGCCGGCGCGGCCGCCGCTGGGACCGTCGCGGCGGGCGTGGGGCTCCCCTCTCTCTTCTGGGTGTTCCTCAAGATCGGCTCGCTCCTCTTCGGGAGCGGCTACGTGTTGCTCGCTTTCCTGCGGACTGAGCTCGTCGAGCGGCTGGGGTGGCTGACCGAGGCTCAGCTGATCGACGCCGTCGCCATCGGTCAGGTCACGCCGGGGCCGCTGTTCAGCACGGCGACGTTCATCGGCTTTCTCATCTCGGGGCCGAGCGGCGCCGCGGTCGCGACCGCGGGCATCTTCCTGCCCGCGTTCGTGTTCGTGGCGGTGAGCGGGCCGCTCGTGCCCCGTCTCCGCCGCTCTCCGACGGCGGGGGCCTTCCTCGACGGCGTCAACGTGGCCGCGCTCGCGCTCATGGCGGTCGTCACGGGCCAGCTCGCGCGCGCGGCGCTCGTGGACGCGCCCACCGCGGTCCTCGGCGCCTCGTCGCTCTGTCTGCTGCTCGTCGCACGTGTCAGCCCGACCTGGCTCATCCTCGTCGGAGGCGCCGTCGGGCTCGCGGTGCACGCCGGGGGCCTCGCCGGGGGGTGAGCCGGGCGCGCGCGCGAGGTCGCCACTCTCGGCACCCTGCTAGGCTGGGCTGGGAAGGAGTCCGCGTGCTCCCGTGAAGGACCCGCTGCTGGAGGAAGAGCCCACCATCGACGTGGGCGGTGTGTTGCCGGATCTCGCGGCGACCGCCGGCGGGCCCGTCATCCTCGCGGGGCGCTACGTCCTGCTGGGGCTGCTCGGCTCCGGCGGCATGGGCACCGTCTATCGAGCGCGCGACACGGAGCTCGGGGAGCTCATCGCCGTCAAGGTGCTCCGCCGCGAGCTGCTCGCCAGCCCGCAGGTCGTGGCCCGGTTTCGGCGAGAGGTGAGGCTCGCGCGGCGCGTCACGCACCGGAACGTCGCCCGCACCTTCGACATCGGCGAGCACGGCGGAGAGCGCTTCATCACGATGGAGTACGTGGAGGGCGAGTCGCTGGCCGAGCGGCTCGCGCGGCGCGGGCGACTCCCGCTCGCGGAGGCGCTCGACCTCGCGGGGTGCA
>CAZBJI010000043.1:0-49100 GCA_964492175.1 uncultured Polyangiaceae bacterium | reverse complement strand
GCGACGAGGCCGACGACGCTGGCGACCAGCGTCGCGGGCCGAAGTCCGGCGGCGGCGCGTGCGCGTGACGGAGGCGTGGGGGTCGCCCGCTCCGGCGTCTCGGACGGCGCCTGCGGCGGCGGCTCGGACAGAGCCCGCGGGGACACCGACGCGCTGCCCCGCCCCGGCGCCTCGGAGAACGGCGGAGACGCCGGGTCGTCCAGCTCGGAGCCAGGCGCGTCGGGGTCGTCGTCCCCCTCGCGGCGCTCGCCGCGCGCGTCGGCTCGGGGCGGGGAGGCGCTCTGCCGCGTGGCGTGGGCCGGGCGGAGGTCCGCCGCGAGCGCCTCGGCGGCGATGGGATCCGCGAGCGTCGGCCTCCCCGACTCGCTTCCCCCCATCGGCGGAGGCCACGACGAGACCCGGGCGGCGAGCGGCGGCTCGGTCCGCGTGAGGAACGAGATCTGCCCCCGCTCGAGCATCCCGCAGAGGACCCGCAGCGCCTCCAGCCGATCGACCGGCGCTGCGCGCACGATCTCGTCCAGCGTCGCGGCTCCGTCGATGCACGCCGCGACGAGCGTCCGCGGATCCCGCGGCTTCGTGATGAACGGCTCGTCGGTCTTGATGGGCACCCGGCTCATCGGCTCGAGGCGCGCCTCGAGCCGACGGTCGAGCACGCGCTCGACGATCTTGCGCGACTTGTCGATCGAGACGTTCTTCGGGTAGCGCTCGTGCTCCTCGCGCATGTGCTTGAGGACGCGCTCCAGCTCCCCGCGCATGAGGAGCCTGCGTATCTCGACGCGCCCCTCCTCGGCCAGCCAACCGAGGTGCGGCGCAAGCTCGTCGAGCAGCACGCCGGGATCGTCGTCCACCGGGGCGCTCTCGCGGCGACGTGTCCCCCGCTCCCCCAGCAGGACATACCGCTGAGGCCCTGGCGGCTTCGCCACGTTCGCTGGGTGGGGCGTCCGCGGCGTGCCCGCGGGGAGCCCCATGCTCAGCGTGTTGCGGCGCGGAGGATCGTCAGCCATCCGCCGCTCATCTTGCCCCACCGCCGGCCGGCGGGCGAGCGCCGCGTGCCGGCGCCGGCGCGTCGTGCTCTACTTCGCCGCCATGAGCGCCCTCAGACTCGCGAAAGTGGTCCTCCTCGCCGCCGCGACATCGCTCGCTTGCAGCTCGTCGCCCCCGCAGACACGCAGCGACCCCGAGGAGAACCGTTCCCCGGTGAAGGACGCGGGCGACGGGAATCGGGGCCCCGCGCCCTCGCTGAACAAACAAAGTCCGTCTCCCTGCGAAGATCCCGTCCCGACCGAGGGCGCCGAGTGTCTGCAGGAGTGTCCGCCGCCGGTCACCCCGGGGAACGACCCGCCCCCACGCTGGCGCTGGTTCAGCAAGGACGACGCCGCGAGGAGAAAGCAGTTCGGTTGCCCGATCTGCCTGCCTGGCTCGGCTCGGATCCTCACGCCGAGCGGCGACGTCGAGGTGAAGGACCTCGCGCCGGGCATGACCGTGGTGAGCCTCGACGCGTCCGGTCGAAGGCTCGCCGCCAGGCTCCTGCACGTCGGCTCCACGCCCGTCGCGGCGTCCCACGAGCTCGTGGTCATCGAGCTCGAAGACGGCCGCGTCGTTCGCGCGTCGGAGGGACACCCGCTCGCCGACGGGCGTGGGTTCGGCGCGGTGGTCGCGGGCGATCGGGTCGACGGGGTCTCGGTCCGATCCGTCACCCGCACCGCGTATGGCGGCGATCACACGTGGGACCTCGTCGTCGACTCGGCGACGGGTCTCTACTTCGCCGACGGCGTCCCGCTGGCCTCCACGCTGCGTGCGGTCGCGCCCTAGGACGCGACCGCGCTCGCGCGGGCCTACTTCGTCGGCGCAGCCTCCGGCGGCGGATCGCCCGTGTGGGTAGGTCCGGGCCGTGGCGCCGGGATCGGCTCCGGCGTCGGCGGCTTGGGCTTGGGGTCGGGCGTGGGCTTCACCTGCTCCTCGACGGGGCCCCTCTCCGCCGCGCTGCACCCAGCGAGCGTCAGCGGAACGGTGGCGGCGAGGACGACAGCGATCTTCCGGAACAGAGAGAACATGATGACCTCCAGGTCGGTCCGACCATCCAACGGCAAGGCGCGTGCCGCCGGCGCGCGCTGCCATTCTCCACGCCACAGCGCCGGTTCCGCTCCACGCGCGCCCGCACGGAGTGCGCGCTCCGCAGGTCGTGCGCGCGAACGGGGCGGCCGCGCGGCGCGCTCGTGGCGCCCCGATCTCCTCACGCGACCGCTCGTCCGCGCCGCGGTCGGACCGCTTCTCCACGTATCCGTCGGCGTCGCGCCGCGAGGCCCCATGCGAGCCCGACGTGGGCCCCCACGCGGACGGTTGCGGGCGGGCGCGTTTGCGGGTGAAATGGGGGCGCAGGCGAGGAGCTGAGAGCCCTGTCCACCCGTTCGTCTCCCACGGTCGTCGCCGCGCTGTTGCCGCTCCTCTCGGCGTGTGAGGGCGTGGTCGAGCGCCCGGCCCCGCCCCCGAACGAGGGCGTGGAGTCGTTCGCGGGCGGCTGCTACGCCATCGACGCGACGGATCCCGGCAGCGACGACACGCGCTGGCTGGCCGCCACCCCCTCTGGCAAAGCCTTCGCCTTCCACGCGCGCGAGGTCGAGAAGGGCGCGCGCTTCTTCCTCAAGGCGTCCGACCTCGGCACCTACCTCTTCTACGACCAGGACGGCCGGTACCTCGTCGCAGAGGACGGTCCCCTCGAGCGCCGCGCGGAGCTCGACTCGGATGTCCTGCGCATCGACGACACCTATGTCTCGGGGGGTGAGTGGGTCCTCACGGTCTCACCTCACGACGCGGATCGCTTCCAGCTCCAGAACAGACGCAGCGGCAGGTTCCTCGAAGCGAGCGGGCGCCTGACGGACGACCCCGCGGAGGCCGCGGTCGTCGCCCTCTACCCGCAGACCGGGTGCGCCGAGCACCCGGAGCTCACGGTGGACGCCGAGGGCGAGGTCGCGCCTCGGCGGTTCCCGGACGGATCGGTCTACGGCATCGTCGACACGCACTCGCACATGCTCACGAACTTCGCGTTCGGGGGCGGCGGCGTCTTTCACGGCGCCCCGTTCCATCGCCTGGGTGTGGCGCACGCGCTCCCCGACTGCTCGCTCTTTCACGGCGAAGAGGGGCGCATGGATCTCCTCGGCTTCGCCTACGACCAGGGCTCCGAGGGAAACTTCGACGTCGGCGTCTTCCTCCCCGCGCTGCTCTTCGGCTTCCTGAGCGAGTTCAACCACCACACCGCCGGCTGGCCCGAGTTCACGAGCTGGCCGAACGCGCCGTTCAGCTCGACGCACCAGACCCAGTACTACCGGTGGCTCGAGCGCGCGTACAAGGGTGGGCTGCGCCTGGTGGTGCAGCACGCGACCAGCAACTCGGTCATGTGTGATCTGATCGTCGGCCAGGGGATCCAGCAGGTCCGCTACGACTGCAACGACATGGTCGCGACCGATCGCCAGATCGAAGAGGCCTTCAACCTCGAGGCCTACATCGACGCGCAGTCCGGCGGCCTGGGCAAGGGCTGGTTCCGCATCGTGCGGAGCCCTGCGGAGGCGCGCGCCGTGATCGACGAGGGCAAGCTCGCCGTCATCCTCGGCATCGAGGTCTCGAACCTCTTCGATTGCTTCCTCGTCCCGCCCGCAGGCGCGCCCACGTGCGACGCTGCGTACATCTCGGCGCAGCTCGACCGCTACCACGCGATGGGCGTCCGCGCGTTGTTCCCCGTCCACAAGTACGACAACGCGTTCTCGCCGGGCGATGGCCATCGCGCCATCAGCGAGGTCGGGAACTTCGCCAACAGCGGGCACTGGTCGAGCTTCACGCTCGACTGTCCCACGGACGTCACAGCGCCGTTCGATCGCGGTGACGTGAACTTCGGTGGCCTCAACCAGCCGCGCCCCGACTACTTCTCCCCGCCCCCGCACGATTTCAGCGGCTTCGCCGACGCGCCGGTCGAGACGCTGGTCCCATTCGTCGAGAACCTCCAAGCGCCCCCCCTCCCGGGTGACTACTGCCAGAGCCACGGCCTCACCGCGCAGGGTGAGGCGCTCCTCCAGGGGATGATGGCGCGCGGGATGATCGTCGAGATCGATCACCTGCCGCAGAAGTCGTACCAGCGAGCCTTCGAGATCCTCTCGCAGAACCAGTACCCCGCGGCCGCTACCCACGCGAGCGAGTACGGCGGACGCATCTACGAGAACGCTGGCATCTCCAAGACGCACCTGGGCCGGTGCGCCGATCCGGCTCGTCCCGGCGCCATCGCCGACTCGCTGCGCGACCGGGCGGCGCGGATGGAGGCCGCCGGCGGCTACCCGGCCCCCGGCTTCGGCTTCGATCTGAACGGCTTCGCGGGGGCGGCGGAGCCGCGCTTCGGGGCCAAGAGCAAGTGCACCGAGGTGCAGGACAACCCCGTCACCTACCCCTTCACGTCGTTTGGGGGCGACGTCACGTTCGTGGAGCCTCGCATCGGCAACCGCGTCCTCGACTTCAACACCGAAGGCATGGTCCACGTAGGCCTGCTCCCCGAGCTGATCGAGGACGCGCGTCGCACCGGCGTCCCGGACGCCGAGATCGAGCTCCTCTTCCGCTCGGCCGAGGGGTACCTGCGGATGTGGGAGCGCGCCGAGGCGCGGTCCCAGTCGCCCTGAGCGGCGGGCCACGGCGGCGCTGGTAAGGCGCGGCTCACGCCGCGCGCGCCGCGCCGCCGGCCCCGCGGTCCAGCAGGCGCAGGTGGATCGCCTCGGCGACGTGGCTCGCGCCCACGGCGTCCTTCCCGTCGAGATCGGCGAGCGTCCGAGCGACGCGCAGCACCTTGCCGAACGCGCGCGCCGAGAGGCCCAGTGCCTCGGCCGCCGACCGCAGCAGCGCCTCTCCGGCGTGGTCGGGCGCCGCGACGAGGGCGAGCTCCTTCGCCCCGAGCGCCGCGTTCGTCGTCGCCGCGACCTCACCGCGGCGCGCCCGCTCGGCCTGGGCGTGGCGCGCCGCCTCCACCCGACCGCGGACGCTCTCCGAAGCCTCCCCAGCCGGCGCGCGTGACGAGAGATCCGCGACGTCCACCGGCGGCAGCGCGATCTGCAGATCGATCCGATCGAGGAGCGGCCCGGAGAGGCGCTGCCGGTACGCTCGGACCCGCTCCGGGGGACAAGCGCACCGCGTCGTGCCCGCCTGCCCGCACGGGCACGGGTTCAGCGCGGCGACGACGAGCGGCCTCGCGGGGAACACCGTGCGCTCCCGCGCGCGGCACACCGCGATCACGCCGTCCTCGAGCGGCTGGCGCAGCGCCTCCAGCGCGGCGCGCCCGAACTCGAGCAGCTCGTCCAGGAAGAGGCAGCCCAGATGGGCGAGCGAGACCTCGCCCGGCCGGACGGGCGCGCCGCCGCCGACGAGCCCAGGGACGCTCACGGTGTGGTGCGGCGCGCGGAACGGCCTCGCGACGAGCAGCCCTGCGCCAGAGGCGAGGAGACCGGCGACCGAGTGGATCGCGGTGGCCTCGAGCGCCTCTTCCGGGAGCATGGGCGGCAGGATGGTGGGGAGGCGGCGCGCGAGCATCGTCTTGCCGGCGCCCGGCGGCCCCATCATGAGGAGGTTGTGCCCGCCCGCGGCGGCGATCTCGAGCGCCCGGCGGGCGCCGTGTTGGCCCCGGATCTCGGCGAGGTCGACCGCGAACGCGCGCGCGCCCGAGACGGCGTCCGTCCGCGGCGCCGGCGTCGCGACGCCGAGCGTCTCCTCACCTCGGAGCGCGGCGACGACGTCCGCGAGGCTCGACGCGACGCGGACGTCGAGGTTCGAGACGGCCGACGCCTCGGCGCCGTTCTCGACCGGGACGATGGCGCGCCTGACGCCGAGGCGCCGCGCCGTCGCCAGCGCTGGCAAGACCCCACGCACCGGCCGCACCTGTCCGCCGAGGCCGAGCTCACCGAGCAGGACGGTGCCCGCGAGCGCCGCCTCGCTCACGCGACCGAGCGCGCCGAGGATCCCCACCGCGAGGGCGACGTCGAACGCGCTGCCCACCTTGCGCACGTCGGCCGGAGACATGGAGACGGTGATCACCTGCTCGTCGAGGTCCACCTGGAGCTGACGGAGCGCGGCGCGCACCCGGACGCGCGCCTCCCGCACCGCCGCCTCCGCCAGCCCGACCAGATGGAACACCGCGGGCCCCCTGCCCGAGTCGACCTCCACGTGGACGAGGTGCGCCTCCAGACCCACGAGCCCCAGCGTCAGCGCGGTCGCCTGCATGCGCGCCGGGATGCGAGCGCGAGGCCAAGGGCGGACCGCCTACTTCTTCGGGGTTCTCGAGGGATCGGGGTGGCGGCGTCCCGCCGGCGCGACGGCGACGCCGGCGGGAGAGTGGAGTCACCGGGGTGGAGACTCGAGTCGCCACGGGTCCACCGGGAGCGGCCTTCGGCCGGCGAAACAAGGGTGGCACGCGCCTTGAAGTGGGGGAGCTCATGACCCCGCGAGGCCGACTCGAAAGCGCCACCCGGTGGACGATCCTCGCGCTGGCGGTCGCCGCCGCCGGCTGCATCGGAGACATCGGCGGCGACCCCGCCGGCGACGGAGAGGCCGAGGGGCTGCTCTGTGAGGGGGTCCAGCCCGGACCGACGTACATCCGGCGCCTCACCGCCACGCAGTACCGGAACACGATCGCCGATCTGTTCGGCGCGCAGATCGATCCGGGCACGACCTTCCCGACCGCGACGGTAGAGGATGGGTTCCGCACGAACATCAACGCGAACATCGTGACGTCCGCCGGGGCGGAGGGGATCGAGGCCGCCGCGATCCACGTCTCGCTCCAGCTCACCGCCGATCTCCCTGCCTTCGTGGGCTGCGACCCCGCCGCGGAGGGAGACCCGTGTGTTCGCTCCTTCGTCGAGCGCCAGGGGGAGCGCATCTTTCGGCGCCCCCTCCGGGCGGACGAGGCGGATCGCCTCGCCGCGCTCTACCCCGTCATCCTCGCGACCGACGGCGCGACGCCGCGCCACGGCGTCGAGGCGATCGTGCAGGCGATGCTGCAGTCCCCGCAGTTCCTCTACCTCGCCGAGATCGGCGCGGAGGGCGCGGAGCCCGGCGAGCTCGTCGATCTCACCGGGCACGAGCTCGCCGCGCGGCTCTCCTACCTCCTCTGGGACACGACCCCCGACGCCGAGCTCCTCGCGCTGGCCGCGAGCGGCGCTCTCCTCGACCCCGCCGTCCTCGAGGCGCAGGCGCGGCGCCTCCTCGCCGATCCGCGCGCCGACGCGGTCATGATCGCGTTCTTCGAGGACTTGTTCGAGGTGCAGCGCCTGGCGGAGCCCAAGGATCCCGCGGCGTACCCCGGCTGGACGCCCGAGCTCGTGGTCTCGGCGCACGATGAGCTCGGGGCGTTCGTCCGGTGGGTGGTCCGCGACGCCGACGCCACGCTCACCACGCTGCTCACCTCGCCGACCACCGTCGCGAACGCTCCGCTCGCGTCGCTCTACGGCGTCAGCGGGCCGACGAGCGCCGACGACTGGCAGGTGGTCTCGCTCGACGCATCGCGGAGAGCCGGCCTGCTCACGCAGCCCGCGTTCCTCGCCGGTCACTCCTACGCGGCGTCGAGCTCGCCCATCGCCCGGGGCGCGTTCGTCCGGACGCAGCTCCTCTGCCAGAACCTCCTGCCGCCTCCGAACCTGATGGTCGACCTCCCGGCGGTCGATCCCAACGTCTCGACGCGCGAGCGGCTCGCGCAACATCGCACGGATCCGGCCTGCGCGAGCTGCCACGGGCTCATGGACCCGATCGGCTTCGGGCTCGAGAACTTCGACGCGGTGGGCGCCTGGAGGGACACGGAGGGCAACGCGATCCCCGTCGACGCGTCCGGGGAGCTCATCGCAGCGGGCGTCGACGCGACGACCTTCGTCGGCCCCGTGGAGCTCGCCGGGCTCCTCGCGCAGAGCGAGCAGGTGGCCGCGTGCGTCGCGCTCCAGTTCTACCGCTACGCCCAGGGCCGCGGCGAGGAGGAGGGCGACGCCTGCGCGGTCACCGCCCACCAGGAGGCGTTCGAGCGGTCGGGAGGCAACCTGGCCGAGATGCTCGTGGAGTTCGTCAAGACCGACAGCTTCCGCGTCCGACACGCGGCCGACACCCAGGAGGAGCCGTGAAGGTTCATCGCAGCGGACGACGCACGTTCCTTCGAGGCCTCGGCGGGATCACGCTGAGCCTGCCGTTCCTCGAGGCGTTCGCCCAGGAGGCAGGATCGCTCCGGAACTTCATCACGTTCCTGAACGGGCAGGGCACGTGCCTCCGGAACTGGGTGACGAACGCCGCGACCCTCCAGGACACGACGAGCTTCACGCTGGGCCCCGTGCTCGCGCCGCTCGAGCCGCACAAGTCGCGGATCGTCCCCATCTTCGGGGTCGACAACAAGATCCACCGCTACCACAACAACGGGGGCCACGTGGCGGGGCCGATGACGCTGCTCACCGGCGACGCGATGACGAAGGCGCTCGACGCCAACGGCAACCTCCTGCCGACGGCGGCACAGCCCGAGATGGGTCACGAGGATCACGCCGCGGGCCCGTCCATCGACCAGGTCCTCGCGGGCCGCCTGCTCGAGCCCGGCGGCTACCGATCCATCGATCTGGCCGTCGGCCCGAGCGGCGTCCACCACTACCAGTACGTCGGCCAGGACGACCCCGTGTACAGCGAGGGCGATCCGACGGTCTCCTTCCAGCAGCTCTTCACCACGACCGACGAGTCCGTCGACCTCCTGCGGGCAGAGCGCGAGCGCCGACGGTCCGTCCTCGACGCCGTCCTCGGCAACTTCCAGTCCCTCCGGAGCCGGGTGGGCCGAGAGGACAAGCAGCGCCTCGACGCGCACGCCCAGAAGGTCCGCGACATCGAGCAGATGCTCCAGGGCGATCCGAAGGTCTGCGCTCCCCCGACGCTCACGCTCGAGCGGCCGGCGTGGCGCACCTTCGACACCGTGGACCACGGCACCTGGAGCGAGCAGTACAACACCGGGTACGACTACCGCATCGACGACGACGTCTCGGCGCGCGCACAGATCCAGATCCTGGCCATGGCGCTGGCCTGCGGGCAGTCGCGCGTCGGCTCGATCTACTTCGCCAACGCCCACGATCCGTTCCTCTTCCGCGGCCTCACGCTCCCGAACGGCCAGAGCTACGTCGACGGCTACGAGGGCTGGCACGACATGGTCCACATCGGGCGCGGCACCGGCGAGGGCCCGGCGAGCGAGGACGCGGAGGGTCTCATCGCGGGCTACCGCTTCTACGCCGAGCAGTTCGCGCTGCTCCTCGACGAGCTCGCGTCGTTCGAGACGGCCAGCGGGACCCTGCTCGACGAGACGATGGTCATGTGGACGAGCGAGTTCGGAAACGGCTACGGCCACAACACCGACAAGATCCCGTTCGTCTTCGGCGGGAACTGCGGTCCGCTGGGCGGCGGCCGCTTCCTCCAGCGGGGCGTCCCCGCCGAGTACCAGGAGAGCCCCTACACCCAGAACCAGGTCTACACGAGCGTCCTGCGGGCCTTCGGCTTCGACGACGCGCGCTTTGGGCGCCAGGGTCCCGACTACGACGACTCGGGCACGCTCCCCGGCCTGGTCTGAGCCGCGCCGCGACCTCCACCGGCGGGGGCGTCAGGCCAAGGTCACGCCCTCGATCCCCCGCGCTCACTGCATCGAGACGACGAGCGTCGTGCTCGGGAGGTCCGAGCACTCCTCCCACAGCGTGGTCACGGTGAACGTGAGCGTGACCAGCGTCCCCGCCGGCACGCTCGCGTCGGCCTGCACGAACGCGTCCAGGACGACCGACTGACCGCCCAAGATCCCGAAGAGCGTGTTGCCGCCCGGACCGATCCCGGGGTGGTCGGCGGTGATCTCGAAGCCCGGGTACCAGCCGTTGTCGTCGGGGAGCGGGTTCGTGAGCGTGACCTGAAAGTTCGCCACCTCCCCGGGGCTCCAGAGCGCGTCCCCGCCCGCCTCGAAGAGCACCGGAGCGTCGAGCTGCAGAGACGCCATCGCCTGGCAGACCTCGGACGGGCCCCCGCCGCCCCCGCCGGCACCGCCGACCGCATCGCCGCCCGTGCCTTCCCCTCCCTGCCCTGCGCCGCCGGCGCTGCTCGAGCCCGAGCCGCTCACGCCGCTCCCTTGCGACGTCCCCTGGGCTGCGGTCGCGCTCACCGCGTCCCCGCCGCCGCCGTCCTCGGCGCCGTCCTCCACATCCACGACTCCCCCGCAGGCCGCGAGCGCGACCACCGCCACGATCCACCCAGTCCGCCGAATCAAGCTCGTCATGAAAGCCTCCGATCCAGAGCATGGGGCGCAGGCGACGATCACGCAATCAGTACTCTGAGTACATCAGCGTTCGGCTCCTCAGAACTCTCATGCGACGCCGGGGTCAGGCGCGCTGGTCGAGATCCTCGACGATGATCCCGTCGCGCATCACGATCTGCCGGGAGGCGCGCGACGCGAACGTGCGCTCGTGCGTGACCATGACGACCGTGATGGCCTCGGTCCGCACGAGCCGCTCGAAGACCTCCATCACGATCTCGCCGTTCTTGGTGTCGAGGTTCCCAGTGGGCTCGTCCGCCAGGATGATGCGGGGATCGTTCGCGACCGCGCGCGCGATCGACACCCGCTGCTGCTGGCCCCCGGAGAGCTGCCCGGGCCGGCGCTTCAGGAGGTCGCCCATGCCGAGCGTCGCCACGACCTCCTCGGCCCGCCGCTGGGCGCTGGCGTAGCTCCGATCCCCGCGCTTGAGCATCGGCAGCATGACGTTCTCGAGGACGTCGAACTCGGGCAGCAGAAAGTGGAACTGAAACACGAAGCCCAGCTTCTTGCACCGGAGCGCGGCGCGCTCTTCGTCGTCCAAGCGGGAGATGTCCACGCCGTCGATCCGCACCTCTCCGCTCGTCGGGCGGTCCAGGGCGCCGAGCAGGTAGAGCAGCGTGCTCTTGCCGGAGCCCGAGAAGCCCGTGAGGCTCACGAACTCCTTCTCGCGGATGGTGAGGTCGATGCCCTTGAGGACGCGCGTCTTGACGGTCGTCCCGAGGTCCCGCACGAGCGCGGTCGTGCGCAGCACGGGCGCGCCCGGCTCGGGCCACGTCACGCGGGGGCGGACCGACGTAGGGCCTTGGCTGATCGGCGCCGCCTCCATCAGCCGATCTGCCCCCGGAGCACGTCGACCGGCTCCACGCGCGATCCGCGCCACGCGGGGATGAGGCTCGCCACGGTCCCCACGACGAGCGCAAAGACGAAGCCGTACACGTAGAACTTCGGGTCCTCGTAGACGAGGAAGGTCTCGCTCTTCACGAGCCCCTCTTGCTTCGTCTTGAGCGAGCCCAAAAACTGGATGAGGTAGTGCCCGGCTACGTCGCCCACGGCGGCGCCGAGGAGGGCGATGACGATGCCCTGGATCAGGAACGCCGACAGGATGTCGTTCTTCGTGAAGCCGACGCTCCGGAGGATCGCGATGTCCCGGGTCTTCTGGAGCACGATCATGATCTGGATGGCGAGGATGCCGAAGCCTCCGACCATGAGGATCGCCCCGACGACGAACGAGATGATCGTGTTCTGCTGGAGGAAGAGCGCCAGGAAGTTCGCGTTCGTCTCCTGCCAGCTCTCGGCGTCGTACCCGAAGAGCCGCTCCACCCGCTCCGTGATCTCGGCCGCGCGCGTCTCGTCGTGGAGGCGGACGTCGATGCGCCCGACGACGTCGGGCTTGCCGAGGAGGATCTGCGCGTTCTGGAGAGAGACGTAGGCGCGGCTCGAGTCGACCGGCGGGATCTCGCACTCGAAGACCGCGACCACCCGCATCGTGAGGCGCTGTCCCGCGGGCGATCCGACGACGAGCTGATCGCCGACGCGCGCCCCGAGGCGAGAGGCCACGCCCGAGCCGAGCGCGATCCCGTCCGGCGTGGAGTCGAGCGCCCGGAAGCTCCCCTGGAGCGCGTAGCGAGCGAGGGGCGTCGCGCGCTCCTGCTTCTCCGCGACGATTCCGCGCAGGTCCACCGGGTACTGCTTGGGACCGTAGGCCAGGACGGCCGAGCCCACGACGGACGCCGCGGCCGCCGACACGCCGTCCATCCGCTCCAGCGCCCGCACGATCTCGGCGGGGCGGCGGATGCGGAGCTGGCGGTCGTTCGGCGCCTCGTGGGAGACGCTGGCTACGACGAGCTCGCCCGTGTGGCGCGCCGCGAGGCTGGGCGCGGGGCGGAGCTCCTTGTCGAAGATGACGACGTGCGGGCTGATGCGCAGGATGTTGCCGAGGAACTTCTGCTGGAAGCCCTGCATGATCCCGTTGATGCCGATCAGCGTGAGGACGCCCAGCGTGACGCCGAGGACGGCGATGCCGTTCAGCAGCTTCCGATCCCAGAGCTGCCGGAACGCGATGAAGAGGACGACGCGGCTCACGGATCACTTCAGCGTGGTGGTGGCGGGCTGCGACTTGTCCGGCATCGGCTCGAGCTTGTCCATGGGGCGCTCCGTGGTCGTGACGCGCGCCCCATCCGTGAGGCTCTTCTGCCCCTCGGTCACTACCAGATCGCCCTCCTCGAGCCCGGAGACCACCTCCACCCGCAGGAGGTCCCGCGTGCCGATCTCCACCTTTCTGCGCTCCGCCCGCCCACCCCGCACGAGCCAGACGAAGCCGTCGGCCTCGGCGTCGGCGGGGGCGACGAGCACGCCCGCCCTGGTGTCGGCGATGACGTTGAGCTCCGCGGTCATGCCGCTGCGCAGCCCCTGCGGAGCGGCGTCGAAGCGGACCTTCACGAGGAAGCCCTTCCGCTCCCGGTTCGCGTCGGGCATGACCTCGAACACGGTGCCGGCGAAGGACTGGCGAGGGTAGGCGTAGAGGCTGACGGCGGCGACGCTGGGCGCCGCGCCGCCCCGGCCGTCGCGGACCTTCGCGATGTCCGACTCGTCGACCATCGCCTCCAGGACCAAGCGCGACGTGTCGCCGACGCGGAACAGGGGCTGGTTCACGGTGACGACCTCCCCGACCTCCACGAACTTGGCGAGCACGACGCCGTCTTGGGGCGCGAGGACCTCGGTGTCGGCGACGCGAGCCTGGAGCGACTCCACGACCGCCGCTTGGCGCTGCGCGTTGGCGGTGAGGTCGATGCGGACGGCCTGCTGCTGCGACTTGTTGGCCGCGATCTGCGCCTCGAGCTGGCGCACGCGCGCCTCCGCCGTGTCGAGCTCCGCCCGGGCGATGGCGCCTGTCGCGAAGAGCTCGGCGATCCGGCTCTTCGTCTTCTTGGCCACGTCGAGCTCGGCCTCGAGCGCCTTGCCTTGCGAAGAGAGCGAGGAGATCTGCGGCGCGGCGTTCGCCTGAGCGCTCGCGGCGGAGAGGTCGGCCTGGCCTCGCTTGAGCTCGAAGGACGCGCTCGGGTTGTCGATGCGCGCCAGGAGATCGCCCTTCTTGACCGCCACGCCCTCCCTCACCAGCACCTCGACGAGGCTGCCGCTCGACTTGGCCTTCACCGTGATGCGGTCCTCGGCCTCCACCGTGCCGGTCGCGTAGACGGCGTCCACGACCATGCCGCGCGCCGCCGGCGTCACGGTGACGGGCTTCGGCTGGAAGCGCCGCGCCACGAAGACCCCGACGCCGACCAGCACCACGACGAGCGCCAGCAGCTTCTTGACGTGCCGGCCGAGGAACGACGTGGACCCCATGCTGCCCAGGCTTTAGGTCTCGGCCGCCCCGCTGTCGAGCCGCGCGCCCTTCATGAGCCGACTCACGAACCCTGCACCGGCTCGGTCGGACGAGCCCCGCGGGGCTACTTGCAGACGCCCTCGTGGGCGGTGCAGAGGTCGTAGCGGCTGCACCAGTCGCTGCCGCCGCAGTCGCCGTCCTTGGCCACGCAGCGGGTCCCCTCCAGGCTGCAGAGGCCTCCCCGCTTGCACACCTCCGAGCCGGCGCAGCTCGCGTCCGACGTCGCGACGCACTCGCCGTCCTTCTCGGAGCACCAGCCGAAGCGGCGGCACTGCTCGCTCTGCTCGCACGGAGTGTTCGGCGGATCTCGGACGTCGCCCAGCTTGGCGGGGACGCCCGGGTCCGAGCACGCGGCCGCGGCGGGGAGCCAGGCGAGCGCGAGGAACGCGCGGGCCGTCATCGCAGACCCCCCGGGTTGGTCCCGAGGGACCGGGACGTCATGCTCGCGTCGGCCCACGACCGAGAGGAGGAGGGCACACCGAGCTCCGCGTAACCACTGCGCTTGTTCACCGACGACCCCTGCTTGAGGAGATGGAGGCTCCGTTTCCATCAGACTAGCGCACGAGGTCACGCCTGGGAAAATCAGCGCCGGAACGAGCCGCGCTCGCGGGGCCGCCGCCGGGCCGCCAAGGCCAGCCCGAGCGCGAGCACCCACCCGCCACCGGTCGCGGGCGCGCCCGCGGTGCGGCAATCGCAGCCCTCGTCGGCCGGCGCATCGTCAGGGGCGCCGCCGCCGCTCCCGGAGGAGGAGGTCGAGCTGGCGCCGCCCCCGGCGCCGGCGCCGCCGCCGCCGCCTCCTCCCCCCTCTTCGACGAGCGTCACGATCTCGAGCGTGCCGCGACCCATCGTGGCGTCGGAGAATCCGGGAGCGAGGCTCTCCGCGATGGGGTCGAACGCCGCCTCGGCCGCGGCGACCTCCGCGTCGGTGGCGTCGGCGCCCACGAGCAGCACGATCCCCACCGTCCACGTGTCCTTCGTCCCGGCCACGGGGTCACGGGGCCCGTTCGCGGCGATGACGTCGTCGATCGTGAGGGACCTCCGCGTCGCGGTCACCGTGAGCGCCGGACCTTGCGCGTCGAACCAAGGGAACGACCGCGCCGCGTACGCGCCCCCCCAGAACGGGTCGGTGGGCGTCGGCGGCACGACGACGTTCGTGAGGACGCCGAATGGCGGGACCTCCGCGGGCGTCGCGAGCCCCATCACGTAGAGATCGAGCATGGAGAAGCTCAGCGTCGCCGGATCGCCCGGCGTGACGGTGAAGGTGCCGTCCCCGTTGTCGGTCCACACGTTGCCGCCGGCAGGCGAGGCGAGGTCGTTGAAGAACGACCAGTGGTAGGGGAACCCGATGAGATCGAACTCCCCGGGCGCCGGAGCCCTCAGGGCGGGGCCCCAGAGGTGGGAGAGCTCGAGCAAGAAGAGGTAGCGCGCGTAGCCGGCCACCGGCGCGTCGTGCAGATCGGCGCGCGCCTGCATCGCGAGGACGTTGTTGTGCCAGAGGAGCGCGCGGAGCGGCGGCTTCGTGGACTCCTGGATCCCGTCGGGCGGGAAGAACTGCTCGAGCCCGATCCCCATGACGTCCGCGGCGCGCGGATCGATGTACGTGGAGTAGTTGTTGCCCGCCATCGGGAAGGCCGTCCAGATGCTGAGCACCTCGGGGATGGGGAAGCCGAGCGCCTCGTAGCCGGCGAGCACCTTGGCGCGCCACGTCGCGATGTTGGGCGTGTTGTCGTCGACGGCGACGTCCCCGTCCGGATCCCGCATCGTGACGTAGGGCGCGGCCTGCGCGGGGAGCGAAGCGAGCGCGAGCGCGGAGAGGACGGCACCGACCAGGACCTTCTGCAGCATGGCCGCCGCCAGCAAGGGTCGTACCACCCCCAAGCGCGGGAAACTCGGCCGCCGGGAGGCGCCGGCGTTAGCGCTGTAACGGTCGCGCGAGCCCGCCCCGGAGGCGCGGCGGCGTTCTGCCAACGCTCCGGCTCGGACGCCGCTCCGAGTTTTCGTGGAGTTTCCGTCCTCGTGACAGTAGAGAGCGCCCATGATCCGCTGGTCGAGGCGCTCCGGGGAGGTCCTGTTGGCCGTTTCGCTGTGCGCCACCGTCGCGTGCGGAGACGACACGTCGAGCGGAGGAGGCGGCTCCGATGGCAGCGGGGCGTCTTCCAGCAGCTCCGGCTGCAGCGGGGACGGCCGGCCCGAGCTGACGGGGCCGATCATCGGGCTGCAGCCGAGCTATCTCGCGGGCGATCCGATCGACATCTCCGTCCCGGTGGACGCCGACACCGCTCGCGTCATCGTCGGCATCTACGAGGTCGGCTCGACGCTGTACCTGGGAGGCACGGCCGAGGAGGCTGCGGGCGCGAGCAGCACGAACCTCAGCTTCTTCGCCGGCGTGGCGGGTGGAGAGATCGGCACGTTCTACCTCGCGGTCGAGCTGTGCTCGACGAGCGTGTGCACGACGCCCTTCGTTCGGAACACCTACGACCGCGTGGACCGGACCGCGCCGTCGCTCGCTGCGGGCGAGACCTACCAGGCGACCAAGGAGAACGTCGGCAGCGCCGCGGACGTCGAGACGTGCCCGAGCGACGTCCCGATCCAGAGCTTCGAGATCTTCTGACCCTCCGTCGCCGGTGTCAGCGATCCCTCCCGCGGCGCGCGGAGCCGCGGAGCGGCGAGCACGACGCTTGGGAGGGACGCTCGAGCGAGAGCGAGAGCGAGGGTGGGCACCCGCTCGCTCTTCCCTCCACCCGCTGTTCCGCGCCGCGCTAGAGCACGCAGGCGGGGGACGGCTGGAGCGCCAGGCACTCCGCCTCGCCCATCTGCATCCCTCCTCCGGCGCCCGCGCTGCACTCGAGCAGGCCCAGGCACTGGCCGTTGAGGCACGGCGAGCCGGCGCTCGGGAGGAGCGTGCAGGTGCCGGCGACGCACTGCGCGTAGAGGGCGCACGCGTCGGTGACGAAGCCGTTCGTGACGCACGGCTGCCCGCTCCCCGGCAGCGGGACGCAGAGGCTCTGCACCGGATCACAGTACTCGGCCTGCGCGGAGCAGCCCGGGGCGTTCAGCATCGGGTTGCAGCCGGCGCCCGAGTCGGCCTGGCGGAAGCAGGTGCCGGTCTGCGGATCGCAGCCGTAGCCCTCGACGCACTCGAACGGATCGTTGCACGCGGCGCCGGGGCCGACGCGAGGCTGGCAGCTCGAGTCGGACCCGCCGCCCTGACCGGCGCCGCCCTCGTTGCGCAGACAAACGAGATCCGGCGAGCAGGGTGTCTGCGCGTCGCAGGGAACGTCGAGGCCGGCGGTGCCACCCGCCAGCTTGCAGACGCCCTGGCAGCACGCCTCGCGGCAGTCGGCCTCCTTCTCGCAGTCCGCGTCGACGCCCTGGCACTCGGAGCCGGCGAAGCACGCCGCGCCGTCCGGCTTTCGGTTGCCGAACACGGGGTCGCAGGCCTCGCGGAGCGCGCGCGGCAGGAAGTAGTCGCCCTCACACTTGTGCTGGCGAACGGTCTCGACGCACGCGCGGCCCTGAGCGGGATCGTAGGTGAGGTCCCCCGAGATCACCGCGGCGACCGCCTGGACGACGCCGCGATCCGTCGGGATCGCGGCTTCACAGGAGGCGGCGTCGGGGACGTAGGAGCAGCGGGCGAGGCGCTCGCACTGGGCGGCGCGGAGCTCGGCGACGAACTGCTCGACGGGCAGGCTGGTGTCGGCCGTCTCCTCCTCGCAGGCGAGCCCCGTCGCGAGGACCGCGAGGGGGAGAGCGACCGAGGGCGACCAGCGGAAGAAAGAGGGCAGGCGCATCCAGCTACTCTACGAGGGAATGGGCCGAAACGCCCGAAACCGTCAAGGGGGGGGCGTCCCTTCCCGCTCAATCCGACCCAGCCCGCGCCGCCGCCTCGACCGCGCGGCCGAGCGCCTCGTCGTCGGCCTCCTGCTCGGCGGCGCGCTCGCGGGCCGCGCGGAGCGCCTCGCCGGCCGTGAGGCCCGCGGCGACGCGGACGCGCTCCCTCGCGCCGGGCTCGCCCGTCGCCACGAGGGCGAGCGCCGCGCCGATGCGCCGCTCGGGTGACGCCGCGCCGTCCTCGAGCACGCTCGCGACCTCGTGCGGCCCCACGGCCTGGCGACGGTAGGACGTGGTCGGGTCGAGGAGCGCCGCGAGCCCCTCCCTCCACTCCGAGATCGTGCGCCCGGCGCGGTCGAGGCGCGCGCCGAGCTCGGCGGTCGGCCGAGCGCCCGCAGCCCGCGCGCGCGCCGCCATGATGCGGTCGGCGACGGCCCGGAGCGTGTCCGTCGACCCCTGCGCCGTGGGCCCCGGCAGGCCGAGGCCGCCGCTCACCTCCGTCACGCGACCCTCGTGATCCCGGAGCCAGAGCGAGCGGCCCTCGGCCCACGCAGCCGCGAGGTCGGTGTACGCGTGCCGGGTCGTGCCCACCCCTCGCTCCACGACCACCGCGTCGTCGCCGACCACGACCGAGGGCGCCCGCCGGAGCCAAGACCACGCCGCGATCGTCCCGACGATGCAGGCCATCCACGGCCCCATGAAGATGAACGGAAGCTTTTCGGCGTAGCTCCGCTCGTACGCGCCCACACCCCAGCCGAGCACCAGGAACCAGAAGAGCGCCACGACGGCGACCCGAACGAGCGCGAGCGCCGCCCGCCGCCACGGCTCGGCGAGCTCCACGCGCACGCGACGCTCCCGAGCGCCGAGGTCGAGGGCGTCGAGGAAGGACTCCGCCGTCGCCTGGTCGTCCATGACGACGCGCAGGACGTCACCCCCCGAGAGGTAGAGCTCGACCCGCGGCGGAGCGCCGGGGACGAGCACGCCACCCTCGATCCGAGACCGCTGCACGCGCCGCGCCCGCGAGCGCTGCGTGATCACCAGCGCGTCCGGCTCGACGCGCAGGTTCGCGGGCTGGCGCGACCCCACGGACGACACGATGGGGGCCGCGACGGCGAGGATCGGGGCGAGCGCCCACCCCGCGACGACCCCCACCACCCAGCCGCCCAAGGGCTCGGACCCGAGGGCGACGCTGGCGACCGCTGGCACCCAGGGCAGGACCAGGGCGAGGGCGGCGAGCCAGCCCAGCGCGCGGCCGAGGCCGCGCCGCGCGAGGGAGCTCGACCGCACCTGGAACTCCGCCGTCATCGGGGCACGATGCCCGACCTCGGGCGGCCCGCGCAATGGTCGCGGAGGCACCTCCAGCCCGCTTGTCGCCGCCCCGCGCCTGACGCATGAGTCCCAACCATGTCCATCTCCCGTAGCCTCGCCCTGCTCACCGCCTCGTCGCTCGCGCTCCTCGCATCGTGCTCGGACGACGCCGGCTCCGGCGGGGCCGACTCCACTGCGACCTCGACCTCGTCGTCTCCGACGACGGGCACCTCGCCGCAGACGGGGACGGGGACCATGTCGACCACGCAGACGGGCCCGACGACCGGCACGGGCGGGATGGGTCAGGGCGGCGCCCCCGACTGCTCCGGCCTGCCGATGGGCCCGATCACACCCAACCTCGAGACGGACCAGTTCAACGGCAGCGAGGACCTCGCCTTCGACGGCGCGGGCAACATCGTCGGCAAGCAGGGCGGGCAGATCGTCGCCATCGACGCGAACGACACGGTGACGACCCTGGCGATGCTCGCGGGTCAGTCGTACGGCCTCCGCTATGGCATCACCGGCGACCTGTTCGTCGCGCGCCCCAACGCCGGCACGGTGGTGGCCGTCGATCCTGCGGGGAACGTGACCGACTTCGCGACCGGCTTCGCCGGCGCGAACGGCGTCTACCCCGACTTCGCCGGCAACGTGTGGGTGACGGACATCGGCGGCAACACGGTGGAGCGCTTCGACGCGGGCGGCAACCCGACGACGATCGCGTCGGGCGTCGAGGCGACGGCCCCCAACGGCGTCGTGTTCGACGAGGTGCGGAACCTCGCCTTCTTCACGAACTACATCGAGGGGATCCTGCTCAGCGTGGACCCCAGCGGGGCGATGGCGCCCGTGGAGGTCGGGCAGGTGAACGGCGCGAACCTCGACGGCATCGTCCTCGACGCGTGCGGCAACGTGTACGCCGTCGACCAGGGCAACAGCCGGCTCTATCGGTTCGATCTGGACCCGGCGGGCGCGCTGATCGGGATGCCGGTCCTGCTCGCGGACTTCCCGACGAACGTCGCCAACGCGCAGTTCGGCTCGGGCGCGGGCTGGGACGCCGAGACCCTGTACGTCGCCGGCAACCCCGGCGACGTCTACTCGGTCGTGGTCGGGGTCGCCGGAGCGCCGGTCCCGACGCCTCCGTGAGCGCGGCGCCGCTCGTCATCCTCCACGCCGACGACCTCGTCCTCGCCGTCGACAAGCCGAGCGGGCTCAGCGTCCACCGCGGCCTCGACGCGTCGAACGACACGCTGATCGCGCGGCTCGACGCCCTCGGCCACGGGGGCGCCCGCCCCGTGCACCGCCTCGACCGCGGTACGAGCGGCGTCCTGCTCGCGGCGCGGAAGGCCTCCGCGGCCGCGGCGCTCGGCCGCGCGATGGCGGCGGGCCACGCCACCAAGACGTACCTCGCGCTCGTCCGCGGCCTGGCGCCCGAGCACGTCGTCGTCGATCACCCCGTTCCGGCGGACGAGGACGGCGAGCGCGTGGCCGCGGTGACCACCATCACGCGGATCGCACGGGTGGTCGTCGACGGCTCCGCGCTGCGCGAGGCCCGCTACTCGCTCGTGCGCGCCGAGCCCGCGACCGGACGCTTCCACCAGATCCGGCGCCACCTCAAGCACCTCGGCCACCCGGTCGTCGGGGACACGACGTACGGGCGGGCGGAGCACAACCGCCTCTGCGCCGAGCGCTTCGGTCTTCGGAGGCTCGCACTGCACGCGGCGGCCATCGCCCTGCCCCACCCCGACGGCTCCGGCGAGCTCCGCGTGGAGTCGCCGCTGCCGATCGACCTCGAGCGCCCGCTCCGGGCGATGGGGCTCTGGCCCTGCGCCGACGCCGGAGCGTCCGGACGATGACCCCCACCGGCGCCCGTCGCGCGGCGCCCGTCGCGCGGCCGGGAGCCATCCGCGACCTCAGCGCCCGAGCGGCTCGTCTCCGCGGCGCCTCAGCAGCGCGCCTCCGCTCACCACGAACCCCGCGTCCTTGAACGCGGGCGCCGCCGGGGAGGCCGCCGCTTCGCAGCCGTCGATCCGCGCGATGGACACGGCCGCCCGCGCGCCGCTCGACACCTCCGCGGCCAGCGCGCGCGCGACCGCGAGCACCGACCGGTCCCGCGCCTCCGGAGCCTCCTGGGTGAACGTCGCGAGGGCTTGCCCGCCGCGCGCGAGGAACCCGGCGAGCTCCCCGTCGACGAGGATCACGTGCGCGCCCGCGGCGCGCTGTGGTCGCGGATCCCCCTCCGGCCAAGGGAGCGCTGCGCCGTAGGGGTTCGCCGGATCCGTCGCCGCGAGCACGAGCCCGCTGGACCTGGTTCCGCCGCGGCCGTCCGCTCCGTGGGCGGGCGAGGTGCCCGGCTCGCGGAGCGCGCGCAGGCGCTCGTCGACGCCGGCGCGGGCGAACTGGGCGGCGCCGAGCCCCGAGATGAAGTACCCGCGCCGCACGCGCCCCGCCTCCTCCATCGCCTTGAGCACCGGGTAGACGGCGCCGAAGCCGCCGGGGAGCCCCTCCGCGAGCGCGACCTCGCGCGTCACGACGCCGTAGCGCTCGAGGAGCACCTGCGCCTGCGCCGCGCGGCGGTCGGTCTCGGTCGGGCTCGCGCCGCCGACGCCCGGAAGGAGAGACCACCGCCCCTCGGCGCCCTGCGGGACTGCGCGCCGCGCGCGCAGCCGAGGGCGGCCCCGCTCGCGCGCCACGCCGAGCTTGAAGAGCGAACGCAGCGGCGCCGTCGTGTCGTTCGTGACGACGCCGGCCCAGACGAGGTCCCAGAGCGCCTGCACGACGTCGGGGCCAAACCCGCCGAGCTCCGCGGAGAGCTCGTGGAAGAAGAGCGCGCCGCGCCGCTCGAGCGCCGCGCGCACCTCCCCCGCGCGCTCGTGCACAGGCTGCCCGCACGGCGCGGCGAGCAGCGCGTAGCGGTCCGCGAGGTGAAAGGCGACCCGACCATCCCCGGTCCCGATGGGCTCCACGCCGCGCCAGAGCAGCTCCCCGGCCGCGCAGAGATCGTCCAGATCGGCCGCCCGGAAGTCGCGCACGCGGCGTGGCAGGACGTCCTCGAGCCACACGCTCGCGGGCAGCGCCAGGCCCTCGAGCTGCTCGATGACGCTGAGCGTCGCGTCGAGGCCGCTCCTCGGCCGGTCGAGGCCGTGGAAGCTGGCGAGGAAGCGGGCGAGGGCCGCGCCAGGCACCGGCTCGACCTCGCGGCGGAGGCGAGCGATGCTGCGGCGCTTGATCGCGCGGAGGACCTCGGGATCGCAGAGCTCCTCCGCGGTCCGCGAGGGCGTGAAGCCGCCCGCCGCGAGGCGGCCCGCCGCGACCAGGTTGGCGAGCACGGTCCCCGCGGTGCTGCGGCCGAGCCCGTACCGCGCGGAGAACTGCGCGGCCTCGAACGGCCCGTGGTTGCGCGCGTACCGCAGCGCGAGCTCCTCGAGCGCGCGCGGCACCGGCTCGAGGAACGCCTGCGGGACGCCTGCGGGGGTCGCGACGCCCAGCGCGTCGCGGAAGCGCCCCGCGTCCTCGACGGCGATGAGCCGCGCCTCGCCCGCGACCATGACCGAGAGCGCGCGGCGTCCGTCGAGCAGCCGCTGCGCGAGGGCGCCCGCGTCGAGGCCGTCCTCGGTGCGGGCCGCGATCTCGGACTGCGTGAGGTCCCCGAGGACGAGCAGGAGATCGTGGACGGCGTCCTCGTGCCGCGCCTTGCGCCCGGACAGGTGCTGGAGCAGCGCCTCGGTGTCGCGGATCGCGTCTTCGTCGAGGAGCTCTCGCAGCTCCACCTCGCCGAGCAGCTCCCGCAGCCGCTCCTGGTCCAGGCTGAGCGCCTGCGCGCGGCGCTCGGCCAGCGGCGCGTCGCCCTCGTACATGAACGCCGCCACGTACGAGAAGAGGATCGCGCTCGCGAAGGGAGAGGGCGCCGCGACGTCGAGCGAGACCACCCTCACCGTCCGGTCGCCGATCCCGCGAAGGAGGCCCACCAGCGCCGGCAGATCGAGGACGTCGCGGAGGCACTCCCGGTACGTCTCGAGGACGATCGGGAAGGAGCCGAACCGCGAGGCCACGGCGAGGAGCTCCGCGGCGCGGCGGCGCTGCGTCCAGAGGGGGCTCCGCTTGCCGGGGGTCCGTCGCGGCAGGAGCAGCGCTCGCGCCGCGTTCTCCCGGAAGCGCGAGGCGAAGACGGCGGTCCTGTCGAGGCCCCGCACGACGAGCTCCTCGGCCTCCTCCGCGAGCGGGACGAAGGCGTCGAGCTCGGGGGCCGCGTCCACGTCCGGGAGTCGGAACACGATGCCGTCGTCGGTCCAGATCGTGTCCACGTCGAGACCGCGCTCCTCACGGAGCTTCGTCACGACCGCGGTCGCCCACGCCGAGAGCACCCGCGAGCCGACGGGCGAGAGCACGCACACCCGCTGATCGCCGAGCTCGTCCTTGAAGCGCTCGATCACGATCGTCCGGTCGCTCGGCACCTCGGCGGTGGCCTCGCGCTGTTCGTGGACGTAGCGGACGAGGTTCTTCGCGGCGCGATCGTCGAGCGCGTACTCCCGCCGGAGGAGGGCCTCCGCGCGCTCCTCGGTCGCGTCCGAAAGCGCGCGGGCGAGCGCGCCGATCCGCATGCCGAGCTCGAGGGGTCGGCCGGGCTTGTCGCCCTTCCAGAACGGCATCTTGCCTGGCTCGCCGGGCGCCGGGGTGACGAGCACGCGGTCGTGGGTGATCTCCTCGATGCGCCACGACGTGGCGCCCAGCAGGAACACCTCGCCGACCCGCGACTCGAACACCATCTCCTCGTCGAGCTCCCCCACGCGGACGCTCTTGCCCTCCGCCCCCGCGAGGAAGACCCCGAAGAGCCCGCGGTCGGGGATGGTCCCGCCCGAGACGACCGCTAGGCGCCGCGCGCCGTGCCGGGGCAGCAGCTCGCCGCTCACGCGATCCCAGACGATGCGCGGCCGCAGCTCCGCGAACTCGTCGCTCGGGTAGCGCCCGCTCAGCATGTCGAGCACTCCCTCGTAGGCGGAGCGCGGGAGCGAGACGAACGGCGCGGCCCGACGGACGCGATCGTAGAGCACCTTCTCGTCGATCGCGCCGAGCGCGACCGTCGCCACGATCTGCTGGGCGAGCACGTCGAGCGGGTTCTCCGGTACGACCGTCGTCTCCACGGCGCCCTCCACCATGCCGCGGGCCGCCGCGGCGCACGCCAGGAGATCCCCGCGATACTTGGGCAGCATCACGCCGGCGGACACCGCGCCGACGGCGTGGCCCGACCGGCCCACGCGCTGCAGACCGGCCCCCACGCTGGGGGGCGCCTCGATCAGGATCACGAGGTCCACCGCGCCCATGTCGATGCCGAGCTCCAGCGAGCTCGTGGCGACGATCGCCGGGATCGTCCCCTGCTTGAGCCGATCCTCGATCACCACGCGCCGGTCGAGAGCGATCGAGCCGTGGTGCGCGAGGGCGATCTCCTCCTCCGCGAGCTCGTTGAGCGCCGTCGCCAGGCGCTCCGCGCTGCGCCGGTTGTTCACGAAGACCAGCGTCGTACGGTGCGCCCGGATCAGCTCGACGATGCGCGGGTAGAGCGCCGGCCAGATCGAGCCCTTCCCGGGCGTCGCCCCCCCGGGGCCCGCGTCCTCCCGGTCGGCGAGGGCGCGGAGATCGTCGACCGGCACCTCGACGCGGACGTCGACGGCGCGGCGCGCGCCGGCGTCCACGATCTCCACCGGGCGGGGCTCGCCGGGCGCCGAGTACCCAGCGAGCGCCCGCGCGACCGCCTCGGCGGGGCGCGCCGTCGCGGACAGGCCGACGCGCTGCAGGGGCGGCGCCCCGGCGTCGCGCAGCGCCTCGAGGCGCTCGAGCGAGAGGAACAAGTGGCTGCCGCGCTTGGTCCCTGCCACGGCGTGGATCTCGTCGAGGATCACGAGCTCGACCGTCGCGAAGTGCCTGCGCGCCTCGGACGTCAGCAGGAGGTAGAGCGACTCCGGCGTGGTGATCAGGATGTCCGCGGAGCTCCGCGCGAGGAGCGCCCGGTCCCTCTGGCTGGTGTCTCCGGATCTGACCGACACCACGGGCGCGCGCACCGCGACGCCCAGCCGCTCGGCGGCCGCCGTGATCCCCGCGATGGGCCCGCGCAGGTTCCGATCCACGTCCACCGCGAGCGCCTTCAGCGGCGAGACGTAGACGACGCGCAGCCGCGTCTCCGTCTCCGGCGCGAACATGATGCGATCGATCGCCGCCAGGAACGCCGCGAGCGTCTTGCCCGAGCCGGTGGGCGCGAGCAGAAGCGTGGATCGCCCCGCCGCGATGGCGGGCCAGCCGAGGCGCTGCGCCGCGGTCGGCTCGCCGAGCGCCGCGCGGAACCAAGCCGCCACCGGCTCGCGAAACTCCGGGAGCGCGGCCACCTCAGTCGTCGCCGATGTACACGGTCCCTACCGCGACGATCTGCGACGTGGGGAGATCCTCCGGGTCGCTGCAGGTCTTCACTTTGTGGCCACCGCGCGCCACGGGCTTGTCGTTGACCAGGACGCGATGGGCGCCTTCGATCACGACGCCCTCGTTCTTGGGCGGCTTGTCGAACTTCTTCGAGGGCGGCGGGACGTGGACCTTCTGGTTCTTGGTCGTCGTGTCCACCGTGGCCGCGGGGCGATCGTCGAAGTAGACGCTCTCGCTGAGGTTGTCGTCGAGCTGTCCCTCGAAGGGGAACGGCGTCAGGGCGCCGTCGACGAGGTGCACGTCCACGCCGATCACGCGATCGCCCTCCTTGGCGGCGGGCTTCATGCTGATGTCGCTGGTCTGCTCGTCGTCGTCAGGGTGCATTCGGCTCGGGCTTGAGCATACGCAGCTTTGGCACCCTCCGCGACGGCTTCCGGGCCGGCTTCGGTGCGGGCTTGGCCTTGTCGCCCGCCCTTGGCTCGCCTGGCTCGTCGTCGCGAACCTCCGGCTCCGCGGCCGCCTCGGGCTCCCCCTTCTTCTTGCCCTTCGCCTTGTCCAGCTCGGCTCGGTCGACGCGGGCCTCGCACGGCTTTGGCGGACCCTCCGGCACGGGCTCCTTGCGGTAGCGGAGCAGGTCCACCTCGATCTTCGTGACCTCCGTCTCGATCACGATGCGGAGCGGGGTGCGCCGCTCGTCGGTCGAGATCCACATCGAGAACGGACGCTCGCCCTTCGGGATGGGCTTGAGCGTCTTCTCCGAGATCCGCGTCGCGACACCGTCGATGCGGAACGCCTCCTGGCTGCCCTGCGGCGTGACGAGCGCGTCCCGCCCGGTGAAGATCAGATCGGCGCGGTAGAGCGCGCGCCCCGCCGTGACGTACACGTAGCCTCGCTCACCGTCGGCTGGCTCCCACCGGCGGAGGTAGCCGATGAGGGTGTGCGCGTCGTGCGGCACCTGCTCGATGGGGAGGTCGACCTTGCGGCGGGAGTGCTTCGGATCCTTCCCGGGCTCGTGCTTCACCTGGTGGACGCGGTAGCCGCCAGGGCGGTAGTCCATCTGGAGCTCGCTGCGCTTCTCCCCGGTCGTCACGTCCCAGGTGCTCTCGAGCGGCAGGCTCGTGTCCACGTCCATGAGACCGAGCGTCTCGGCCTCCGCGTTGGCCAGGAGCGAGATGAGGCCCGTGCTGCCGCCCTCCACGGTGATCGGCAGGGCGAGCGTCGAGTCGGCGAGGCACCGCTTGCCCACGCGGAGAGCGCCTCTGCCCGCGCTGACCCCATCCAGCGAGAGCTGCACGTCGAGCGCCTCCCCCTCCGCGAACGTGGCACCCACGGTCCGCACTGCGCGTCCGGGCGTCCCGGCGTCCGCGTGCTGATCGATCGGGGTCGGGAAGAGGAACTGACAGGCAGAGACCAGAGGGGCGAGCGCGAGGAGAGACAGACGCTTCATGGATCAGGAGGTGCGCAGGTCACGCGGCAGGTGTTGACAGTCGTTGGACGAGCGGAGGCTGAAAATGAATCCACGCCCCAGCGGCACGCTGGTGAGGCGGAGGAAGGCCCCGTGGCTCAGGTGCAGACGCTCCCACTCCCAGGGGACCACGGCGTGCCCGAGCAGGATCGTGGCGGCCACGGCGTTGGTGCCCCCGTGGCCCACGATCACGATCCGGCCCGGGTCGGGGCCACGGGACCAGAGCGGCGCCTCGTCCCCTGCGATGCGCTCCATGCCGCGACGCGCCAAGACGTCCTCCATCGCGCGCTGCACGCGCGTGGTGAAGGCCCGAAAGCTCTCGCCTCCCGGCAGGCCTTCCCACCACGCCGTCGGCTCGCGCTCGCGCGCCTTCGCGAACTCCTGGGCCACCTCGTGGAGCGAGAAGTGGGACCAGTCGGGGAGGCGGATCTCGGTGAGGTCGGCGACGATCTCCGGCTGCGCCCCGACCTTGGCGGCGATGGGCGCCGCCGTCTCTTGGGCGCGCGCAGCGGACGTGGTCACGACGGCCGCCGCCCCACGGCGGGCGATCCGCTCCGCCGCGAGCTCCGCCTGCCGCCGCCCCACCTCGGTGAGGGCGGGGTCCAGGTCCGGCTTGCCGTCCTTCGCCCAGGCGGGCTGGCCGTGCCGCACGAACAAGAGCTCCAAGTCGCGTCCTTTCGACCCTCTGGGGGGTCCGAGCTGCCTCCTCCCAGCGTAGCGTCCGAGCGGGCTCGGGACCAGGCGCCACGCTGCCGACGCGCCCGCGCGCGCGTGTGGTAGGGTCCGCGCGATGGGCAAGCCCGACTGGGTCACGTTGGTCGACCGCGCCTTGGTCCGTGCGGACCAGGTGATGGATCGATTCCGCACGACACCGCGCCGGCGCCTGGCCGACGTCCCCTCCCCGCCGCCGGTCATCGACCCGTTCACGACCGCGCCCGCGCCCCGGCCCGAGAAGGAGCCCGAGCCGCCGAAGCCGCTCGGGCTTCCGGATCTGCCGGCACAGATCTACGGTCGCCGCGGCTGCATGTGGAGCGGGCGCGCGGTGAAGATCTTCCAAGAGCTCTCCATCCCGGCGAAGTTCTACGACATCGACGACGCGGAGAACCGGGAGCTCGAGGGGCGCATCGTCAAGGAGACGCGGCAATACCAGACGCCGTGGGTGTACCTGCGCGGGGAGTTCATCGGCGGGTACAACGCCCTCGACGAGATCCACCGCCTCGGCCAGCTCGAGCAGCGCACGCTGCTCGAGGACGGGGAGGAGCCGCGGCGGCGGATCAAGATCGCCGTCGCCAGCCGACCTCCCGACGTCACGCCCGAGGGCGAGCGCCGCTGAGGACGACGTGGCCGGCGCGAAGAGCCCGCGGCCCGGTGAGCCCCCCCTCGTCCGCGTTGCGCTCGTCATCCACTTCGTCCGCGTGATGCTCCCGCCCGTCCTGGTGGTCGCGGCGTACACGCTCCTCGCCGCGCTCGTCGTCCGCTGGGACATGGAGCGGTGCGGGGAGGCGGCGCGCCCGCTCGGAGAGGAGCTCTACGGGATGTACACGCAGCTCTTCTTCGAGCCGACGGAGGAGCTGCCGGCCGCCCCCATCGCGCGCGTCGTCTTCTGGATCACGCCCCTCGTGGGCGTCTTTCTCATCGCCGAGGGTCTCGTCAAGATCGGCTCGTCGCTCCTCACGCGGGAGGCGCGACAGGCGTTGTGGGTGCGCATCATGAGCGAACAACTGATAGACCACGTCATCGTGATCGGCCTCGGCCACGTGGGCTTCCGGGTCGTCGAGTCCCTGCAGTCGCTCGGTGAGCCGATCGTGGCCATCGAGCGTGAACCGGACAGCTTCATCGAGCAGGTTCGCGCGTTGGGGATCCCCGTCCTCATCGGAGACGCCCGCCGGGACGAGCTTCTCGTCCAAGCCGGCGTGGAGCGCGCGAAGGCCGTGGTGTGCACCACCGACGACGACCTCGTAAACCTCGAGGTCGCGCTCGACGCGAAGCGAATGAACCCCGGTGTCCGCGTGGTGATGCGCATGTTCGAGCAGCGCCTGGCGAGCAAGGTCGGAGGGGCGCTCGATCTCGACGAGACCTTCTCCACGAGCGCGCTCGCGGCGCCGCTGGTCGCCCTGCAGGCCAGCCACGACGGCGTGAGGGGGGTCTACCAAGCGGAGGGCGGCGGCTTCCGGTGCACCGTCGAGATCCCCGTGGGGCCGCGCTTCCGCCGCCGTCCCGTCTCGGCGATCGAGGACGAGCACGACGCGCGCGTGATCCGCCGCAAGGGGAAGTCCGGGGCCGCGGCGGAGCGGGTGCGACCAGACACCGAGATCACGCCGGGCGACACGGTGCTCGTCGACGTGGAGGTCGAGCTCCTCGCGGAGGTGCGCGCCGCACTTCGATAGGTCGATCCGGAAGCACCGGGTTTCTTTCCCCGTCGGCCCGGCGCGACGTATGGGAAGCGCGTGGGAACCCGAGGCTCCGTGTGCACCGCGCTCCTCGCCGCGCTCCTGGCGGTGGGGTGCGGAACCGAGAAGGTAGGCGAGCAGGCCACCCCCGCGAAGGACGGCCTCGAGAAGCCGCCGGAGCTGATGAGGCCCGCCGGAGCCGACGACCACAAGGGCGCCGCGCCCGCGCCGGCGGCCGCTGACGAGCGGGGCGCACCGCAGACGGAGACCGACGAGCCCGTGCGGGACCAGGCCCCCCCCGACGACGCCGAGCCGGCGCGTCGAGCCAGCGCCAAGCGGGGCCGCAAGCGCGCCTCGACCGCCGACAAGCCCGAGGCTCGCGAGATCGCCGACGTCGCGCCCGTCCGCGTGAAGCGGATCCTGTTCGCGGAGCGTATCTCGTCGCGTGAGCCCGTGGATCCGGAGGAGACCTTCGAGGCCGGCGAGACCGACAAGCTCTACGCGTTCGTCGAGCTCTCGAACGAGTCGAAGAAGAAGTCGAAGATCGTCGTGCGGTTCATCCCCCCGGCGGGCTCGCCGACGAAGGTCACGCTGGACGTCGGCGACAAGTCTCGGTGGAGGACATGGGCGCTCCGGCGGGGCATCCAGGCCGTGGGGACCTGGACCGTGACCGTCTCGGACGAGTCGGGCACCGAGCTCGGCAAGCGGACCTTCGAGGTGACGGAGTGATCCGGCTCGCTCGGAGAGGGCGGCTGGGCGCGCGGGGGCTGGGGCTGCTCGTGGCGGGCGCGCTGCTCGCGGCCTCCCACGAGCTGGAGGCCCAGCGCGGCCACGGCACGTGCGACGCCGAGGACCAGGGGGCGGAGGTCGCCCAGCTCGAGCGGCGCAGCGGCTTCGAGGTGCTGCGCGACGTGAGCCTGTCGCAGAAGGTGGAGGACAAGCTCTCCGCCATGGCAGCTTCGTTCAGGAAGCGCAGCGGCAAGACGTTCGTGGTGACCAGCGGGACCCGCGCCCCCGACAGCCAGGCGGGGATCATCTTCGCGAAGCTCAGTCGCGGCGAGGACCTGTCGCGCCTCTACAAGGACAAGTCGGCCGTGGCCGAGCTGAAGCGGGTCTTCGACGACGCCAAGGCGGCCAAGCGGAGCCGTGACGCCACCATCGCCGAGCTCGCCGCCGCCATCCGCGCCCAAATGAAGCGGGGGATCTTCGTCTCGGCGCACCTGCGCGCGGGCGCCGCGGACATCCGCTCGACGACGATGGACGCGGCGGACAAGAAGATCTTCGTGGACGTGGCCCGCGAGGTGGGGGGCGTGTCGGTCATGCACGAGGCCTCCCCACCCCACTTCCACATCCAGCTCGAGTAGCCCGTCCCGGGCGACGCCGATCTCGCTGGCGCGTCAGTCTCGGCTCGGTCCGTCGACGCGGCGGAGCCGGGTGCCGCTGCGAGGCGGCCGTGAGGGGCGAGAGGTGGCGGCCTCGATGCGCACCGCGAGGTCGCGCGCCCCGAAGAGCGCCCGCAGCTCCTCCGAGAGCTGCGACATCGGGCCGCGGACCTCGGGCGCCTCGCGACGGAGGACTATCAAGAGCTCCCCGCCCGTCATGACGTCGGCCAGCGAGCGGCAGATCACCTCGCGCCCGAGCATCGCCTGGGCGTCGGCGCGCGGCCCGGCTGCGAGCATCGCCGACGCGACGCACCTCTTGGCGGCTGGGAGCGCGGCGAGGCGGCGCACCGCACGCTCCACGAACTCCCCATACGGGTCGCCGCCTTGGGCGATCACCATCGTCTCGGTCGGCACGGCCGAGGCGACGAGCGGCCAGCCCGCGTCGTCCTCCACGAGGACGAGCCGGGTGGCTCGAAGCACGTCGCGTCCCCCGTTCCAGATGCGCGACTCGACCGCTGCAGCTGCCTTCGGCTTGATGATCTCACGCCCTCCCCATGGCGTGCATCCATCTCACCTCGGCTTCAGCGGCGCCGCAACCGACAGCGGAGAGTTTCGTACGGCGGGCAGTGCATCAGCGCCGAACTGCGCGCGGCTCGCGCAGAATTCGCGCCTCGGAACCGGCCGAACGACCGTCCCCGCCGACACCGAGGCCCCCTGCGGGCTCGACGCGACGACGTCGTGACGCCAACTTCGCGAAGGGCGTCCCCTCGGACGAGGACGGCGGAGCGCTGCGGAGGTGGACCTCCGCAGCGCCTCGAGCCGCGGGGCTCACTTCGGATCGGCGACCTTCTCGCTCGCGACCAGATCGCTGATCGCTGTGACGGCGGCCTCGGCGTTGGAGAGCGAGGAGTACATCTCGCCGTGCGCGATGATCTCACCGTTTCCGGCCTTGAGGACGAAGTAGCTCTGGCCGTTCGAGGCCTCGCGGAGCTCGAAGTTCTCGGGGTCGGCGCCGTTCGTCCGAATCGAGGCGACGCCCTTCTTGGCGTTCGCCTTCGAGGAGTACGCCTCGGAGCCGAGGACGATCTCGCCGTTCCCAGCCTTCAGGTGGAAGTAGTACTTGTTGTCGAGGCCCTTGAAGACCTCGAACTTCGCGCCGCCGGTCGCGGCGGCCTCCTGCCGGTTCACCTTGGCGACGACGGCGCGCACCGTCTTGACCGCGCGGTTCGCGCTCGACTTCGACGAGTAGAGCTCGCTCGTGCCGATGATCTCGCCGTTCTGCGCGACGAGGTTGAAGTAGTACTCGCCGTTCGATGCCTCGAGGACGTCGAAGTTCTCCACGTCGACGCCGTTGTCCTTGACGCTCTCGATGCCCGTCTCGGCGCCGGCGAGGCTGGTGTAGCCCTCGGAGCGGAGGATCTTCTCGCCATTGCCAGCGAACACGTTGAAGTAGTGCTGCCCGTCCATCCCGATGAAGGTCTCGATGCGAGCGTTCTTCGTGGCGGTCGCGTTCTGCTCCTCCGCCGTCGTGGCGTCGTCCGCCTCACAACCGACGAGGACCGGGGTGGCCGACAGCGCGAGGACGGCGAACAGGGTGGAGAAGAGCTTCTTGTTCATCACGGATCTCCGAATGAAGTGGGTGCAGCGGGGTTGCTGGCTCCTTGGCAACCCGCGTGCCACCGCACCTACATCGGAATACCCACAACTTCATGGTGTGCTTAGGTAGCCATGGATCCAAACCGCTGGATCTTTGGACCTCCACCCCCAGGATCTCACCGGAAACCACGGGGCCCGACTTGTCGCCGCGTCCGTACCGCACCTAGATCCGGCCGTGCCCCGTGTCCGTGGAGACGTCGTCGGGGGCGAGCACGAGATCGAGAGGCTCCTCGAGGCGGGGGGAGCGGCAGAGATCTACAGGGCCCGCCACCTGCTGTCCGGACGGCGGACGGTCCTGAAGGTGCTGCGCGCGGCCGAGCCGTGGTGCGCCGCACGCGTCGAAGAGGCAGGGGTGCTCAGGCACCTCGAGGACGACGGGCTCGTCGCGTGCGTGGGCGCCGGCCCAGCCGGCCGCGGCAGGTGGTTCTTCGCCTTCGAGGAGGAGAAGGGCCCCACGCTGGAGGGCGGCGATCTGCGCCTGACGATCTCGCGACCCGAGCTGGTCGAGCTCGGCGCACGCGTGGCGGGTGCGCTCGCGACGCTCCACGAGGCCGACGTCACCCACGGGCACGTGCGGCCCGATCGGATCGTTCGCTCGGAGCGGAGACGGTCCGCGGCGATGCTGCTCGACTGCGTCCTCTCGCCCGAGCAGGCGTGGAGCGCCGGCGCTGCGGCGTATCTCGCCCCGGAGCTCACCTCGGGCGCCGGCCCCGAGCCGGCGGGAGACGTCTACGCGCTCGGCGTCATCCTCGGTTGCGCCGCGGGCTCGACGAAAGGAGAGGGGCCTCCGCGCGGCACGGCCGCGCTCCTGCGGAGCCTGTTCGAGCCCAGCGAACCGCCGGAGGATCGCGAGGACGCGCTCGCCAGCTGGCTCGACCGCATGCGCGCGCCGTCGCCCGGTGATCGACCCGAGGCGCGCCAGGTCGCGCTCGCGCTGGGCGCGATCGCGGAGGGTAGGCCCGCGCCGGTGCTTCCGGTCGCCGCCTCCCACGCCGCTCGCCTCTCCCAGTCGGGGCGGCCGATCGCGCTGCTCCTCCTTCGGCCCCCCATGACCAAGTCCGCCGCAGAGGCCGGGCTCGATCACGCCTGGCGGCGCTCGATGGAAGGCCTCGGAGCGACGGTCCTCGAGCTCGTCGACGGGTCCGTCGCGTGCGTCATCGATCGGGGAAAGCTCCCCGCCGTGACGACGACCGTCGCGCTCGCGGTGCGGATGTCACAGGAGCACGCGTTCCGAGCCTCGATCGTGGCCGGGTTGCTCTCGGACGGCGCGGCGCTCGACGTGCCCCGGCTGCGCGCCGAGCTCGAGCACGTCGCGACGATCGCCGGGCGCATCGCCGCGGGGGTCTGTCGCTTCACGGCCTCGCTCGCGAGTCGGATGCCCGCCTCCGCGGGCCTGCGCGCCGCCGGGGACTCGTACCTGATGCCGCCTGCGTCCACGTCGCGGCCGAAGCGCGGCGGGACGCTGGAGATGGAGGCGCCCGCGAACGACCCCCCGCCCGAGTCGCGCAAGCGTCGCTCGGCCGACCCAGAGGGCCCGGCGGGGCCCCGCAAGCGGCGCGGCGGGACGCTGGAGATCGAGGTGCCGCGCGAGAAGCGGGCCGGCGGCACCCTCGAGATCGAGGCCGGCGCAGCGCCTCCGGAGGAGAACGCGAGCAACGCGACCCCCACGTTGGAGCTCTTCGTCGACGACATGGTCGTCGGGGGCCTTGGCGCCGAAGCTCACCACCAGCACCCGACCCTGGAGGTCGAGGTGGACGAGCGGCTCCTCGAGGCGACCCGGAGCGCCGCCTACGACCGGTCCGGCAAGGACCGCGGGGCCGATCCTCCGCGCGAGGACGATCGGTCCGCCTGACGGCGGCCCTGCGTTCCCCCGGCGCGCTCGGTGCGCTAGCCCAACGTCCGTGCCCGCACCGATCGAGCTCCTCTTCGACTTCGTGTCCCCGTACGCGTTCGTAGCCTTCCACGCGATCCAGCCGATCGCGGCCCGACACGGCAGGACGCTGGAGCTCACGCCCGTCCTGTTCGCGGGTCTGCTCCAGGCGCACGGCCAGAAGGGGCCGGCCGAGATCCCGGCGAAGCGGGCCTACCTCGTGAAGGACGTCTACCGGAAGGCCGCCCGCGCCGGCCTCGACTTCGCGCCGCCGGCGGCCCACCCCTTCAACCCGCTGCTCGCCCTTCGGGTCGCCTCGCTGCCGATGTCGAGCGCGCAGCGTGTCGCGCTGGTGCACGAGCTGTTCCGGGCGACCTGGGGCGGCGGGGAGGGCGTCGAGACACCGGCGGCGGTCGAGGCGTGCGCCGCGCGCGCGGGCCTCGACGGCGCGAGCCTGGTGCAGGCGGCCGCGGCGGAGCCCGCCAAGCGCGCCCTGCGCGACGCGACCGACCGAGCCATCGCCGCAGGCGCGTTCGGCGTCCCGACCGCCGTCGCCGACGGAGAGCTCTTCTGGGGCGTGGACGCGCTGGTGCACCTCGACGACTTCCTCGGCGGCGTCGATCCCGTCCCCGCTTCGCTCGTCGCGCGGTGGACGTCCCTGCCGAGCACGGCGTCCCGGATCGCCCGTCGAGATCCTGCTCCCTGATCCGCGCCGGTCGCGCCCGAGGCGACGCCGGCCGAGCGGTCGCTCGTGGCCGGAGCGGGCCCCCGCGCTCCTCCCGACGCCGCGCGCTGGTCTCGTACGCGGCGCCCGCGCAGCACGCTTCGCGGCGCGCGACGCGGGGGAGGTCCCGCCCCGCCCGAGGCGCGCCTCGGAGCGTCGGAAGCCCGACAGGGCGCGGGCACGCGGGTCGCATTCTCGGCGTCGCATGTCACGTCACGACGCTCGGCACCGACTGCGCTCGACCCTCCGGAGCTTGGTCGTCGGCGGACTCTCGACGGCGCTGGATCTCGCCGCCCTCGCGCTCCTGGTGCACGGGGCAGGCGTGAGCGCGCGGCTCGCCGGGCCCGTCGCGCTCGCCGCCGGCGTCCTCGCCCAGTTCGTGGGCAACAAGCTCTTCGCGTTCGAGGACCGGTCCCCCGCGTGGGCCAAGCAGGCCGGGCTCTTCATGGGCATCGAGGCGATCGCGTTCGGGATGAACTGCGCCCTCTTCGACGTCGCGATCCGCACCGCGCCCGACACCCCGATCCTCCTCACGCGGGTCGCGACCCAAGCGTGCGTCTACCTGCTCTTCTGCTTGCCGCTCTGGGGGCTCGTCTTTCGGGGGCCGAGCCCGAGGCTCGAGGGGGCAGCTTGAGCGGGCTCGCGCTGATCCCGGTCGCGCTGACGACGTCCTTCGTCCTGTTGTCGGCCGCGGCGGTCGCACGCGTGGTCCGAGGCCGCGCGCCCGCGCGCTCGCGCCTTCCCGCCGTGAGCGTGCTCAAGCCCCTCTGCGGGGCCGATCCGAGCCTCGAGCAGAACCTGAGGAGCTTCTTCGAGCAGGACCACCCAGACATGGAGCTGCTCTTCGGGGTCGAGAACGAGGACGATCCGGCGGTGGGGGTGGTCGAGCGCCTCCTCGAGCGGTACCCGAGCCGCCGGGCGACGCTCGTCGTGCATGGCGCGCGAGCTGGGCACAACCCCAAGGTGCGCAACCTCCGGGGCCTTGCCGCGCGGGCCGCTCACGATCTGGTGCTGGTCAGCGACTCCAACGTGTGGGCGCCTCCCCACTACGTGTCGGAGGCAGCCGCGCTCTACGAAGCGGACGCGACGGTCGGGCTCGTGACGCACCTCTTCGCAGGGCGGGGCGAGGCGACGTTCGCGGCCCGCCTGGAGTGCGTGCAGCTCACGGGGTTCGTGGCCCAGGGCGCGGCGCTCCCCACGGTCCTCGGCGACGGGGTCGTCATCGGCAAGTCGATGATGTTCTCCCTCGCGAACCTCGAGCGCGCCGGGGGTCTCGGTTCGGTGGCCGACGTCCTGGCGGAGGACTTCGTGGTGGGGAAGATGATCGAGCGGATGGGGCTGCGGGTCGCGCTCGCTCCGACCGTGCTCACGAACGTCGTCGGTTCCATCGACCTGAAGACGCTGTTCGATCGGCACCTGCGCTGGTCCATGCTCCGGATCCGGCTGCGACCCGCGGCGTTCTGGGCCGAGCCGCTCACCTGCCCCCTCGCCGTCCTGCCCTTCGCGGTGGCGTCCCTCGGACCGGCGCTCGCCTTCGCCTGGCTGGCCGCGATGTACGGCGTCCGAGACCTCCTCGGCTGGGGGCTGGTCCGGGGGCGTGATGCGCTCGCGTGGCCGGCGCTGCTCGGCCCCGCGCGAGACGTGCTCGCGCTGGCGGTGTGGATCGCTACGCCGGCGAAGCGACACGTGCGGTGGCGTGGTCACCGGGTCCGGGTCGGCAAGCGGACGGTCCTCTACGCCGCCTGACGCGCAAGGGCGCGCCCGCCTCGCGCGCGCTACGCTCCCCCATCGTGACTTCGACGTTCTATCGAAGGCCCCTCCCGAGCGAGCTCGTCGCGTTCTCGAGCGAGGAGGGGCGCCGGCTGTTCCGGGAGGCGCTCTCGGCCGGGACGATGGAGGGCTACTTTCCTCTCTCCGAGCAGTTCCACACGCAGGCCGACCCGGCCTTCTGCGGCCTCGGATCGCTCGTGGTCGTCCTCAACGCGCTCGGCGTGGACCCGGGTCGGCTCTGGAAGGGGCCGTGGCGATGGTTCGACGAGTCTCTCCTCGACTGCTGCGTGCCGCTCGACGTGGTCGCGAAGCGCGGCGTGACGCTCGGCGAGCTGTCCTGCCTCGCCGAGTGCAACGGCGCGACCCCGGCGTTGCGGCGCGCCGGCGCCGCGACCGCGGACGATCTGCGGCGCGACGTGCTGGCGGCCTCGCGCGCGCCGCGCGGGCCCGTCGTGATCGCCGGCTACGACCGCGCGGCGCTCGGTCAGACGGGCGCAGGCCACTTCTCGCCGGTCGGCGGCTACCACGAGGGGCGCGACCTCGCGCTCCTCCTCGACGTCGCGCGCTTCAAGTACCCACCGCATTGGGTCCCGCTCACGAGGCTGTTCGAGGCCATGGAGCCGATCGACGCGGGGACCGGCCGGCCCCGCGGGTGGTTGACCCTCACCGCGGCGGCCGGAGCGCGGCCGATCTTCCTCCGGATGACGGCCCCGCCCGCCGGGTGGCGCCCGCTGGTCGACGACGTCCGCGCGACGATGCTCGCGGCCGGGCAGGACGCGCCCGAGGACTGGGTGCGGCTCCTCGTCGACCGGGCCGGCGCCCTCGACGCGCTCGTCACCCCTCTCGCCGAGTCGCTCGGGGCGGCGATCTCCCCCGAGCACGGGGCGGAGATCGAGGCGCTCCTCGCCGAGGTGCGCGCGACGGAGGCGTTCTCGTTCGCCGCGCGCGCCCTCCCCGCCGAGACCAGCCAGGCGGCGCCGCTCGCTCCCGAGGTGATCGCGGTCCTCTCGCTCGTGCTGGCGCCGGAGGCCGCCCCCATCGGCGGAGGCGCGCTCGCCTCCGAGGTGGCCGCGCTGCGGAGACAGCTCCGCGCGCTGTGCGCGCCCGGCCCCTGAGCAGCGCGGCCGGCTAGTACCGCGACCCATCGATTTCGATGGCTCGCGGTGCCCAAGGGAAGTCGAGGAGGGAGCACACAGAGGCGGCATCAGGAGGTTCCTCCCATCCCCCTCGCCTCGTCGCGGGGGTGGGAGGAACCGATCGAAATCCGTGGGGCGAGGTACTAGGGCGCAGGCATCGGCGGCACGCCGCTCTCCCGAGCGTCCGCCGGCGACGCGAGAGCGGCGGCGATCGCCTCCGAGAGCTCCGCGGTCGTGAATGGCTTCGGGAGGAAGGCCGTCGCGCCCGACGCGAGCACCGTCGCGACGTCTCCACGCTCCACCCGCCCGCTCGTGACGATGATGGGCAGGGAGGGCGCGCGACGGCGGAGCTCCGCGGTCGCTTCACCACCGCTCATCCGGGGCAGCACCGCGTCCATCAGCACGGCCCGGATGACCGGACCGTGCGCCGCGAACTTCTCGATCGCCTCCGTGCCGTCCCGCGCCTCGAGGACCTCGTACCCGACGAGCTCGAGGGCTCGTCGCGTCGCCCTCCTGACCGTGTCCATGTCCTCCACGAGCAGCACCGTGCCCGTCCCGGGCACGACGGGCGGCGCCTGGGTGTCCGTGGCGGCCGCGGCGTGGCTCGCAGAGACCGGGAGCGTGACCCGAAACACGGTCCCGGTGGGGTGCGCGTCCTCCACCTCCACCGTGCCGCCGAGCCCTTGGGCGACCGCGCGGACCGTGGCCAGACCCAGCCCGGTCCCCTGCCGCTCGGCCCCCGTCTTGGTCGTGAAGTACGGCTCGAAGATCTTCGCCCGGAGCTCGGCGGGGATCCCCGGCCCCGCGTCGGAGACGGTGAGCACCACGTGCCTCCCTGGAGAGAGCGGCGCCGGCGGGCTCGCCAGCACGAGCATGTCGGTCACGACGCGGATCTCGCCGCCCTGTGGCATCGCCTCCCGGGCGTTGATGATCAAGTTCAGGCAGAGCTGCTCGAGCTGACCAGGATCCCCCGTCACGATCGCGGAGCCGCGCACCTCCACGGAGACGACGGTGTTCGGCTCGAAGGTTCGCCGGGCGAGCGCGACGACGCCTTGGACCGTGGTCGCGAAATCGAGCGGCACCGAGCGGCCGGGCCTCGCGCGCCCGAACGCGAGCAGCGCACGCGTGAGCTGCGCGGCGCTCTCCACGGCCGCCTCGATCTGGCCGAAGTCCGCCGCGTCCGCGCCAGCCGGCGCGCGGACGCGCGCTTGCGTGGCGATCATGCTGATGGACGCCAGCACGTTGTTGAAGTCGTGCGCGATGCCGGTGGCGAGCGTCCCGAGCGACTCGAGCCGCTGTCCCTCACGCATCCGCTGCTCGCCCGCCGCCTGCGCGCGGCGCGCGGCCACCTCGGCCGTGATGTCCTCGAACGTGATGATGATGTACGTCGCGGCGCTCCCAGGATCGGTCCACGGCCGCGCCGTCGCGCGGATGTTGACCCGCCTCCCATCGGTCCGGGCGATGACGATGTCGTCGACGGTCACGATGGCCCCGGCGCGTAGCGCACGGACGAACGGCATGTCCTGCTCGGGGTAGGGCTCGCCCGCGGCGTTCTGGATCCCGTAGGGCGCGGCGTACTCGCCCGCGACGACGTCGTCCCGCGCCTCGGTCCCCATGATCTCGCGGAAGACGCGGTTCGCGAAGACGAACTCTCCGTTGGGCGCCCGCGCGATCCACACCCCGACGGGGAGGAGATCGATCAGCTCCGCGAGCAAGGCTCCGTGCTCCGTCACGGTGTGACTCTATCACCAACGTGTTGGGACGGAGGGAAACGAGCGAACGACCGGTCAGCCGTCCAGCAAGTCCAGGGCAGCCTTCGGCTTCTGCACGCGGGCCACCTCGATCCGCTCCAGGTGGCAGAGCGCGCCGAGGACGGTCGCCTCGTCCCACGCGTCGCCTACGAGCTGGAGCCCGATGGGCAGCCCGTCCTCCGCCCCTACCGGGGCGGTCCCCGCCGGCAACCCCGTCAGGTTCCCGAGGAAGTTGAAGCGACACATCGCGTCGATCGCCGCGGTGTCGGCGAAGGCCTTGCCGCGATCGGCCACGCCGAGCTCCGGCGCCGTGGTCTGGGTGGTGGGCAGCGCGACGAGATCCACGTCGGCGAGGACGCTTCGGACCTGCTCGCGGAGCGCCGTCCGGAGCCGCTGCGCGTCGAGGAACTCGGCCGCCGAGATGCCCGACAAGACCGCGAAAGAGAGGCGGAGATCTTCGCCGAAGAGCTGACGGTCCTCCGCCCACTCCCGCGCGTGCGCGGCGAACGTCTCGCACCCGATCGTGATGTACCCGATGGGCGCCGCGACGTGCGCGAGCGGGATCGCGACGGGCACGAGCTCCGCGCCGTCCTTCTCCAGCGCCGCGAGCGCGTGGCGTACGGCGCGCGCGACCGGCTCCGCCGCGTCTGCGAGCTCCTGCTCCGGCACGCCGATCCTGAGGCGCTTCACGCCGGCGCCCAGCCTGGCGCCGAAGCCCCCCGCGGGAGGCGGCTCCGCCGGGGCGGTGAGCGGATCGAGCGGGTCGGGCGACGAGGCCACCGCGTCCAGGAAGGACGCGAGGTCCCGGACCGACGCGCCGATGGGCCCGAGGTGCACCACGGTACCCTCGCATGGATCTCCGGCGCGGCTCACCCGGCCCGAGGTCGGCTTGATCCCGAAGAGCCCGTTGAGCGACGCCGGGATGCGGATCGACCCGCCGCCGTCCGTGCCGATGGCGAGCGGCGCCACCCCGAGCGCCACGCCGACGGCCGACCCCGTGGAGGACCCACCGGGCGCCCGCTCGGCGTGGTGCACGTTGTGGGGCATCCGCGCGTGCGGGTTCTGGCCGAGCGGCGACATCCCCCACTCCGTCATGACGGTCTTGCCCACGAACACTGCCCCGGCCGCCTGGAGCCGCGCCACGCAGGTCGCGTCGGCGGCCCTCGGCGCGGGCGGCGAGCACATCGAGCCGCAGCGCGTCGGGAGCCCCGCGACGTCCACCTCGTCCTTCACCAGGTACGGCACGCCGTCGAGCGGCCCGAGGGGGCGACCCGCGCGGTAGCGGGCAGCGGCCGCCTCGGCCTCGCGGCGCGTGCGCGCCTCGTCGTCCGCGCAGAGGACGTTCAGCACACGGTTCGCGGCGAGGCTCGTGGCCGCGCGTCGAGCTCGCTCCGCGAGCTCGACGGGGTCGAGCCGCTTCGCGAGCAACGCCTCGACGAGCGACGCGGAGGTGCGCGGCCAGACCTTGGGCACGGGCAGCGCGAGCCCGTCGTGAGGCAGCGACCGCTCCCGGCGTGCGCGGAGAGGCACCATGTCGAGCGGCACCGCGCCGCGGACGCTCTGCGGGACCTTGACGAGCTCCTCCAGCCCGAGGCTCTTGCGCAGGACGCCAGCCAGGAGGGCGGACGTCGCCGAGTTCTCCGCCGCGGCCCGCGCCGCCGAGAGGGCGCGGCCCCGCAGGCGCGGAGGCCTCATCGACGCGCCCCGGTGCTCCGCCGCCGACGCGCGAACCGGACCCCGAAGACGACGACCCCGCCGATGGCGAGGCCCGCCATTCCTCCGGAGGTGGTGGACCCGGGGAGGGCGCAGCCGCAGCCGTCGTCGCCGCCGTCGCCATCGGCGCCGCCGGCGCCCGAGCCGGCGCCGGCGCCGGTGCTCGTGCCCGCGCCCGAGGTGACCGCGCCCGAGCCGGAGGTCGCGCCCGTCGAGGCGGCGCTCGACGTCGTGGAGGGGCCGCCGCCGCACTCGGCCGGGAGGTTGCCCGCCCAGTCCTCGGCGCACACCGTGAAGGTGGCGCCCGGCGCGACCGGAGCCCGGTAGAGATCGCCGCCCATGTGCGTGGCGCGCACCTCCTGCCCGTCGACGAGGAGGAACGCCCGGCGCAGGCGCGGGCCCTCGTCGGTGACGGCGTTGTCGCGCACCGCGAAGCGGACGACGCCGTTCGTGAGATCTTGCGCGACGATCTGCGGCGGGACGGTGTCGATCGCCACGGCCATGTTGCCGAAGTACACCCGCTCGAGCTCCGGGTTCGCCTCCCCTTGGGCGGTGAAGGCGTCGAGGCGGCCGTCGCCGTTCAGGTCCCCGAACTCCATCCACAGCGTCGGATCGGCGACGGACGAGAACGCCATGGCGACCGGGGTGAAGTTGCCGGCGCCGTCGTTCGCGAACACCCGCTCGGTGCCCGAAGACCCGAACTGGAGCGCTCCGACGGAGATGTCGAAGTCGCCGTCGCCGTCGAAGTCGATGCACGAGACGATGTTGTCGTCCGCGCCGCTCACGTTCCCCGAGATGCGCGAGGTCTCGTCCGTGAACGACCCGTTGCCGTCGTTGATGAGCACCTGCTCGAGATACCCTCCGCCGGTGTTGTCGATGAGGATGTCGCGGTCGCCGTCGTTGTCGATGTCGCAGACCGCTGGCCCGTAGTGGAAGTTGGAGCCAGCCCCGAGCGCGGGCAGCCCGGCGGAGGCGTCCGTGAAGGTCCCGTCTCCGTTGTTCAGCCACAGCGAGTTCTGCCCGCTGTGCATGTTGATGTAGACGTCGAGGTCGAAGTCCCCGTCGAAGTCGGCCAGGTCGACGTCGTCGGGGTTCACGCCGCTCTTGGCGGTGGGGACGGCCCCCGGGGGCGCGGCGGTGAACACGCCCGAGCCGTCGTTGTAGTAGAGCAGCGCGGGGTTCGCGGCGTCGTTCAGGTAGCCGTTGGCGACGAAGATGTCGAGGTCGCCGTCGTTGTCGAAGTCACCGAAGCGCGCGGCACCGGCGTCCGAGGAGAGCCCCGCGGGGAGGCGCGCGGCGGCCTCGTTCGTGAACGCCCCGCCGTCGCGGACGAACAGGGCGTCCGCCTGCTCTTGCCCTGCCGCCGGGACATAGAGGTCCAGGTCTCCGTCGCCGTCGATGTCTCCGAACGCCACCTGGCGAACGCCGCCCTGGAAGTTCCCGATGGCCGCGGACGCGTCCGCGAAGCTCCCCGCGCCATCTCCGCTGTAGAGGACGAGCGGCTGCGGGGTCGGGTTCGAGAAGAAGCCGCCGCAGTTGACGGCCACGAGGTCCAGGTTCCCGTCGCCGTCGAAGTCGACGATGCGAGCGTAGTTGGTCCAGCAACCGCCACCCCCGCACGGCTGCGTCCCGAGCTTCTGTGTCCCCTGATCCTCGAAGAGCAGGTCCGCGCGCGCCTCCCGCGCGAAGGCGAAGACCGAGAGCGCGCCGAGCCCCACGAGGAGTGTCGTCTTCATCGGGCGGGGAGCTTACTCGCAAACCCCCCTCCCGGGCACCGGGAGAAGCAGGGAATCGCCCCGCCGGCGACCCGGCGCGGCGGCTATTTGGGCGGCGCTCCCCCGCCCCCGGAGGAGGAGCTCTGCGACGTGGACCCGGTGGCGCCGCCAGCCGCGGCCACCGAGCGCATCATCATCTCCTCGAGCTCGTCGAGCTCCTTCTTCTGCTTGTCCTGCTCCTGCTCGCTGAGCTGCACGGGCGGCGCGTCGGGATCCGCCGCTCCCCCGCTGTTCGCCGGCGCGGGGACGTGATCCCCGGTCACGCCGAACTTCTCCTTGTCCTCCTGCGTGCACGGCCTCGGGTGGTTGGGATCGTTCTGGACGCACTCGAGGAGCCAGGCCTCCCGCGGGGCGACCCCGGCCGCCTCGGCCTCCGCCTTCGCCTTCGCGATGTCGTCGGCGACGGTGAACGTCGAGAGCCCCGGGACGAGGACGAAGAGGATCGTGCCCGCGGTGAGCATCCACATGAAGGGCATCACCACGCTGTAGACCTCGGAGATCGGCTTGTTGAACCGGAAGCTCGCGATGTAGAGGTTGATGCCGATCGGCGGCGAGATGTACGCGATCTCGATGCTGAGGAGCACCATGACCGCGAGGTGGAAGGGGTTCACCCCGAAGAGCGCCGCGAGCGGCACGATCAGCGGCAGCGCGACCAGCATCGCGCTGAACTCGTCCATGACGACCCCGAGGACGAACAGGAACAGGTTCAGCACGATCAGGAACTTCCACGTCTGATCCATGCCGTTGGCCACGAACCACTCGAGGATGGCCTGCGGGATGCGCGCGTCCACGACGTAGTTGGTGAGGGCGGTGGCCATGAACAGGATGACGAGGATGGCGCCCGCGAGGCTGATGGCGTCGCGCGCGATCCGGACGACGTCGCGCCACGTGAGGTCCTTGTAGACGTAGACCTCGACGATGAGGATGTAGGTCGCGGCGGCCGCGGCGGCCTCGTCGATGCCCATGGTCCCCGTGCCCATGCCGATGAGGACGAGGACCGGCGCCGCGATCTCCCACTTGGCGTCCCAGGCGGCGCGCAGGGTCTCGGCCCCGTCGAACTTCTCGCGCGCGACCTTCGAGCGGATGCCGACGTACACCGCGTGCGCCATCAGCACCCCCATGAGGACGATGCCGGGGACCAGCGTGGCCATGTACGCGCGGTCGATGTCGACGCCCGAGATGAAGGCGTAGATCATGACGAGCGGGCTCGGGAAGAACAGCAGGCCCACGGCGCCAGCAGCGGTCACGAGGCCGAGCGCGTACCGATCCGGGTACCCCTGCTTGAGGAGGGCCGGGTAGAGGAGCCCCCCGATCGCGACGATGGTGACCCCGCTACCGCCCGTCATGGTGGTGAAGAACGCGTTCGCCAGGATGCAGACCACGGCCAGGCCCCCCGGCATCCAGCCGAGCGCGGCGCCCGCCGCGCGGACCAGGCGATCCGGCGTCTTCGACTCGGCCATCATGTAGCCGGCGAAGGTAAAGAGGGGGATCGTGACGAGGATGGGCGACGTGAGGAACGTGTCGGCGAGGACGTTCGCCGCGATGTGCATGAAGGACCGCGCGTCCTCGCGATCGTGGTTGATCCACGACAGGAGCGAGATGCCGCCCATCACCGCGAAGAGCGGCATCCCCACGAACGTGAGGATGGTGATGACCAGGGTGGAGAGCTTCGTCACGACGCAGCCTCCTCCGTGCGCGCCGGGGTCTTGGCCTTCGGCTCGGCCTCGAGGAAGGCGACGTCCGGGTCGAGCTGCTCACGCCCCCCGAGGACCATCAGCATCCGCAGGAGGAAGCGGATGCCGACGAGGATGAAGCCGATCGGGAAGGTCAGGTTCATCGAGTAGACGAGCAGACCGCGCGGGGAGCCGTCGGGCACGATGACGATCGGCAGGCGGGAGTCCTTCAGCCCGTCGGGCGGGGCGAGGACGGCGTCGACCTGCTCCTTGGTGAAGTAGTCGCGGTACCCGACCCGCTCCACGAACTCGTTCCACTGCTGACCGTTCATCCGAGTCTCGTCGTCCCACTTGCCCCCGCCGAGGACGATCGGGAGCGCCTCGAGGTCGAACTTCATCTGCTGACGCCAGAGGAACATGTGCTGGGAGACGCGCTCCTCCACGTGCACGATCTTCTGGGTCGGCGTCCACTCGCGCTTGCCGCCGAAGTTGTTGATCGAGATGTTGTCGAAGAACCCCCACGCGGCCACGAAGCACACGGCGACCGTCGCCAGGGAGGATCCGACGAAGCTCGGGAGCTTCAGGCTCTTGGGAACGAACCGGAGAAAGGCGTCGATGTTGATGTGCTTGCCGCCCGCCGCCGCGAGGCTCGCGCCGATCATGGCGAGCAGCACCGTGAGCCGCGTCGAGACGCCGCGGAGCTGGCCGAACATCGTCAGGCTCGAGCCCTCCTGCAGCCAGTTCAGGATGTGACCGAAGTACTCGACCCCGAACGCGCGCCACGAGGGGGCCAGCAGCACGCCGGCGGCGATCCCCGCGACGGCGGCGATGCGGCCGCGCGCGGGCGACCAACCGAGCCGCTTGGTGAGGAGCCACGCGCCGGGGCCGAGCACGATGACGCCGACCGCGCCCCGCAGGACGACGCCCGCCTGGCTCTGTGCCTGCACCGGCTCCTGGAGGCCCTTCAGGAGCACCCAGAGGCCCATCACGAGCATGAGACCGAGGACGACGACGACGAGCAGCCGCTCCTCGAACCACGTCCAGTACTTGTCGACGAAGAGCGCGGGGCGCAGCCACGCGGGCGCGGCCGCGTCGCGCGCGGCGCTCGCCGCCGGCTTGGCGTTCGCCTTCGGCTCGCTGGGCGCCGCCGCCTGCGCGTCCTCGCGGGCGGGCGCGTCCTGCTCCGACGTGGGTCCGCCGTCGTCGTCGGCCGGATCCTCGGGCTTCTCCTCGAACGGGAGGTTCGCTTGCGGGGAGGCGGGCTTGCCCGAGCGCTTCTTTCCGCCCTTCTTCTTCGCCATGGGTCCGCGAAAGGTACCGGACGGTGGCGGAGAGACCTACTTCTTCTTGTCCGGCTCGCCCGTCAGCGCGACGACGCTCCACGGGTTCGTGTGCTCGAGCTCGTCGGGCAGCCCATCGGCGCTGTCTCCGCTCGGCTCGACGGTGTCCGGCGACGCCATGTCGGCGCCCGCGCCGCCGGCGTCCGCGTACGACGCCTCCGCGCCCAGCTCGATGTCGGGCGCCGAGCTCTCGAGGAGATCCGCGAGATTGGGCACAGGGCCTGCCGCGGACCGGTCTTCGCCGGAGTACGTGGGCGGCGACGAGCCGCCGAGGACCTCCTGGACCAGCGTTTTTGGGACGTCTTCCGTCGACTCCACCGGGGCCGGCGGGCGCGCCGAGTGCTCGCGCGCGTACGAGCGGCTCACGACCTGCCCGTCCTCGAAGCCGAGCGCTTGCCCGGCCACGTCCAGGATCCCGCCGAGGTCCTTCAGCGGGATGCTGGCCGCGATGAGCGCCGGGGTCGCGACCTGGAGGTCACGCTCGACGCCGTACGGCTCCGTCGGGCGCTCGCGCTGATGGGCGAACCGCGCGTCGTCGATGGCGACGCGGACGTGGAGCGGGATGCGCGAGTGCCACACGCGGCCGTCGATCGCGGTCCGGACCTGGACCGCCGAGAGCACCGCGTTGCGCGGCGACCCGTCGAGGGCCGACTTGTCCGCCAGCAGCGCGCCGATGAGCCACCCGACGAGATCCTGGTGCGGCGTCGCGTCGTCGTCCCAGGGCATGCGCTTGCGGAAGAGCTTCCAATAATCGGACGCGGGTCCGTACACGGCGATGTCCACCGGCTCGAAGGCGTGCTCGAACGTCTCGGCCGTGATGTCGCCCTCGTCCACGACCGAGTCGACGAGCGCGGCCTGGAACTCCGGGGTCTTGTTCCGCGCGGCGCGCGGAGCGAGCCCCGTGAGCTGCGTCGTGATCTTCTGCCGCAGGTCGGGGCGCCGCGTCAGCCAGCGCATGCGCTCTGCGGCGGGGTACGCGTTGCGGAGGTGCTCCGGCGTCCACCAGGGGAAGTTCATCTCGCGCAGCCGCGCGAGGAGCTCGGCGATGAGCTGCAGGGCGGGGCTCCGCGCGAGGTGCAGCGCCGCTTCCGAGGCCAGGCGATCGTCCGGTGCGGTCGGGTCGACGTGAGAGAGCGGCGGCGGGCTCATGGGGCGGGGAGGGTATCAGAAGCCACGCCGGCGCACGAAACCCTCATCCGAGAGCCACGTTACCCGAGTGAGGGCGCCGCCCGTTTTGCGTACCATCCACGCGTGGAGGTGTGGAGCCCGTCACCGGTGTCCGTCGCCATCGAGCCCCCCCGTGGGCCCGCCGACCTGCCGGACGCCCTGCTGAAGATCACCTTCGTCGCGGGCCGCGGCGGCGTGGCCCAGCTCTCACCGACGCAAGCGCCCCTGACGCGGCGCCTGTTCGCGGGCGCTCCTCCCGACACGGGGCGGCGGCCGACCGCGGAGGTGCTGCTCGTGGGCGCCGGGCTCTCGCAGCTCGCGGGTCCTGCGCAGCTCCGCGCCGGGTCGCGGCTCTGGCGCGCATCGTCAGCGCTCGACCTCGGCTGCCTCGAGGCTCCGGATGGAGGCTCCTGGGTGCACGCGTCGCGACGTCTCCCCGCGCTGGAGCTGCCGCTCCCCGTCGAGGTCACCTGGGCCGGAGGGGACCTCACGCTCCTCCTCCCCGGTCCTCTCCCCTCCGTGAGCCTGGCCCCGCGCCGCGACGACGTCGCGTCGCGACCGCTGCCGGCGCGCCTGGAGGTCCTCGCGATCGATCCGCTGCGGCGCCTGGCCATGCTCACGTTCCGCGTCGAGCTGCCGCACCGGGGTGACGCGACGCTGGTCGTGGACGTCGCGCCGCGCTCGACTCGCCCGGACGCGACGCAATGGCAGCGTTCGTCCGCGGTGGAGCTCTCCGCAGTGGACGCGGACCAGGCCCGGCCGCCGCCCCCATCGGCCCCCGCCGCGGCGGGGATCAACGCGCGTTCCGTCGCGCGCACGGCCAAGGCGCCGAGCACGGCAGGCTCCGCCCCTGCGCTGCCGTTCCGCTCCAGCGCGGCGTCGGCCGCGCCCCCCGCGGCCGCGGAGCCGCGCGAGGACGACGAGCACGACGACGGCGCCCGGTGGTCGCGCACCGTGAAGGCGCCCATCACCCCGAGCTCCTCCCCCGCGCTGCCGTTCGCGCGCCGTGCCGCCGTGTCCGCGCGGCCCCCCTCGGCCCCCAGCCAGGAGCCACACCGCGAGGCGCCACCCGACTCGGATCGATCGGGCGGCTCGCGCACGGTCGTCGGGACCCTCGCGGCGAGCGTGCCCGCCCTGCCCTTCACGAGGGGCCCGGCCCCAACCCTCCCGACCCTCCCTGAGACCGAGCCGGAGCGCGACGCGCCCCCCGAGCCCGCGGGCGAGGACTGGTCCCGCACCGTCCTGACGGCGCGCGCTCAGGACTCGGCGCCCGCGCTCCCCTTCACGCGCGAAGCGGCGCCCGCGCCCCCCTCCGCCCCGGGCGGGATGATGCAGCTCGGTCGGGAGGGAACGCCGCTCGCCTATCCGCCGACGCCCTACGTCAACAGGCTCGCCGGAGGCGAGGCAGAGACGACGCGCGCTGCCCTCGTGGCGTCCGAGCCCGCCGGAGAGGATCGCGACACGGAGCGACCGCCGCCGCCCGCCGTCGCTCCGGTCGCGCGCCCCGGATCGCAGCCGGCGTCCCCGGCGCTGCCGGCCTCGCTCCCCTCCCCCGCCGCGCACGCGCCGGCCCCTCCGCTCCACCCCTCCCCGGTCGGGGCGCCGACGTTCCGCTCCTCCGTGGCCCAAGCCCCCACGTTCCTCGGCCGTGACGCGCCAGCGGGGTACGCGGCGACCGCCGGCGGCACGTCCAGGCCGGACCCCTTTCGCATCGAGGGCGTGAGCTTGGCCGATTTCGCCACGGTGCGCGGCGAGCTCCTCGCCGCGCCCAAGCGACGTCGCGCCATCCTGAAGCGGCGAGGTCTCTCCGAGGTCAAATGGCGCATCGCCGAGCGCCGATGGGCCAAGCACCTGCAGGATCTCGAGGCGAAGCCGGCGGAGCTAGCCGCGGTCGCGGACGAGCTGATCTCTCGGCGGGCCCAGCCGGGCGCGCGCTAGCTCTCCGTCGAGCGCTCCGCGCCCCCAAGCGCGCCGCAGGCCGCCGCGAGCCGGTGCCCCGGCCCGGCCGCGCGCGGCTCGCGCCGGGGCCGCGCACCTCACC
>CAZBJI010000042.1:0-49309 GCA_964492175.1 uncultured Polyangiaceae bacterium | reverse complement strand
CGCGCGCTCTCCATCGACGAGCGCGCCACGCTGACCAACATGGCCGTGGAGGCGGGCGGCTTCACGGGGATCATCGAGGCCGACGACGTGGTCCTCGACTACCTCGTCTCGCAGCGTGGCCTCGCCCGCGCCGACGTCGCGAAGCTCGTGGTCAAGGCGGACCCAGGGGCGACCTACGCCGCGACCTTCGACTTCGATCTCTCCACGATCGAGCCGATGGTGGCGCTCCCCGGGGACCCGCGCAACGGAGTGCCCCTGCGCGAGCTCGAGGCGACGCGCGGCGGCGAGGTGAAGATCGACATCGCCTACGGTGGGTCCTGCACCGGCGGCAAGAAGGCCGACATGGACATGTACGCGTCGGTGCTGTCGCGCGCGGTGGCGGCTGGCAAGAAGGTAGCGCCGGGCGTCTCGCTCTACATCCAGTTCGGCTCCCAGGACATCCGCCGGTACGCCGAGGCCAAGGGCTACATCGACGTGTTCGAGCAGGCCGGCGCCCACCTCGTGGATCCTTCGTGCGGCGCGTGCATCAAGGCAGGCCCCGGCGTCTCGAGCACGAAGGAGGAGGTCACCGTGAGCGCCATCAACCGGAACTTCCCGGGCAGGAGCGGCCCGGGTCAGGTGTACCTCGCGAGTCCGCTCGTGATCGCGGCGAGCGCGCTCGCGGGGCACATCGTCGCGCCCGAGTAGACGCCCCCCTACGCGGCCTCCCGCGCGATCCGGAGGCGCAACCTCCGCGCCGCCGCCATCGATCGGGCCCTCTCGTCGGGCTCCGAGATCCAGGCGCGCGCCTCCAGGGCGTCGGCGACGAGACCGGCGCGCTCGGTGCCGACCAGGGTGACGACGCTCGTGGGGTCGAGCCGCACGAGGAGCGCGGCGTGCAGCCCCGTCCCTGCCGCGAGCGCGTCGTCGAGCGCGCTGACAGCCTCGCGGTTCGGGCCTTGGTCCCCCCGCGAGAGGGCGTGCGCGATGGCCGCGGCGAGCAGCTCTATCTGTCGTCGGATGAAGTCGGTCGAGTACCCCACGGGCACCTGCAACCGCCCGGGGCGCGGGCCTATTCCTTGGAGAGCTCTCGGCGCGTCTTGTCGGGGTCCTTCACGGCCTCGATGAGATCTCGTCCGCCGAGCTGCCGGAGCACGTCCTCGTCGGGCTTGTCGCCCTGCGCGAGCGCCGCGACGATCTTGGCCGCGAGCGCCGCTCGCTCGAGCGCGAGCTCCCGGGTCGCGGCCATCTTGCGGCGATCCTCCTCGTCGTACTTCACGTCGACCGTCAGCGTCACGCGCTTGCCCTCGCGCTCGATGAGGGCGTCCTTGATCGCCTTCGCCGCGGACGCGTGCAGCATCTTGTAGTAGTCGCGCTCGGCGCGCTTGAGGTCCTCGTCCTCCTTCGACTCCGGGGCCTCCGCGTGCTTGTCGACGAGATCCTTGAGCGCGGCGTGCCACTCCTTCACGTCGAGCAAGAGATCGATGGCCTCGGAGTCGCCCTTCGCCACGAGATCGAGGCGCAGATCGCCGCCGTCGGGGCCCACCCGATCTCCGACCGCCCACCACGCCTCGTACTTGACGACGAGGCGCTGCAGCTTGTCGTAAGCCTCCGTCAGCGCCTGGTCTTGCGAGGTCCACCCGAACCCTGTGTGGAAGAGGAAGAGCGGATCGAACACCTCGTGCGTGCCGATCTCGGCGATGGCGTACCGCTCGAAGCGCGCGGTCAGGTCGTTCCAGACGTCCTCGTCAGCGAGCTTGTTCGTCGCCTTGGGGGAGAAGTCCTTGCCGAACGCCGTGATGCCCTGGAGAGTGCCGCCGACCCACATCGACGTGCCCTCGAGATGCGCCGAGGCACGCGAGAAGTCGGTGCACTCGCTCTCCGCCCGTCCGCCGTCCCTGTCCCGCACGAGGCAGCGGGTGCCCGCGAGGCCCGCGCGATCACGGTGCTCGCGGAAGAGCCTGGTGGTGTCGGGCGGCGTGGTGAGGTCGACGTGGAACAGGTGCACCCGGGCGAGCCGAAGAACGGGGAGCTCCGGCTCGCCGCGCTCGTGGCGCTCGTCGCGCTTGGGCGCTTTCGTGGGCTTCTCCTCGTCCTTGGTGGGGAGCTTGACGGAGTAGTAGTACGCCGCCTGCCCCTTGCGCGCCTTGGCCAGCGTCCGGCCGCAGCCGAGCGCGTCCGATATCTGGCGCCGGTTCTCCATCGCGTCGGCGAGCCCGAGGCGCGCGTACCTGCGGGTCGGGCGCATGAGCAGGCCGAACACGTCGGTGCCGCCGCAGAGCTCGGCCGAGAGCCGCGACCAGTCGGCCTCGGGCGGGAGCTCCGCCGCGGCGAGGCCGAGCATGAAGACCCCGCCGGCGTCGCGTCCCACGAGCACCGTGGACTCCGGGAGGCTCTTGAGCGGGAACGGCGTGACCGGAGTGGGGCGCGCGCGATACCAGATGAGCCCGCCCACCGCGAGCGCGAGGACCGCGAGGACGCCGCCGATCGCGCCGAGCGCGAGGCCGAGCCTGCGCCGCCTCGGCGTCGGCGGCGCCTCTCCGAGCGGGAAGCCGACCGTGGCGAGCTCCCGTCCGTCGATCTGGGATGCGCGCAGCGCCGCCGGCTGCTCCGGACGCAGCACCGAGAGCGAGGCCCGCGCCTCGGCGTCGTCCGGGCGCCCCGGTGGCTGGTTGGGATCTTGGAGCGGACCACGCGTCGCCGCCGGGGGTCCAGCGTCGGGCGGTGCCGGACCCCGCGGCGGCGGCCCCGCCAAGCTGGGACCTCTCGGGGGCGGCAGGTCCGGGACGCTGGGCAGACTGCTCCGGTTGGGCGGCGGCGGCTCGCTTCCGCTTCCGTACGGATCGGTCAGTCGGGGAGGGTCCTTCCGGGCCATCGCCGTGAGCCTATCAGACGGACCGCCGCTCATCGGAGAGCGCCTCGAACGAGGTGCGCACCCGACCCGGCTCGTCGGTGATGATCGCCTCGACGCCGAGGGCGAACGCGCGCCGGGCGACCACGACGTCGTTCACCGTCCACGCGGCGCAGTAGGCTCCGCGCGCGAGGAGGGGGCCGACCACGCGCGGCGTGACGAGGGACGTGTGCACGTGAGCTCCCGAGAAGGACAGGAGCCGGGTCGCGAGGAGCGCGAGAGAGTCATAGGCCGAGCGGTGGACGAGCGCTGCGTGGCAGAGGTGCGGCGCGAGGGCTCGGTGCGCGCGCAGCATCCCCGGGTCGAAGGACGAGACGATCACGTCGTGGGAGCGGTCCCAGCGCGAGAGCGCGGCCGCGACGGCGCGCGCCGCCGCGGCGCGGTCCGGGACGTCTCGCTTGAGCTCGACGTTCACGCCGAGGCCGCGTGACCGAGCCAGATCGAGCGCCTGGTGGAGCGTCGGGACGTCGGCTCCGGCCAGCCGTGACACCTCCCGCGCGATCAAGCCTGCTACCAGGCGAGGATCTCCGGCCGCCCGCCAGAGGTCGGGGTCGTGGAAGACGAGCAGCTCGCCGCCCGCACCGGGACGAACGTCCAGCTCGATGGCGTCCGCGCCTTGGCGAGCCGCCTCCTCGAAGGACGCGACGGTGTTCTCGAAGACACCATCCGCTCGAGCGCCTCGGTGCCCCACGATCGCGGGTCTGGCGGCGCGTCTCCTGAAGGCATCCGGCAGGCGAGGGGGCGCGGGCACGCTGTTGGATGCTAGCTGCGTCGCCGGACCCATGACCGAGTTTCCCCGTAGGTTCGGGCCCGTTTGGTGCGGCGTGAGCCCAAGCACCACGCGGCGCCGTGCGGCGGGCGCTGCCCGGCGTCGCGTCACGCCGGCCTCGCACCCGGGGGCCCCCTCGGCCTCGTCCGGCGGAAGGCGCCCGTGGGGAAGGGCCGCGAGAAGGTGCTTTCAACTGGTCGTGGGGTCGTGTAGTTCTTGAGGTGGCTATGAACGACAAGGACTTCCGCAACAGCGAGGCTTCGAAGACGGACAAGCGCAAGCAGAGCCTCTACTTCCCGGAGTCCATGCTCCAGGAAATCAAAGAGGAAGCGGCGCGGCTCGATCGTTCGCTCTCTTGGGTCGTCCAGCGCGCATGGAAGCTGGCGAGGCTCGAGATCAAGAAGCTGCCCAGCGTCAACGACGTCAACGACGACGACGACACCGGCGACTGATCGCCGGCGAACGATGGGCGAGTCCTTCGTCGTCGCAGACGACGGCACACAGCTCTACATGAGGGTCCACGACGGGCCCTCTCGTCGTTCCGGGGCCCCGGATGCCGTCACGGCGCTGCTCTGCGACGGCATCGCCTGCGACGGCTTCATCTGGAAGTACCTGTGGGACGCTCTGGCAGAGCGCGCGCGCGTCGCGCACTTCCACTACCGGGGGCACGGTCGGAGCAAGCGGCCGGCGGACCCCACCCACATCGGGATCGACGCCCATGCCGGTGACGTCGACTCGGTGCGGCGCGCGCTCGGGGATCCGGACGTGGTGCTGTTCGGCCACTCCATGGGCTGCCAAGTGGTGCTGGAGAACTACCGCCTTCACCCGGAGCGCGTACGCGGGCTGGTGCTCGTGTGCGGCGCGCCCGGGCACGTGACGCACTCCTTCAAGGGCTCGGACCGGCTGGCGCAGGTGCTCCCGCGCCTGATCGAGGCGGTCGACAAGCACCCGCAGATCGCCCGGGCGATTTGGGGGAGCGTGCCCCCCGGGGCCGCGCTCAAGGTGGCGCTCGCGCTCGGCGAGATCGACGCGAAGCTCATGGCGCCGCCAGACTTGCTCCCCTATCTGGAGCACATGGTCGACATGGACCTGCCGATGTTCCTCCGCATGCTGCGCGCCGCCGGGGAGCACACCGCGCAGGACCTCTTGCCCTCGGTCCGGGTTCCGGTCCTCGTCCTCGCGGGGGACAAGGACACGTTCACGCCGCCCCACCTCGCCGAAGAGATGGCGGCCGCCATCCCTGGGGGCGAGCTGCTGATGACCAGCGGCACGCACGTGGTGCCGCTCGAGCAGCGCGCCCTCGTGCAGGAGCGTGTCGGCGCCTTCCTCGACAAGATCGAGCAGACGGGGGCCGAGCGAGCGAGAACGATCACTCCTGCGTGATCACCACCCGCCGGTCGTCGCGGTAGGTGATGCGCCCCGACTCCCCGCGGCAACCCCAGCACGTGGCCCACTCCAACCGGCGGGGCGCAGAGCGGTCGTAGGCGAGCACCACCGGGCCGGGGTCCTTCCTGAGGACGAGCGTGGACGCCACGCGGAGCCTGCCGTCCTCCAGCCGGTGGAACGCCGCGATGAGCGAGTCCACGCCCACCTGGGCGGTCACCACCACGAGCTCTTCCCCCAGCGCCGGCCGCCAGGTGAGCGGCGTGGTCGTGAGCTTGTACCCGTCGGGCTTGCCACCGTCCGCGCGCGCGGTGACGTCGTTCGTGGCGGCCGTCTCGTCGAAGTACTTCGGGGTCCCCGCGAGCTTGGCGAGCTGGGGGACGCCTCGGAGCACCTCGCCGAGCCGGTCCGCCGAGAGCTCGGTCGGCTCGAAAGGCGCGCCTGCCTTCGGCGCCGGGAAGGCGCGTCGGATCGGATCGCCCCCGCAGCAACGGAACCCGAGGTCCTCGTCTTGGCGCGCGGGATCCACCGAGGACCGGCGCGCGCACCGGCGGTCCACGTCTGCCGCGGACCTCGCCGCCCCGCGCACCGCCGCGCCGGCGGCCACGTCGCCCGCCGCCTCGACGTCGCCGGCGGTCCACTCCCTGTACGCCCCCATGCCCAGGACGCCGAACCCGGACGCGCAAGTCGCCGGATCCGCGGAACACGCCGCGTTCCAGCCCGCGCTGCCCGAGAACGCGTCGCCCGCGGGGCCCTTGCACGCGCGCTCCCACTCGACCTCCTCGCAGAGCCTCCTGCCTCGATCCTCGCAGAGCGCCCGCGCCTCCTTCCTCGTCACGCCGGTCCTCGGGGGACGCCCTGTCTCGTTGGGGTAGAGGTAGCGATCGATGTCGAACGCGGCGACCTCGATCTCCACGACGCTCGGCTCCACGGAGGGGTCGCGGCCGCGGTCTCCCGGCGTGCTGCCGAGGACGTGTCTGCCCGCCGGGATCGCCACGGTCGGATCTGCCGCCGCGGTGGCCGAGCTGGTGGCGACCGCCGAGGGGGCGTCCTCCGCGGCGAGGAGCACCGCGGTCGACGGTGCGCTCCGCGCGGACGCAGAGGGCGCGGCCGACGCGGCCCCGCCGCCGCTCTGTCCGCACGCGGCCAGCGCGGCGGCGCAGAGAAGCAGCGCCTTCACGTGAGCCACCCGGCGAGGTCACGGGGGATGCCCGCAGGGAGCGCGAGCTCGGCGTCGGAGGGGGGCCGCGCGTCGTGTGTCATCCAAAAGAGCGCACGCGCGAGCCCGGTCGTGCGCGCGGCCCTGGAGAGCGAGGCGAAGGACTTCGCCGTGTAGGTGCTCTCGAGCGTGAGCCCGGCAGCGCTGGCCGCGAGGTCGCGCGCCACCTCGCCCGCGCGCGTCGGGAGCGCGTAGCCCCGACCGAGCTCGGCGCCGTCGATGCGGAGCCGCGGCGTCACGACCGGGAACGAAGCCTCGCGGGCTCGGAGCCACGCGACCGTCTCCTCGACGCCGCGCGCGACCGCTCGATCGCTCGACGTCGCTACGCTCGACGCCCGGACGGCGATCACCTCGCAGCGGTCGAGCCCCGCTGCGGCGAGGCCGACCGCGAGCCCGACGGCGCTCCCCGTCGTGCCGAGCGGCAGGAAGACGCGCTCCGGCTCCTCGAGCTCGCCCCGCTCCACGGCGCGCGCCAGCTCGAAGCCCGCCGAGACGAACGCGACGTTGGCGGCCGGTGAGGTGCCGCCGACGGGGACCACCCACGCGCCGTCCCGGGCGAGCGCAAGAGCCGCGCGCTGCGCCGCCGGGAGCGTGCCGACGAGCCGCGCCCGGGCGCCGGAGGCGAGGGTGCGAGCGAGCGTCTCCTTCACGTGGGGGGAGCGCGGCTCGGGCATGAGGAGCACGTCCACCTCGAAGCCCTGCGCCCTCCCGTGCAAGGCCGTCGCGAGCGCGTGGTGGGACCCTACGCTGCCCATCGTCACGAGGCGCGTCCTGCCTCGCGCGCGAGCCTCCCCGAGGAGCACCTCAAGCTTGCGCGCCTTGCCGCCTCCGTAGAGGGCGCTCGCCTTGTCGTCCCGCTTCAGGGTCACCGCGGCGATCCCGAGGCGCTCCTCGAGCGCACCGGCGCGCTCGACCGGTGTCGGCGCGTCGATGAGCGGGATCCGCGGGACGGAGCGCTCGAGGGACGGGAACGCCTCGAAGAGCGCCCACGCCTCCGTGGCTCGCGGCTCGGTCGCGGCGACGAGCGCCGGCGCCGCGGCCACGGGCCCGGGCGGCCGCGGTGCGCCGCGCTCACGCAGCGAGATCGGCCTCGCGGGGGAGCCGCACCCGAGCAGAGACGCGGCTCCGAGGAGCAGGTCACGGCGGATCATGGCGGAAGGGAGAACGCCCTCGGGGGCGCGCGTGTTCCTATAGACTGGTGGGCCTTGGCGCTCACGCTCGATCTGTTTCCCCCGACGTTCTTGCGCGTGTTCGCGGCGCTCTTCGGCCTCCTCTGGGGGAGCTTCCTCAACGTCGTCATCCACCGCGTGCCTCGGGGCATGAGCGTGGTCCGGCCGCCCTCGCACTGCCCCGCGTGCGAAGCGCCGGTGCGAGCGTGGCAGAACGTCCCGGTGCTCGGGTACGTGTTCTTGCGCGGCAGGAGCGCGTGCTGCGGCGCGCGTTTGTCACCTCGATATCCCATCGTCGAGCTCATCGGCGGCGTCCTCTCCGTCGCCATCCTGGAGCTCCTCGTCCTGCCGCTTCCGCAGGCCGACACGTCGGCGGCTCGCGCCGGCGTCCTCTACTTGTCGAGCCTGGCGCTCGCGCTCGGCCTCGTCGCGACGGCGTTCATCGATCTCGAGCACATGGTCGTGCTCCCGGATCGGGCCAACCTCGTCGGCGGCGTGCTCGGTGTGGCGACGGCGAGTCTGCGCGGCTTCACCTGGGTCGACGGGCTCCTCGGCGCGGCCGTCGGCTTCGGCGTCGTCTTCGCCATCGACCGCGCGTACCGGCTCGTCCGAGGTCGGACGGGCATGGCCTCCGGGGACGCCGTGCTGCTCGCCGTCGTGGGCGCCTGGTTCGGCTGGCAGGGGGCGCTCTTCGGGTTGATGGCCGGAGCGATCCAAGGCGTCGTCGCGATCATCTTGTTCCGGCTCTTGGGGGGCACCTCGACCGAGCCCGAGGCCGTCCGCGCCGAGCGGGCCGCGATCTTGAAAGAGATCGAGGAGCTCCCCGAGGAAGAGCGAGAGGCGGCGCTCGAGGAGTGGAGACGGGAGGACGAGCTGGCGGACGCGACCGGGGAGGGGATGCAGGGAGCGCTCGCCTTCGGACCCTTCATCGCCCTCGCAGGCATCGAGCTCCTGCTGTTCCGACCCTTCGTCGAGGACTTGGTGTTCTTGTGGCAGCTCGGGTGATCCTTTGTCTACTCTGCGCGTTCGTGCTCGCCGCTTGCGTGCCGTCCCTCCCCACGCCTCCCATGGGCTCCCATGAGGGCGAGGTTCCCCTCGCCGTCCCCGTGCCGCCCCCGCCCGCGCAGGTCGACCTCGTCCCCGACCCACCCGCCTCCTTCGTTCGCCCCGCGTGGGTGGACGGCCAGTGGCTGTGGGTGGGCCGCAGGTGGGTCTGGGAGGCGGGCCGCTGGGTCGAGCTCCGTGAGGGCACCGTGTACGCGGCGCCGCGCGTCTACCGGAGGGCGGACGGCCAGCTCGTGTGGTTCAGGGGCAAGCTGAAGGAGACCTCGCCGCCATGATGACCTCGTGGACCTTCGCCGCGAGCCTCCTCGACGAGGTCGCGCGCCTGCTCCGCGCGATGGAGAAGCACCGGTACCTCCACGAGGTGGACCACCGGCTGCACTATACGGTGGACGTCGCGCTGAGCGATCGCCCCCACTTCGCGGAGAAGGCCGCCGCCTTCCGGCGCGCCAGCGAGGCCGATCCCGACCTCAACCGCGCCTCTCGTGATCCGCGCCTGTGGAGGTCGGCCACCGTGGAGGAGGTCATCGAGGTGCTCACGGCCTTCTGGGGGCCCAGCCAGGAGGCGGCGCCGCGGCGGGAGCGCCTGGTGGACGCGTTCCGAGAGGCGGGCCTCGAGGTCGCCGATCACGAGCCCTTCGAGAGCGATCCGGAGCGCCCCCCGTTCCCCGAGCTGGTGCTCCTGGACTGGGCGCTCCTGCCCATCGATCAGCTCGACGCCGAGCGCCACCAGGGCGCGCTCGCCGCGCTCGAGGGGGAGACGGACGCCGTGAAGCCCTCCGAGCCGGTCTACCAGGAGGGGCCCGCCATCTCGATCGTCGAGCTCTGCGACGGCGCGCCCTTCGGGATCCTCTCCGAGGACTTCTGCTTGTGGTCCGAGGGGCCCTATGCCTACGCAGACTACGTGTTTCGCGGCGTCAGCAAGTCCGCGAAGCTCGAGGAGCCACCACTGGGCTTTCGAGACGATGACGATGAGCCCGCACAAGGCGGATCCGAGTACGAATAGGCGCGGGCACGCGAAACGGCCGCGGTCCGCCCCCGTACTGACCGCTGTAGCGTGCTCACCCTCACCGCTCGACCGCACGCCCTCGCGCGCGCGGGGGCGCTCATGACCAGCTCGGAGCAGGATCCGGGGGACCTGGCGATGAGCCGGTACGCGGACGGCGACGACCGGGCGTTCGCGGAGGTCTACCGTGCCGTGGCAGCGCGGCTCAAGAGCTTCCTCCTCCGCCTGGTCCGCTCGGAGGTGGTCGCCGACGACCTCCTTCAAGAGACCTTCCTCCGGGTCCACCGCGCCCGCGGCTCCTTCGCGCGGGGCGCCAGGGTGCTACCCTGGTGCTACGCGATCGCGCGGAACGTGCACGTCGACCACCTTCGCCACAGGCCCACGCAGAGGGAGCGTCCCGCGGAGGACGACGTGGAGCCCGAGATCCCCGCCGGCCCCGGCGCGGACGGCGAGGCCGTCGCGATCGCCGCGGAGGTCGCCAGGCTCGTCGAGACCACCCTCGCCAAGCTCCCGCCGAACCAGCGGGAGGCGTTCATCCTCCTGCGCTACGAGGGCATGAGCGTCGCGGACGCCGCCGCCGTGCTCGGCGTCACGGAGGGCGCCGTGAAGCTGCGGGCGTTTCACGCCTACGAGACGCTGCGCGCCGCGCTGGGCATGTCCAAGCCAAAGCCCGAACGACCGCGAGGTGCGTCGTGAGCTCCTCGTACGGCCTCGACGACCTGACGAGCATCCCGGACTTGCCCGCTCGAGGCCACGGCCCACCGCCCGGGTCAGGGCCTCCTTGCGACCCCGGGCCGACCCGCGCGCAGATCGCGAGGCGCCGCCACGTGGCGCTCGGCGCGGGCGCGCTCTGGCTCGTCGTCCTCACCTTCGCCCTCGGGCTGCGCGCGGACCTCGGTCTCTCGCCGCTGCTGTTCGTGCACGTGGGCGTGCCGGCTCTCCTGGGCGCTGCCGCGCTCTTCGCTGCCCTCGCGCCTGGTCGCGTGGGCCTCGGCCCGAGCGCGGGGGTCACCCTGGCGCTCGCGCTCGCCTCCCCGGCGGCGTTCGCGCTCACGGCGGCGCTGTTTCCGGCGCTGGACGGCGGGCACTCGCTCCAGGCTGCGTTCTTCTGCGGTGACGTGGCGCTCGCCCTCGGCGCCGTCCCGCTCGCGGCCCTAGCCTGGGCGCAGCGCGCGACGTGCGTCGTCGGCGCGCCGCTCCGGAGCGCCATGCTCGGCGTCGCGATGGGGCTGCTCGGAGCCGCCACGCTCGGCATGCACTGCGGGAACGGCGACGGGCTGCACGTGGCCATCGGGCACGGCTGGCCCGTGATCGTGCTCGGCGTCGCCGGGGCGCTGCTGGTCGGGCGCGTGACCCGCGTGGCCGCATCGCGAGCGCGGTGACGCGGGTCGCACGCTCGGCGCGCCTTGCGGACGCCCCCGCAAGAGAGAGTAAGATGCCGCGCATGACACAGGAGCTCGTCTCGTACTCGGAGGGTGGCCAGAGTTTCGACGCGTTCATCGCTCGCCCGCGCGGGGATGGCCCTCACCCCACGGTCATGATCTGCCACGCCTGGGCGGGGCGAGATGCGTTCGCGGAGGCCAAGGCCCGGGCGCTCGCGGAGCTCGGGTACATCGGCGCGGCGATCGACGTGTACGGCGTCGGCAAGCGCGGGCACGACACCGCCTCGAACCAGGCCCTGATGATGCCGCTCGTGAACGATCCGCCCCTCCTCCGTCGCCGGCTCGGCGCAGCCTTCGACGCGGTCAGCGCCGTCTCCGGCGTCGACAAGACCCGCATGGGCACGATGGGGTTCTGCTTCGGCGGGATGTGCTCCATCTTGACCGCCCGCATGGGGCTTCCCTTGCGCGGGGTGGTGAGCTTCCACGGCATCCTGAAGATCGGCGAGAAGCTCGATCACAAGGCCAAGGCGCGCATCTTGGTCCTTCACGGTCAGGACGATCCGATGGCGCCGCCCGCCGACGTCGGGGCGTTCGCGGAGGAGATGAAGCGGATCGACGCGAGCTGGTCGCTCGACGCGTACGCGGGCGTCCAGCACGCGTTCACCGTCCCCGAGGCGAACGACGCCAAGCTCGGCCTCTTCTACGACGTCGAGGCCGATCGCCGGTCCTGGGTCGCGATGACTCGGTTCTTCGCGGACGTCTTCGGCGAGTCCTAGGCAGGGCGCCGAGAAAGGGGTCCGGAGGGAAGAGTGAGGTGAGTCCCGGTAGGGACCCCCCTCCGCCGCTCCGCTCAATCAGATCGTCGTCACCGCCTCGACCTCCGGCAACGGTGGACTTCAGTACCCTGCTAGGGGGCTCGGCGTCCGCCGTGAGCCCGAGGGCGTGTCCGGCGCGGCGGTGAGAAGCGCCTCCGCCAGCGCGTGGACGCGGACGAAGGCGCCCACCTCGCGCGTCTCTTGCGCCCAGTCCATCAGCGCGAAAAGCTGCGTCGGATCGTCCGCGACGCGGCGCGGCTCCTCTTCGAAGTGCCGGAGGTACCACCGCGCGACCTGCCCCGGATCGAGCGGGAGCTCCCGCTCGACCGCCGCGCGGACGGTGGCGTGCAGCGTGAGTCGGCCCGGCGCTGGCTGCTGCACGAGCCGCGTCTCTGCGAGGGCGTCCAGCGCCTCCGGGCCCCGCACGCCGGCGCGTCCTATCGCGAGGAGCGCCTCGACGCCGATCGAGTCGCCTCGCGACGACGCGAGCACGGCGAGCAGCCGCCGCGCGACCGGACCGACGCTCCGGAGGGCGGCGCGGACCACGGCGCGCACCTCGGGCACATCGTCCTCATGCGCCATCGGTCGAATGCGGTCGACGCCGCCCGCGAGCAGCGCGCGCCGCAGGCTCGCTACGTCCTCGCGCCCGCTCGCGACGAGGCCGTCGGCGACGTCGAGCGCGACGGCGTTCCAGCGCAGGAGGCGGGTGAGCCCTGCGACGCGCGGGAACAGATCTCGTCGTCTATCGATGAGGGGCGGCGTGACCGGCACGACCGTGACGCCGCCGAGCAGGCACCGGCGCGCCGTGAGCACCCACGTGACGGGTGCGCCACGCAGCTCTGCCAGCACGGCGGCGGTCGCCTCGTCGCTCTCGTGGTTGTCGAGCACGACGAGCGCGGCCCTCGCCCCGATCGCGCGGCGGACGGTGCGCGCCGGCCGGTCTCCGGGCGCGTGGCCGAGCCCGAGCGCCATCATCTCGAGCACGGTGCGGGCGTCCCACGCTCCGATGCGCACCCAAGCGATGCGTCCCTCGAACCGCGCGCGCAGGCGGTGGCCGAGCGCCGCGGCGAGCGTGCTCTTGCCTGCGCCCCCGCCGCCGACGAGCGCGATCGCGGTCGGGTGGTCGTGGCGAACCAGCGCCGTCAGGAGCGCGAGCTCTCGCTCCCTCCCGCGGAAGCTCCGCGGTCGAGGCGGGAACGGTAGCCGGACGCCCGGCGCGGGCCTACCGGCGCCGCGAGGGGAGGAGCTCGCCTGGGAGGAGCGCGGCGCGCGCGGGTGCATTGGACGTGGCCTCTCGCTGGGTGCTTAGCACGATCGGACGACCCCCGACGGCCGGCGCCGCCCCGGTGCGATCATTCGGATCAGCTTGTGCGATCCGTTGCGCCTCCTCATGTTGCCTCGAATGCGGCGAGGCTTCGCCTCCCGACTTGATCGAACTGAGCCAGGAGAAACCATGAGCTTGAAGAGCTTTCGTGCAATTCGCATGAGCGGTGTGATCACCTCGATCGCGGCGCTCCTCCTCGCCTGCGGTGACGACAGCGGTACCACGACCTCGACGAGCGCGTCGGGCACGACGGCGACCGGGGCGACGACGACGGGGGGTGATGGTGGTCAAGGCGGCTCCGGAGGCGACGGTGGAGAGGGCGGCGGCGGGCCAACGCTCAGCCTCTGGGCCTCGCAGAACCCAGCCGGGCGAGACGCCGACGCGATCACGGTGAGCGACGCCTCCGGGTCCGAGCTCCTCGCACACGGAGGCCTGGGGCGCATCACGAGCATGCAGAGCATGGCGCTCCACTCGAACGGCGACGGCTACGTCACCTACGACGCCGCCGGGGACACGGGCGGCGTCATGGTCGTCAGCGGGCTCGCGAACCAAGCGTCGGGGATCCTCGGCGAGGGTGCGCGGCGGATCGAGGGGCCGACGACCGGGCTGCTCCAACCTCGCGGTCTCGAGATCGCCGAGTCGCTCGGCGTGGTGCTCGTCGCGGACGTCGCCGCGCAGGACATCAAGGCCTTCCCCCTCGACGCCGAGGGGGACGAGGCTCCGAGCTTCATCGTGGACGACCTCGGTGGGCAGATCGCCTGGGACTGCGCCTACGACGCGACCGGCAACCGCTTGTACGTAGCGACGACGACCGGCGACGTGCTGGTGTTCGACGGCTTCTCGGTGAACCAAGGGCTCAACGGTCCCGCGCGCACGTTCTCTCCGGCCGACGCCGGAGCAAAGGTCAGCGTGAACCTGCACGGGATCAAGTTCGTCCCGACGCTGAGCCCGATCCTCCGACCGAACCAGCTCGTGCTGAGCGACGTGGGCGACCCGATGAGCGGCACCGACGGCCAAGTCTTCACGATCGCCGACCCCGACGCGGCCACCGGTCTGGCCCAGGTTCGAGCCTGGATCACCGGGCCGACGACCGCGCTCGGCAACCCGGTCGATCTGGCCGTCGACTCGAGCGCGCTCGGCGACGACCTCTACGTCGCGGAGAAGGCGAACGACAAGCTGTTCCGCTTCGACGACATCACCGCGCTCACCGGCAAGATGGACCTCGCCGCGAGCGCGTCGGCAACGACGATGCAGCCGGAGTCCGCGGCGCTCGTGGGCGGGCTCAACGGCCGCGTCCTCGTCGCGTCGAACCCGGCGGGCCGTGACGCCGACGCGGTGCTCCGGTTGCTTCCGGCGCTGACGTTGGAGGCGACGATCGGCGAGATCGGTGACATCCTCAGCATCCAGAGCGCGACCGTCGGGCCGCAGGGCGACGGGTTCCTGACCTACGATCGGCCCGGCACCCTCGGAGGCGTGATGGCGGTCGTCGGGCTCGGCGACGCCACGAGCGCGGTGATGCTCGCCGGTGGCTCCCGGCGCATCGAGGGCCCAGCGACCGGCCTCCTCACGCCCAAGGGCGTCGCGGTCGCGGGCGACCTAGGGCTCTTGCTGGTCGCCGATCCGGGCGCCAAGCGTGTCTTCGGCTTCGGCATCACCGACGAGGGCGACGTCGCCCCTTCGGTCCAGGTCGCCGATCTCGGGGGCGACCGCGGAGTCTGGGACCTCGCCTACGACCCGGACTCGGACCTCTTGTTCGTGGCGGGGACCGACGGCGTCGTCCTCGTGTACGAGGCGTTTGGGGTCGACATGGGGGCCTCCGGGCCGACCCGCCAGATCACGCCCGCGCTCGCCGCAGAGAAGGTGTCGGTGAACCTACACGGGATCCACTACCTACCGGACGACGACCTGCTGGTGCTCTCCGATGTAGGCGATCCTGCGAGCGCGACGGACGGTCAGCTGTTCACGATCGCGGGAGCCTCCACGGCGGACGGGCTCGTGGATGTCCGCTGGCGGGCCCGCGGGCCGCGCAGCAAGCTCGGAAACCCGGTCGACCTCACCGTCGCCCTCGGCGACCTCTACGTAGCCGAAAAGTCGAACGATCTCCTCCTCCGGTTCGACGGCGTCGCCGCTCGCGCCGGCGACGAGGACGTCGCCGGCGACCTGGAGGCCCCGTCGGTGAAGCCGGAGTCGGTGCTCGTGAGCGTCGAGTGAGGGCTGAGCGCGAGGGCCACGTCCGGGTGGCCCTCGTGCTGGTCTGTCGATGTGCCGTCCGCTAGCATGACGCTGCGGAAGGATTGTCTCGTGCCGAACGGTGAGCTGGCGGATGCTGGAGAAGCGCGTGGTTCGTTCCCGGACGCCGCGGAGGCTTCGGGCGGGCTCCAGCCGGGCCTCTCGATCGGAAAACGCTACCGGCTGGTGCGCGAGCTCGGGGCCGGCGCCAGCGGGACCGTCTGGGAGGCGGAGCACAAGCTCCTCACCTCGCGGGTCGCCATCAAGTTCCTCGAGGCGGTACGAGGTCAGCCGGTCGGCACGGCGGAGATCCTCCTCGGCCGGTTCCGGTTCGAGGCGCAGCTCTCGGCGCGCCTCGGGGCTCGGACCGAGCACATCGTCTGCGTGCACGACGCCGGCATGTTCAACGGCGTCCCCTTCATCGTCATGGAGCTCGCGCCTGGCGATACGGTGGAGCAGAAGCTCGAGCAAGCGCCGCTCAGCCCGTCGACCGTCGCGCACCTCCTCGATCAGGTCGGCGAGGCGCTCGACGCGGCCCACGCGGCGGGGGTCGCGCACCGGGACGTGAAGCCGGCGAACGTCCTCTACGTCAGGGAAAGCGCGGACGGCACCGTGATGTTCAAGCTCGCCGACTTCGGCGTGGCAAAGGAGTTCAGCGACCAGGGCATGGGCCTGACAACGCCGAAGCAGACGAGCGAGAACGCGCTGGTCGGATCTCCGGCGTACATGAGCCCGGACTACCTCTCCGGCGCCCCGACGATCGACGGGCGCGGCGACATCTGGGCGCTCGCCGTGACGGCCTACGAGGCGCTCACGCAGCGGCTCCCGTTCGACGGGGAGGCCTGGACGCAGATCGCCGTGTCCATCACGCAAGGGGAGTTCTCGCTCCCGTCGGTGCACATGCCCGAGCTGGGCGACGCGGTCGACTCGTTCTTCGCGCGGGCTCTCTCCCTGGACGCGTCGAAGCGATACGCCACGGCCGGCGAGCTCGCCCGCGCCTTCCGCGGCGCCATCTCCGCGCGTGAGAGCGCCCAGGCGCTGACGCCAGAGCCGTTCCAGATCGCCCAGGAGCCGGAGCCGGTCGATGTCGCTTCCACGGCTCTCCCGTCCTTCGCGCCCCCCATGAAGAAGAGCCGGGCCCTACCCGTCCTCGGGGGAGTCGCGGCCGTGGTGGCCGTCATCGGGTTCGCTGCCATCTTTGGCAGCCGGGGCGGGAAGAGCGCTGGATCGGAGAACGACGCTGCGTCCACCGAGGCGGCGACCGACCAGCGGTCGAGGTCGCTGCCGGCGCCCCCGGACGTCGTCCTCACGTCGCAGCAGCAGACCGCTCCGGGGCCGCCCCCGGTGGCGAGCTCGGTCACCCCGCGCGCTCCCGCGTCCGCGAAGCGCGGCAAGCCGCCCGCGCCATCTGCGCCGCCCAAGCCGGGCGTCACCAAGCCCGACAAGTCCGAGATCCTCTGATATTCGTGGGGCATGGCGAGAGCGCCCGCGACCGGGGGCGGCTTCGACGACCTCGAAGAGGACACGGACGCGCCGGACCGCGAGACGTGGGCGTCCTCTACCGTCGGGCAGCTCGCCCCGGGCAGCGCGGTAGGCAGGCGATACGTCCTCGCCCGCCTCCTCTCCGAGAGCCGCGCTTCCCAGGTCTGGCGTTGCAAGGATCTCACGACCGGCGTGGACGTCGCGCTCAAGCTCCTCCCCAAGGTGGGAGGCCCCGGGTGGGAGCGTATCTGGCGCGAGTCGACGCTGGTGCAGTCCCTCTCGGGTCCCGACTTCGTCACCCCCTTCGACGCGGGTGAGACGGACACGCTCGTCTATCTCGCGATGGAGCTCCTGGACGGGGAGGACCTGGCGCGCCTCCTGGACCGGACCGGGCGTCTCCGGCCGGCGGAGGCCGCCGATCTCATCCGCGCGCTCGCCGGCGCGGTCGACCGCGCGCACGCGGCCGGCGTGGTGCATCGCGATCTGAAGCCCAAGAACGTGTTCCTTCAGGGCGGGGAGGGCCACGCGCGACCGCGCATCCTCGACTTCGGGATCGCCAAGCGACCGGGGCTCGCCTCGCGCATCACGAAGAGCGGCATTCTGCTCGGCACGCCGCACTACATGAGCCCGGAGCAGATCATGTCGGGGCATCGCGTCGACCACCGCGCCGATCTCTGGTCGCTCGCGGCGATGACATACCGCTGCTTGGTCGGCCGCCGGCCGTTCGAGGGGGAGCTCGTGGAGCTCCTGCGGCGCATCGTCGGCGAGCCGCACCCGAGCGCCAGCGCGTTGGTCCCGGAGCTGCCGACCGAGGTCGACGCCGTCTTCGCGCGCGCGCTGGCGAAAGATCCCGACGCGCGCTTCCAGCGGGCCGCCGCGCTGAGCGCCGCGCTCGACGGCGCGCTCGGCGTCACGGCGGCGTCCGCTTGCCCGCCTTGATGAGCTGGAAGTAGCGGCGCGCGAGCCCGGCCGTCTCGGCGGCGCGCGAGACGTTGCCGCCGTGCCGGGCGAGCGCGTGCTCCACGTACCGCCGCTGGAAGTGCGCGAGGACACGCTGCCGCGCACGAGAGAACGGCAGCTCGAGCGCGAGCACGTCGTCGACGGACTCGGACGACGAGGGCTCCGGCTCCGCGCCGGCTCCGCCGGCTACCTGACGCGCGACCTCGTTGCGGAGATCTCTCACGTTCCCAGGAAAGCTCTGGCGCTCCAGGCGGTCGAGGTCGGCGTCGGTCGGGCTGCCGCTGGCGCCCGCCAGCTCGGCCCAGAACCGCTTCGCGAGGAGCCGGACGTCGCCGCGTCGATCCCGGAGCGGAGGGAGCGCGACCCTGCGCGCCGCGAGCAGCTCGACGAGCTTCGTCGAGAAGCGGCCCTCCTCCGCGTCGCGGTCGAGGTCCCGCGACGTCGTCGCGATGACGCGCACGTCGAGCTCCGTCTGCGCGCGGGCGGGCGCCGTCGTCCGGCTCTGCCGCTCGAGCCACCCGAGCAGCAGCGCCTGCGCGGGGCCGGAGAGGTCGGCGACCTCGTGGAGGACCACCGAGCCGCCCACCGCCTCCGCGAGCGCCGCCGAGATCTGCTCGCCCGCCGGGTCTGGCTGCGTGGCGCAGTCGACGACCAGGAACGGGCCCGCCCTGGAGGGTCCAGCGTCGTGGAGCGCCTCGGCGAGGAGCTCCTTGCCCGTGCCGGGCTCACCCTCGAGCAGCAGCGGGCCGCTGGTCTTCGCGAGCTCTTCGCACAGCGCGAACACGCGAGTCATCGCCGGCGAGGAGCCGAGGACGCGCCCGAAGCGCTCGCGCGCGGAGATCTGTGCTCCGCGTGGGGCCCCGCGGTCCACGCGGAGCGCCGTCGCGCCGAGCTTCACGACCTCCCCGCCGCTCAGCCAGGCGCGCTCGACGGCCACGTCGTTCACGGCAGTGCCGTTCGTCGAGCCGAGATCGACGAGGTGGAGGCGCCCGTCTCGAGGCGCCAGCGAGAGGTGGCGACGCGAGGCCTGCCGGTCCGTCAGCCGCACCGTGCACGCGGCGCTCTGCCCGACGAGGATCGGGTTCGCGTCGTCGGGATCCACGCTGAAGCGCTTGCCACGGTCCGGGCCATCGATCACCTCCAGGTGGAACGGGACGGTCACGAGCCCGCGCGCGGGGTGCTCTTGCTCGGCGGTGAGGAGGTCGGCTTCCTTCGGCTCGGTCACGCCACGAGGGTCCCCGGGACGGCCGCTTCTGGCAAGGCCTAGCGGCACCTCTGGACGACCATCTGACCCGTGTTCGCGCCCGTGATGCACACGGTGGACCCGTTGCAGTCGACCAGCGGGTGCGGATCGCCGCACCCGACCTCCGTGCCGGGCGTGTTCAAGAACTCGGGCGGGCACTGCCCCGACCCCGGCAACACGGCGCACTCGACGGCGCGCTCCCCCTCCTCGACGTTGTTGCAGTCGAAGTCGTAGCCGCCCGACGTCCGCTCGGTGTCGTAGAACGCGGTCTGCCCCGGGAACGCGCGCGCGTCGTTGTCGTCGCAGTCCATCCCGCCGCAGGCGGCGTCCGCCCGTAGGTGCGTGTCCTGGTCCACGTCGCAGTTCATGGCCGTCCCGGTCGACACCATCGCGGTCGTGGTCGTGCCGCTCATCCCGGTGCTGGTCGTGACCATGCCGGTTCCGGTGCTGGTGCCGGTCGCCGCCCCGCCTCCGGCCGCGCCGGCGCCCGTGCCTTCCCCGTCAGCGTGGTAGTGGATCTCGGGGAAAGTGCAGGCGGCGAAGAGGCCCATGACGGCGAAGGTCGAGGGGAGGCGCATGGCCCACAAGGATGCGCCGGCGGGTACTCCTCCGCAATGGGATCAAGCTGATCGCACCCCTCCTCCGCCCGAGCTTCAGAGCTCGCTGGAGAGCGAAAGGAAGAAGCCCCCGGCGACGGGCCCCGCGCGCAGCTTCACGCCCGAGGCCGGCGCGGTCGCTGGCCCGCCGGTCGTCAGGTCGACGACGATGAGGGAGATCCCCGTCGCGGCCGCGGCCCCGCCTACGGCCGCGAAGACGTTCACGAGGATCGAAGCCGTGGTGCCACGGTCCACGTCCTCCTGCAGCGCGCCCTCGCAGGGCGCGGTCTCGTAGCTCGGGCACCGCTCCTCGACCTCCGCGAGAGCGCCCGCTCGCACACCGATGGCGGCGCCCATGCCCCCGAGCGCGAGACCGCCGACGGCGAGGGAGACGATGCCGCCGATCATCAAGGGGGACACCCCCGACGGCTCGGGCTGCTCCGCGGTGCCGGGCCCCTTCGGTCCGCTGCCGTTCGGGCCGGGCTGCGCCCCCGCGGGTCCGTCCGGTCCCTTCGAGGTCTTGGCGGCGAGATCGACGACGTAGGACTTCCCCTCTTCGAGCACGAGGTTCCGGGTGAGAGGGCTCGCGGTGCCGTCGTCCAGCACGATGACCTTGGGCCCGAGGTCCTGCTCGATCTCGATGCCGAGGAGACGCGGGTCGAGCGGCTCTCCGTCGACCCTCACGATGCCGGCGCCCTCCAGGCGGATCTTGAGCTTCGCGACGCGCGGCGCGAGGCGCTCCATCGCGGCGGCAGCGTCGGCGTCCCAGCCGCTGTAGCGCGCTTCCCCAAGGCGCTGCACCGACACCTTGAGATCACGCCAGCTCCGCCTCGCCGACGCCAGGCGACCGATCGTCTCCTCGCACTCGGCGATGTTGCGGAGCGCGCCCAGCCCGTCGGGGTGCACCTCGAGCGACTTGCGAAAGAGCGTGATCGCGTCCTGGCACTTGCCCGCCTCGCGGAGCTCGCGCCCCTGAGCGAACAGCGTCCGCGACTCCGGCTCGTCCCCGAGCGCAACGTCCGTGTGGCCTGCCAAGCACGTCACCAACGCCACGAGACCAAGGCACCATCGCATGGATTTCGATCTCCACGATAGCGCGGCGCCACCGAGGGATCGACCCGCTTCGTCCGACTCTCCTCCGTGGTGCGGTACGATCGGCGCGATCGCAGCGGTGGCGGGTGGGTGGCGGCGCGGCCCTCGCGGCTCAGGCGATCGCGACGCGGAGGCGCCGGCGGCCGAACGTCCCCGGCTGACCCTCGAACACCCCGGCCACGGCGTGTCCGCAGGCCGAGCACCGGCCCGCCGTGTCCAGCCGGTAGGCCAAGATCTCGTACCAGTCGCGCTCGATCACCGCGGCTCCGCACGCCTCGCAGTGGGTCACGTCGCCCTCGCGGTCGTGCACGTTGCCAGTGTAGACGTGCCGGAGCCCCGCGGCCATCGCGATCCTCCGCGCGCGCCGCAGCGTCTCGACGGGCGTCGCGGGCACGTCCCGCATCTTGTAGTCGGGATGGAAGGCGCTGAAGTGGAGCGGCGTGGTCGGACCGAGGGCGTCGCGCACCCACTCCGACATGGCCGCGAGCTCGGCGTCGGAGTCGTTCTTGCCCGGTATGAGCAGGGTGGTGAGCTCCAGCCAGGCTCGGGTCTCGTGGCGGACGTAGAGGAGCGTCTCCTTCACGCGCTCGAGCTCCGCGCCGCAGACCTTCTGGTAGAAGCCCTCCGTGAAGCCCTTGAGGTCGACGTTGGCGGCGTCGACCTTCTCGAAGAAGTCGCGCCGCGCGTCAGCGCCCATGTACCCCGCCGTCACGGCCACGGTCCGGAGCCCGAGGGCGTGGCAAGCGTCGGCGACGTCCATCGCGTACTCGACGAAGATCGCCGGATCGTTGTAGGTGAAGGCGACGCTCCGCGCACCGGCGGCCTTGGCGGCCCGCGCGATCGCGTCGGGCGTCGCGCTGTCGGCCAGGGTGTCCATCTCACGCGACTTCGAGATGTCCCAGTTCTGACAGAACTTGCACGTGAGGTTGCAGCCCGCCGTGCCGAAGGAGAGGACGCTGCTCCCTGGCAGGAAATGAGCGAGCGGCTTCTTCTCGATGGGGTCGACGCAGAACCCGCTCGAGCGGCCGTAGGTGGTCAGGACGAGGCCTCCCTGATCGTGCATCCGGACGAAGCAGAGGCCGCGCTGCCCCTCGGCGAGGGTGCAGGCGCGGGGGCAGGCGTCACAGCGGATGCGCCCGTCGTCCAGCTTCACACCGTAGAGGGCCGGGTGGTGGCTCATGCTTCCTGGTATCCCGGCTCGTGGAACGCCCTCACGGAGAAGCGCTCCACCTTCATCTCGTCGTCCCAGTACGTCTCGGGCAGGCCCGCCTTCCGCTTGAGCCTCCCGAGGAAATCGCGCGGCTCCGGCAGCGTGCGCCACACCTGGGGGAGGAACACGGCGCGCCTGTCGCGGCGGCTCACGATCACGCCGTCTACGCCCGGGCGGAGCTCCGCGATCGCGTCCTCCTCGGAGCGGACGTCCACGCGCTCGGGCTCGGAGAGCACGCTCACCTCGAAGCGCACGTCGGGCAGGTCCTCGGCGTGCAGGGGCGACGAGCGCGGATCCTCGAAGGCGGCGAGCGCGGCGTTCCGCGCCACGCTCTCCCGGAGGGAGCGCTCGGCCTCCACGGAGCCGATGCACCCGTGGAGCCGCCCGCCCTTTCGCAGCGTGACGAAGGCGCGGCCGCTCCTCTCCAGCCACTCGGCGGTCGGCTGGCCTTGGTGGGGCGCCCCGAGACGCTCCGCGACCGCGGCGCGCGCGATGCCGAGCAGGGTCGGCCCGTGGAGCTCGTCCTCGCGGCTCATGACGCGGTCTCCACGTAGGCGAACGCGCCGTAGCCCACCACCTCCTGCTGGTCTCCGGCGCCGGGTGCCGGGCGCGTGTCCCCCGACGTCCGCAGATCCAGGCGGTGAACCGAGAGGCCCCGACGCCTCGCGACGAGGGAGAGGCCGTTCAGCGCGCGGGCTCCGCACGCGCGATCCGGCTCCACGGGATCGGCGCGCTCGATGCGCTGCGCGGTCGCCTCGTCCACGCCGCGCGCGACGCCCCGAGGGAGGTAGTGCGACAGGTCCGAGCTCACGATGACGCGTGTCTCGGCGCCGCCCCACGCGCGGTCGATGACCTCCGCGACCTCTTCTGGTGTGGCGTCGCCGACTGCCAGCGGCACGAGGGTGAAGCGTGGCAGGAGGCGCTGCAAGAACGGCAGGTGCACCTCCAAGGAGTGCTCGCGGGCGTGGACGTCGGGCCGTACGACGACCTGAGCGAGGGTGGCGAGCTCTGCGACCAGCGGCGCATCGATGGGCACCTTCCCGAGGGGGGTCTCGAGCGCTTCGACCCCGGGCAAGGCGAGGCCTCGCGTCGCCACCCGGTGCGCCGGCCCGAGCAGCACCACGCGGGCCTCGCCCGGGTGGGACGCGGCCCAGCGCCCCAGCAGCGCGTACCCCGTGGCCGCGACCGGGCCCGAGTACACGTAGCCGGCGTGCGGGAGCGCGAGCGCCTTCGGGACGCCGGGAAGCTCCACGACGTCGGCTGCGCGCACCAGGTCGTCGACGCTCGCCGCGAGGACGTGGGGATCCTCGGGGTAGAACGTTCCTGCGACCGCCGCGGGGCGTACCGTGACCATGTGCCCAAGATGGGGCCTCGAGGGGAGCGGCACAAGGCGTGCGGGGACGGTTCGGGTGAGCGGCGCGGACGCCCCGGGCGATGGCTCCCGCGCGCGGGGCCTCGGCGCCGGCCGGGAGAGCGGCTGCAGGCCTGGCTGGCCTGCGAGCGAGGGCCCGAAAATCACCCCAGGGTGGCCCGGGTTTTGACTACCCTCCGCGCGTGGCAGGCTCTACCGGACACATCGTCAAGTCGCTCGTCGCGAACGCGATCATCGCCGTGGCGAAGGGGGTCGCCGCGGCGATCACGGGATCGGGCGCGATGCTCGCCGAGGCGATCCACTCGGGCGCCGACTGCACGAACCAGGCGCTGCTGCTGCTCGGCGTGCGGCAGTCGCGGAAGCCGCCCGACGCGACGCACCCGCTCGGCTACGGCCGCGAGCTCTACTTTTGGTCGTTCATGGTCGCCATGCTCCTCTTCACGGGGGGCGGGGCTTTCTCCATCTACGAAGGGATCCACAAGCTCGGCGCGCCCGAGCCGATCGAGAACCCGGCCGTGGGCCTCGGGGTGCTCGGCTTCGCGCTGGCGATCGAGGGCTGGGCTACGTTCGACAACATCCGAGAGCTCAACGTGCGGCGGAAAGGCAAGCCCTTCATCCGCTACCTGCGAGAGACGAAGGACTCCGATCTCGTCGTGGTCTTCGGGGAGAACTCGGCGGCCACCATCGGCCTGCTCTGCGCGGCCATCGCCGTCCTGGTCGCCTGGCAGACGAACGACCCGATGTGGGACGCCGTCGGGACCTTGGTCGTCGGCGTCATCCTGGTGTTGGTCGCGGTGTTCCTCGCGGTCGAGGTGAAGGGGTTGCTGGTCGGGGAGGCAGCAGACGCCGAGATCGAGCGCACGCTGCGGGAGATCGCCGGTGCGGACCCGGACGTGCAGGAGGTGCTCCGCGTCCTCACGATCCAGCAAGGACCCGGGGAGGTGGTGGTCGCCACCAAGCTCCGGATCAAGGCGTCGCTCAGCGCGGCGGAGGTCGTCGCGACGCTCAACCGCATCGAGGCCCAGCTGAAGGCGCGGCAGCCGGAGGTCCGCTGGATCTTCGCGGAGCCCGACCACGACGCCTGATCGCGCCGGGCGCCGGGCTCACGCGCACCGCCGGGGTGTCGTCGCGGTCAGGGGAAGGACTGGCCGACGTTCACCAGGCCGCGGCTGTGCGCGACGGGGCCGGTCCACGTGAAGGCTGCGTACGTCGAGCCGGTGCCGATGAGCTGGAGGCTCTGGCCCAGCGGCTCCGAGCCGATCTCGGAGACGCCGATGTCCACCGACATCATCCCGTTGGCCGGCCCGGACGTCGCGGTCAGCGCGCCCTCGTAGCTCAGGAGCTGGACCACGGTCCCCCCCGGCCCCACGAGCGCGACGCCGTCGCTCGCGCCATTCTGGACGCCGACGACCGGGAACCACGCCGCGCCGAAGCCGTTCGATTGGTTGGGGAGCGTGCCGGAGAGGACCTCGGTGTCGTAGGTCGTGCCGCCGTTGTAGAAGACGAGCGAGTACGCGGACAGGTCGAGGCCGGCCGTCCCCGCGACCTCGACGCCCTCGTCCACGTCTGCGCCGGTGTTGTCGTAGTGGAGCTCGTTGATCCAGATCGCGGGCGCCTGGCTCACGAGGTTGCCGGCGTTTGCCGAAGAGTAGCCGTTGGAGCTCCCCGAGGCGTCCCCGTCGCAGTACACCCACGTGGAGCCGCCGTCGGCGCTGAAGCGGAACGCGTGGTCGTACGTCCCGGGCGCCGGCACGGTGAAATCGAGCCAGTACTCGTCGTTGTTCGGCTCCCCCGCCGAGGCGCCGTTCCACCCGGGGTTCGGCGCCGCCGTCACCCACGTCCAGCCCGGCAGCGAAGGGTCGCTGCCATCGGGGCCATATCCGACGGCGCCGGTGAGGACGGGGGACGGGTCGTTCAGCGGCGACTGATCCGTGAGGCCCGCCACGAAGACGCGGCCGTACATGGTCACCGTGGTGCCCTGGAGCTGCGTCACCGTGAGGGGGAACTGCAGGCGGCAAAAGCCGACGCTGTAGTTCGTGCAGCCGGCGGTGTTCAGCGCGCAGGCGTTCGTGCACGTCAGCACGCCGGCGTTGAAGCCCTGCGTGAGGCAGGTCTGACCGTTCAGATCGGGGCCGTCGCATGCCTCGGTCCCGCCCGCGGAGTTGTCTCCGCAGAGCTCGCACGCGGACGTGTCGTAGGTGCAGTTGGGCGCGCACGTGAGGGTGCCCTCGGTGAAGCCCTCCGACGCGCAGGTCGCGCCGCCGAGGAGTCCGCCGTCGCAGTCCTCGTTGCCGTTGATCGCGCCGTCGCCGCAGGTCGCGAACGCGCACCCGCTGTCGTCGAACGTGCAGTCCGTGGCGCACGCGAGCGTTCCGGTGTCGAAGCCGAGCGAGGTGCAGGTCGCGCCGCCGAGGCTCGAGCCGTCGCACTCCTCGGGGACGTCGATCGTCCCGTCCCCGCAGTCGTGACAGGCCCCTGTGTCGAAGGCCAAGCAGCTCGCGTCGCACGCCAGCGTCCCGGCCACGAACCCCTGGGTGGCGCAGCTCTCGCCGCCGAGGTCGGGGCCGTCGCAGACCTCCCCGTCGTCCAGGTTGCCGTCGCCGCACGTCACGGGCGGGGCGCAGTTCGCGGTGTGGAAGGACGCGCAGTCCGCCGCGCAGCCCAGCGTTCCCCCCGAGTACCCGAGCGACTCGCAGGTCTCGCCGGCGAGGTCGGCGCCGTCGCAGGTCTCGGTCCCCTCGATCACGTCGTTGCCACAGCCCGTCGCGGTCGTGCAGCCGGTGACGATGAGGGTGCAGCTCGCGGAGCAGAGGAGGCTGCCGCCGTCGAAGCCCTCGGACGCGCAGGTGGCCCCCCCGAGGTCAGTCCCGTCGCACTCCTCCGCGCCCGTCAGCACGCCGTCCCCGCAGCCCGCTTCGTTTTCGCAGGCATCGAGCACCAAGGTGCAGGACTCCGAGCAGGCGAGCGAGCCGGCGGAGAAGCCGTGGTCCGCGCAGCTCGCCCCGTCGAGATCGTCGCCGTCGCAGACCTCGGTGCCGTCAATCGTGCCGTTGCCGCACTCGGCGCTCGCTTGGTCGTCTTCGCAGGCCGCGACCGCCAGCGCGGCCGCGGCGGCGAGCAGACACGACGCCGCGACGCGCCTCCCCGAGGACGAAGCCCGAGCACCCGTTCGATCGCGCATGGCGATGGCAGTAGCACGCCCGCGCGACGGGTCGAACCGTCAGCCCGCCCGTCGAGGAGGTCTACCCTGGCAGCGTGGGGCGGCGCCCTTGCGTGAACTCGATGGCCACGGCCAGCGAGTCGGTCGTCAGGCCGAACTTCGGGGCGTCCGCGTCCACCAGGCGCGCGATCTGGAGCTGCTGCACGCCCGGCGTGGTCACCACGGCGAGGCGCTTCTGACCCTCCTCCAGGAGGCCGAACATCTGCCGCATCGCCAGCTGGGTGCGCGGCCCCGCGACCGGCGGCGCGTCCCGCAGGTCGAAGAGGATCGTCGAGATGACGCCCGACTGCGCGACGGTCACGACGTGGCGGAGCATCGCCTCGGCGCACTTCGCCCCCTCCTCCGCGCTGAGGTCCGGGCGCTGCCACACTCGACAGACGGCGCGGCCGCCGTCGGCGATACCGAACGCGTGGTTCGGGCCCCTCGCGGTCCAGGTGACCTCGAGGACGCCGCCGCCGTCGTCGGTCAGGTGCTCGGCTTGGGGGGGACCCTGCATCCGTTCCGTCTACGGCCCGCCATCAGTGGTCCTGAAGGATTAATCGGCCACGATGGCCACGACCGTGCCGCCGGCGATGAGCACGACCTCCGTGGCCACCAGCGCCGCGCCCTCGGGGGTGTCCAATCCCCGCGGGTTGTCGCTGCCGAAGAGCAGGTATCCCCCACCCACCGCGATCCCCGTCGCCAGCGTGACGGTCGCCACGATCGTCACGATCTGGAGCGCGCTCATCCCGTCCGTCGAGCTCGGGCGAGGGGGGCGCCGCGTCCGCGAGGGTTCCTGCTCCGATTCGGCAAGCTCCGAGAAACGTACGGGAAAGAAGAGCGTCTTCCCCGCGATCCCCCCCGGCACGACGAGCTGCCCTCGAAACGCCGCCCCGCCCTCGGCCCGAGCGCTCACGTCGTACTCTCCTGGGTCCAGCGCCATCGCTCGGTCGAAGGTCCCGGGTGGGAGCGTCCACGGTCCCACCTGCACCGAGGTCGGCGGCGCCGTGGGCTGGAGCGTCACCGTGGCTCTCGGGGCGAAGATCCGCTCGAGGGCGTCGGCCTGCCACGCGAGATAGGCCTCCGAGTAGTCCGCCGCGTCCGAGGCGAGCCAATACCAGCTCGACGCTACGGGGGGGCTGCCGGCCAGGAGGTGTGCGTCGGCGGCCCCGGCGGCGGCTGCCCAGGACCGCCGAGCCTTCGCGCTCGCCTCGAAGTGTGCCGCGGCAGACCGGGCGCTCGACAGGCGCTCCTGCTCGCTCACCGCGGATCGAGCGGTCGCGAGGTCCCGCGCGCCGGCCTCGAGCTCGCGGTCGGCCGCGTCGACCGGGCCAGCCCCCGCGCGGTCGGTCACGAGGACCAGCGCGAGCACGAGGGGGGCGGCGAGCCTCATGGATCCACCACGTGGACGTCGAGGAACCACGCCCCGGTCGCGAGGCCCACGCCATCGATCTGGAGGAAGTAGGTCCCCGCCGCGAGCTCCAGATCCAGGAAGCTGTCGTTCTGTCCGGCCCCGATCGTGCAACTGAGCGGGATCTCCGTCCCGGGGCAGCTCGGGCCTTGCCTCACGCTGAGCAGCGTCGCGTAGGTCGAGCCCGACATGTCCAGGACCACCCGCTTCGGCGCCGCGAGCACCAGCTTCAGGAGCTGATCCTTCGCGCCGTTCGGCGGCCCACCGCCCTGGTCGCACCCCGCGCTGAAATCTGCGGACACGTTGCTCGTGTTGCCTTGAAGGAAGGCGCCGCTCGACGGGATGGTCTGGGCGTCCGCGCACCCATCCGAGAAGGGCACCAGGATGGCGGGCGCGTACGGGCGCACGAAGGCCGTGAGCTCCGCGGGCTGCCCGAGGCTGGTCTCGCTGACCACGCGGTAGTCGCCTGCAGGGACGTTGCGCTTGCGCGTCAGGATGGGCGACGTGCCGCCGAACGCACAGGTGAGGAGGCCCGCTTCGTCGCAGGCGGGCGACGCGAGGTGAACTGCGCCCGTGTCCCCGGACGAGATGCGCTGGACCAGCAGGACGTCGCTCGGGCCCCCGAGCGGCAGGCCGTAGGCGGCGTCGGGCGCGGCGCCGAAGCAGCCGAGGTCGACGTCGTCCTGGTGATCGACGAAGCTCACGACCTGCGTCAGCCCCGGCGTCAGCGTCGCGCTGCCAGAGCAGTCCTCGTCGTCCGGTGGCGGGGTCGGCGGGCTCGTCACCACGTTCAGGCTCACCATCGTGGGGGCCGTCGCCGACACCGCGACGTAGTGATCGCCCGCCGGCAGCGCGTGCCGGAACACGTGGGCGGTCGCGGCGGAGTGGCACGCGACCTCGTCCTCCGCGAGGGCGCAGTCGGCGTCGCGGAGCGACACGAGCGGGAACCCGTCGCCGTCGGTGCTCACCGCGTAGACGTCGACGTCCATCGCCTGCGCCAGCGTGAAGCGGTAGACGAGCTCCCCCATGATCGGCTCGCAGCTCGACGCGAGATCGACGGACGCGTCGACGATCTCCACCAGCACAGGGGAGCCGGGCGTGAGGTCCGCCGCGGTCCCGCAGGTCTCGTTCGTCGGCGCCGTCGACGCGGGCGCGTAGGTCACGTCGAGCGTGACCGCGCCGCCGCCGACCGTGGTCACGTAGAGCGGGAGCGACACCTCCGACGCGCCACCCCCGACCGAGCGAGCGTGCAGCCTCGCGACCTGGTTGCCCGTCGCCCCGTCGAACGCGCCGCCGCACGCGATCTCCGACGCGGGGTAGCCGCACTGTCCCGCCAGCGCGACGCTGACGGGCGTCACGAGGGCGCGCGCCCGCGCGATCACGTCGATGGGGGGCCCCGCGGGGATCCTGATCTCTGCGACGACGTCTCGGACGGCGCCCGCTGGCGTACAAGACGTCGCGTAGTCGGCCGACGCGCCCGCGGTGGACATCGCGTACGTCCCCGTGCCGGTGACGAGCAGCGCGTCCGCGCACGTGTCGTTCATCGGGGCGACGCAGTCCGGCTCGTCGACCGCTTGATCGCAGTCGTCGTCGAGGCCGTTGCCGCAGGTCTCCGGCGCGGCCGAGGAGATCAGCGGGTCGTCGTCGGCGCAGTCTCCGCCGCCGCAGTGCGCGTCGGGGTCGCCGTCCCCGTCCGCGTCACGGAGCGCGTGCGTGCAGGAGTGGTCCGCCTCGACGCAGGCGTCGATGGTGCACACGTTGCCGTCCGTGCAGCTCGGGGGGATGCCGGCGGAGCAGTCGAGCTTCTGATCGCAGACCTCCGCGCCGTCGCAATAGACCCCGTTGTCGCAGACCGAGTCGTCTCGCTTGAACCGGCACCGGGAGAGCTCCAGGTCACATCGGTCGAAGGTGCACGCCACGCCGTCGTCGCACTGGGCGTCCTCCACGCAGGGGCCGCCGAGCTCCGGATCCACGCCCGGGCCGCCGCCGGCCCCGACTCCGCCGCCGGCCCCGCCCGCGCCCGGGACGAACGGGTTCGTCGGGGGGGCCCCCTCACACCCGAGCACCGTCGGCCCCGACGCCGCGAGCCCGAACACCAGGCCCGCGAGCAGCCGGCGCAGAGGGGTGTCGCCGCGCGCGCTCCGGTACGGCACGTGACAAAGGTAGTACATCGTCGGCGAATTTGCTCCGCGCATGACGACGTGCCGATAGGGGACGTGGCGCCGAGCGGAGGTGGGAAGACCACGTTCGGCGGCGCGGCGCCATCCCGGCGCGCCCGCTGCCTGGCAGGAGCAGCGGTCCTCATCGGGCCGCCGCAGCACACCAGCCGTGGAGCGCTCGATTGAGCACTAGCAGGGGAGCGTGCCGTCTGGCATCATCCTCCAGTCTCTCGGAGGGCGTGAGACACTGGCCATGTCTGACCGTCTGACGCGAACCGAGCTCTCGTGGCTCCTCACGCAGGAAGCGAGGGCGGCCGCGGAGAAGCTCCGAAAGGGGGTAGGCCTCGAGATCACCCCCTCGCCGCCGCCTACCACCCCGCCCCCCGCGTCGGTCGTGATCATGCCGCCCGCCGTCAACGAGGACACGGGCGTCGAGAGCGTCCTCAACCGCCTCGACGAGACGATGAGCATGCTCGCGTCCCTCCACGGCAACCAGCCTCGTGGGCGGCGGGGCAAGATCGACGTCGCAGCGCTGCTCTGGGAGATCGCCCCCGAGGCGCGCGTCCAGATCGAGATGGGGGACGCGGAGAGCTTCCACGGTGGCCTCGTCGTGTTCGGCGACGAGTCCGAGCTCCGCCGGATGCTGCACGTGCTCATGGCGCTCGGCGGTGATCCGACGACGCTCGGCGCGGTGACCGTGAGCGTGCGGCGCGAGGGAGACAAGATCAAGGTGGCCGTCGAGCTCGGGCCGGACAAGACCCAGGGCTTCGACGCCGAGACGCAGTGGCTCTCGCGCATGGCCACGCGCTACGGCGGTCAGTTCCAGCCTCAGGGCAACTCGTACATCTTGGTTCTCCCCGCCAGCGACGACCAAAGGGAGGTGCAGGAGCTGCGGCGGGAGCTCGCGGCCGCCCAAGCCCAAGGGGAGGCGTACGCGCGCGAGCTCGCCTCGGTGATGTCGTCGCGCAGCGAGCCGCCGCCGTCGAAGGCGACCGGCGGCTCCACCAACCCAGCGGCGGACGGGCTCTCGCCGCTCGTCGGGATGGCGCGCTCCCTCGTGACGGACGTCCGAGGCATCCTCGCCGCGATCGGCCGCGACATGGCGCCGCTGCGGGAGCGCGGGCGGTGGGGTGAGCGCGACGCGGAGATCGCGGAGATCGCGTCTTCCGTGGGGAGGCACGTCACCGCGGCCAGCGAGGTCGTGGGCGATCTCGCTCGGCTTGCGGGGTGCCCGCTGTTCGAGCTCCCCGCCAACTGCAACCTCCTCGAGACCCTCCGAGACGTCGTCAAGGCCGAGCAGATCCGCGCCAAGCGGCACGCGGTGGAGATCGTCCTGGAGGCGCCGCCCCACGTCCGGGACGACCTGCTCCCCGTCGCGTCGGTGCAGATCCTCTTTCAGGAGCTGCTCGACAGCGCCATCAGCGTCTCGCCGCCCGACTCGACCATCCACGTCGGGGTCCACGAGGTCAGCACGGGCCTGGCGGTGACGTTCGACGACGCGGGGCCAGGCCTCACGGCGAAGGCGCGCAGCAGCGCGCTCAACCGCGACTTCGACGCGCTCGTCCAGGAGCGCGACGCGGCGCTCCCCATGATCGCCGCCTTCGCCATCGCGGCGCACGTGCATGCTCCCCTCACGCTCGAGGACGCGCCGCGCGGCGGGACGCGCGCGCGCGTCGCGTTCCCTCGTGCCACCGCCTGAGCGCGTCGCCCACTCCCGCGGGGCTTCGGCGCCGGGCCGGTTCGCGGTCGCGTACGGAGCGCTCCTCCCGGCGCTGGTCGACGTCGTCTCGGCGAACGTGGAGGGCCCGCTGCCCCTCGGCGTTCGCGCCTGGCACGCCGTGTACGACGTCGGGCTGTTCGTCGCGTTGGGGCTCATGATCGATCTGGCGACGCTCGGCCTGCGCGCCGCAGTCCGCCGGCGTCGCGTCCCGTTCTTCGCTGGCTACGTGGCCGTCGGCGCGGCCCTTGGCTACGGGCTGCTCGAGCGGAACTTCGCGCGGCAAGCCGACCTCGCCTTCGACGGTCGGTACGCGGTGCCCATCGTCGTCGGCCTCTCCGTGACCGCCGGCCTGGGCGTGGCCCTCTGCCACATCGTCGGGACCTTCCTCGCGGGCCGCCGCTGGCTCTTCGTCGTGCCGCCGGTCCTCGCCGCGGCGGGATCCGTCGCCAACGTGTACTTCTTCCGGGACGACTACCTCGAGGCGCACACGGCCGTGGGCGCGTGCGCCGCGATCTTCGGCGGCGCCGCCACCCGCCGCGCGGCGTCGGCGCTGCTCCACCGCACCCGGTTCGTCGCCGCCTCGCGCCGCGCAGCGCACGCCGGGGCGTTCGGTGCCATCGTCACGCTCGTTGTCTCGCCTGCGAACGAGGTGCGGCTCGCGTTCTCCCGGTCGCCCGGGTGCTCGGGCGCGTGGTTGGCGGCCCTCCACCTGTGGTCGCTGCCCCCGGTGCCGGACGGGCCGCAAGCGGTCGCCGAGCGCTGGCTCCAGCGCCGCTCGGGGACGAGGCCACCGTCGGCCGCGCGGCTCACGGAGGGGCCGCCCGTCGTGGTGCTCGTCACCATCGACGCGGTCCGCGCCGACGTCGTGCTCGATCCCGAGCGCTCCGCGGCGTGGCCCACGCTCTCGCGGCTGAAGCGGGAGGGCGCGACGTTCACGGCTGCGCGCTCCCCGGGGAGCCAGACGTCGGTGTCGCTGACGACCGTGTTCGCGGGCAAGTACTTCTCCGAGATGCGGTGGGGACGGCACGGGGTGGGCAAGTCGCGCTTCGAGTACGCGGCGGAGGACACCTCACCGCGGCTCGCGGGGCTGCTCTCCGACGCCGGCATCGCCACGTTCAAGGTCGTCAGCCTGATGTTCCTGAAGAACGAGTTCGGCGTCGCGGGCGGCTTCGCCGAAGAGGTCATGGTGACCGAGGGGCGCCGCCACGCCCGCGCCGCGGAGGTGCTCGCCCCGCTCTACGCGCGCCTCCGCAAGGCGCGGGGGCAGCCGCTGTTCGCGTTCGTACACCTCACCGAGCCGCACGCGCCGTACGATCGCGGCAAGCTCAAGAAGGGGCCGGCGTTCGACTGCTACCTGTCCGAGATCGCCGAGGTGGACGAGCACCTGGCGAGGCTCGTCGCGGCGCTGAGCACGCCCGACCTCCAGCGGCGTGCCATCCTCATCGTCTCGTCGGATCACGGCGAGGCGTTCGGGGAGCATGGGACCTTCACGCACACCAAGACGATCTACGAGGAGCTCGTGCGCGTCCCGCTCCTCGTGTGGGGCGCCGGCGTCCAAGCGCGCGTGATCGACGAGCCGGTGTCCGTCGCCGACGTGTTCCCCACGGTGCTCGACCTGTTCGGGCTGGAGGTCTCCGACGACCTCACGCCCGTCAGCTTGGTCCCGCTGCTCGCGGGGAGCGACGCGCGGCTCGAGCGTCCCATCCTCGCCGAGGGGCGGCTTCGCCGCGCGCTCTACGCGGGCGACTTGAAGGTCATCGTGGACACGCGGAAAAAGACGATCGAGGCCTACGATCTCGCGGCGGACCCAGGCGAGCTCGACAACGTCTACACCCGAGACCCGGCGCGGGTGGAGCCAGCCCTCCGGTCGCTCGAGGCGTTCTTCGCCGCGCGCGGCTTCTCCGAGGGCGGGTACGAGCCTCCCTACAAGCCCTGAGGCCTCGGAAGGGCTTGCCGCGCGGTTCGAGGCGCGCGCGCGAGAGTCGGTGAAGAGAGGACGACTGTCCCTGATCGAGTCGGAGACGTCCAAGGGCAGGTTCTACCGCCAAGCGATCGGCAAGGGGGCGCCGTTCGTCGGCCGTCCTACGACGGGTGAACGCCGACGGTGTCGAGCCAAGCGCCCGTGAGCCGTCGCACCCGCGCGACGATCGGGCTCTTCAGGCTCGGCTCCCTGCGGATCGAGCCCTTGCCGTAGGTCGGCTCCCCCGCCACGCGCGCCGCGCCCGTGTCCTGCAACGCCGCGGCGAGCACCTCTGCTGCGGAGGCGGTGCCGCCGTCCACCACGACGAGCACCGCTCCGCCGAAGAAGCGGGGCCCCCGGGCGCGCCGCCGCTCGACGTCGCCGTCCAGGTCCACGACGTCGATCAGCGGAGCGCCCGGCTCGACGAGACCCGAGGCGAGGTCGAGCGCGCCCTCGAGGTCTCCGCCGGGGCATCCGCGGAGGTCGAGCACGAGCTGGGCCGCGCGCGAGCTCACGACGGCGTTGCGGAGGCGCCGCGCGACGTCGCGCGTGACCCTCGTGATCCGCGCGGTGACCTCGCTCTCCCCCTCGGTGAAGACGACGTCACCGTCAGCGCATGCTGCGGTGGGCAGCTCCGAGTACGACACCACCGAGGTCGAGGGGACGAGCACGGCGGCGAGCCCACAGTTGGAGTTGTTGCCCGTCGTCGGGCAGCACAGGGAGATGGCCGCGACCTTCTCGATGTTCACGATCGGGTTGCCCATGGTGTAGGAGGCCCTGCCCATGTTCGGGCCCGCGGTGCCGGCCTCGTCGCCGTTCGTCATCGGGATGCTCGAGCTCAGGTTCAGCGCGTTGACCATCGCGACGTAGACGGTCGTCGCGAAGCCGGAGGCCTGCGTGTTCATCGCGATGTTCGGGTAGGTGATCGGCACCGTGGCCGTCCCCACGTAGGTGTTCACCGTGTCGGGGAACCCGGCGTTCTGTCCGTCACCGCGGTTGGACGCAGGCAGCATGTATCAGCCCAGGTTTATCTTCGTACCGTTGAGGGTCAAAGTCTCCTCCGTCACGATCGTCGCGGTCTTCGATTGTTCGACGCGCGCGCCCTCGACCAGGCTCATGCGTTCCCCGTCTTGGGAGGTAAAGAGCCCGCGGATCCTGCGGGTCATCGCGCCGAACAACTGCGTCGCCGTCTCGGCGACGACCTTGAGGCGCTCCGCAGCGAGGATCTCGACCGAGGGCCCGCTGACGCTCACGCCGCGGTCCCCGTGCAGGGTGAGCACCCCGCCCACGGCCCGCAGAGTGACGTCGCCCGGGACGTCGAGCGACAGCCTGCCGCGGCCCTCCAGGAGACCGATCACGTACGCTTCGCCGTTGCGCGCGATGACGAGCACGGTGTCCTCCGCCCGCGGCTCGTACGGCACCGCGAGCGCGAGGCGAGCCCAGGTCGCGCAGCGTCCGACGGACACCCGCACGGACACCGGGCCCACCTCCAAGACCTCGGCGGGACCGAGGTAGTCCGCCAGCGTGTCAGCCCTCGAGGCCACCTCTGTCACGACGTTGGTTCGAATCACCGGAGCCTCCTCATGGCGTGGCCAAGAATCCCTCTGCCTCGAGCCGATCGAGGTCCGTCCGCCGCACGCCGGACAGAGACGACAGCGCGAAGATAGCGCCGTCCTCTCGCGTGTCGTGCAGGTTCGCTCTTGCCAGGTCGGCGCTCGTGAAGTTCGCGCTCGTCAGATCGGCGTGGGAGAAGTCCGAGTAGGTGAGCTTCGCGGACACGAACGAGGCGGCGTGCGCCTTGGCGCGCTCGAACAGCGAGCGCTGGGCGTCGGCACCGTCGAGCTTGGCCGCCGAGAGGTCGGCCTTGGTGAACGTGGCTCCGACCAGCTTGGCGCCCTCGAGCCGCGCCGCGCGGAGGTCGGCCTCGCCGAAGAACGCCCCCTTGGCGTTCACGTCGCGGAGGTCCGCTTGCTTCAGCACGGCCTTGTCGAGGTTCGCCCCTTCCAGCCTGGCCCGCGCGAGCGTCGCCCCGCCGAGCTTCGCCTTCGTGAAGTTGGCTTGCGAAAGATCACAGTCGGAGAGATCCGCGCCCGAGAGCTCCAAGCCCTCGAACGAGCAGCGCACGAGAGACTTTCCGCGGAGCGATGCGCCGCCGAGCTCGACGGCCTCGAACGACGCGCGCTCGAAGCGCGTCCCCTCGAGCTTTGCGCTCGTGAGATCCGCGCCACGCAGCTCCCCGCTCACGATCGCGGCGTGGGAGAGGTCGGCGCCGACGAGGCTCGCCCCCGCGAGGATGCACACGTGAAACAGCGTCCCGTCGAGGTGAGCTCCGTCGAGCTTGGCTTGCTTGAAGACGCAGAGCCTGAGCTCGCGCTTGGAGAGATCCACACCCTTGAGGTTCGCGCCCCACAGAACCGTCGCCTCGAGCTTGGCGCCGTCGAGCCGCGCGCCCTCGAGGTCGCACTCGGCGAGGTTGGCCAGGGTGAGGTCGGCGTCGCGCAGGTCCGCGCCGCGCAGAGAGCAGCCGCGCAGGGAGCACTTCGCCAACGAGGCGCCTCGAAGGTCGAGCCCGTCGAGCACCATGCGCTCGACGACGAGCCCACGGAGGTCGCCCTCCTCGAGCGCGGCGCCGTCGAGCGGCCCCAGCTTGGCGGTGTCGAGCACGACTTGCGCGAGGTGCTTTGGTAGGCGCGCCCCTCGCAAGTCCGCGCCGAGGAGCACGACGCGGGTGAGGCGCGCGTCCGACAGATCCGCGGCGCGCAGGTCCGCCTCCGCGAGCACGGTCTGGTCCAGCGTCGCGCCGCGAAGCACCGCCCCGGCCAGCACGGCCCGGAACGCCGTCACCCGCGTGAGGTCGGCGCCCTCCAGCCGCGCAGCCGGCAGCCGCGCGAAATCCAACCGAGCCCCGACGAGGCGGGCGCCCGCGAGCTCTACGTCGTCGAGCTTGGCGCCCGTGAGCACGGCGCCCTCCAGGTCAGCCTTTGTGAGGTCCGCGCCCGCGAGATCCGCGCGCGGGAGCTTGGCGCTTCGAAGCACCGCCCCGCTCAGCTTCGCTCCCCGCAGCGACACGAGGACCACGCGTGCTGCGAGCAGGCGCGCGCCCGAGAGGTTTGCCCCGTCGAGATCGCAGTCGGCGAGGTCGGCGCCCGCTAGATCGGCGCCCTCCAGGTTGGCGCCCGCGAGCTTCACCTTCACGAGCTTGGCGCCCGAGAGGTTGGCTCCGCGCAGGTCGGCGCCGGTCAGATCGAGATCGAACAAGAGCTCGTGCTCGAGCGACCGGCCGAGCGCGAGCGCGGCGAGGACCTCCTCCGACGTCACGCGCCCTCCAAGGTCGAGCGCTTCAAGTTGGCGCCGACGAAGTCGCAGCCCTTGCCCCCGGTGCCGACCAGCTTGGCGTCGTAGAGGCTGGCGTCGCGGAACGTCGAGCCGGACACGACCGCGCGTCCGAGCTCCGCGCCATAGAGATCCGCGCGCTCGAAGACGGCGTGCTCGAGCTCGGCCTTGTAAAAGCGGGCGTCCCGGAGGTGCGCCGCACGGAACACCGTGGCGGAGCCCTTGGCCTCGCTGAAGTGGGCCTTCGGGAGCACGGCGCCCGTGAAGTCCGCGCCGCTCAGCTTGGCGCCGATGAAGCTCGGGCCCTCGCCACGCGCGCCGACGAACCGGCAGCGCTCCAGATCGGCGTCCGCGAAGGAGGCCTTGCCGAGGTGCGCGCCCTCGAAGCAAGCGCCCGCCGCGCGGGCCTTGGTCAGAAAGCAGGAAGGGAGGCGCGCACCCGAGAAGTCCGCCCCCGCGAGGTCGCTGTCGGAGAGGTCGCTCAGGGTGAAGGAGACGCCCTTGGCGCTGGCCCGCTCGAGCCTCGCACCCGCCAGGAGACACTGCGCGCCGCTGGCGTCGTCGAGCGTCGCGCCGGTGAGGTCGACCTTCAGCAGGATCGCGCGGGTCAGCTCCGAGGCCACGAGCCGCGCGCCTCTCATCGATGCGCCCCGGCCGATCACCATCGAGAGGTCGGCGCGCGTCAGGTCGGCCCCGTCGAGCACGGCGTCCAGGAGGATGGCGCGTCGAAGGTTGGCGCCTGGCAGCGTCGCGCCGCTGAGGTTCGCGCCGCTGAGGTTCGCGCCGCTGAGGTTCGCGCGTGACAGGTCCATGCCGGAGAGGTCGCGCCCGCTGAAATCGCGGCCCGAGAGATCGCGATCCGGGCCCGGCTCGACCACCGGCTCACCCGCGAGCGAGGGATCGAGCGCGACGAGCCGAGGATCCCGGAGCGCCTGGTCCACCTGATCGAGGCGCTCGAGTCCCTCGACCTTCTTCGCGCCCGCCGCGTGGGCTTCTTCCGTGGCCCTGCGCACCTGGTCCACCGACTCGCGCAGGGTCGCGAAGCTGCCAGAGAGCTCGACGCGCGGCTTGTCGCCCGCCGAGCCGGGGAAGCCGCGCCCGGGAGCGCTCGCGTCCTTCGCCGCTCGCGCGAGCGCCTCGTCGAGGGGAGGCGGAGGCGGCTTGCCCGCCTCCTTCGCCGCGGCTGCGGCCTTCTCCACCTCTGCCCTGCTCGCGCCCATCACGGCGCGCAGCGCGCCGACGAGCGCAGCGGCCTTGTCGGGCGCGATGTGACCGAGCTTCTCCTCGATCAGTCGCGAGACGGGATCGAGCGAGGGGTCCGCTGGCTTCGGCGCCTTCTCCAGGGCGTCCATGATCTCGCGGATCTCCGCGGGGACCGCGTCGCGCATGCCGAGCGGGTCGTCGACGAAGCCCGCCATCATGGATTCGTAGTGCGCGACGGCCAGCGGCTCCGCGTGGAGCGGCTCGCGCGCGATGATGCCGAAGGCGAGGTCGGAGAGATCGATCTCGCTGGAGGCGCCGACCCCGCGCCAGGTGAGGTAGAGCGAAGCCTCGTCGCTCGCGATGTGGAGCGTGTCGAGCCGCAACGGCACCTCCTGGAAGCTCCCCGCGTTGCTGCGCAGGAACACCCGAATGCGCTCGGCGGGCAGCTTCAGCGCGAGTACCGCGGCGTCAGGGTGGAGGTTGACGAGCGTGAGCGCCTCGTCCCCGCGCAGGTACTCGTCGAGCTGCTGGGCCGCTGGCGCCGCCTGGAAGTACGTCCAGTCGAGGTCCTCTGCATAGTAGGGCGAGCGCTCCTTCGCCCACGCCTTGCCATACGCCTTGCCGACCTTCCGCGCGCGGCTCGGCCAGGCCGGGCTCACCGGGCCGGTGCACGCGGGCTCGGGGCGATCCGATGGGCCGCGCAGGCGCTCCGGCCACTCGACGTTCGGGAGCTCGGGGCCACCGGCGCCCTTCCCCGACGGGTTGTCGGCGAAGCCTTCCCCGCCGAACGCGTTCGCCCACCCGATCGGCATCGTCTTGAACGGCAGCGGGTCGGTGAAGGCGGCGCCGACCGCGGCGCGCGTCCAGACGCGCGGGCCGATCACCCAGCGGTCGAGGCTCAGCCGATCCTCGACCTTCAAGCGGATCGGGCACTCTGCGGTGGGAACGCCGCCCGGCGCGTAGCAGAGCCCGGTCAGGAGGACGTCGCCGCGGGGCTTGAAGTCGGCGAAGTCCGACGCGCGCTCGAGGGCCCCCGTGCGCTCGGTGTCGCCGTCGGCGTAGACGTCGCCGCTGAGCGCTCCTTGATCCTCGTGCGGATGGATCTCCCCGCTCTTCGAGATGGCGAAGCGTCCGCGGACGACGCACGTCACCTCGGGCAGCGGCGGCCGGCGAGAGGTCGCCTTGACGCCGAAGAGGTAGGGCGTGAGGTTCTTCTTTCGCATCGCGCTCAGCCGTTTTCGAGCTTGAACCCGAGCTTCTTGCCGAGCGCGGCCAGGTCCGTGTCGCTGAGCTCGATGTTGGTCCCCTCCGCCGCGAGGGACATCACCGCGCCGGCCGCAAACTCGAGCTTGGTCCCAAGAAAGACCTCCATCGCGTTGCCCATCACGAGCTCGAACGCGTTCGAGAACGTGAGGGCAGCGGTGTTGCCGACGAACAACTCGACCTTGTTGCCCACCTCGAGGGCCACCGTGTTGCCCAGGTTGAGCTCCGACTTGTCGCCGATCGAGAGCGAGTTGGTCGTCCCGATCGTCACCTCGTTCGTGAGCGGGCAGAGGGTGACGCCGGTCTCCACGCCCGTGATCGTGAGGCTGGTGTGGGTCCCGGAGATGGCGAGCTCGACCGCGGCAGCGCCGACGATGGTGCTGTCGACCTGCGCGCCGCCGATCGTCGTCTGAGAGACGCTGGCGCCCCCGATGCTCGTGGCCTCCGCCACGCCTCCGCCGATGCGCGTGTTGGACGCCGTGCCATGGAGGACGTCGGTGAGCTCGATCACGTCCTCGGCCCAGGTCTCGCTGTGGATGCTGGGCACCCGCTTGGCCGCGCTGCCCGTGTACTCCTCGATCTTGGAGGCCCAGGTGCGGTCGATGACGTGCGGGTTGCCCCGCGGCAGGCCCTTCGACGAGGGGCGCAGCTTGGCCACCAGGTCGTCGTCCGAGAGCACCGCGTGGTCCGAGGCGATGTCGCTCGCCGACGGGTGACCCTGATAGCCCGCGTCGTCCGAGGTGCCGATGCGCTCGGGGTTCTCCGAGCCGACGTACGACTCGAGCTTTTCTCCCCACTGCTGCTCACGGAAGTGACCGGCGTTGCGGCTGTACTGGTAGACCCGCTCCGTCGAGTTGATGAGCAGCCAGGCGCCGCCGACGTAGCTCTCGCCTGGCTCGATCTCGACGGGTGCGTCGGGGACGTAGCCGTTCTGAATCCACTCCACCGTGACCGACGCACCCGGCATGGTGGCCTGCGCGAAGTCTTGGACGTGGTTGCCGCTCATGTCGAAGCCCATCGCGTTGCCCGGGTCGTCCTGGCGGCCCATCACGACGAGCTTGTAGTTGCCTCGGATCACCTCGATCTTGTCGCCGTACGTGGTGGTGATGCGGTTGCCATCGGAGTGATCACGCCAGCCACCGCGGCCGAGCAGGTGCTGGGTGTGCCACTGGTAGCGCTCGGCGCTCGTCATGCCGTGCCCCGCGGCGCCGGTCGGTTCGTCCGCGCCGGTACCCCGGTCGCGCTCGTCGTCGATGAACGCCGTATCCACCTGGGCGCCGGCCACCGTCAGTCCCCCGTTGAAGCCCCCGGGGCCAGCCCCGAACGCGTGATCGATCAGCTCGTCCCCAGGCTCCGCAGCCGCTGCCGCCGCGCCCAGCCGCAGGAACGAGGTCATCCGCGCGCCGTAGTGCCCGCGGTTGGGCGAGCCGGGGTCGTTGGGATCGCCGCAGGGGTCGACGGCGAACTCCGGTACCTTGATCAGGAGGTACTTGCGACTCTCCGCCTCGCTCTCGGAGATCCGGACGGAGCCGGTCGTGAGCGGATCGTTGCGCCTCCTCATCGTGCGCGGATGAAACCCTGGCAGGGCCAAGTGATCAAGGCGAGAGTGTCAGGCGAGCCGGCCGATCGCCCGCACCTCCTCCACCATGTCCGGTAGCACCTGCAGCGTGACGCGACGCTCTGCCCCTCCCTCGCGGTAGGTGAGCGTGACGATCGTGACATCGACCCCGAGCGCTTTGGCGCGCTTGGTGTCCTGAATGCGGTCGACGCGCCAGTCGACGCCGGTGAGGAGCGCGCCGTGCGCGCCGATCTCGTCGACGACGAGCTGCTTGCGCAGGCGCAGCATGGCGGACTCGAAGCGGCCGCCCAGAAGCGCCGTCACCGACTCCGGCGCGCCGAGCGCCTTCAGGTCGGACTGAAACCCGACCGCACCGACCGCGTGCTTCGCCGCGCCTCGCAGCAGCGACCGGCACGCCCTGAGGGCTTTGGCGAGATCCTCGGGATCGAGCCGGTGCTCGGCGCAGAAGACGTCGATCTTTCGCTCGACCTCCCTCGGTACCGGATCGGCGACGAGCGTGGGAGCGACGACGTCCCAGAAGCGATCGCGGGCCGCCGCGGGGAGCCCGTCGAGGCGCGCGAGGTCGGCCGCGAGATCCGCGGGCGCGGCCACGCCGCCGTAAGAGGCGAGGTTGGGCGAGGACACCAAGGGTGCGTCGACCGATTCCTGCCTCGCGTCAACGGCGGCTGCGGCGCCGCGCGAGGAGGCGTCGACTCGCGCGTCACGGAGGCGGCGTGACGATCCCGAGACCGCCGGCGCCCACGAGCACGACGCGACCATCGGCCAAAAACGCGCAGCCTTGTTGCGCGCGTTCCTCCGTGAGGTCGAGGACGCCGACGCCTTGGCCCGACGCGTCCACGAACGCCTGGTAGAAGCCGGCGGTTTGGTCAACGGTGCTGCCCGCGATCGTGAAGCTGCCGTTGATCTGGCCACCGAACGCGATCAAGCCGTCCCCCTGCCTCACGCAACCGGAGTGTCCTGGCGCTTGTCCGCTCAGATCCGCGGGCTGAAAGAGCCAGTCGAGGCTCCAGTTCGCGCTGAGCCGACGCGCCGTCACCTGGTGCTCGATCGTGACGACGCCGTCGTGGACGAGGAGGTCCGACACGTCTACCGGTCCGATCGCTGCGCCCCCGACGGCGACCGTGCCCGCCAAGTCGAATTGGACGACGAACGCGCCCGGACCAGGGCCGAGCGCGACCCCGTCCACGGTGAACGATGCGACAGAGGCGTTGGTTCCGGTGGAGACTGCCAGGTGGGTCCCGGCCACGGGCGCAAGATACGAACGAGGCTGGTCGCCGGGCCCTCCGAAGGTGCGCTGGTAGAGAATGTCCCCTGTGTCGAGGTCGTACGCCAGCAGCACCGCCTCGTTCTCTCCCATCGGCGCCACCATGTCGGAGGCCCCGAAGTTCGCCGTCTCGGTGAAGGCGCCGGTGACGTACACGGCCGGGAAGGAGCTCGGCACGTACACGTCCGAGAAGAGGGTCTCGCCGCTGCCTCCGAAGCGACGAGCCCAGATCAGCGTGCCGTCGGCGGCCAGACGAAGCAGGAGGCCATCGCGGGTTCCACCCAGAGAAGGCAGAGACTGCCCGGCGACGAGCACGTCATGCGCCGGGCTCAGCACGGCGACCACTCCGCCAGTTGGGACGGGCTCGACGCGCACGGGGAGCGCCGCTCCCGGGCCCGGACCGTGCTCCAACAAGGTCACCCATCCGGGCGTGAAGTCGCTCGACATCTCGAACAGGGCGTAGTTGTTCTGTCCGGTGGGCGCGTCGATCTCCAGCGCGCCGATGCCTACGCTCCCGTCGGCTCGACCGAGCGCCACGAAGGTGTCGTCGGACGTCACCGTCACTCGGTGGAGCGAGCCATCCCCATCGATGGGGAGGAAATCAACTGGCCCACCCCCACCTCCCGCGCCTGTCGACACGGTGCTGCTCGCCGTCGAGATCGTCGTCGTGGTCGCAAGCGTGGTCGAGCTGCTCGCCGTCGAGACAGCGCTCTGGCCGCCTGCTCCGCCGCTACCGGCGTCGCCGTCGCCGCAGGCCACCACCCAAACGAAGGCACCCAGGGAGAGGACCCGCCTTGCCATCCCTGCGGCCGTGCAGAAGTCGTGCCGGGAGAACGAAGGCCGGACACCCTAACGTCCGGTCGACACGGCTGCGCGACTGCGCGAGCCGCCGCCCAGCTGCGCATGAGATGCTCGGTGGCTCGTGACCGCGGCTTCCGTGGGCTGCGCCCGACGGGCTCGCGCGCCGTTCGAGGACCACCTCGAGACGACCCGAGGCGGCGGGCCCTCCGAGCTACTTCGCCTTCGGGCAGGGCGCCTACGCATGGAGGGTTCCAGGAATCTCGCACCGGCAGTGCCCTGGTGGGTCACCCATCACGAGCTGGTCGGCGCACTTCGCGGCGTACCCGGGTCAGAGCTGCTCGCGAGGCGCTACGCGTCGGGACCGAAGCAGCAAAGGTCCGGCTGCTTGGTGCGCGCCACCTGCGTACGGTCCACGCTCAGCGTGAAGGTGCAGTGCTCGCGCCGCTCGGTATCCCCGACGTCGCAGGGGCTCTCGAGCGTGGGCGCGCACTCGGGGAACGGGGGGGCGCCCTTCTCGGTGGCCACACGGTCGTGCCACGACTGCTCGGCCGTGACGCAGCGCTGGCCGTGGCCATCGGGCGACGCCTCGGCTGGCGTCTGCCGGCCGCCGCACGCGACAACGCCGAGGAACGTAAGGGGAAGAGCCAAGAAGATCCGAAGCGGGCCAGGCGGTTCCATGAGGAGCCCCTGGTGGACGTTCGGGGGCTTCGGGATCTTCAAGACCCGCTCCGACGTCGCGTAGCCCGGACGTGAGGTCGTTCCAGAGCCACGCCGTGGGACTTCGAGTGTTCTGGGCGCTCGCGGATGGCCGTGAGAGGTCGGCGGCGCCGCCTCCGGGCCGGAGGAGCGCGAATCGCGAGCTGTAACGGCAGGGCGGGTACGAGCCTCCCTACGAGCGGCGCTGGAAGTTGCTTGGCGCGCCGCTCAGGGAAGAATCAGATAAAGGTCGGGTAGAAGGCGAGGTCATGATGCAGAACCCCAACGTGTACGCGCCGCCGCAGGGACCCACCGGGTACGGGCAGCAGCAGGCGATGGTCCACCAGGGCTACCAGCAGGTCGTCCCCCACGCGCTCGCCCACCCCACCTTCCTGGTGAAGCGCCCGTTCTGGTCGTTCCTCGGCCGGAAGTTCCACGTGTACGCGCCCGATGGGTCGCTCGTCGCGTTCGTGAAGCACCCGCTCCTCAAGCTCAGGGAGCAGTTCACGATTTTCCAGGACGAGAGCCAGACGCGGCCGATGCTCTTCATCAAGGCGCGGCAGCTCATCGGGTTCAACATCTGCTTCGACGTCGCCGACGCCGCCTCGGGTCAGAGGGTCGGCACCATCCGGCGCCGGGGTCTGAAGTCCATGTTCCGTGACACCTTCGAGATCCTGGACCCTCACGACCAGCCCGTCGGCGTCTGCGAAGAGGAGGGCGCCGCCCTGCTGCGCAGGTTGGTCCCGATGCTCCCGGGCAAGTGGAAGATCGAGCTCCACGGGCAGGTGGTCGGGCGGATCGATCAGATCTTCCGCTTCTTCCTCAAGGAGTTCACGCTGGACCTCTCCATGAACCACAACAGGCTCGATCCTCGCTTCGCGATGGCGCTCGCGATCTTCGCGCTGATGCAGGAGTCGGCGCGGGAGTCTCGGGGCTGACTCGGCGCTGCTCGCGGGCGGCGCCGTGACGGTCGACGAGCCGTCGCGACGTCACTCGAGCGCGCCGTCGTACCCGATCGCGACGGCGGCGCCGATCCACGGCAGCACGCGGTCGCGGCGTGCGTCGACCGCGATGCCGGGCTCGACGTCCACCGAGAGCCATGCTGCATCGACGAGACGCAGCCCCGTGCCCAGAGAGGCGTGGGCCCGCAGCCAAGGATCGGCGTCCTTCGGGCCTCCGCCGGGGCCGGGTGGCGCCGCGAACACCGCGGCCACGCCGAGGCCCGCGCCGACGTGCGTCCGGACCGAGGGCAGCCAGAACGTGCGGTGTGCGATCCCGAGCGAGACGTCGAGCCACGCGTCGCCGTGGGTCGCGCCGAGCCCGCTCACCGAGAGGCTCTCGGACACGTAGCGGTCGTGGAAGGAGGCGCGCAGCCGCGACCCGAAGAGGCTCGCGGCGTCGCCGGGGAGCCACGCCGCGGCGAGCGCTCCCCCGAGCTCGAACGAAGGCGTGCCCTGCAGTCGCGCCGCGATCTCCTCCGGCGTCGGAGCGCGCGGCTTCTTCTTGGGCACGGGGCGGAGCTGCAGGCTGATGGTCTGGCTGGCGGCGATCGCGACGAACCGCGTGGCGGCGTCCCAGGGCAGCCCGGCGACATCGACCCGCCGCGACGCCAGCCGGCGCTTCGGCGCGACGGTCTGGATGAGCGCCACGCTCGGCTCCGGGAGGTCGATGAAGACGCGGACGGCGTTCTCGTCGAGGGGGCCGAGCGGCTCGGGCGCGACGGTGACCTCCGGGCCGAGCTGGAGCTCGACGAGCCGCCGCACCCGGACCTCGCTCATCGCGCCGCTCGCTCGCTTGGAGAGGGCGATGCGGACCACCGCCGGGGCCGGGTCCTCCTCGGCCGCGGCCGGTTGCGCGCGCGCCGGCGCGCCGACGGAGAGCGCCGCCGCGAGGAAACACAGGAGAGCGAGCGAGGCGGAGCGGAGCGTGGGGGCATGGAAGCCTCGCCCGCCCGACTCCGTCAAGCGGCGCCTATTGGGCGAGCTCGGCCTCGATAGCGACCACGATCTCGCTCGTGGCGAAGCTGTCGTTGGGGTTGCCGGGGTCGTCGCCCGGCCAGTCGTTCTGCTCGAAGTGCCGGATGAGCTGCCCAGTCCGCGAGATCAGGTACTTGTTGAAGTTCCACCCGGGGGTCAGGGGGTATGGCTCCGGGTTGGGCTGGGACAGGATCCAGTTCCACACCGGCTGGGCGCCAGGGTTGGTGACTGGCGCGATGTCGAACTGCGGGTACGTGACCATGTACTGGTCCGTGCACGCCCCTGGATCGCCGCCTTGGTTGCCGAAGTCGTCGCTGTAGAAGCCGAGGACGTGGAACCCCTGAGCCGAGAACGTTTCCTCCAAGACCTGGAGGTCCGCCGTTTGAGGCGTGGAGCCTCATTCGGCGGCGACGTTGGCTATTAACAGCACGTCGCCGCGGAACTGACACATGCTCACGGGCTCGATCACGCCCGGATCCCACGAGTCGGCGAACAGCTCGTAGAGGCTCCCGGGCGCGGCCGGGGGATCGCAGTCGAAGGAGCTTCCTCCCGAGCCCGTCGCGGCGGTCGTCACCGAGGTCGCCGTCACACCCGGCCCCGAGGGGCCGTTGCCGACGCTGACGGGACCGGAGGGGCCGGACGCGGTCCCAGCCTGGCTGCCTCCACCCGAGCCCGCCGAATCTCCGTCGCACGCGCCGAGCGAGCCGACGGCCAGCATCGCGGCCCAGGTCGGTTTCGTAGACAGCTTCGCCATGAGGATCGCCTCCGCGACGCCATTCTACACGAAGGGCCGTGCGCTCGGGAGCCCCATCTGCTGCGCGGAGCGCGGTGCGCGCCTGCTCAGGGGAAGGTCGCCTCGAGGGACGCGAACCCCGCACCCACGCGGACGCTGGTGTTGGACCGCTCGTCGATCACGAGCGCGGGGATCAGGAAGGCGGCGCCGGCCGTCAGGCCGACCAGCCCGATGACGAGGCTCACGTTGGCGCCGGTCTGTAGGCTCCTGCCGCTGTCGGCCTCCTCTTCCAGGGCAGGGTCGCACCGGTTCTGGGAGCACTGGTCCTCGAGATCGCTGAACTTGGCGAGATGCAGCCCGCCCAGGGTGCCGAACAGCGCCATGCCGATCACACCGACGCCGCCGAGGACGCCGGCGGTGATGAGCTCGCCGTCCCCGAGATCGAAGGGGTGCATGCTCTTTGGCTCCACCTTCGGCTTCTCCGGCTCCGGCTGCTTCTCGGCGACGAACGTGACCTTCTCCTCGGCGCCCGCCACCACGCTCACCTTGCGGCTCTCCTGCCCGCGGGGGCTGCGCGCGACGATCTCGACCTCTCCCGGGTCGACCGCGACCGGCTCGGCCAGCTCCTCCCTCGTGACGGTTCGCCCCCCGACGACGATCTCGCTGTCGGAGATCCCGGTCGTGTCGATGCGAACGAAGCCGACCTTCGCGCGGAAGTCGGCGAGGTCCTCCGCGGCGCCGGTCACGGCGTCGTTGTACTTCGGATCCACGGCGGCAGCCTCTCGCGCGAGCCGCTCGGCGATGAGCGCCTCACGGTACGCCTCCCCGAAGCGCTTCAGCTCCGCGAGCTCCCGAGCGATCATCAGGCGCGAGTTGGGGCTGGCGACGATGTCGTGCGAAGCCCGGAAGCCGGCGAGCGCCTCCTCGTGCTTGCCTGCCTTCGCGTGCTCGATCGCGTCGCTGAAGGCCTTCTGCGCGGCCTCCTTCTGCTCGTCGGTCGCCGCCGTCACCGGGGTGCCGGCGGCGCTAGCGTCGCGTGCCACGGAGGCGACGACGAGGGTTGCACAGAGCCCGAGGACGCGGAGGGACATCACGCGCCCATCGTAGTCTGCGGGCCTCGGCGCTGGGTAGTAGCTTGGCCACTTTTGTCCTAGTTTGGAGGTATGAAGTCCCCGCTCCTTCCTTGGTCGCGCGCAGCATCGCTCTTGTTCGTGCCGCTCCTCACCGTTGGGGTCGGCGGCGCGTGCAGCGCCAACGTCGACGTCTTCGGCACGGGCGGCGACGGCGGCGCGACGACCGCCGGGCCCGTGACCGTTGCCCAAGGGACGACGGCGCCCAGCGGGCCGATGACCTCGGGGCCCGTGACCAACGGGCCTGGGGTGACCGCGACCGCGACCGCGACCTCCTCGACCGGGATGGGCTGCCCGAGCGGTCCGGACGACGACGTGGACATGGACGGCTTCACGCCGAACGACGGAGACTGCAACGACTGTGACGCCGGGAGCAGCCCGAACAACCTCGAGATCCCCGGCAACGCCCAGGACGAGGACTGCGACGGAGCGCTCGACAACGTCCTCGAGCCCTGCGACGCGGGGCTCGCGCTGGCGGACGCCGATCCGCTCCACGCCGCGAACGCGATCGAGCTCTGCAAGGCGTCCACGGCGGTGAATGATTGGGGCGTGGTGTCCGCCGCTTGGGTGCTCGCGGACGGCACGCCGCCCCCGGCGGATCCAGGGCAGCTCGCGCAGTTCCACCTCGGACACGGGCTGCTCGACAACTTCGGCAACGTGATCGTGCCGCGCGAGGGCCTGAAGATGCTCGCGCTCTCCAACGCCGTCGCGCGCGACGCGGCGGACCCGGACTACGCCGATCCCGACAACGCCGCGGGGAAGGGGTACACGAGCGGCTTCCCGGCGGGCGGCCCGAAGTCGTCCGTCGAGTGCCCCGGGTCGGTGGCCAACTCGGCGCACGACCCCATCGCGCTCGAGGTGGCGATCCGCGCTCCCGGAAACGCGACGGGCTTCTCGTTCGACTCGAACTTCTTCAGCGCGGACTGGCCTGGGTTCGTGTGCAGCGCCTTTGACGACACCTTCTTCGCGCACCTCTCGCCGACGCCTGCTGGCCTCCCCGACGGCCTGTTCGCGTTCTATCCGAACGGCAACCCCGTGAGCCTGAACGGAGCGCCCTTCGACGTCTGCTCTTGCATGGCGCCGCCATGCATGGGCGGGGGCAAGACCTACGCCTGCGCTCAGGGTGACGCGGCCTTGGCCGGCACGGGCTTCGAGACCCACGCGGCGACGGGGTGGCAGGTCACGCAGGTCCCCGTGCCTCCCGGCGGCGCCGTCACCCTACGCCTAGGCGTCTACGACGGGAGCGACCCCATCCTCGGCGCATCGGCGCTCGTCGACGCATTCACGTGGATCACCGCGCCGAACGTGATGACCCAGACCGTCGCGTCGCCCTGAGTCTGGCCCCGCCCGTCACCTCGCGGCGAGCATCACGAGCAAGAGCACGATCGCGATCGCGATCGCCACGCCCAGCGGGAAGCCCCGGCCGAAGCCGCCGAGGCGCGGCGGCGAGACGCGTCGTACGTTCGGGCTGGCGGCGTCGGCGGGGCGCATCTCGACGAGCAGGATCTCCGGGACGGCGCCCTCGCCGAACGGGTTCGACACGCGGACCAGCGCTCCGACGCCGAGCGAGGCCGGCGCGCGCACGGTGACCGTTCGCTCGGGTGGAGGCTCCGCGAGGGTGAGGGCCCCGCTGCGGCCGCAGCCATCGCACCCGCCCCCGTCGCACCGCGCGCACGCCA
>CAZBJI010000041.1:44366-49800 GCA_964492175.1 uncultured Polyangiaceae bacterium | reverse complement strand
CGGTCTCGCCCTCCTCCAGCACCGTGTGCTCGCTCGGCGCGACCTTCTCCAGCAGGGCGAAGGTCACGCGCATGGATGCGCTGGCGCCCAGCATGCGGCCGAAGCTCGCGCGAGGCGAGATGTCGTGCTCCACGGTCTCGGCCAGGGGGACGAGGCGCAGCGTGCACTTCCCGACCTGGACGAGCACCTCCCTGTCGACGATCACCTCGCGGACGCGGATGTCCCCGAGCGCGGTGCCGTTGGTCGAGCCGAGATCCGTGAGGAGGAACCCCTCGGGCGTGAGGCGGATGGATAGGTGCTCGCGGCTGACGGACCCGTCCGGCAAGGGGACGTCCGCCTCGGGGCTGGAGCCGACGCGGATCTCGTCCTGCGCGAACGCGTACACCTTGTTCGCGTCCTTCGGGTCCGGGCTCTGAACCACGACGACCCGGAGCTTGCGGATCCGGCGGACGCTGGGGCCAGACTCCCGCGTGATGACCTCCGTCGCCGGCCCCGGCCGCGGCCCCCCGCCCCCGGTCATCGCGCCGCCTTCACCAGCGCCCTGACCACGTCGGCGTCGCGGACGCCGTCCGCCTCGGCGCGGTAGGAGAGGACGAGCCGGTGCCGGATCGCGGGCATCACCACCGCTCGGACGTCCTCGACGTCGGCGGCGGCTTCCCCCCGGATGGCCGCGCGCGCCTTGGCGGCGAGGACGAGCGCCTGGCTGCCGCGCGGCCCCGCGCCGAAGCGGACGTAGTCGCGGACCTCGCGCGGGGCGCCGGGGTCGGCGGGGCGTGAGGTGCGGGCGAGCCGGACGGCGAGCGCGATCGCCTCGTCCGTCGCCGGAATGAGCGGCACGAGCTCCCCGATTCGTCGCACCTCCTGGAGCGTGAGGACGGGCTCGATCGCGGGGCGCGGTCCGGCCGTCGTGCGCCGCGCGATCTCCACCTCTTCCTGCTCGGACGGGTACTCGACGTGGATCTCGAGCAGGAACCGATCGAGCTGCGCCTCGGGGAGGGGATAGGTCCCCTCCTGCTCGATGGGGTTGCGCGTGGCGAACACCTGGAACGGGTCGGGCAGGGGGTGCGTCTTGGTCCCCACGGTCACGCGCCGCTCCTGCATCGCCTCGAGGAGCGCGGCCTGGGTCTTCGGCGGCGTGCGGTTGATCTCGTCCGCGAGGACCAGGTTGTGGAAGATGGGGCCCGTCGCGAAGACGAGCGAGCGCCGTGTCTCCTCCTGGCTGAGGATGTCGGTCCCGGTGATGTCGGCCGGCAAGAGATCGGGCGTGAACTGCACGCGGCCGAACGAGAGGTCGAGCGCGCGGGCGAGCGACGAGACGAGCAACGTCTTGGCCAGCCCCGGCACGCCGACCAGGAGGGCGTGCCCGCGCGCGAGCAACGTCGCCAGCATGAGCTCGATGACGTCCTCCTGTCCGACGATCGCGTGCGCGATCGTCGCCTTGAGCTCTACGACCGCCTCGGAGGTGCGCTGGAGGAGCTCGACGGCGCTCGGCGGCTCCGAGGCGGGTTCGGGGGACTGGGTGGCCATGGTGCTCGTCAGCGCTCGTACCCCTTGTCGCCGATGCGAGCAAGCGCGCGACTTGTGATACGAAGGGATCATGCCGCCTCGCACCGACGCCGCCCGAGATCAGCGGGCCGAGGACGGCCCGGCGGGGGAGGACGCCGCGCCGCAGCGGCCGGTCCTCGTGAAGGACGTGCGCCGCGACGAGGACGACAAGCCCGGTCCGTGGCGCTCCTACAAGGAGGTCTTGGCGCGCCTCGCACAGCGGCTCCTGGACGCGCAGCGCCCGTTCCGGATCCTCAACGCGCTGCGCTGGCAGCCCTCCGCCGAGGATCCGTTCGTCAGGAGCAAGGGCCGAGAGCTGCCGGTCGTGGAGTACGACGCAGACCTCGGCTTCGATCCGGAGGCGAAGCGCGCGGAGCTGGTGGAGCTCGGGAAGGACGTCGAGAAGGAGCTCGGTCCCAAGGACGAGCTCGGCCGCATCCTGAAGGACTCCGTCGAGGACTACCACCGGGTCGTGCTCATGCTCGAGGCCCGCGGGACCAAGAAGTTCTACGAGCACTCGAAGCGTCTCTACGGCTCCGCCAAGGACGCGCTCCCCGACGGCAAGACCACCGTCCGCAGCATGGCGCTCTCCCTCTACGAGCAGCTGACGAGCGTCGCGGGCGAGCGGCTCGGGCAGCCCCAGCGGCGGGACATCGACGCCCAGACCGCGGCGCTCGTCCTGAACGAGCGCCTCGGGAGGTTCTTCGGCGAGACCTCGGTGCGAGTGCAGGTGGACGACTCGCTGGTCGCGGACGCGGCCGCCGGGAGCGACTACGTGAAGATCCGGTCCGGCGCGGCCTTCTCCAGCAGCGACGTCGACATCCTCGAGGTGCACGAGGGCTGGGTGCACCTGGCCACGAGCTTGAACGGCCTGAAGCAGCCGGTGGCCCGGTGGTTGGCCAAGGGTCCGCCGCGGACCGCCGCCGTCCAGGAGGGCCTCGCCGCCCTCGTGGAGATCCTCACCTTCCGGAGCACGCCCCGGCGCGCCAAGAAGCTGAACGATCGCGTCCTGGCCGTCGACAAAGCCGAGGACGGCGCGAGCTTCCTGGACGTGTTCGAGTGGTACCGCACCGAGGGGTACGACGAGGAGGAGTGCTACCAGAACACGATGCGCATCTTCCGCGGCGGCCTCCTCGAGGGAGGCGCGCCGTTCACGAAGGACGCGTGCTACTGCCGCGGGATCGTGCTGAACCAGGCGTTCATGCTCGCGGCCATCCAGCACGACCGGGCCGAGCTCATCCCGTTCCTGTTCGTCGGGAAGGTCGCGCACGACGACATCCCGGTGCTGTTCTCGCACGTGAGCGACGGCATCGTGAAGGCGCCCGCCTTCATGCCCCCGATCTTCGAGGACATGAACGGGCTCGCCGTCTGGCTGAGCTACTCGGCGTTCTTCTCCACGATGTGCAAAAAGACCATCCTCGACTACTACGCGAGCAGCATGCGCCGCTAGCTACACGGCGGGAGCGCGCGGCTACATGCCGCCGACGATCTTGTACTCGCCCGACTCGTCCGCCACGAGCTCCAGGCGGTTGTCCTCCACCTTGCGCTTCCACGCGTCCCCTCGCGTCGTCGGGATGCGGTAGCTCGCGCTGTAGGTGTAGTCGACGTAGATCTTGTCCTTCTCCTTCACGACGCGCCGGTACCGGATCTCGTGACGGATGGCCATCGCGTCCAGGAACGCCACGCCCGTCTCTTCGGCGTTCGCCCCCGTGAGAAACTCCTTGAACTGCGCGTAGTCCATGTCGTCCGAGGCGTCGGCGTTGCCGCCGTCCTCGTAGTAGTCCGTGGACACGAGCTTCAGGAGGCCGGGGATGTCGCGCCGCTCCACCGCCTTGCGGTAGCGCTCACAGAAGCTGATGAGCTTCCGGTTCTCCTCCGTATCCTCGACGTCCGTGTTCGGGATGTAGTGCTCGGCGCACGCCACGTTCCAGGTGACGACGGCGGCGAGGAGGGCGGAGAGGCGGCGCATGGCGGAAGGTCAACGACGAGGGGCCCGGCGTGATTCCTCCCCAACGTGCCAGGGCTCGCGGCGCACCGCAAGCTTCTCGCCTCTGACAAATTGGCAAGTCACATTGTCGCGCCGCTCACGTCGCGCCGAGGTGGCGGGCGAGGTCTCCGTGGCCGAACCCGAAGCCGCTCGCGCCGAGCTCGACCTCGGCGATCGCGCCCGTCGGATCCGCGTCGAGCAGCGCCGCGACCGCCCCGGTCTCCACGCCCGACCCCTCGAAGCACCGCGAGAGGAGCTCGCTGGAGAGCGGTCCCACCACGTCGACCGCGCACGCCACCATCGCTCCCGCCGCTCCCGCCGCCACGAGCTCCGCGGCGACCTGCAGCGCGTCGAGCGCGCCGCCGGGTCCGCTCGCGGTGGCCGCGCTCGGGCCGGTGAGCCCGAAGAGGATCGCGAGCTGGCCCGCCACGAGGTTCGGCGACGTGGGGGGAAATAGCCGCGGCTCGGCGGCGGTGGGGCCGCGGGTGAGGACGCGCGCGTAGAAGCGCTCGTTCAGATCGATCGTCGCGAGCGCGTGGCCCACGATCACCCCAGCTCCGGCGATCGAGGGCTCGGCCAGGGACGCCACGGCCGTGGCGGCGAGCTGGCTCAGCTCATCCATGCGGAGCAACTTGTCCACCTCGACCCGAGACCTCGAGGCGACGAGCGACGGATCCGGGCGCGGAGCGCGCGCCACGCGCTTGAGGTAGACGCGCCGCGACGGGCGCGGCCGCGGGCTCCCCTCCCGCGCGCCGGCGCGCTCGAGCACGAGCGCGGCGTTCGCGCCGCCGAACGCGGCCGAGAGCTTCAACGCGCGCGGCTGGGCGAGCGGCTCGGCGACGCGGAGGAGACGCGCCGGCGCGTCGGGATCCAGCGCGCCCTCGCCCGCCGCGGCGGGCGCGACGCCCATGGCGACGCAGTGCCCGGCGGCGAGCGACTCCAGGATCCCGGCTGCGCCCAGCGTGTGGCCGATCTGCGCCTTCATGGGGTGCACGACCGGGGTCGCGTCGCCGAGCACCGAGCGGAGCGCGCGCGCCTCCATCGCGTCGTTGAACGGCGTCGCCGTGGCGTGGGCGCTGACGAGACCGATGTCGGCTGCGGGGAGCGCCGCGTCTGCGAGCGCGGCTGCCGCTGCCTGCGCGAGCCCGGCGCCGGTCCGGTCGGGCGCCGTGATGTGGACGGCGTCGGTGCTGGCACCGAAGCCGCCGACCACGAACCTTGCCGGGACCCCGCGCTCCTCGCCCTCCCGCACCAGGGCGACCAGCCCGGCGCCCTCCCCGAGGCACATGCCGTCGCGACCCACGCGGAAGGGGGTGGGCGTCGTCGCCGTCGTGGCGCGGAGGGACTCGAAGCCTGCGGCGACGAAGGGGCCGACCGCGTCGTAGCCGCCCGCGATGACGAGATCGACCGCCTCGCGGCGGAGCCAGAGGAGCCCCAGGCCGACCGCCCAGGTGCTCGCGGCGCACGCCGTGGCGAGCTGGAGCGACCTCGTGATGGCGAGGCCCGACGCGACCAGGCGCCCGCGAGCCGCGTCGAACGGGGCGAAGTACGTCGCCCGGCGCAGCAGATCGTCGGCGGGCCGTTCGCCGCGGAGCCGCGCGGCGAACACGCGCTCGGCGCTCGGCATGCCTCCGCTCGACGTCCCGAGGACGAAGCCCACGCGGCCGCGCCGCTGCGCGACCCCGGCGGCTGCGAGCGCATCGAGCAGCCGCGTCACCGCCAAGCCCAACAGGAACGCCGCGCGGTCCTCGTCCGAGGGCACCTGGATGCCCGACACGCGCGCGGAGAGCGGCCGCGCGAAGCCGAGCGACACCAGCTCCTCGTCGCGCCGGATCGCCGTGGGTGCAGGCTCACCGAGGGCGGACACGTCGAACGCCCCGTCTCCCTCTCCGAGCGGAGAGA